>CAJYMH010000030.1 GCA_913776195.1 uncultured Caulobacter sp.
GCCGGCGTTGTTGACCAGGATGTCGATCCGACCGAACCGGGAAACGATGTCGGCGAAGACCTGACGCACCTCGACTTCCCTTGAGACGTCCAGACGCCAGGCGCAGGCTTCCGCTCCGCTCATCACCAGCTCGTCGGCGAGTTCGACGGCTTCGCGCAGCCGAACGTCGACAACCGCCACCGCCGCGCCTTCATCGGCCATGCGTTTCGCCGTGGCCCGGCCCAGGCCAAGCGCCGCGCCGGTGACCACGGCCACCTTGTTGTCCAATCGAGCCATCGGGAGGCCTCCTGACCGGAGACTACGCGCCGCGCGTGGCGGCGCTTTGCGTGTTGTCAAAATCCACGCACGACCGTTACTGGCTCAAAGTCCGGCGAGGACCGCGAGACGGATCAACTCCGGCAGCCCCCGAGCACCAGTCTTGTTCATGACGTTGGCGCGATAAATCTCGACGGTGCGCGGACTGATCCCCAATTCCTGGGCGATCGTCTTGTTCATCCTGCCAGCGACGACCCCCCGCAGCACATCGGCTTCGCGAGGCGACAGGCCCGACAGGGCCTGTTGGGCGCGTTCGCGTTCCAGACGCCCGGTGTTCGACGCCACGCCCACCGCCAGCGCGCGCTTCACCGCCTCGATCAAGACACCGTCGTCGAACGGCTTTTCGATGAAATCCACCACGCCGGCGCGCATGGCGTTGACCGCCAACGGCACATCGCCGTGGCCCGTCATGACCACCACTGGCAAACGAATACCTCGCTCGCTCATGGCGCGCACGAGCTCCAGCCCGCTCATCTTGGGCATGCGCACATCGGTGACCACGCAAGCCTGCGACAGGCCGTCGGCCACCTGCAGGAACTCACCTGCCGAAGCGTAGGTGCGCGCCGGCAGATCGTTCATCTCCAAAAGGAAACTCAGAGATGCGCGGACGGCCTCGTCATCGTCGATGAGATGGACAATGGGTTCAGGGGGCATTTTCGGCGTCCTCTGTAAGGATCGACGGCAGGGTGAACCTGAAGCTCGCGCCCCCAAGCAGGCTCTTCTCGTGCCAGATGCGCCCGCCATGGGCCTCGACAATCGAACGGGTGATCGACAGCCCGATCCCCATCCCCTCACCCTTCGTCGAGGAGAAGGGCTCGAACAGCCGTTGCGCGGCGACAGCACTCAGATCTGGCCCGCTGTCGTCTATCCAAAACTCCACGGCGCCGTCCGAGCGCGCGCGGGCGCCAACGTCCAGAACCTTTTGCGGGCTGTCATGCATCGCCTCGACAGCGTTGCGGATCAGGTTCAAGACGACCTGCTGAATCTGCACCTTGTCCGCAAGCACATACCCCACGTCCGGATCGATCTTGAACCTCAGCCGTGCGTCATGGGCCTTGGCGCCGATAAGGGCCAGGGCGCCGGCCTCTTGCAGCAGGTTGGCGGCCGACTCGATCCGTCGCTCGATGTCGCGGCGATACGCCATGTCACGAAGCCGTCGGATGATGTCTCCGGCGCGCAAGGTCTGCTCGGCGCCCTGTCCGATCATCGCCTTCAGACGCGCCGCGTCCAGGGGCTTTCGGTCGATCAGGATCTGGCAGCCCTTCATGAAATTGGTGGCCGCCGTGAGGGGCTGGTTGAGCTCATGCGCCAAGGCCGAGGCCATCTCTCCAAGGGCGCTCAGGCGCGAGACATGGATCAACTCTCCCTGCAGGTCCCGCACGCGGCGTTCGGCCGCCTGACGCTCGGACAGATCGCGGACGAAGCCCGTGAAGAAGCGCTGCTCGCCTGAATGCATCTCGCCCACGGACAGCTCCATGGGGAAGGTCGACCCGTCCTTGCGCGCCCCGACCACCACACGGCCAAGTCCGATGATGCGCTTCTCACCGGTGGCGAGGTAACGATCAAGATAGCCATCGTGGTGGCTTGCGTAAGGCTCCGGCATCAGTCGCGAGACATTCTGGCCCAGCGCCTCGGACGCTAACCACCCGAACTGCTGCTCCGCGGCGCGCGAGAATGATTGGATGATCCCCCGCTCGTCGATGACGATCATCGCGTCGGGGACGGCGTCGAGGATCGAGGCCAGATGCGCCTCACGGGCATGAACCGCCGTCACGTAGAGCTGAATGTCCTTGGCGTTGCGGCGCATCTTGGTGCCCAAGGCGCCGACGCCAAGCGCTATGGTCAGGAAGATCGCTGTGTTGATCGCCGCATCGACCGAAGCGAAGCCTTCCGCGCCCACAATCATCAGGTTGATGGCTATCGAAAGGCCGGCGGCCAGCAAGGTTGGGCCGATGCCGCCCAGCGCGGCGGCCGCAAGCAGCGCGGGCACGAATACGATCAGGACGACCTGGTCGGGGAACAGCGGGCCAAGCCCCCACCGCAACCCCGCGCAGGCGGCCGTCGCCGTGAGGGCGATGAAATAGCCGGCGACCCACCCGAAATGCCGAGCCATGCCAGCATGAGGCGACCGCGCCGTGGACATGGGAGAAAAATTTACGCCTAACAACCGGGGCGAGCAAGGCGAAGCTTGGACGTCCACCCGCTCCGCCGGCATTCGCAGATCGCTGACGCTTATAAGCAAGGTCCTCACGCCGCCATGGCGGCCAGTGCGGGCCAGCGGCGAACCTGGAAACGGCGCGTGGAGCCGAAATCCACGATGGCCTCGTCTTGCAGGCGCGTCAGCATGCGAGACACCGTCTCCATCGACAGGCCCAGATAGTCGGCCATGTCCTGGCGGCTCATGGGCAGTTCGGTCTCGGCGGAGGGGTCGTTCCTGGCGTGCGCCGCCAGGAAAGCGCCGACGCGCTCCTTGGCCGAGCGGCGGCACAGCAGCACCACATGTGCTTGCAGGCGCTCCATCTCCATCTGCGTGGCGCCGAGGATGGCTTCGTCGATCTTGTCGGTACCGGCGGCCAGGGCGATGGCGCCGCGGCGGGCGACACGCACCTCGCAGTCGGTGAGGGCCTCCGCCGCGAAGACATGACGGCTGCCGACCTCGAAGCCGAAAAGGTCGCCGGCGTAGTAGAACGATCCGATTTGCCGGCGGCCGTCGGCGGAGAAGCGACTGGTGCGGACCACGCCCGAAACGACGCGGTAGAGCCGGTCAGCGTCTTCCTCCTGCGCGTAGATCTCCTCGTCGCGTGAGAAGCGCATGGAGCCGCCGAGCCGCTCGACGGCGTCGATGAGAATGGCGGCGGGCCGACGATCGTCGGCGGCGAAGGGCGAATAGGGCTTGTCCATGACACGGCTCCTTTGCAGCGTGGCGAGCGTGCGCCCGATCCCGCACCCGCCGAAAGTCGTGGCTGCCCCTTACGTATCAATACGGAGGCGGCCAGCGCCCATTCGATTGACCATCGTCAAGGCGCGTTGAGCCGCAACAGTGACGCTGGCGGTGTGCAAATCACGGAGGACGAGATGTCCCAGAACATCACAAAGCAGGTTCGTCGCGAGATCGAGGACGTGCTCGACGAGGCGGTCAAGGCGCTCAAGCGCGCCGCTGGCGATCTTGGCGACGACGCCGAAAGCGCCGTCGCCGACGCCGCCAAAACCCTGCGCTCGACCGCCGACGCCTTGGCCGACAAGGTCGGCCCCAAGCTTCGTGAGATCATCGACGATGCGGCGCCCAAGGCGCGCAAGCTCGCCGCCGAAGCCAAGGCCGAAGCGCAGGAACATCCGATCGCCACGGCGGTGGCCGCCATCGGCGCCGCCGCAGCTGTCATCCAGCTGCTCGGCGCCGCGCGCAAGCGCAAGCCAGGCTGAGCACGCCTTTCTGGGCAAGCGATGTGTTGGAAGGGCGGCGACGCGCGGCGACGCCGCCCTCGCCACGTCTGGCCTTGCTGGAGCCGGCTTTGATCGATCCGGAGCGGTTGACGGTCGTCAAGGCCGCCGCATGAGCCAGGCGCATCCTCGGCTGGCGGCGCAGAGCCGCAGGAGAAAGCAGATGGACAAGGACCAAGACATCAAGGAGCGGGTGGAGGAGGAGCTATCCTTCGATCCGCGGATCGACGCGGCGGGCATCGGCGTCGGCGTCAGCGACGGCGTCGTCACGTTGAGCGGCTACGTAAAGACCTACAGTCAGAAGATCGCCGCCGAGGCCGCGGTCAAACGCGTCAAGGGGGTCAACGCCGTGGCCGTCGACATCGAAGTGCGCCTGCCCACGGATGTACGCTGGGACGACACCAAGATCGCCGAGCGGGTGACCAGCATCCTGGCGTGGAGCGTCGAGGCGCCGAAGGAAGGCGTCAAGGTTCGGGTCGACAACGGCTGGGTCTACCTCGAAGGCTCGGTCGGTTGGGCCTATCAGCGCCAGGAGGCCGAACGACTGGTGCGCACCATCACCGGGGTGCGCGGCGTGGTGAACGGCGTCAAGGTGCGGCCCCATGTGGAGCCCAAGGACGTCAAGGATCAGCTGAAAAAGGCGTTCCATCGCAACGCCGAGCTGGAAGCGGCCGGAATCACCGTCGGCGTGACCGGCGGCAAGGTGATCCTCACGGGTAAGGTTCGCACCTGGAGCGACCGTCAGGAGGCCGAGCGCGCCGCCTGGGCCGTCCCGGGGGTCAGCGAGGTGGTCGACCATCTCACCTTGTGAGCGGCTTCGCCGTCCAGAAGCGAACGCGTCTGGGCGGCGATCACCGACTGTTCGTCGGTGGGGCAGGTAAGAATCTCGATCGCGCCGCCGAGCGCTCCAGCAGCGCGGTCATCGGCGCTTGGCGGTCAACAGGAGGAAGAGGCCGAACAGCAACGCGACCTGCGCCAGCCCCGCGCCAAGCGTCGAAAGGGCAAGACCGATCTGGATGCGCCAGTGGTCGATCGCCGGCGTGTCGCCGTAGATCAAGACCAGTGAACCCAGGACTCCGGCGAGGCCCAGGGCGGTGAGGCACGCCCCGAGGATCAGGCGATCGGTTCTGAAAGCGGATGGTCGGACCATGGAGTGCTCCCTTGACGCTCGATGATCGGCCAAGACGCGGCCGCCGCCCTTGACATCGCTCAAGCCCCCTCGCGCGTGGTGTCTCAGGACCGTGCGCGGCGGATCTGGGCCAAGGCCGCGCGGATCGCCGTCTCCTCGGCCTCGATGCGATCATGCGGGTCGTCCCCGACGAGCCTGCGCCGTATGGCGGCGGGCAGGGACTTGCGAAGGGCGCCGAGCACTTTCGGGGCGGCGATCAGGACGATGTGGTCGAACGGCTCCTCGTCAGCGTAGGAGGCCACGCGGTCGGCGACCTCGGCGAGGAACCGCCGCTCGCCCTTTTGCTTGGACGATAGGGTCTCGACGGTGTGACGGCCTTCTCGCATCGACGAAGACGTGGTCGGCCGAAGTCGCTGGGGCGCCGCCTCGAAGCGGGCGTCGGCTACGACTTCAGAGCGTTCGTGAAGAGGGCCGCCGCGCACCCTCTCCTCGAAGAGGCGGGCGCGGCGGCCGTCGGCCACCAGGATCAACGTGCGTTCATCGACGATCATGGGCAGTTCCTCCTGATCCATGTTCGCCGAGGAGCGGGCGACCTGCCCTGACCGATATCAAGGCCAAGCCCAAGGGTCGCGTGAATGGTGAACGAGGCAAACCCAGCGAGGCCCCTCCGATGAAACACGCCGTGATACTGGCCCACCCCAAGACCGATAGCTTCAACGCCGCCATCGCCCGAACCTGCGTCCACACCCTGGAGCGTCTCGGCGACACGGTGATCCTGCGCGATCTCTATGCGGCGGGCTTCGACCCACGCCTGCGCGCCGAGGAGTTGCCGACCGCCGAGCACTTCGCGCCGGCCGCCGACACCGCCGCCGAGCGGGTGATCCTGGCGGACGTCGATAGCTTCATCTTCGTCTATCCGTTCTGGTTCAACGCGCCTCCCGCCATCCTCAAGGGCTTCGTCGACAAGGTCTTCAGCATGGGGTTCGGCTATTCGCCGGGCTCAGGCGGGTTGGAGCCGCTGCTCCTGGGCAAGACCTTGCTCAGCATCTCCACATCCGGAGCGCCGGATCATTGGGTGAATCTGACCGGCGCGCTGGCGACCCTGCAGCAGGCGTTCGACAATCATCTGGCGGGAGTGTGCGGCCTCAAGGTGCTCGAGCACGTCCACTTCGGCTCCATCGTGCCCAACATCACCGAAGAGGCGGTGCATGACATGCTAGAGGACGTCGGGCGCCGGCTTGGCGCGCGCTTCGGGGCGGCGAGGGCGGCCGCCGATTGACCAGTGGCTCTCTCCGGGCCGGGGGTGTCCCGGAGAGAGCGGCGGGCCGCAGTTGGTCCGAGGTCCCGCCCGAGACTAGGATTTCGCCTCGATCTTGATCGTGCGTTCGCTGGACGCGGCGGCCTTGGGAGCCGAGACGGTGAGCACGCCGTCCTTCAGGACCGCCGAGAACTTCTCGGCTTCCACGCCGCGCGGCAGCTTGACCGAGCGGCTGAAGGCGCCGAAGCCGCGCTCGACCACGTGATAGTTGTGACGCTGGTCGTCGCGCTCGGATTTTTTCTCGCCGCTGATCGTCAGCACGTCGTCGTCGACGGTGATGGCGAGGTCCTTCTCGCTCATCCCTGGAACGTCGATTTTGATTTCCACGGCGTCCTTGGTCTCGCGAAAGTCCATGCTCGGCGAGATGCCGGACATGTCGAACTGGGCGAGGCCGCGGTTGAAGTCGGCGAAGACGCGATCGATCTCGCGCTGAAGGGGCGCGAAGACCTGGCCCGCCTGCTGCGAGAGGGTGGGAAGGAACGATTTGTTGTCGTGAAGGCTCATGGCTGTCTCCTTTGACCGGCGTGGTCGAATGAAGGGTCCCCCCGGCCGGGGAGCGCCACATTGACGATCGTCAACACCGGTCAGTGGGAGACGAGCATGGGGATCGGCGGATCGCCCACGAGGTCGCGGCTGACGCCGCCGAACACCCGCTCGCTGGTCCGTGAGCGTCCATAGAGTCCCATCACCAGCAGGTCCGGCTTCAGCGACGCCACATGCCGACGGATGATCGCCGCGGCCGCGTCGTCGTCGCTGCGGTCGACGACGATGTCGGCCGTCAGGCCGTGATGTTCCAGATGCCGCTGCAAAAGTCCGTCGGGCCCTTCGTCGCCATTGGGGGAGACGATCAGGAAGCGAACGCTGTCGGCCTGGGTGATCAGGGGCCAGGCGTCGTGCAGGGCGCGCGCGGACTCCCGCGTTCCCTTCCAGGCCACCAGGATGTTGCGCCCCACCTCGCTTTGCGCCGAGGCCAGATCCGGAACGACCAGGACCGGGCCGCCAAGCTTGAGCGCCAGGTCGCCGGCCGTGATCTGCCGGTCACCGAGCGGCGCCTTCATGAGGCGAGGCGCCACGGTCAGATCGTGGCGGCGGGCGCAGCGCACGAGCTCGGCGTCGTCGTCGCCCTCCAGCACCCGCCAGTCGGAGCGCACGACGCTCTGAGCCGCGATCCGCTCGAAGGCCATCCGCGCGTCTTCGCACCGGCGCTCCACTGTCTGATCGTGCTCCTTGATCAGGGAGTCGATGAGCGCTGGCGACAGGTAGGTGACCGCTTCGGCGGCGACGTAATTGAGCAGGAATGTGCTCTTGAGCGCGGCGCCGGTAATCTGCGCGTCGAGCATAGCCGCCAGGCCGGTCGCGATCGTCGCCCGCGCCATGCTGGCGGGGGTGTCGTCGACGAGCACGAGCATATCTTGGTAGGTCATGGCTGGTCCCCTTCAGGATGCGACGATCTGGGGCGGCAGCGGCCGCTCCGGTTCGACAAGGTCGGCCGGATGATGCGGTGGCGCGTAAAGCGTGTAGAGCCGCAGCGGCTTGTCGCCGGTGTTGAGGATGTCGTGCCGCACGCCGGCCGGCACGAGGACGGCGTCGTCATCGCCGATCTTGCGCGTCTCGCCCTCGAGGACAGCGCGACCATGACCCTTCTCTACGCGGATGAACTGGTCGGTGTCGGGATGGATTTCCTCGCCGATGGCTTGGCCGGGCTTGAGGGTCATGGCGACGAGCTGCAGGTGCGGCCCGGTGAAGATGACGCGCCTGTAGGCCTGATTTTCCTTCACGGCGCTTTCGATGTCGCCCACGAAGCCGTGGATTGGGGCGAGTTTGCTCATGATAAGGCTCCTCGTCGGCGGTGCGCCGACCCTTGCAGGGTCCAACCCTCCGGGCCGCTCGGCCATGACCAATGTCAATCGGCGCGAGCGCGCGTGTCGCGTCGCCGACTAGACGAAGCGCAGATTATCGATGACCCGCACCACGCCCGGGGGGCAGGCGGCGGTTTCGGCGGCCTTGCGGTCCGCCAGGATTGGATGGTCACGCGCCCGCGTCGACCTCGACCTCGACGCCCGCGGCTGACCGCCTTGACGGTTCTCAAGGCGGACGCGTCCTGGCGATGCGACGCTGGCGTCATTCCAGACGAGGAGCGCCGATCGTGAAACACGCCTTGATCATCGGTCATCCGGACACCGAGAGCTTCACGCACGCCGTGGCGGCGATCTATCGGCGCGGCGTCGAGGCCCTGGGCCATGAGGTCATCGTGCGCGATCTGTACGCCCATGACTTCGACCCCCGCCTGGGGCGGGCCGAACGCCCGGACCGACCCGCCTTCCAACCGGCGGACGACGTCATCGCCGAACGCGCACTGATCGGCGACGCCCAGGTCTTCGCGTTCTTCTATCCGCTTTGGTTCAACCTGCCGCCGGCGGTCATCAAGGGCTATGTGGATCGCGTGTTCTGCGCCGGCTTCGGCTATCGGCGCCTGGTGCACGGCGGCGCCGAGCCTCTACTGTCGGGCCGACGGATGATTTCCTTCACTTCATCCGGATCCAGCAAGGCGTGGTTGGAGGAGCAGGGGTGCTGGATGGCGCTGCGCACGATCTTCGACGATTACCTTGCTCGCCTATGCGGCATGACGGTCATCGACCACGTGCACTTTCCCATGGTGACCGCGGGAACGGACAAGCGCTGGATCGACGAGCATCTGCAGACAGCCGTCGCGCGCGTGAAGGCCGCGTTCGGCGGCTCATGACCTGACAAGCCGGTCGGCTTGAGTTTCGCCAACGATCCAAGAGGCCGCTGGCGACGCCCTTGGCGTGAAGGGGATGCCCCGGCGAAGGCCCTTTGCTCAGTGTGTCGCTTGCCGCGTCACGCGCCCCTTCGATGAAGGCGCGTCTCTATTGAGCTGGTTCCAGGCGCAGGCGAGGAGGGCTCCAAGCGTGAAGCCGCTGATGGCGCTGACACCCAACAGGGATATGGCCAAGCGCGGATCCAGCCGGCCCACCCGTAGGATGGGGTCCAATGAATGCAGCCGCATCAGCCAGTCGAGCAACGATTGCGCCTGGCCCGTCGCCACGAGGCCGAGCCAGACGAGGTGGACAAGCACGTAGACAGCGCCGACCGTCAAGCCGGCCTTGAGGGGATCTATGGCGCGCATCTCTTCCTCCTTGCACGGGCGGCGAGTTTCACCGGCCCTGGAGCCGAGCGCCTTGACGCCCGTCAATCGACCGCGCGCCGTGGGAACTTGATCGAAGTCATCGCGCGCCCGCCGCCTGGCTCCAGTGTGCCCGGCAAAGGAGCGCGTCATGAGCTATTTCGATGTGTTGATCGTCGTCGAGGCCTACCCCTTCGAGGCGCCCGACGGCGTGTGGCCGCGGGCCGCGGCGGTGGCGAAGGCGCTCGGAGGGCAGGCGGCCGCTCTGGCCTTCGATCTCAGGATCACGCCGCCGCGCAACCGGTTCGCGCGGATTCTCCTATCCCTGGATGCGGTCGCCGAGGAGGAGGAGGCGCGTAGCCGCGCGTCGGCGCGTCGGGCGCTTGGTCTGTTGGAAGCGGCCGCCAAGGCCGTAGATCTTCCCTTGGAGACACGCATCTTGCCGATCCACATCTACGACGAGGCCCAGACCATGGCGCGACACGCTCGCACGCGTGATGTCTGCCTGCTGCCGGTCGGGCCGACCCTGGCGGGGGATTTGGAGGCAGCCGAGGCCCTGGCGTTCAATTCGGGCCGCCCCCTGGTCGTCTTTCCCGAGCTGGGATCTGCGATCACCGACTTTTCGAGGATCGCGGTGGCCTGGGATGGCTCCAGGACTGCGGCTCGAGCCCTGGCCGACGCGGCGCCGTTGCTGCGCGCCGCCCAGGAGGTTCGTCTGGTCAGCGTGGCTCGCGAAAAGGAGCCGCCGCCGGAGCTCTCCTGCGCGGCTGTTCAACGACATCTGGCCAGACACGACATCGTCGCGGTGGTCGACACCCTGACCTCCAATGGCCAAAGCGACGCCGAACGGCTGCGAACCTATTACGTGGACAAGGAGCTGGACCTCATGGTCATGGGCGCCTTTGGCCATTCGCGGGCCAAGGAATTCATTCTCGGGGGCGTGACGGCCGCGATGATGGCCGCGCCGCCGGGCCCCATCCTCATGGCGCACTAACGCCTCAGGCGTCCCGGGTCCACCGCCTCGAGCGTCCGCGGTCCACATGGACGAAGTCCGGCGCGTAGTCGCCGACGCCGCCGGCGATCATCAGGCGCGGGAGTGTCAGCGCGAGGGGCGGGCGCTTCAGAGGAGGAGGGGCGTTCGCCGGCGTTTCGCTTTGAAAAGCCACCTTCAAGGCGCGAGCGGCCAACCGCATCGACCCTGTTCATGTGAGCTCACGCACGGATTTTGACCTTTGTCAGCGCGGGGCGCGATGAGCCGCCGGAGAATCCTCCCGCAAGCCCGGTTCGACGGGCGGGTCACTCAGGGATCGCGGCATGAGCGTCAATCTCACCTTCCATGGCGCGGCGGGCTGCGTCACGGGCTCTTGCGCCAGATTGGAGACGCCCAGGGCTGTGATCCTGATCGATTGCGGTCTCTTCCAAGGTTCAAAAAGCCTCAAAGCCCTGAATTATCGACCCTTCCCATTCGACCCCGCCGAGATCGACGCCGTGCTGCTCACCCACGCGCACGTCGATCATTCCGGTCTGCTTCCCAAGCTGATCGGCGGGGGCTTCACAGGACCCATCCTCGCGACCGCGGCGACCCGGGATCTTTGCACGGTGATGCTGGCCGACGCCGGAGGAATCCAGGAGTCGGAGGTCGAACATCTCAATCGGCGCAACGAGCGTCGAGGGCGTCCCCTCATAGAGCCCATCTACACTGAGGCTGATGGGCGGGCGGCGACGAAGCGGTTTCGCAAGGTGAAGCTTGGCGAGCCGGTGGCGGTGGCCGCGGGCGTGCGCGCGACATTCTCCGACGCCGGCCATATCCTAGGCGCAGCCTCTATCCTGGTTGAGATCGACGACGTCGACGGGCCGCTGCGCCTGCTGTTCTCCGGTGATATCGGAGGAGGGGGCAGCGTTTTCGTCGCGGACCCCGCCGCTCCGTCCGGCGTCGATCATCTCATCCTTGAATCCACCTATGGCGACCGCGAGCGCGCCGATGGCGACAGCGCCTCGCGTCGAGCGTTGCTGGCCGAGGAGGTTCGCCTCGCGCACGCGGCGGGCGGGCCGCTCTTGATCCCCGCCTTCGCCGTGGAACGCAGTCAGGAGCTGGTGGTGGATTTGCTGGAACTCATGGCCGCGGGCGACGCGCCGCCCGGCGATGTCTTCCTGGATTCGCCACTGGCCATCGAGGCCAGCGACGTCTTCCAGGCGCGAGGTTGGAATGCCTCTCGGGGGGTGAATCCCTTCTCGTCGCTACGCCCGTCGGAGAGGCTTCATTTCGTCGCGTCGCCCGCCGACAGCGATGGGCTGGCGCGCCTTCGGGGTTGGCACGTGCTGCTCGCGGCGAGCGGCATGTGTGACGCCGGACGCATACGAAAGCATCTGAAGCGATTGCTGTGGCGGCGCGAGACGACCTTGCTGCTCTGCGGCTTCCAGGCCGCTGGGACGTTGGGTCGGCTGCTGGCGGACGGCGCGGAGCGCGTGACGATTCAAGGTGAGGAGGTGAGGGTGCGCGCCAGGGTCAGGCGCCTTGACGTCTATTCGGCGCACGCGGACGCCAACGGGCTCGTCCAATGGGCGATGGCGCGCCAGCCCGTGGCGGTGAATGTATTCTTGGCTCACGGGGAGCCCAGCGCCCGGGACGGCCTCCGCGAGCGGCTCAAGAGCGCCGGCTTTGGGGCCGACGCCATGATCGCGCCCGAGCTCGACGAGACCTTCGTGCTTACCCGAAAGGGCGCGTCGCGGCTTGGCGCTCGTTCCGCGAGACTGCCCGCCGGAGCGGCCTCAGAGCCGGATTGGCACAACGCGCGCGCTGCTTTCCAGATCGCCCTTGGCCAGGCGCTGGAGCATGCCGCGACCGACCTCGAGCGCGAGGCCTTGCTCGCCGATCTCGGACGGCGCCTGAGCGCCGCCACGCAGCCGCCGGAGCGCATCGGCGCAGGCGCTCAGGCGGCGGATACGGTCGCCTAGGCCTCATGACAGCGGTGGCGTGCGCAAGGGGATGGTGGTCCTGACCAACAGGTTCGGCGCCGCAATATCGGTCAAGCTCGTGCACAAATTGCATAACGGGCGCCGCTCAATCGCGCAGCCGGCGGTCGATGACCTTCGTTACGCATCGGTGACAGTTGTGGCGGCCGCGCAAAGTCTCAGGTCTTAACAACTGCATTCACTCGCGCGGCGGCCAGAGCCGCGATGCGTATACAATATAATATTTGTGAAATGCGGGCTTAGGGAGCCGGCGGGAAGGGTATTGCGCGAACGTATACATCGATGAGGGGTATGTATGACTAAGTGCCATAAAAAAATTCTTCTCTCAGGGATTTCTAGTCTGTCTGTCGCCATGTCGTTCGCCACATTCGCGAGCGCTCGTGAAGCACAGTCCCAGGCGGTCGCCGCGGCGGCCGTGACCGAAGTTGAGTCCGTTTCGGTGATCGGGACGCGCAGGACCGACCGATCGGTGGCCGACTCGCCATCGCCGATCGACGTCTTCGGCGGCGAGGAGCTTAGCCGCCAGCCCGCCGCGGACATGTTGGACGTGGTCAAGAACCTCGTCCCGTCGTTCTACGTGCCGCAGAACACGATCTCCGACGCCTCCACCTTCGTCCGCGCGCCGTCCTTACGCGGTCTGGGCGCCGACCAGGTCCTCGTGATGATCAACGGCAAGCGCTACAACCGCTCCGCCTTGGTCCAGGTGGTGACGGGCGGCGACACCGCCCTTTCGCTCGGCGCGCAGGCGGTCGATCTTTCGATGATCCCGTCGATCGCGGTCAAGAACCTGCAGATCCTGCGTGACGGCGCCACCGCTCAATATGGCTCGGACGCCATCGGCGGCGTCATCAACTACGGTCTGCGCGACAGCGCCGAGGGTCTCGAGGTCCAGGCGCGCTACGGCCAGACCTACAGCGGCGACGGCGACAGCTATCAGTTCGCCGCCAACGCCGGCTTCAATCTGTTCGACGCCGGCTATGTCAACATATCCGGCGAGTACTTCGACGACGGCCAGACCAGCCGGGGCGCCACCCGGCCGATCGCCGCCGTCTTCGCGGCCAACAACCCAAGCCTCGCCGGCCAGCTTCCGAACTATCCCGGGCCCGTGCAGATCTGGGGAACCTCGCCGACGGACGGTTACAAGCTATTCCTGAATTCAGCCTACGATGTCGGCGAGAACACGACCCTCTACCTGACGGCCAACCTTGGCCACCGCGAAGCGGACCAGAGCTTCAATTACCGCTCGCCGATCTCGGCGCCGACGCCGCTTGCGATCAACAACGGCACAGGTGCGCCGGCCACCGCTTCTCCCGGTCGCAACGGCGCGTTCGCCCCGATCTATCTGACCGCCTGTCCGACCGGCAACGCCACGTGCCCGGCGGGTGGCTTCGTCAAGAACACCAACACCTTCAGCTTCACGTCTGTCTATCCGGCGGGCTTCACCCCGCGCTTCCAGGGCGAGGTGGAGCAGCTTTACGGCACCATGGGCGTCAGGGGTAAGGCGGACAACGGCTTCACCTACGACCTGTCCGGAACGGTCGCCAAGAACTCGCTCGATCTGGCCATGACCCAGTCGCTCAACTCGTCGTTCGGTCCCAACAGCCAGACGTCGTTCCGGTTCGGCAAGCTGATCCAGCGCGAGACCAACCTAAACCTGGACGTGACCTATCCGGTCGAGGTCGGCTTCGCCAGTCCCGTCACCCTTTCGGGCGGCGCCGAATACCGGCACGAGGAGTATGAGGCGACCGCCGGCGACCTGCAGTCCTACGCCGCAGGGCCCTACGCCGTGCAGCCGCTCTACGTGCAGGTCTCGCCTGGCGTCTTCACCCGATCGATCGTGAACGGAAACCCGGAGACGGCCTCCCAGTCGCCTGGGGCCAGCGGCTACGGCGGCACGAGCCCTGCCTCGGCCAAGACGTCCACGCAGAGCAACTATGGCCTCTACCTCGGCGCCGAGACCGACGTGACCGACGCTCTGACGGTGGGCGTGGCCGGGCGCTACGAGGACTATGACACCTTCGGCGACACCTTGGTCGGCAAGGTCAACGCGCTCTATCGCGTGTCCGAAATGCTGTCGGTGCGCGGCACGGTGGGAACGGGATTCCACGCTCCATCACCCGGACAGAGCAACACCGAAATCCTGACGACGGCTTTCGCCCCCGGGGGCGAGCAGGTTCAAACCGGCACCTATCCGGTCACCAGCGCCATCGCGCAGTACTTCGGCGCCAAGACACTGACGCCCGAGGAGTCCACCAACTATGGCGTCGGCTTCATCTTCAATCCCACGAACGCCTTCACCCTCACCGTCGATGGGTATCAGATCAAGGTGAAGGACCGCATCAGCATCACGAGTACGTTTGATGTCGACGCCGCCGACATCGCCGCCCAGCCCGCGCTGGCCGCGGTCGGCGTCGGCGGGGCCGTGGCGTACTTCACCAACGGCTTCGACACCGAGACCAAGGGGGTGGACGCTGTCGCCACCTATCGCACACAACTGGCTTCAAACCCCCTCAGCCTCACGCTCGCCTACAGCTATAACAAGAGCGAGGTCACCAGCGCCGATCCCGCTGCCATCGGCCCCGACCGGATCTTCGATATCGAGAACATAACGCCCAAGCATCGCGCCAATCTCTCGGCGGGCTATGAGTTCGCCGGCTTCTCCATCAACGCCCGCGCCAATTACTACAGCAGCTGGCGCACCGATCAGGACTATCCTGGCCAGAAGTTCGGATCGGAGATCACCGCCGACCTGGACGTCAGCTACACCATCGCCGACAGCTACACCCTGACGGTGGGGGCCAATAACCTGTTCGACCAGTATCCGGACAAGCTGGCGCCAACCACGGCCAACCCGATCTTCGCCATTACCGGCAGCACCGCCGATGGCCAGATCTATCCGCGTTCCGGCGGGCCATTCGGCATGAATGGCGGCTTCTGGTACGCGCGTCTGAGGGTGAAGTACTAAAGCTGCGCACAGGGCCGGGGCGGGGGGACACGCACGCTCCGGCTCAAGCCGTTCAGATGTGGGCCACCTTCGAACATTGAAAGGGTGTGCTGAAGACGTGGCGCCGCGCGCCGGACCCCTTCGCAGGATCAGGTTCGTTCAGGGAAAATCCTGGAAGAAGTGGTGGGTGTACAAGGATTCGAACCTTGGACCCGCTGATTAAGAGTCAGCTGCTCTACCAACTGAGCTATACACCCACACCCGTCTCCGAAGCGCTTGGCCCCGGCGGCGAGGCGCGGAACATACTCGAAAAGATCGGCTTGGCAAGCGTGGTTTCAACGGCGATGCAAGATATCTCCCAGGCGGTGAATTTTCCTTATCTGGAAGGCTTCGCGGCCGGCGATTTCGTGGTGATCGACGCTGTGCTGGGGCTCTTTTGCGAGCAGGCGCAAATCTGGATCGCGCTGCTGGAGACCGACGGGGACCAGTGGATCGACGCGGTCCACACCATCAAGGGCGCGGCGCGCGGGATCGGCGCTTTTCAACTCGGGGACGCCTGCGAGCGCGCCGAAGCCATCGGCCCCGCGGGGCTCGCAAATGTCAGGCGCGCCCTGGATGCGACGCTGGTCGAGGTCGAGGCCTATCGCCAGGAGCTGGCGGCGCGGTCCTGATCAGCTTTCGCGGGTCTTGTCGAAGACCGTGAATTCGTAGGCGATGCAGCGGTCGATCAGCTGACGCCAGACCGGCTCGGCGATGGCTTGCGAAAGGCCAGCCTCCGCGGCCGCGGCCTTGACCTTGGTGACCACGTCCTCGATGCGCGCGCGGTCATGCACGGCGTTGCGGTTGGGCTTGATGCGCGCGGCGGCGTCCATGTAGCGCTGGCGTTCGGCCAGCATCAGCACCAAGGCGCGGTCCAGGGCGTCGACGCCTTGGCGCACTTCGATCATGGTCGTGCAGTCGGCGGGCGCGGTCCGGGGATCGGTCGCGCCGAGAATGTCTTTGGGCATGAAGTCTCTAGATGCCTGCGCCGTTGTCCTGGGTGCGAAGGGCCGCTTCGTGGGCCGCAGCCTCCGCGTTGAGCCAGCCGACGAAAGCCTTCACCTGAGGCAGCCGTCCTTTGGCCTTGGGATGGACGACGTAATAGGCGAAGTCCACGGCCGTGGCGATCTCGAAAGGCGTCACCAGTCGGCCCGAATCCAGATCGGCCTGGGCGAGGGTTCGCTTGGCCAGGGCGATGCCCCGGCCATTTGCGGCGGCCTCGATGACCAAGCTCGACTGATTGAACCGCGGCCCGCGCTGGCCGTCGACATTGCGGATGCCGCGGGCCGCCAGCCACATGGCCCAATCGGGGCAGGAGGGATCGGCGTCCGGCGAGCCGTCGTGCAACAGGATGTGGCGCGCCAGATCCTCGGGCTTCTCCAGCGGGTTCTGTTCTAGGAGCTCGGGGCTGGCGACCGGGATCACCGTCTCGCTGAGCAGGCGGATGGTCTCCAGGCCCGGATAGCGGCCCGAGCCATAGCGGATCGCCAGGTCCACCTCGCCGGCGGCGAAGTCGACCACCTCCATGCCGGCCGACAGCCACACGTCCACCTGCGGATGGGCTTCCTCGAACTTGCCAAGCCGGGGCACCAGCCACTTGGCGGCGAAGGACGGGGCGGCGGTCAGGCTGAGGCGTCGGCCATCCACGGCGGCGGTGAGCAGGGAGGCGGCCTCGGCCAGGCGGTCGAAAGCCTCACGCAGCGCGGGCAGGGCCGTCTGGGCGGCGTCGGTGAGCAACAGGCCCTTGGGCGTGCGCTTGAACAGCGCCGCGCCGACATACTCCTCCAGGTTCTGAATCTGCTGGGAGACGGCGCCAGGCGTCACCGACAGCTCGTCGGCGGCGCGGCTGAAGTTGAGATGGCGGGCGGCGGCCTCGAACGCGCGCAGGGCGTTCAGGGGCGGCAGGCGCCGGCGCTCGGTGCTTTTTTCCATGAGTTTTACTGAACGCCCCGGCAGAAGACCTCGTTTGCGATCTGGACCCTCCCAGACCAATTTGCAACCACCCGCTGGCGTATCGGCCCTTTTCGTCCGCGGGGGCTGCGGGGCGGATCTTCGGGTCTGCCCCGTAGGCGATTCAAGGGGCCGGCTTTTAGAGGACCTGCAAGGCCCATGTCCCTCAAGGGCGCTTTTCCCACCAGGCCCGCCCGTCTCGTCGCCCTTCGCGGCGGGGCCTCGGTCGCGCGCGCGCAGGGTCGCGTCGTGCTGGTGGGCGCCGGTCCCGGCGATCCCGATCTTCTGACCATCAAGGCGCTCAAAGCCCTGCAGGCCGCGGACGTCATCGTCCATGACGGCCTGGTCTCCAGCGAAATCCTCGATCTGGCGCCCGCCGGCGCGCGCCGCATCGACGTGGCCAAGCGCAAGTCGCGCCACACCTTGCCGCAGGACGACATCAACGGCCTGCTGGTCGCTCTGGCCCAGCAAGGCCTGTCGGTGGTGCGGCTGAAGGGCGGCGATCCCTTCATCTTCGGCCGGGGCGGCGAGGAGCTCGAAGCCTGCCGCGCGGCGGGCGTCGCTTGCGCAGTCATTCCCGGCGTCACTGCGGCCCTGGCCGCCGGCGCGTCCTCGGGCGCGCCCCTGACCCATCGCGGCGCGGCCCAGGCGGTGACTTTCGTCACCGGCCATGCCGCTCACGCGGAGCCGGACCTGGACTGGCCCGCCCTGGCTCGGCCGAACCACACGGTGGTGATCTATATGGGCCTGTCGACGGCGGGCCTGATCGCCGGCCGCTTGGTCGAGGCCGGCCGCTCGCCGGCCACGCCGGCCCTGGTGGTCGTCAACGCCAGTCGCGCCGACGAGCAACGCATCACCACGACGCTGGGCGGCCTGGCCGAAGTGGCCGCCGGCCTTACGGGCCCGGCCCTGCTGATGGTGGGCGAGGCCATGGCGCTGGCCCGGGCCGGCGGCGCCGACGTGATCGAATCCGTCCTGACCAACCGGAGCATCGGCGCATGAAGGTCGTCACCGCAAACCGCCTGCTCGACGGCGAGGTCGTGTTCTGGAAGGCCGGCCAGTGGGTCGAGCGTTTCGCCGACGCCGAGCTCTTCGCCGACGCCGAGCCGGGCGAAGCGGCCGTAGCCGTCGGCAAGTCGCAGCCCACGGTGATCGTCGAGCCCTATCTGATCGACGTGACCGAGAGCGGTTCGGGGCTCGCCCCCGTCAGCTATCGTGAGCGCATTCGGGCGCTGGGGCCCACCAACGAGCCGACCCATGGCAAGCAGGCCGAGGGCGGCGAGGCCATCGAGGCCCTGCAACACGCCTCCGGCGCGGCGCGGTCTTCGGGCCGCCTTGATCTGATCCGCAGAAAGTAAGGGGAGGGAGCCGATGTATCTCTACGACGCCCTCGACAAGGAATTCCTGGCAGACCGCTCGGCTGAGTTTCGCGGGCAGGTGGCCCGCCGCCTCGCCGGCGAGCTTTCGGAGGACCAGTTCAAGCCGCTGCGGCTGATGAACGGGCTCTATCTGCAGCTTCACGCCTATATGCTTCGCGTGGCGATCCCGTACGGCTCGCTGAACGTCGTCCAGGCCCGCCGCCTGGCCGACATCGCGCGCCGCTACGACAAGGGCTACGGCCACTTCACCACGCGCCAGAACATCCAGTTCAACTGGATCAAGCTGGCCGATGCGCCGGACATCCTGGATCAGCTGGCGGAAGTCGATCTGCACGCCATCCAGACCAGCGGCAACTGCATCCGCAACGTCACCGCCGACCCTTACGCCGGGGCGACCGCCGAGGAGGTGGATGATCCTCGCGTGTGGTCCGAGGTGATCCGTCAGTGGTCGACCCTGCACCCTGAATTCTCGTTCCTGCCGCGCAAGTTCAAGATCGCCATCACCGCCGCGCCCAGGGATCGCACGGCGGCCCGGGTGCACGATATCGGCCTGGTGGCGCGGCGTGACCGCGACGGAACGCTCGGCTTTGAAGTGATCGTCGGCGGCGGCCAGGGGCGCACGCCCTATGTAGGCCCGACCATCAAGGAGCACCTTCCGGCGGGACGCCTGCTGAGCTACCTGCAGGCGGTCCTTCGCGTCTACAACCGCTACGGCCGGCGCGACAACATCTACAAGGCGCGGATCAAGATCTTGGTCGCCGCCCTGGGCGCCGAAGAGTTCGCCCGTCAGGTGGAGGAGGAGTGGGGCAAGATCGATGCGGCCCGCGCCGACCTGCCCGACACGGAGCTCGCCCGCATCCGCGGCGCCTTCGCCACGACCCCGTTCGAAACCCTGCCAGCGACCTCGGCGATCTTCGAGGCCAACAAGGCCGCCGATCCCGCCTTCGCCCGCTTCGTGCGTAACAACGTCAAGCCGCACAAGAAGAGCGGCTACGCCATCGTCGAGGTTTCGCTGAAGGCCATCGGCCACACCCCGGGCGACGCCACCGCCGACCAGCTGGAGGTCGCCGCTGATCTGGCCGAGCGCTACAGCCTGAACGACCTGCGCGTCACCCACGCCCAGAACCTGGTGCTGCCGCATGTGAAGCTGGACGACCTGCCGGTGGTCCATGCGGCGCTGCAGAAGGCGGGTTTGGCCACGGCCAATATCGATCTTGCCTCCGATATCATCGCCTGCCCGGGCCTGGACTACTGCGCCCTGGCCAACGCCCGGGCGATCCCGGTGGCCCAACATATCGCGCAAAAGTTCGCCGACGCCGACCATGCTGAGAAGGTGGGCGAACTGAAGATCAAGATCAGCGGCTGCATCAACGCCTGCGGCCACCACCACGTGGCCCACATCGGGGTGCTGGGCGTCGATAAGAAGGGCGAGGAGTTCTACCAGCTTTCGCTTGGCGGATCGGGCGCCGAGGACGCCTCCATCGCCCAGATCCTTGGCCCGGCCCTGCCGGCGGACAAGGTGGCCGAGGCGGTGGACACCCTGGTCGACAAGTACCTGTCGGTGCGCGAGGGGGACGAGCGCTTCCTCGACACCTTCCGCCGGGTGGGCATGGCCCCGTTCAAGGAGGCCGTCTATGCCGACGCTCATTAAGCTGGCGGGCGGGGCCTTCGCCCAGGTCGAGGACGACTTCGTCCATGTGACCGATGAGGACGACGCGCCGAACGTGGACGCGGTGATCCTTTCCCTGGCCCGCTTCCAGGCCGAAGGCGAGGCGTTGCTGGCTGCCGGACGCAAGGTCGGCGTGCGGCTGGAAAGTGACCAGGCGGTCGAGGACCTGTCCTATGACCTGCCGCGCCTGTCGGTGGTGGCGGTAGCCTTCCCGAAATTCCGCGACGGCCGGGCCTTCACCAGCGCGACCCTGCTGCGCGAGCGGTTCGGCTACCGAGGCGAGGTGCGGGCCGTGGGGGATGTGTTCCGCGAGCAGGCCGGGTTCATGGTCCGCTGCGGGTTTGACGCCTTCGAGCCGTCCGACGGCTCGACGGCGGATGAATGGGGGAAGGCCGCCAAGCGGTTCCGGCATGTATACCAGCGCGCCGCCGACGGCCGCGCGCCGGCCTTCGAGGAAAGGGCCTGAATATGGCCTTCGACCGCGAGCATCCTCATTCCTTCGCGGCGCGACTGAACGCCGACCTGCGCGACGCCCACCCTGGACGTGTCTTGGAGGCGGCCTGGGCGGTCTATGGCGACAAGCTGGCCCTCGTCTCTTCCTTCGGGGCGGAGTCGGCTGTGCTGCTGCACCTGGCCTCGAAGGTGACCAAGAAGATCCCGGTGCTCTTCCTCGACACCGGCATGCTGTTTGGCCAGACCTTGGACTATCGCAAGCAGGTGGCCGAGCGCCTGGGCCTTACCGATGTGCGCGACCTGCGTCCGAAGTTCGCGGACCTCGCCCTGAAGGACCGCAAGTCCGACCTGTGGAAGACCGACACCGACGCCTGCTGCGATATCCGCAAGGTGCGTCCCCTGGACGAGGCGCTTGGCGGGTTCGAGGCGTGGATCACCGGCCGCAAGCGCTTCCATGGCGGCGACCGCATGAACCTGCCTGTGGTTGAGGAGGCGGGCTCGCAGGTGAAGTTCAATCCCCTGGCCAATTGGTCGAAAGAAGAGCTCGACGCCTACGTCGTAAGGCACGACCTGCCGGCCCATCCGCTGGTGGCCAACGGCTTTCCGTCCATCGGCTGCTGGCCCTGCACCAAGCCGGTGGAAGCCGGAGCCGACGTCCGCGCCGGCCGCTGGCAGGGTCAGGAAAAGACGGAGTGCGGCATCCATGTCGTCCGCGCGCCGGGGCGAGAGACGAGCATGGGCGAAGGGATTTGACCTAAGGCCGCCGCCGCGCCGCCCAGGCGTCGATCAGGCTGGCCGGGTCAGATGCGACCCTGACCCACATTTCATCAGCCAGAGCAGAGCGATAGGCGGCGAGCGCGGCATAGGACGTGTAGCCGCCGATCATCCTTCGGAGCGTGTCCCGCAGCGGAAGCAGCGTCGCCAGGGATGGGTCGCGGTCGATCTCTCTATGAAGCTCTATGAGAGCCAGAGCTGACCGCAGGACGCTGGGTGCCATTTGGTAGGCGGGAACCACCAGATGCGCGGTCAGCGCCTCGCCGTCCACGGTTTGAAGATGGTGGAAGCCCACTGCCTCCGCTCCATGGCGAATATTGGCCCGCCAAAATTGCGTGACCGGCATTTCCAACCCCGTGCGTTCGGCGACGCTGAACCGTCGCTTCTGAACCTTGGTGAGCGATGGCGGCTCCCGCTCCAGACCGGAGCGAGAGCCGCCCATGCTAGGCCGCCTTGTAGCCGCGCTTCAGGTCGAAGCGGTCGTTGTCCATGACCTTCGTCCAGGCCGACACGAAGTCGCGGACGAACTTCTCGCCGGCGTCGGCGCAGGCGTAAACCTCCGCCAAGGCCCGCAGCAGGGAGTTGGAGCCGAACACCAGATCGGTGCGGGTGGCGGTCCAGCGCTCCTCGCCGCTGGCGCGGTCGGAGCCCACGAAGACCTCGTCTCCGCGGTCGTCGACCTCCTTCCACGCCGTCTTCATGTCGAGCAGGTTGACGAAGAAGTCGTTGGTCAGCTGGCCGGGGCGCGTCGTGAGGACCCCGTGCCTGGAGCCGCCATGGTTGGCGCCAAGCACCCGCAGGCCGCCCACCAGCACCGTCATCTGCGGAGCGGTCAGGCCCAGCAGTTGCGAGCGGTCGATCAGCAGCTCCTCGGTGGCCACGTTGAAGCGCACCTGCAGGTAGTTGCGGAAACCGTCGGCCCTCGGCTCAAGCACCTCGAAGCCGTCCACGTCCGTGTCCTCCTGGGTCGCGTCGACGCGTCCGGGAGAGAAGGGAACCTCGATTGAGTACCCAGCCGCCCTGGCCGCCTGCTCGATCCCGACGCCGCCGCCCAGCACGATCAGGTCGGCGATGGAGACCGCGCCGCCAAAGCCGGCCTTGATGTCCTCATAGACCTTCAGGACCTTGGCCAGCTTGGCGGGCTCGTTGACGTCCCAGTCCTTTTGCGGCGCGAGACGAATGCGCGCGCCATTGGCGCCGCCCCGATGGTCCGAGCCGCGATAGGTCGAGGCCGAGGCCCAGGCGGTGGAGACCAGCTCGGCCACCGTAAGGCCAGAGGCGGCGATCCTGGCCTTCAGGGTCTTGATATCGGCGGCGCCGATCACCGGGAAGGAAGGCGCGGGCAGGGGATCCTGCCAGATCAGGTCCTCGGCGGGGACCTCCGGGCCCAGGTAGCGGACCTTGGGTCCCATGTCGCGGTGGCACAGCTTGAACCAGGCGCGGGCGAAGGCGTCGGCGAAATAGGCCGGATCGGCCCGGAACTTCTCGGAGATCGCGCGGAAGCCCGGATCGATCTTCAACGCCATGTCGGCCGTGGTCATCATTGTCGGCACGCGGCGGTCGGGGCTGTGGGCGCCCGGCGCCATGTCCTCGGGCTTCTGGTTCACCGGCTGCCACTGCTTGGCCCCCGCCGGAGAGCGGACGAGCTCGTACTCATAGTCCAGCAGCATGTGGAAGAAGGTGTTGTCCCACTTGGTCGGAGTCGGCGTCCACGCTCCCTCGATGCCCGAGGTGATGGTGTGGTCGCCCATGCCGCTTTCGTGGCCGCTTTGCCAGCCCAGACCCTGCTGGGCGATGTCGGCGCCTTCGGGGCTGGCCCCGACCTTGGAGGCGTCGCCGGCGCCGTGGGCCTTGCCGAAGGTGTGACCGCCGGCGGTGAGCGCCACCGTCTCTTCGTCGGTCATGCCCATGCGATGGAAGGTCTCGCGGATGTCGCGGGCCGATTTGAGCGCGTCAGGCACGCCGCCGGGGCCTTCGGGATTGACGTAGATGAGGCCCATCTGGATGGCGGCCAGGGGGCTTTCCAGCGCCTTGCCTTCGTCCTCGTCGATGCGGGTCTTGTTGTCGGCGTGACCGACCCACTGCTCCTCGGTGCCCCAATAGACGTCCTGCTCGGGTTGCCAGACATCGGCGCGGCCGCCGCCAAAGCCGAAGACCGGGCCGCCCATGGATTCAATGGCCACGTTTCCGGCCAGGATCATCAGGTCGGCCCAGCTGATCTTGGCGCCGTACTTTTGCTTGATCGGCCACAAGAGGCGCCGGGCCTTGTCCAGGTTGCCGTTATCCGGCCAGGAGTTGAGCGGCGCGAAGCGCTGCTGGCCCGAACCGCTGCCGCCGCGCCCGTCGCCGGTGCGGTAGGTCCCTGCGCTGTGCCAGGCCATTCGGATGAAGAAGGGGCCATAGTGACCGTAGTCCGCCGGCCACCAGGGCTGGCTGTCGGTCATCAGCGCGTGCAGATCGCGTTTCAGCGCCGCGTAGTCCAGGGCCTTGAAGGCCTCTGGATAGTTGAAGTCTTCGCCCATGGGGTCGCCGGGCTTGAGGATTTCCAACGAAAGCTGATTGGGCCACCAGTCGCGGTTCGTCCGGCCAAGCAGCTTGCGCAGGGCCGCCGGTTCTTTTCTCGGATCGCTGAGCGGGCTGCCCAGGTTTGATGCGTCATCCATTGTCACCTCCCTCGTCTCAACTCCCCCTGGAAGAACCCTAGTCCCGCGGCGACGCCGGCGGCAAAACGAAAGAACCTATGATCAGGCATGAGCCGCTCTATAGGGCGCATGAACTGGGTAACAGGCAGCGGGGGTGGGGCGGCCTTGGGTAGAGCCCAGGCGGCGAATCTGGGCATTTTCTCAACCGAGTCCTGTCGAAGTCCGAACAAGGGAGGGAAAAGTGGTCTCGCCGATCATCAAGTATTCCCTCGACCAGTTTCGGATGCTTTCGGCGACCGAGGCGCAGACCCTGACCGCCGCGGACATCAAGCTGCTGTCGGCCTCGCAGCTTGGCGCCATGAGCGCCACTGCGATCGGCGAACTGTCCCAAACCCAGGTCAGCGCCTTGTCGGCCGTCCAGGTCAAGGGCCTGAAAGCCGCCCAGATTCCGCTCATCGACGACGCGGTCTCGTTCTCGGCCGCCCAGATGAAGGTGTTCGCCGCCGAGCAGATGAGCGGCTTCTCGGTGACCCAGATCGCCGGGTTCGACACCGTCGAGCTTGGCGCGCTCTCGGGCCAGCAATTGTCTGGTCTGACGGATGCGGCGCTGAACGCCCTGGTGGAGACCCAGCTGGACGCCCTGGCCGCCCGTCAGCTGGCGGGGCTGACCGCGCAGGCTCTTTCGCGCCTCGACGCCACCCGCGTGGGCTTCCTGGACGTCAGCCAGATCCGCGGCCTCAGCGTCGCCCAGGTGCGCGGCCTGAGCGCCGCCGATTTTTCCGAGTTCAGCACCACCCAGGTCGCGGGCATGACCGCCGCCCAGCTGGGCGCCTTGTCGGCGACAAATCTGCAGAGCCTGTCGATCACCCAGATGCGCGGCCTTGACGCGACGCAGGTGAGGGGACTTTCGGCCGCGCAGATCAAGGCCCTGGGCGCCGCCGATTTCGCCGAACTGGGCGAGACCCAGATCGCGGCCCTCGGCGCAGCTCAACTGGCTGCCGTCAGCGGCGCGCAGCTGGCCGCCCTCGACCAGACCCAGGTGCGCGCCCTGGCCTCGACCCAGATGCGCAGCCTTTCGCCGGCGCAGCTGAAAGACCTGACGACGCCGCAAGTTCTCAGGTTCGGGGCCGAGCAGATCGGCGGTCTGTCGGCCAGCCAACTGGCGGTGCTCGCTCCGGCGACCTTGAGCGCCATGGACGCCACCCAGATCCGGGCGCTTCCCGCCAGCCAGATGCAGGGGCTGACGCCAGCGGCCTTCGCCGGCCTGAGCCAGACCCAGATCGCCTTGCTGGACGTCTCCCAAATCCGCGGACTATCGGCCAATCAGATCCGCGCGCTCGACGCGGGCGCTTTTTCGCAGCTCAGCGCCACCCAGGTGTCGGCGCTCACGGGCGCACAGATCGGCGCGCTTTCGACCACCAACTTCCTTGGGCTCGACGCCACCCAGATCAGCGCCCTCGACGCCGCCCAGGTGCGCGGCATCGCCGCCAGCCAGCTTTCAGCCCTCACCGCCGGCGACGTGGCCGAGTTCGGCGCCGCGCAGATCGCCGCCCTGGCCAGCACGCAGGTCGGATCGCTCAGCGCCGCCAACCTTTCGGCGCTGGATCAGACCCAGGTCCGGGCGCTCGGCGCCGCGCAGGTGCGCGGCATCGGCGCTGCGCAGATGGCGGGTCTGAGCACGACCGACCTTAGCGAGTTTCAGGCGACCCAGATCCAGGCGCTGTCGGCGGCCCAACTGGCCGCGCTCGGCGGTGGGGCGGCGTCGGCGCTCGATCAGACCTGGGTCGGCGCCCTGTCGTCCCGGCAGGTGGCCGCCCTTTCGACGACGCTCCTGGATCAGTTCAGCGTCACCCAGTTCGGCCAGCTGAGCGTCGAGCAGGTCAAGGGCCTGACGGCGGCGCAGATCCGGTCGCTCGACGTGACCGCCTTCAGCGCCCTGGGCGATCCGCAGATCGCCGCCTTGTCCGCCCTCCAGTTCGGCTCGGTCTCGGCGACCAACCTCAACAGCCTCGACGCCGCGCAGATGCAGGCGTTCGATCCGACGCGGCTGAAGGCGCTGACCGCCGCGCAGCTTGCCGGCCTTTCGGCGACGCGTATCGCCGATCTGGATCCGGCGCAGGTCGCGATGCTCGCGCCCTCGCAGATCAAAAGCCTTTCGCCCACGGGGTTCGCCGCTCTGGACGCCGCCCAGGTGGCGGTCCTGAGCGCGGCCCAGCTCAAGTCCGTAACCCCAGCGCAGCTGTCGGCCCTCAACGCCACCGGTGTCGGCCAGTTCAGCGCCGCCCAACTGCGCCTGCTGACCGGCGCGCAGTTGGGCGGGCTCTCCTCCCTGGCCCTGCTGGGGGAGGTCGCGCTGGATAGTCTTACGGCGGCGCAGCTTGGAGGACTGAAGCCCGCCCAGTTCAGCTCCCTGACCGCGACGCAGGTTGCGTCCCTCGAAGCCAGCCAGATTCGAGGTCTGACCGTTCAGCAGATCAGGGCGCTCAGCGCCGCCGACCTTTCGGAGTTCGCTTCGACCCAACTGGCGGCGCTCAACGCCGTCCAGATCGCCGCCCTGGGCGCCGACCAGCTGAAGGGTCTGGCCGACACCCAGCTTTCGGCTCTGACCTCAACCCAGGTGCGCGCGCTGAGCGTGAATGAGCTGAAGGCCCTGACCGCCGCTGATCTGGCGCGGTTCGGGCCGGAGCAGCTTGGCGGTCTGACAACGGCTCAAATGGCGGCGCTGGCGGCCGATCGGCTCTCGAACCTGAGCCAGACGCAAATGGCGGGGCTCAGTGGCGGCCAACTGGCGGGTCTGAGCGTTCAGGCCCTGGCCGGGTTGAGCGGCGCCCAGATCAGCGGCCTCTCCACCACCCAGGTTCGCGGCCTGAGCGCCGCGCAACTGCGCGCTCTTGGACCTGCTGACTTCGCCGAGTTCACCCCCGCCCAGGTCGCGGCCTTCAGCGGCTCCCAGATCGGCGCCTTGTCCACGACCAATTTCGCCAGCCTGAGCGCCGCCCAGATCGCCGCGCTCGACGCGGCCCAGGCCCGGGGGCTCGCCGCCAGCCAGCTGGCCCAGCTGGCGCCCGATCGCCTCGCGGCCCTCGCCGAGACCCAGCTGCGCGCGCTCACCCAAAGCCAGCTGCGGGGGCTGGCCGACGGCGCCCTTGGCCTGCTGGCCGCAACCCAGATCGCCTTGCTGGAGACGACGCAGGTCCAGGGCTTCAGCGTCTCGCAGATGCGCGCCCTGGCGGTCACCGACCTTGGCCGTTTTTCGTCCACCCAGGTGGCGGCCTTGACCCGGTTCCAGATCGGCGCCCTTTCGGCCGGGCTGCTCGACGCTCTGGCGACGACACAGATGTCGTTGTTCGAGCCTGGCCAGATCGCCGGCTTCTCGCCGGCGCAGCTGGCGCGCTTGACCGCTGCTCACATCGCCGCTCTCAGCGACGAACAGGTGGCGGCCATGAGCGCCATACAGATCCGGTCGCTGACCGATGCGCAGCGCCAGGCGCTGGTCCAATAGAGCTCTTGATCCTGTTTAAAAAAGAAGGGGCGGACGGCGAAGGCCGACCGCCCCGAGGGAGGATCTAGAAGGACTTGCGCACGGCCACCTCGATCGTGCGGCCCAGCGGATTGCCGGTCCACGGATCGTAGCCGAACTCCTCCTGGGCCGGCGGCGGGTCACGGTCGAACATGTTGGCCACCGTCGCCATCAGCACGGTGCTGTCGTTCAGCTGGAGGCGATAGGTGAGGTCGGCGGTGATCCAGTCCTCGCCTTCCTCGCCGTACTGCACGCCGGGCCGCTCGTCGCGCACCGCCGAGACGAGGTTGACGCCCAGGCGCAGGTTATGACGGTCGACCGCGTAGTTGACGCCAAGATTGGCGCGCCACTTGGGGGCCGCCTGGGCGAAGGTCGCGAAGTTCAGCGTGCCAAGCCGGTCGTCCCCCGTCGACACCACCACGCCGTCCAGGGTCGTCGAGCCGGTTCGAAGCTCGGTGACGCGGGTGGCGTTCAGGCTGATGTCCAGGTCGCCGCCGGCCAGGGGCAGCCCATAGCTGGCCTGAATGTCGAAGCCCTTGGTCGTCTGGCCGGGGCCGTTTCCGTAGCGGGTTGAAACCGCCGAGAAAGTCCCGACGCCGTTCATGCCCACCACGCAGCCATTGTTGAAGGTTATGCGCGCCAGGAGCGGTTGGGCGG
The DNA here is from genome assembly GCA_913776195.1 of uncultured Caulobacter sp. GTDB lineage: Bacteria > Pseudomonadota > Alphaproteobacteria > Caulobacterales > Caulobacteraceae > Caulobacter. The sequence continues at coordinate 28,346 of CAJYMH010000030.1, forward strand.
CGGTGTCGCAGGTCGTGATCACGCCGCCGGGGCCGTTGAAGACGAGGCTTGCGATCTGGTTCGGATCGGCGACCTGACCGATCTGATCCTTGGTGCGGATGTCGAAATAATCGACGATCAGGCGCAAGCTATGATCTTCCGCCAGGCCCCGGCTTTGCCAGATGGCGCCCAGGTTCGAGGTCTTGGCTGTCTCCGGCTTCAGGTCGGTGTCGGTGATGAACTGGGCCGCCAGCCAGTTGCTGGCCGCGGCCGTGAAGGTGCGCGCCGCCACGGTGATGGCCCCCGGCGTCACGCCCAGAGGCGGGGTCTGGTAGTTGGTGCCGTACGAGCCGCGCAAGGTGAGGGGGCCCCAGACGTTCCACTTGCCGGACACCTTGTAGACGGTGGCGCCCAGGTCGTTGGAGAAGCGCTCGCGGCGGGCGGCCAGCTGGATGTCGACATTGGACAGCAGCGGCACCTGCAGTTCGCCGAATATGGAGTACTGGCTTTGCTCGGCCTGGGTCGGCAGCTGCGGCGCGAACAGTACGAATGGTCCGGGCGCGTCGGGCGTGCAGCCGCGGAAGTTGGGGCTGGTGGTGGGAAGCGGGTTGGCCTCCAGGTTCGGCGAGCCGGGGCCGTTGGCGCTCGTCGTGCCGTCGGGCCACTCGCACCGCACCGTGCCGTTATAGTGCGCGCCTTGCGGGTTCACCCGGTTTTCGAACTCGCGATACTGCGCCCCCACGGCCCAGCCGACCTCGCCGCCCGGCAGCCGAAGGCCCGAGCGGCCGTCGAACACCAGGTCGGCGGTGAAGTTGCTGCTCAAGGTCTCCGTGGCGCGCGGGTCGAACATCCACAAGGTCAGGTCGCGCGGGTTCTCGCGGCCCGCCACATAGTTTGGATTGGCCAGCCCCAGAGCCGGCTGGCCCTGGAAGGCGGTGGAGAACGGGTTCCACCACTGGCAGCCGTTGCGGCCGGCGGCCGCCGGATTTTGCGTCCCAAAGCGGGTCGGATCGAGGTCGACCGCCTGGCAGTTGGGACCGCCAAAGCCGTTGAGGGCCTCCTGGACCCGGTAGCCGATGGTGTCGGGGTGGGTGTTGAAGTTGTAGGCGTCGTTATAGGTCAGGGCCAGATCGTAGCCCACGGCGCGGGCGAAGGGCGCAAGATCGCCCAGGTCGCCGCGAACGCCGCCGGAGATGCGCCACACCTTGTTGTCGATACGGTCGGCCACGCCAAAGCCGTCGCCGCCGGAGTAGTACGGGTTCCCGCCGTGGCCGAGGAGCCGGTAGGTGGTGGGCGTGAAGCCCTGGACGCCGGCGAGGCCGTTGGCGGCCGCGAAGGCGGCGGCGTGAGGGTTGGCGATCGGCACGTAGAACTGGTTCACCGACCCAGTCGCCATCGCCGGACCGCGCACGACCGGTTGCGCCGGCGAGCCCATCACCTGAGGCAAGGTCACGCGCCCGTAAGACGCGTCGGCGTGGAACTGCATGCGCTCGCCAAGGTCGGCCTTGATCTGGCCGTAGAGGCGATAGGTGTCCTGCTCCTCCACCAGCCGGTAGTAGGAGATGTAGTTGTAGGCGCAGGTGAAGGCGTTGTCGTAACGACCGCCCACCGCCGCGCAGCTTGCGGGGGTGAAGTCCGAGACGAGGCCGCCCACGGGGGCGCCGAACTCGGCGTCGGCGGAGATGCCGGGGATCGCCGGAAGCGCCCCTCGCGGCTGCCAGCCCGTCAGGTTGGTCAAGGTCGACCACGGCGCCGGATTGTAGCCCGCCTTCGGCGTCAGCGAGTCTCTTGTGAAGCCGCGCTCCAGGGTGTTGAGGCGCGAGCGATGCTCGTACTCGGCCGAGACCAGCAGATTGACCCGCTCCTCGCCGAAGCCGGCCATGACGCCCACCGAATAGTCGCCCTTGGAGCCGTCGATGTACTTGTATTGGCCTTGCGCCTCGACGCCGGTGAAGCGCTCGCGGGTGATGAAGTTGACCACCCCGCCGATGGCGTCGGCGCCGTAGATCACCGCCGCGCCGTCTTTAAGGATTTCGGTGCGGGCCAGGGCGATCGACGGGACGTTGGCGGTGTTCTGGTTCATCCGCCGGCCGTTCAGCAGGACCAGCGTCTTGTCCGAACCCAGGCCGCGAAGATTGTAGTTCACCGACCCCACCAGGGTCGGCCCGCCAAAATAATAGGACTCGCCGGTCGTCGGTCCGGAGATGGTCAGGCTCTTGGCGAACTCCAGCGCCGTGGGTGCGCCCTGCCTCTCCAGCTGCTCCTGTGAATAGACCTCCACCGGTAGCGCCGCGTCGAGCGCGGAGCCTCGGATGTTGGAGCCGGTGACGACGATTTCCTCTACCTGCGTGCCGGCGTCCGGCGCCTGGCGCGCCCAGACCTGAGCCGGCAGGCCGGCGATCCCAAGCAGCAGCGCGACGCCCGAGGCGCCCATTAGCCCAATCCTCATGATGTCCTCCCCGTTGAACGAGTCTCAAACGCTCATTCTCACAAGAGTGAATGTTGAACGCTCGCCGCCTCACCGTCAATGAGCGTTGTTCTTACCGGGGCTCCCGCATGCTCGGATGGTTGACAGGAGCGCCCAGCGATCCGACTAGGCACGGACTTGCGACGCGGGAGGATGGTTTTGGCGGGAGCGACGGCGAAGCGGACCCAGACGAGGGCCGGCAAGGCGCGTGGGCCCACCAAGGCCGAACAGCGCGCCCAGAGCCTCGAGCAGATTTTGGACGCGGCCGAATACCTGTTCTCGCAGAACGGCCTCTACGGCGTGACCCTGCGCGATGTGGCCAAGCGGGTCGGCATCCACACGACGCTGCTGAACTACTACTTCAAGGACAAGGTCAACCTGTTCGAGGCGGTCTTCGCCAGACGAGCGGGGGTGACGTCGGGGCGGCGCATGGTGGCGCTGGAGGAGTATGAGAAGGCGGCGGGCGACAAGCCGACTGTGGAGGGGGCGCTGCACGCCTTTCTCGACACCGACCTGGACCTCTACCACGAGGGCGGCGAGCACTGGATGAACTACGCCGCCTTTTGCGCCCGCGTGAGCAACACCCCCGAAGGCGCCGCTCTGATGGACGAGCACTTCGATCCCGTGGTGCTGAAACTCGTCAGCATCCTCAAGCGCGCCTTGCCGCACTACGCCGACGAAGAGATCTTCTGGGGCTACCACTTCGTCAGCGGCGCGCTGATGAACACCTTGGCCCGGACCGGCCGCATCGACCGTCTCTCGGGCGGCATCTGCCACTCCGACGACTTCCCCGCCGTGAAGAAACGCATCGCCAGGTTCATGGCCGCAGGCTTCATCGCCCTGAAGGGATGAAGCCTGCGGCGCCGCCTCAGGCGGCGCGCTCCGCCCGCGCGAAAATCCGGGCCAGCCAAAGAAACAGCGCGATCGCCAGAACGTAGAACGGCACGAGGGTGTAGAGCGCCATCTGCAGCGAATTGTGCGGATGCGTGGCGCGGAAGAAGTCGCTGGCGGCGCCCACATAGGTGGGGCCAAGTCCCAGGCCGATGAAGTTCATGATCAGCAACAGCAACGCCCCGGACATGACGCGCTGCTCGGGCCGCACCTGCTCCTGGACCAGCGCCACCGAGGACGACAGGTAAAAGTAGTTGAGGAAGGTCGGCCCGGCCAGCAGCACCAGGGCCAGCGGCCAGGTCGGCGCCCAGACGAACCCGATATAGAACGGGATCGCCAAAAGCAGCGAGATCGCCGGCACCAGCGCGTAAGGGACCTTGGAGCGGCGCGTGTAGCGGTCGATCACCCGTCCGGAGGCGAAGATGCCGGCGCTCATGCCGATCCCCACCACCAGGGCGTACCAGACGGCCACCTGGCCCAGCGTCATGCCCTTCTCGCGCATGAGGAAAAGGGTGGTGAAGTTGCCAAGGCCATAGGTCACGAACTGGGTGGCCCCGCTGCCCAGCGCCGCCAGCACCAGCGGCGGACGCGAAAAGAACATCCCAAGCGTGGCCCAAAAGCCGGCTTTCGCCGGCGCGGCCCCCGCCTCCTGGCCGTCCAGCGCCCCCCGGCGCGGTTCGGGCACGATGAAGGGGAGAACCACGGCCGCCGCCACGCCGACCACGCCCAGGACGATGAAGGCGTAGCGCCAGTTGAAGGCCGCGGCGATCGCGGCCCCAAAGGCGATGCCCAGGGCCGCGCCCACCGGCGGACCAAGGTTGTAGAGACCCAAGGCCGTGCCCCGGCGCCCTGGCGGGAAATAGTCGGAGATGATGGCGTAGGAGGGGGGCACGCCGCCCGCTTCGCCAAAGCCCACCGTCATGCGCGCGACGGCGAACTGGGCGTAGGTGCGCGACAAGCCGCAGGCCACCGTCGCCGCGCTCCAGATGCCGCAGGCCAGGGCCAGCACCGCGACGCGATTGGTCCGGTCGGCGAGCCATCCCACCGGGATGGCGATGAAGCAGTAAAAGAGGGCGAAGTAGAATCCGCCGATCAGGCCAAGCTGGCTGTCGCTGACGTGCAAGGTGTCCTGGATGGGCTTGGCCAGGATGGACATCAGCTGCCGGTCCAGGAAGTTCAGCACGTAGACGAACCAGAGCATCGCCAGGACGACCCAGGCGCGACGGCCCACGGGCCCCGGCGCGACGTTCGCCGGTTGGAGCGGAGCGACGGAGGGTGGGGCGGCGGTCATCGATCGACCGTCCCCGCCGGTGGTGTGGTGTTCAAGGCGCTTCTCCCAAATGCCGTTCTTGACCCGGCTTTGGGCGAGCATGCGCCGATCCTCGCCCCGCCGTCAACATTCACACGCGCGAGAGTGAGTGTTGACAGGCCGGGTCCTCGCCGTCACGCTTTGGGCATGCCGTCGACGACGAACGATCGACGCGTCCGGGGAGGACAACACCATGAAGGCTGGTCTTTTCGCGTCGGCGTGCGTCGCCGCCGTCGTCGTTTCATCGCCGGTCCTGGCCCAGTCGGGCTCGGCGGCCGGGCAAGAGGACGCGCGTCGCGACGCCGCGTCGGTTGGAGAAGTCGTGGTCACCGCCACCCGTCGTCCCGAACGCCTGCAGGACGTCCCTTTGAGCATCACGGCTTTCTCGCAGGAGGACCTGACCGCCAAGGGGATCGTCGGCTACGAAGGCCTGGCCAGGGAGACGCCGGGGGTGGTGCTGAACAAGCCGACCGCCAACTTCAACAATTTCACCGCGCGCGGCGTGGCCACCAACGGCTACGGAGCCAACCTGCAAAGCACGGTGGCCATCTATATCGACGAGCTGCCGATCTCCACCATCGGCAACACCACCGTCATCGACCCCAACCTCTTCGACGTCGAGCGCGTGGAGTTCCTGCGCGGCCCGCAAGGCACGCTCTTCGGTTCCGGTTCGCTCTCGGGGGCCTTGCGGATCCTGACCAAGAGCCCGGATCTGTCCAAATACGACGCCTCGGCGCTGGTCGACCTTGGCCTGACGGGCTCGGATTCGGTGCGGCAGCGGTACAACGGCATGATCAACCTGCCGCTGGTCGACGACAAGCTGGCCTTGCGCGTGGTCGGCTTCTATCGGCACGAGGAAGGCTATGTCGACAACCTCGGCACCGGCGTCCACAACGCCAACACCCTGGTCGACTGGGGCGGCCGCGCCATACTGCTGTGGGAGCCCAACGACCGGCTGTCGGTGAAGCTGCTCGCCTCCTACGAGGACAGCAATCCCAAGGACTCATCGCTGATCGATCCACGCCTTGGCCGCGAGCGCAGGCGCTCGGACCGGCCCGACCTCTTCGTGGGCAAGCTTGAGACCTACAACGCAACCATCGAGCACCAGTTCGACGGCGCGCGACTGACCAGCTCCACCACCTATTCGCGCTTCGACCAGAAGTTCTTCGTCGACCTGGCCGGCACCTTTGGCGGCGCCATCGCCTTTGGCCTGGACGCCTGGGCCTACCAGAACACCTTCGTCGAGGAGGCCAGGCTCGCCTCGGACCCCGGGGGGCGCTTCGACTGGGTGGTCGGCGGCTTCTATCTCGATCGACGGCTGGACGTGGATTACTTCTATCGCTCCTCGCCGGCCTTCCTCGCCGCCCGGCGCATCACCGGGCTTCCCGACGAGTATTACCAGCGCCAGTTCAACTACACCGACTCCCACGAACTGGCCGGCTTCGGCGAGGTGACCTGGCGGCTGGACGAGCGCTTCTGGCTGACGGGGGGCATGCGCTACGGGCGGGTCGACGCCCAGGGCTTCGTGCAGGGCGGCTATAACAGCAATTACCTGACCGCGGCCCTGACCCCTGGGTTCTCGGGGCCGCTGACCATCACTCAGCTTTCGCCGGTCGCGGGCCTCAAGGCGCAAGGCAGCAAGCCCTCCTTCAAGATCAGCGCCTCGTTCAGGCCCCGGCCGTCGGTGACCACCTACGCCACCGTGTCGACCGGGTTTCGCACGCCGATCATCAACGCCTTCGGCGGCCGTCCCAGCCTTGTTAATCCCAACGACCTCGTCATTCCGGCGGGCGCCGACTCCGACGACCTGACGAACTACGAGATCGGCCTGAAAGGTCGCTGGTTCGACGGCAGGTTGGCGGCCAACCTGGCGGCCTACTGGATCGACTGGAGCAACATTCAGGTCCAGGCCAACCGCGTCTCCGACTCGGTGCAGTTCGCCACCAATATCGGCGCGGCGCGCAGCCGCGGGCTGGAGTTCGAGATCCTGGCCTTTCCCAGGAGCGGCCTGACCGTCGGCTTCAACGGTTCGTTCAACAACGCCAAGGTCACCGAACTATCGCCCGCCGAGGCGGCGATCTCGGGGGCCGTGCCTGGGGCGCGTCTGGCCGCGCCGCGCTTCCAGGGCTCGGCCTATGTGGATTACGGCTTTGACCTGTCGCCCCGGGCGAGGGCGAACCTGTCGCTGGTTCTGCAGCATGTCGGCTCCTATCCGGGGATGTTCCCGCGCGTGCCGGGGCAGCCCAATGTGGTGGCGCCGACCTACGGGTTCACCGACGCCTACGAGAACGTCAACGCCACCTTCGCGGTGAACTTCGACAAGTTCACCGTGGGCGCCTATGTCGAAAATCTCTTCGACGACCACTCCTTGACCTACGTCCATCCCGAAGCCTTCCTCGCCAACCGCTTTGGCACCATGCGACCGCGCACCGCCGGGGTGCGCGTCGGCTACGAGTTCTAGGCGATGCGGGCCGTGCTCAACGCTCTTGGCGTCGGACTTGCGGCGACCGCCTGCGCCTTGGCCGCCGTCACCGCGGCGGTGGCCAAGGCTCCGGTCGTCGCGGCTCCCGTCGTCCAGGCGCCGGCCGGGACCATGCGCGGGGTCCAGCAGGAGGGCTTGCGGGTCTTCAAAGGGGTGCCTTACGCAGCCGCGCCGGTCGGCCCCCTGCGCTGGAGGCCGCCCGTCGCAGCGCCCGCCTGGAGCGGCGTGCTCGAGGCCTCCGACTTTGGCCCCGCCTGCGTCCAGCCCAAGGCGAACGCGGCGAGCATCTACGCCTCGCCGTTGAAGGCGATGAGCGAGGACTGCCTGTCGCTGAACATCTGGAGCCCAAAGGAAGCCAAGGGCGCGCCCGTGCTCGTCTGGATCCATGGCGGGTCCCTGGTCGCCGGCTCCAGCAGCGAGACGATGTACGATGGGGCGGCGCTTGCGCGCCGGGGCCTCGTGGTCGTCTCGATCAACTATCGCCTTGGCGTGCTTGGCTATCTGGCTCATCCGCAGCTGAGCGCCGAATCTGCCGAGCACGTCTCAGGCAACTACGGCCTGCTCGACCAGATCGCCGCCCTGCGCTGGGTGCGCGACAACATCGCCGCCTTCGGAGGCGACCCTGCCAGGGTGACGATCGCCGGCGAATCGGCCGGCGGCCTCAGCGTCATCTATCTGATGGCCTCGCCAAGGGCCCGGGGCCTGTTCGACAAGGCGATCGCCCAAAGCGCCTACATGATCTCCACGCCAACCCTGCGCGAGGCCCGCCATGGCCACGTCGCGGCCGAGGCGATGGGCGCGACGACCGCCGCCAGCCTCGGGGCCGCCGACGTGGCGGCCTTGCGCGCCATGGATGCGCAGGCCTTGACCGCCCAGGCGCTGGCGGCGGGCTTCCAGAGCTTCGGCGCCGTGGACGGCAAGATCCTTCCGCAGCAGATGGTCGATACATTCGACCGGGGCGAACAGGCCCGCGTGCCGCTGCTGGCGGGTTTCAACAGCGGCGAAATCCGCTCCTTGCGTATGCTCGCCCCGCCGCCGCCCGCCGACGCCGCCGCCTACGAGTCTCAGATCCGTCCGCGCTATGGCGATCTGGCCGACGCGTTCTTGCGCCTCTATCCGTCCAGCGACCTGGCCGAGAGCGTGCTGGCCGCCCCCCGCGACGCCCTCTACGGCTGGACCGCCCAGCGGATGGTCGAAAAGCAAACCGCCCTGGGAGCGGCCGGCTATCTCTATCTCTTTGACCATGGCTACCCCGCGGCCGAGGACGCGGGCCTTCGCGCCTTCCATGCCGCCGAGATTCCTTACGTCTTCGGCACCGCGTCCCTGACGCCGCCCGCCTGGCCAAAGCGCCCAGACACGCCGCAGGAGGCCGCGCTCACCGCGGCCATGGGCGATTACTGGGCCGCCTTCGCCAAGGACGGCGCGCCGTCGGCGCCAGGCCAGCCCGCCTGGCCCGCCTATGGCGAGGCGCGGGCCTACATGGCCTTCGCCGAGACGCCCCGCGCCCAGGCCAAGCTTTGGCCGGGCATGTACGAACTGAACGAGGCTGTGATGTGCCGACGCCGCGCCCAGGGCGACCTTGCCTGGAACTGGAACGTCGGGGTCGTCTCGCCGCCGCTTCCCCCTGCAGTTAGTGAGTGCCGATGATCGACGGCGATATGCAGGCTTTCGGCCTGACGCTCGACAAGTTCCTGGAGCATGCCGCCAAATGGCGCCCACGCGCCCAGGTCGTCACCGCGCGCGACGGAACGCCTGACCGCATAGGCTACGCCGACCTGAAAATCCGCGCTGGGCGCGTGTCGGTCGTGCTGGCGGGTCTTGGCGTGAGGCCCGCGGACCGGGTGGCCACCCTGGCCTGGAACAGCCAGGACCACGTGGCCGTCTGGTACGCGGTCATGGGCATGGGGGCTGTCTGCCACACGCTCAACCCGCGCCTGACCGCCTCGCAGCTGACGGACATGATCGTCCAGTCGCAAGCGCGCGTCCTCGTCGCCTCGGCCGATCTGGCGCCGCTCGCCCGCCAGGTGCTCGACGGCGTCGGCGCCGCAGGCCGGCTGCTGGTCATCGACGGAGAGGCCAAGGAGGGCGAGGCGCTGGAGCCGATGATCGCCGCCGCACGGGGCGATGCGCCCTGGGGCGCCTTCGATGAGACCGCGCCATGCGGCCTTTGCTTCACGTCGGGCACTACCGGAGCGCCCAAGGGCGTCACCTACACCCATCGCTCCAGCTACCTGCACACCTTGCGGATCCTCCAGGCGGACGTCATGGCCTTCACCGGCGCCGACGCCATCCTGGCCGTCGTGCCCATGTTCCACGCCAATGCCTGGGGGCTGCCCTTCGCCGCTCCCGCGGTGGGCGCCAAGCTGGTTCTGCCGGGCCGCCACACCGACGGCGCCAGCTTGGCGCGCCTCATCGCCGCCGAAGGCGTGACGGTCGCCGTGGGCGTACCGACGGTCTGGTTGGGTCTTGTGGAGCATGTGGAGGCCACCGGCGAGCGCCTGCCGAGCTTGCGGCGGATCATCGTCGGGGGGGCGCCCATGGCGCCGGCGCTGATGGAGCGTATCCAAGATGGGCTCGGGGTTCGGGTCCAGACCAGCTGGGGCATGACCGAACTTTCGCCCTCCGGGGTGGTGGCGCCCCTTTGCGACCCGGCCGACGCGGCCCTGGCCGGGCGGCCGGCGGTCGGCGTGGACCTTCTGCTGACCGACGCCGACGGCGCCGCCCTGCCGCAGCAGCGCGAGGTCGAGGGCCATCTGCGCGTACGCGGCGCCGCGGTGATCGAGCGTTATTTCGGCCAGGAGGCGCCCGCCGTCGACGAGGATGGCTGGTTTCCTACGGGGGATCTTGCGCGCATAGACGCCGATGGCGCCTTGATGATCACCGGACGCGCCAAGGACCTGATCAAGTCAGGCGGCGAATGGATCAACCCCGCCGAGATCGAGGCCGTGGTCGGCGCCCTGCCGCAGGTGTCGCTGGCCGCGGTGATCGGCCGGATCGATCCCAAGTGGGGCGAACGTCCCATCCTGCTGGTGGAGGTGAAGGACGGGGTCGATGTCAGCGACGAGGCTCTGCTGGCGCCCTTGCGGGGAAAGGTGGCCTCCTGGTGGATACCCGACGCCGTCCTTCGCCTGCCGCGCATGCCCCTGGCGGCGACCGGCAAGATCGACAAGATTCAGCTGAGATCGCAATTCGGCGGCGGCTAGCAAGCCCGCGCCGCCGACCAAAGCCACCGCAACGGACACCCGCCGCAATGCCAAAGGACGCCGAACCCCGCCGACGCTCGACCAAGGCCGAGCAGCGCGCCGAGATGATGGAGCAGATTCTCGACGCGGCCGAGTACCTGTTCTCCAAGCATGGCCTCTATGGCGTGACCCTTAAGGACGTGGCCACGCGGGTGGGCGTGCACCACACCCTTCTCAACTACTATTTCGATGACAAGAAGACGCTCTTCGACGCCGTCTTCGCCCGTCGCGCGGTCGTAACCAGCGAGCGGCGCATGCGGGCGCTCGACGATTACGATCGGGCGAGCGGCGGCAAGCCCACCGTCGAGGGCGCCCTGCGCGCCTTCCTCGATACCGATCTAGACCTCTATATCGAGGGCGGGGAGGGGTGGAAAAACTACGCCGCCCTGGGCGCCCAGGTCGCCAACGTGCCCGAATGGGGCGCCGCGCTCATGGACGAGCACTTCGATCCGGTTGTCCTGCGGCTGATCGGCCTGCTGCGCAAAGCCCTGCCCGATTGCGACGAAGCCGACATCTTCTGGGGCTACCACTTCGTCACCGGGGCCCTGATGCTGACCCTCGCGCGCACCGGCCGCATAGACAAGCTTTCGGGCGGGGTCTGCAGGTCCGACGACTTCGTGGCGGTCAAGGAACGCATGGCCAGCTTCATGGCGGCCGGCTTCCTGTCGGTCTGCGACAGACGCTCCTGCGGCCAGGCCTAGGAGACGAGCGCGCACGGCGAAGAACGACGGTCAAGATCTTCACTAACGCAAGAGTGATTATTATGCCCGTGCGCGCGATTGCCCGCGCCGGGACACAAAGGAGAAGGCGCTGATGATGCTGGATGGACGGGTAGCGATCGTGACCGGCGCGGGCGGGGGCCTGGGCCGCGCCCATGCCCTCTACCTCGCCGGTCAGGGGGCGAAGGTGGTGGTGAACGACCTTGGCGCGGAGGCCGCCGAGCGCGTGGCCGCCGAGATCGTGGCGACCGGCGGCCAGGCCGTCGGCATGGGCGCCTCGGTCACGGACGAGGCGGCCGTGAACGCGATGGTCGACCGTGTCATGGAACGCTGGGGCCGGGTCGATATCCTCGTCAGCAACGCGGGGATCTTGCGCGACAAGAGCTTCGCCAAGATGAGCCTGGACGACTTTCGTCTAGTGGTCGATGTCCACCTGATGGGCGCGGCGATCTGCGCCAAGGCGGTCTGGCCCATCATGCGCGAGCAGGGTTATGGCCGCATCGTCATGACCACCTCGTCCTCCGGGCTCTATGGCAATTTCGGGCAGGCCAATTACGGCGCCGCCAAGATGGCCCTCGTCGGTCTCATGCAGACCCTGGCGCTGGAAGGCGAAAGGTATGGGGTGCGGGTCAATTGCCTGGCCCCGACGGCGGCGACCGGCATGACCGAGGGCGTGCTCTCGCAAGAAAGCCTGGAGCGCCTCAAGCCCGCCCTGGTCAGCCCCGGCCTCCTGGCCCTGGTGAGCGACGAGGCGCCGACGCGGACGGTGCTTTGCGCCGGCGCCGGCCACTTCGCGGTCGCCAACGTCACCCTGACGCAGGGGCGCTATGTCGGCGACGGGCCTGACGCGGGCGAAGAGATCATCCGTCGCTGGGACGCCGTGGCCGACCGCTCCGGCGAGATCGTTCCCGCCTACGGCTTCACCCAGGCCGAGCGCGAGCTGGCCAGCGCCGGGCTTGTCGCGCCGGTCGTGGCGAGGTCGTGATGCGCGACGCCGTCATCGTCTCCACCGCCCGCACGCCGATCGGCCGCGCCTATCGCGGAGCCTTCAACGACACCCCGTCGCCGACCCTGGCCGCCCACGCCCTGGCCGCCGCCGTCGAACGGGCCGGGCTGGAGCCCGACGCGATCGACGATTGCCTCCTGGGCTGCTCGCTGCCCCAGGGCCATCAGCACACCATAGGACGCATGGCCGCCCTTCGGGCGGGATTTGCGGTCACCGTGCCGGGCATGACCCTCGACCGTCAGTGCTCGTCCGGCCTGATGACCATCGCCACCGCCGCCAAGCAGATCATCGTCGATCGCATGGACGTCATCGTGGCGGGCGGCGTGGAATCCATCTCCATGGTCCAGACGCCGCAGCTGCGGGCGGACCAGGACCCCGGCCTGGTCGCCATGCACTCCGACGCCTACATGCCGATGCTCGACACGGCCGAGACCGTGGCGGCCCGCTACGGGATCAGCCGCGAGGCCTGCGACCTCTACGCCCTGGCCTCGCAGTCGCGCGCCCATGCCGCCCAGCAGGCGGGCCGCTTCGACGGCGAGATCGTGCCGGTCGCCGCGGTCATGAAGACGACCGACAAGGAAACCGGCGCCGTCTCGCACCGGGAGGTGCTGCTGGAGCGCGACGAAGGCGTGCGCCCCGAAACCACGCTGGAAGGCCTGAGCGCCCTGAAAGCTGTCCGTCCAGGCGGCGTGGTCACCGCCGGCAACGCCAGCCAGCTGTCGGACGGCGCCTGCGCCTGCGTGGTCATGGAAGCCAGGCAGGCGCAAAAGCGCGGCCTTGCGCCGCTTGGCCGCTATGTGGGCATGGCTGTCGCGGGCACGCGGCCCGACGAGATGGGCATCGGGCCTGTCTTCGCCATTCCGCGCCTTCTGGAGCGGTTCGGCCTGAAGACGGACGACATCGGGCTTTGGGAGCTGAACGAGGCGTTCGCCTGTCAGGTTCTCTACTGCCGCGACCGGCTCGGCATTCCCGACGAGCGGCTGAACGTGAACGGCGGCGCCATCGCCATGGGCCATCCCTACGGCATGTCCGGCGCGCGCCTGGTGGGGCACGCCCTGCTGGAAGGCAAACGGCGCGGCGCGCGCCACGTGGTCGTGACCATGTGCGTCGGCGGCGGCATGGGGGCCGCGGGACTGTTCGAGGTGCTTTGACAGGGCCGACGGGAGGTGAAGATGAAACGGCTTTCGACCCTGATTGCGCTGGCGGCGCTGACCTTGCTTTGCGGCGTCGCCGTCGGCCAGACCCCGGCGCCGTTGGTCGCGCACGCCGACTACGCTGCGCCAGACCTGTGGCTTTGCCGGCCCGATATCGAAAACGATCGCTGCGATGTCGACCTGGACGCCACCGTCATCGCGCCCAGCGGGCGTATGACGAAGGAGCCTCACCAGGCCCTAAAGGACCCGGCGGTCGACTGCTTCTACGTCTATCCCACCGTCTCCAACGATCCCGGCTGGATTTCCGATTTTAAGCCCGGCGCCGACGAGTGGGACGTCGTCCGCTTGCAGTTCGCGCGGTTCAGCTCGGTCTGCCGTCCCTTCGCTCCGCTCTATCGGCAAGGGACGCTGCGTCGGCTGCGCCATCCAGGCGGCGGTCCCAGACCCGAAGGCGAGCAGCCGCCTGCGGACCTCGGCGGCTTCACCGACGTGCTCGACGCATGGCGATGGTATCTGCAGCATGCGAACAAGGGCCGGGGCGTCGTGCTGATCGGCCATAGCCAAGGCGGGGCGATGATCGCGCGCCTGATCGCCCAGGAGATCGACGGTAAACCAATCCAAAAGCGCCTTGTCTCGGCCCTCATCCTCGGCGCGCCCGTGCTGGTCCCGTCCGACCGCGACGTGGGGGGCTCCTTCCAGACAATCCCCCTTTGCCGCGCGCCGGGACAGACCGGCTGCGTGGTCAGCTACGCGACTTTCCGTGACCGGCTGCCGCCGGGGGCTGACGCCCGCTTCGGACGCGAGCGTGACGGCCTTCGCGTCGCGTGCGTCAACCCGGCGAACCTGGCGGGCGGGGAGGGGAGCCCCAGGTCGTATTTCCTGACCCGCGGCTATCTGAACGGCTCGGGAGGAGGCGTCTGGACCCAATGGGTGCGGCCGCCCCGGCCGATCACCACCGACTTCGTCTCGACCCCAGGCCTGATCTCCACGACATGCGTGCGTGACGGCGCCTTCGACTATCTGTCCTTGCACGTGAACGCCGATCCTGGCGACCCGCGCACGGACGAACTGGGCGGTCAGATCATTCGCTCCACTGGCGTCGACCTGTCCTGGGGCCTGCATCTGCTGGACGTGGATCACGCCCTGGGCAGCCTCATCGACGTCGTGCGAGAGCAGGCCGCGGCTTATCAGCCGTCGCAGGCGCCGTCTTAGCCTAGGACCGGCCAGCCCTCGTCGACCCGGGCATCAGCGCGCGAGATGTCTGCCGCGGCACCAGGGCGTGGCGGTCGTGCAGGGCGCCGTTGGCATGGGGTAGGCCGCCCCATGCTGAAGTATGCGCTCGCGCAAGGTCGCCCACGCAGCCAGCGTCTCGGCCTCGCCGGTCGGCCGCCAGGAAGCGGCCAACGCCTCGGCGCCGGCTCTGGCGCTTGCGGTGGCTTGCGCCCACAGCCTGTCGCTTTGCAACGCGTCGTCGCCCTTGCGTCTCAAGCCGGCCTGTCGGGCGTAGAAAAGACGCGTGGCCCCCTCGGTTCGCCACGGGTAGGTGGGATAAAGGCCCAGTTCCGCCTGGCAGTCGGCGTGTCCGGCGCGGGCGCAAACCTCGAGCATCTCCCCGGCGAGGGCCGGGTTGGCGGGATACTGGTGGACGTTACCGGCGATGTAGATCGCGATCCGCGACCAGCGGCCCGACCGCTCGGCATGGTCCAGGGCCAGGGCGCGGTTTTTCTGCAGATCTTCGAGCGAGCCGTCACCGATCTGATGCCAGTACCAGCGCGCCAGCTCGTCGTTGGCGAACGGGTCGCCGGCGTCGGCGGCGCACTGGGTGAGGCGAAACCACGCCCGCACCCCATCCGCGTCGTCGCGGTCGCGATAGGCGTGCGCCAGCTTCTTCAACGCGCCGAAATCACCTTCGGCGGCCAGGGGCGCCAGGATCACCCGTTGGTCATGAAAGTAGTCCGCCATGGCCGCGTCCAGGGCGGCGTCGCGATCATCGGAAGCGCTCGTCCCAGCGTCGATGGCGTCGAGCCGGGCGGTATGGCGCGCCTCCACGGCCCGCTCGGCGCGCTTGGCGAGAGCGCGAACGGATGCTTGCTTTTGGGCCGACCTGTGGTCGCAGCCCAGCGGCATGGTCAGCGGATCTGGGGCGGTCGTCGCCTGGGCGCGGCCCGTCGTCGGGTCAGAGGCGCAGCCGCAAAGCGTTGCGGCGATCAGGGCGGTCAGGGCGAGACGCGATCGTCGGGAGGGCGCGACACGGGCAGGTGAGCGGCCTTCCATGCGTCGCCGGCCTTATTTCGGGGGGCAGCCCTTGAACTGGCCGGCCTTGCTGACCGTCAGACGGGACAGGTTCAGCGGCATCATCGAGTTCATCGAGCCGCGCCCGTTGCCGGTGAAAAGGTCGATGCGCTCGCCCTTGATGGAGCCGCCCACGTCCGAGGCGTACCAGTAACCGTCGTGCACGCCGCCGTCGGGCATCGGCAGACCAACGGTCTCCTTGATGAACAGGACCGTGCGGCGGGGGATCAACTTGCTGTCGATGGCCGCGGTGCGCATGGCCACGACCTTGCAGCCGAGGCTGTCCAGCGCGCCGACCCCGCGGGCTCCCGCGTGATAAAGCGTGGCTTTGAGCTTCATGTCGACGATACCAGGCGTGATCGCCGACAGCGCGCCGATGATCAGCTCGCCCATGGGATCGGATCCCGTGGTCTGGGCGTTGTCTGCGTGAGCGGCCGTGGAAAATCCGGCCGCGACGGTGATGGCGGCCACAAGGCCAACAAGGCGACGCATGGGAGGTGTTCCTCTTCGGCGGCGTATCTGGTTGTGCGGGCCATTGCTTAGGCTATCAAGACGGCTCCGGCAACCTCCTTGGAGTCGCACATGGCCTTGCGCATCTTCGGCGACAGCATCTCGGGCAATTGTCTCAAGGTTAAATGGGTCGCCGATTTCCTAAGGATTCCATACGTCTGGACCGAGACCAGCGTGGTGAACGCGCAGACTCGCACCCCCCAGTTCCTGACCTTGAATCCGGCCGGTCAGGTGCCGCTGATTATTCTGGAGGACGGCCGTCCGCTGGCCCAGTCGAACGCCATCATGCTGCATCTGGCCGACGGATCGGCCCTGATTCCCGCCGACGCGTACGAGCGCGCCCGGATGCTGGAGTGGCTTTTTTGGGAGCAGTACAGCCACGAGCCCTATGTGGCCGTCGCCCGCTTTCAGATGCGCTACATGGGCAAGACCCGCCAGGAGATCGGCGAGCGCATCTATGAGCGCGGCGCCGCGGCGCTGAAGCGCATGGACGACGCCCTCGCCGGCGGCGGGTTCCTGGTCGGCGATGCGGCTAGTCTCGCCGATGTCGCCCTGGTCGCCTATACCCGCGTCGCCCACGAAGGCGGGTTCGACCTTTCCGCATATCCCGCCGTCAAGGCGTGGGTGGCGCGTGTCGAAACCGCTCTTGGCATCGTCTGAATTCATCGGAGACCCGCATGCGCCGCGTCGCACTCGCCCTTGTTCTCAGCCTCTGCGCAGCCGCGCCGGCCGCGCCGGCGCTCGCCTGGGGCGCCTACGGCCACCGCCTGGTGGGCCAGTTGGCGACCCAGGCCCTGCCGGCCGAGGTTCCGGCCTTCTTGCGAACGCCGCGCGCCGTTGACGACATCGGCGAGTTCGCCCGCGAGCTCGACCGCTCCAAGGGTTCGGGGCGCATCCACGATCATGACCGCGACGCCGGCCATTTCGTCGACCTCGACGAGGACGGCAAGGTTCTGGGCGGGCCTAAGTTCACGCCGCTGTCGGCCACCAAGGCCGACTACGAAACCGCGCTTCGGGCCCACAACCTCGACATGTGGAAGGCCGGCTACCTGCAGTACTCGCTGATCGACGGCTATCAGCAGCTGGTGAAGGACTTCACCTACTGGCGCATCCTGAGCATCGTCGAGAAACGCGAGAAGAACGCCGCGCGACTAAAATATTACCGCGCCGACCGTGTCCGCCGCGAAGCGCTCCTCATGCGCGACCTGGGCGTCTGGGCGCATTACGTGGGCGACGCGTCTCAGCCGCTTCATGCCTCCATCCACTACAACGGCTGGGGCGACTACCCCAACCCAAAGGGCTACAGCCAGGAGCGTAGCGTCCACGGCGTGTTCGAAGGCGAGGCGGTGAACGCCAATGTCACCCTGGCCGCCGCCAGGGCGCGGATGACGCCCTTCGACGACTGCAACTGCCCGGTCGACCAGCGGGTGACCAACTTCCTGACGCAGTCGGCCAGCCACGTGGAGCCGCTCTACGTCCTTTGGGGCGAGAAGGCGTTCAGCACGGAACCCAACACCCGCGGCGCCGCTTTCCTCAACGACCGCATCGCGGCCGGCGCGTCGGAGCTTCGGGACCTGGTGGTCCTGGCCTGGCGTGAGAGCGCCAACGGCGTCATCGGCTATCGTCCCACCCTCTCGGTAAAGCAGGTGGCTGAGGGCGGCGATCCCTGGAAGGATCTCTACGGAAAGGACTGATCCATGCTGCAGTTCGGCGATCCCAAGCCCGGCTTGACCTATGTGGACAGGCCGGCGGCCTTCGGGATCGCGGAGCGGGACGGCAAGGTCGCCCTGGTGGAGGTCGCCCGCGACGGCGACAGCCATTGGGACCTGCCCGGCGGCGCGGTCGATCCTGGCGAGGACGAGGCGAAGGCCCTTATCCGCGAGTTCGGCGAGGAGACCGGCTTGCGCGTCCGGCTTGGCAAGCGGGTCGTCAACGTGGCCCAGCGCTTTTTGAAAGACCCGCAGTCGCCGGTGAACAATCGCGGCGGGATTTACGGGGTCACGGTCGAGGGCGAGGAGCCCGGCCTGAAGGTCGAGGACGATCACACCTTGATCTGGGTCGAGCCCGGCGAGGCCGTGGTGCGCCTGCGCCACGAGGCCCATGCGGTGGCGGTGCTCTTCTGGATGCGGTTGCGCAACGCGGCCTGAGCGACTAGGGCGTGGCGCGACACCTCCCGGAGATCGGCCATGGCTGAAGCGACCATCATCGACGGCAAGGCCTTCGCGGCCGATCTGCGCGGACGCATCGCCAAGGAGGTCGCCACTCTCAAGGCCGACCACGGGATCACTCCGGGCCTGGCCGTGGTGCTGGTGGGCGAGGACCCGGCCAGCCAGATCTATGTGCGCAACAAGGGCGAGCAGACCGAGGCCGCCGGCATGCATTCGGTCACGCACCGCCTGCCCGCCGATGTCAGCGAGCCCGACCTGATGCGCCTGGTGGCGGAGTTGAACGACGATCCGGCGATCCACGGCATCCTGGTGCAGTTCCCGGTGCCGGCCCATCTGAGCCAGGATCGCATTGTCGCGGCCATCAGCCCGGACAAGGACGTGGACGGCCTGAACGTCATCAACGCCGGACGCCTGGCCAGCGGCCTGCCGGCCCTGACGCCGTGCACGCCGCTGGGCTGCATGATGCTGCTGAAGGACAAGCTGGGGGACCTGAAGGGCAAGCGCGCCGTGGTCATCGGCCGCTCCAACCTGATGGGCAAGCCCATGGCTCAGATGCTGCTGGCCGCCGACTGCACCGTCACCATCGCCCATTCGCGCACCGCCGACCTGCCGGCCGTCTGCCGCGAGGCCGATATCGTGGTCGCCGCCGTGGGGCGGGCCGAGATGGTCAAGGCGGACTGGCTAAAGCCCGGGGCCGCCGTCATCGACGTGGGCATCAATCGCGTCCCGGCCCGCGATCCGGAAGCCGCCGCCGCGGGCAAGACCCGCGTGGTCGGCGACGTGGCCTTTGAAGAGGCCAAGGCCGTCGCCGGCTACATCACGCCGGTTCCCGGCGGGGTGGGACCGATGACCATCGCCTGCCTGCTGCAAAACACCGTGACCGCCGCGCGCCGGCTGAACGGTCTGGGCTAGTCCTTCGCCGGCCGGCTGCTAACCTGCCGCTCCGAGCGGCGGAGATCGAGCCATGACGGTGACGGCGGAACGGGCGCGCAAACTGGCCCTGGCTCTGGACGGCGCCAGCGAGGCGCCGCACTTCCATCGCGTGGCCTTCAAGACGCCCCGCAAGACCTTCGCCACGCTGGATGCGGCCGCCCCCGACATCAATCTGATGTTCGACCCCGACCACCGCGACTTCTGGTGCGAGCAGGCGCCCGACGCCTTTGCGCCGGTTCCCGGCGGCTGGGGCCGGATGGGCGCCACGCGTTGCGATCTTCAGGTGGTGGATGAGCCGACCTTGATCGCCGCCCTGAAGGCCGCCCATCTTTTGGCCCAACCCAGGTCCAGGAAGAGCAGATGATCGCTCTGTTGCTGACCCTGGCCCTTGGGGCCGCCGAGATCGACGCGAAGGCGCAGTATTCGCCCGCCCTGGACGCCTGCCTGAAGAGCGGCGACGCGGCCAACGGCGTCAGCGTGGCCATGGCCACGTGCTTCAACCACGAGTTGGCCCGGCAGGACGCCCGCCTGAACGCAGCCTACAAGATCGCCATGAGCAAGCGGTCCGCCGCCGCCCAAAAGACCCTGCGATCCGCCCAGCGCGCCTGGATCAGGCGACGCGACACCGAATGCCAGGAAAACCTCACCGGCGGCACGATCGACATGGTCGAACGCTCCAGCTGCCACCTGGAGCTGACCACGATCCGCGCCGTGGAGCTGGAGCGGATGGGGCGCTGAGCCATGCCGCGCGTCCGCGTGATCGACCTGGAGACCGCAGGAACGGGCCCGCAGGACGTCTGCGAGATCGGCTGGCAGGACGTGATCCTCGGCGCCGACGGGGTCTGGCGACTGGACGCCGAACGCGGCGCCCGCTTCGTCAATCCGGGCCGGCCGATCTCGCCTGAGACCATGGCGGTGCATCACATCCTCGACGCCGAGGTGGCCGACGCGCCGTTCTGGAAGGACGCCGCGCCGCCGGTGCTGCGGCCGGACGGCGACGTCGCGGCCCTGGCCGCGCACCGGGCGGCGTTCGAGCAGCGCTATTGCACGCCGCGCCTCACCGGCGGGGCGCGCTGGATCTGCACCTGGAAATGCGCCCTGCGCCTTTGGCCGCATCTTTCCAGCTTCTCCAACCAGATGCTGCGCTATCAGCGGATGCCAAAGGGGCTGGATCACCAGAGCGGCCTGCCGGCCCACCGGGCGATGCCCGACGCCTATGTCACCGCTCATCACCTGCGCGATCAGCTGAACGCAGCGTCGCTTGAGCAACTGCTGGCCTGGAGCGCCGAGCCAGGCTTGCTGCCGCGCGTGCCCAGCGGAGCGCGGCGGGGGTCGGCGTGGAGCGAACTGGAGGAGCCGCAGCTCAAGGCGTTCGCCCGTGACCGCGACATCAATCTGCGGTTCAGCGCCGAGACCGAATTGCGCCGGCGAGGGGAGATCGCGCCGGACGTCAGGGGCGAGCCTCGGCAACGCACGCTGCTCTAGCGTCCGCCTTTCGATCCGGCCGCCCCGCTCGTCGTTTGACAAACTCCTCACCCCCGCCCACCTTCAGGTCATGTGCGCACGACCGGCATTTCGGCGGTTCTTCCATCACGGCGGGAGCCTTCAGGCAGGCTCCTAGCCCCGGGTGCGCGCGCGTATGCGGCATGCCGGGGTTCGTCAAAAAATCCGCCGGCCGCGCCGGCGCCGTCCTGAAATAACGAGCACATCATGCAAAGCCCTGAGGCCGCCCACGCGCGGCCGCCCATCGTCCTCGCCGAGAGCGAGGCCGACCGCCTGTCCCTGCTGGCCCAGCAGAGCCTTCCCGCCAGCGGCGCCCAGCTCCTTTTGCAGGAGATCGAGCGCGCCGACGTGGTGCCTGACGAACAACTGCCGTGCGACGTGGTGCGCATGCACGCCGTCGTCGAGTTCGTGGACGAGGGCCGCGACCAGCGCCGCACGGTGGTCCTGGTCTATCCGCGCGAGGCCGACATCGCCGCCGGCAAGGTGTCGATCACCTCGCCCGTCGGGGCGGGCCTGATCGGCCTGTCGGCCGGCCAGGAAATCTCCTGGCCCGACCGCGATGGCCGCGAGCGGCCCTTGCGCATTCTTCGGGTGCGGGCGCCTGAACGCCTGGCGTTCTGACCTGCGCCCTTGTTCAGAGGTCTCCGACGCTGCCCAGGCGGCCCTGTTCCGAAAGGAGCAGGGCCGTTGGTCTAGCCGTCGAGCTCCGATGAATAGCTGCGGGCCAGGGCGTCGCGCAGGGCCTCGACCCGACGATTGCCGGCGTCCGCGCCCCGGCAGACGAAGGAGATCTGCCGGCTGGGCGCGTTGCGCCCCAACGCGATCTGACGGACGGGGTGCGGATTGGTCAGGCGTCGGGTGAGCTGCGGGACGACCGAGACGCCCAGGCCCGACGACACCATGGCCAGAACCGCCTCGATGGATTCCAGTTCGAAGCGGGGGCGGGTGGTCGGCGACAGCCGGTGCAGGTAGCTGGCCGCCACGCGGCCGCTGGTCAGGGACGTGTCGAACTGCAGCCAGTCATACTGTTTCAGCAGATCGGCGGGCGCGCCCTGCGCGTCGGGCGGGGCCACGAAGACGAAGGGCTGACGTTCCAGGTCGCGCCATTCAAGGCGGCTCGATCCGCCGGAAGCCGGACGAATGACGACCGCCCCATCCAGTTCGCCGGCCTTCAGCTGATTGAGCAACTCGGTGGAGTCGCCCTGGATCACCCGCACGTTGAGGGCGGGGTGCCGCTCGGCGATCTGGCGCAGGACGATGGGGACCATGGTCGACTGGATGGACCGGATCGTGCCCAGCACCGCGCGGCCGCTGACCGACACGGTCTGGCGTGATCGGGCCGTCTCGACCGCGGCAAGGGCGCTTCTGACATTTTCGCACAGCTCGCGGGCAAGGGGCGTCGGCTTGGCGGTCCGGCCGGACCGATCGAAGAGGGGGCGACCCAGATACTCCTCCAGCCGCTTGACCTGAAGGCTGACGGCGCTGGCCGTCAGGCCGACTTCCTCGGCGGCGGCGGCGAAGCTGCCCTGGCGAAGAATGGCGTCGAGGGTGACGAGGAATTCAAACTTCAAAGCAAACCTCATCAATTGGTGAGCAATGCATGATCGAAGCTCATCATTTTATCGGTGAGCGTCGATACGCCAATGCCCTCGTTTCAGAGGTCCGGTCAAGTCCGCGGCTTCGGTCGAGGGCGTCTCTCCAACTCATAAGGAATCCTCATGCGATGATGAACTAAACATCGCTGGAGCTGATGAGCGAGCGTCCTTACCAATGATGACGGTTCGACGGTCCGCGACCATTCGCCCAGCTTAAGAGCGGTGCGGCTGGAGCCCAGGAAAAGGCCGGGGAACCCCCAGACGCCCGAAAGAGGCGACGGGAAAATAGGTGAGGACATGTCAAGCGTTCGAAACGCCAAGCTTCTGATCGATGGCCAGTGGGCGGACGGCGACGCCGAGCCCATCGCGGTGATCGACAAGTATTCCGGCCACGGGATCGGAACCCTGCGCGCGGCGTCGCCGGCCCAGGTGGACGCCGCCGTCGCGGCGGC
Source organism: uncultured Caulobacter sp. (assembly GCA_913776195.1). Lineage (GTDB taxonomy): Bacteria > Pseudomonadota > Alphaproteobacteria > Caulobacterales > Caulobacteraceae > Caulobacter. The sequence continues at coordinate 51,048 of CAJYMH010000030.1, forward strand.
CCGGCGCAGCTTCGAGGCGACGGTCCTCGAGCCCACCGAGCGGTACCGGTTGCTGACGAAGGTCGCCGACCTGATCCTCGCCGACGCCGACAACCTGACCCGCACCATCGTCGCCGAGTCCGGCGTGCCGTGGAAGGATTCCAGCAACGAGGTGGCGCGCGCCGCCGAGACCTTCCGCGTCTCGGCCGAGGAGGCCAAGCGCCTGGTGGGCGAGATGGTCCCGGTGCAAGGCGCCGCCGGCCAGGCGCGCCGCATGGCCCTGACCCTGCGTGTGCCGCGCGGCGTGGTGGGCGGGGTCACCGCCTTCAACTCGCCCCTCAACATGGTGGCTCACAAGGTCGCTCCGGCCCTGGCCAGCGGCAACACGGTGGCCTTCAAGCCGCCGGAGGCGACGCCGTTCTCGGCCACGCGCCTGTTCGAGCTGATGCTGGAGGCGGGCGTGCCGGCCGGCCACATCAACCTGCTGCACGGCCCAGGATCCACCGTAGGCCAGCGCATGGTCGAGCATGCGGGCATCGACTTCTTCACCTTCACGGGCTCGACCCCGGTGGGCAAGCGCATCCGCGCCGCCCGGGGCCTTCGGCCGGTCGCCCTGGAGCTGGGCAGCATCGCCGCCACCATCGTCTGCGCCGACGCCGACCTGAGCCGCGCGGCCGTGCGATGCGCCCAGTCCGGTTTCCGCCGTCAGGGGCAGGCGTGCACCTCGACCCAGCGCCTGTTCGTGGAACGCTCGGCCCTGGACGCCTTCTTGCCGCTGCTGCTGGAGCAGACCCGCGAGCTGAAGGTGGGCGATCCCCACGATCCGCAGACCGACGTCGGTCCGATGATCAGCGAGGCCGAAGCGGTCCGCGCCGAGACGTGGGTCCGCGAGGCGGTGTCGCAAGGCGCCCGCATCCTGCAGGGCGGAACGCGGCGAGGCGCGGTGCTTGAGCCGACCATTCTGGCTGAGGTGCGTCCCGACATGCGCGTGCTGTGCGAGGAGATCTTCGCGCCCGTCCTGTCGGTGATCCCCTTTGATGACTTCGATGAGGCGGTCCGGGCCGTGAACAGCACGCAGTTCGGCCTCGCAGCCGGGCTCTTCACCGCCGACCTGCAGCGCGCCTTCGACGGCGCCCGCAAGATCCACGTCGGGGTGGTCCATGTGAACGACGCCTCAAGCAGCCGCATCGACCTGATGCCGTTCGCCGGGGTGAAGGACAGCGGCGTCGGGGCCGAAGGGCCCAAATACGCCATGCGCGAGATGACCGAGGAGCGTCTCGTGACGATCAATCTGTGATGGAAACCAGTATGTCCGAAGAGAGCGTCACCGGCGCCATGTATATCGCCCAATGCCTGAAGGCGGAGGGCGTCGAGAAGGTGTTCGGCCAGTGCGGCCACACCAACTACGCGCTGATCGACGCGTGCGAGCGCCATGGGATCGAGTACGTCTCCTTCCGGCACGAGCAGCAGGCCGCCCACGCGGCTGACGCCTATTATCGCCTGTCCAAGAAGCTGGCGGTGCTCAACGTCCACCTGTCGCCTGGCCTGACCAACGCCCTGACCGGGGTCGTCTCCGCCGCCGCCGACGGCACGCCCATGCTGGTGATCGCCGGCAACACCCCCGCCTATCACAACCCGCGCGAGGCCCATCAGCAGATCCGCCTGCATGCGGACGCCTCGCAGGGGGACATCTTCCGTCCGATCTGCAAGCGCGTCTGGCGCATTGATCATGTGGAGCATCTGCGCGACGTGATGCACCGGGCGCTGAACATCGCCCAGACCGGCCGCCCGGGCGCCGTCCTGCTCGACGTGCCGATGGACATGTTCTCCTACAAGCTGTCGGCTGCGGCCGACACGGTTCGCCGCCGGCCCAACTTCCCCCGCAGCGTCGGCGACGCCGAGGGGCTCGGCGAGGCCGCGCGCCTGCTGAAGGCGGCCAGGCGTCCGGTGATCTACGCCGGCAACGGCGTGGCGCTGTCGGGCGCCACCGCGGAGCTGTCGACGCTGGCGGACGTCCTCGAGGCGCCGGTGGCCACCACCCTGGTCGGCAAGGGCGTCTATGACGAGACCAGGCCGCTGGCCCTGGGCACGACGGGAATCTGGGGCGCGCGCTGCGCCAACGAAACCACCAAGGACGCCGACGTCATCATCGCCATCGGCACGGCCTTTGGCGAGGCCGACTGCAGCTCGTGGAATGCGGACTACACGTTCGACTTCTCCAAGACGAAGCTGATCCAGATCGACATCGATCCGCAGGAGCTCGGCAAGAGCTATCCGGTGGACATCGGCATTGTCGGCGACGCCAAGGCCACGATCGCGGCCCTGATCGGCGAACTGGGCGACGCCAGGCGTCCCGCCGAAACGGTCAAGGCGCACGCCGACGCCATCGCCAAGCGCAAGGCCGCCTGGCGCGGGGAGCTGGTCGCCACCCAGGGCGACGGCGGCAAGCCGATCCACCCGGCGCGGCTGCTCAAGGAGCTGTCGGACGCCGCGCCCGACGACGTGGTTTTCGTCACCGACGTGGGGTGGAACAAGAACGGCGCCGGCCAGCAGCTGGAGGTGAAGCGCCCCGGCGCCTTCGTCACCAGCGGCGGCATGGCCACCATGGGCTATTCGCCGGCCGCCGCCATCGGCGCGAAGATGGGCGCTCCCGACCGCACGGTCGTCTGCCTGATCGGCGACGGCGGCCTGATGTCGGTGCTGGGCGCCATGACGACGGCGGTGGAGCTCAACATCCCCGTGGTCTGGGTGCTGTTCAACAACTTCTGCTACTCGACCATCCGCATCGTCGGCTCGACCTATTTCGGCAACCAGACCGGGACGATGTTCGAGACGCCTGACGGCGATCCGTACAACCCCGACTTCATGCTGCTGGCCCAGTCCTTCGGGATCGAAAGCGCGCTGGTCAAGGAGCCGGAAGATATCGCCGACGCGTTCAAGGCGGCGATCGCCAGCAACGTTCCCTACCTGCTCGAGGTGCGCACGCGCGGCGACCTGCCCATGCCGCGCACCGGCTACTGGGACATCGCCGACTTCCTGCAGGGCGGCAATGACTGAACCCCATTCCTCCCCAGGATCCGCAACCGCCCCGTTGCGGCGGCGGGCCTATGACGCCTCGGCGTCGGGCCCGCTGGAGGGGGTGCGGGTCCTCGACCTGTCACGCCTGTTCGCCGGCAATGTGCTGACCCAGATGCTGGCCGACTTCGGCGCCGAGGTGGTGAAGGTCGAGCCGCCGGCGGGCGACACCCTGCGCGGCTGGAAGACCAAGGGCGTCTCCACGCACTGGAAGGTGTACGCCCGCAACAAGAAGAGCCTCTGCCTGGACCTGCGCAATGAGCGCGCCCGGGCGCTGCTGCTGGACCTGGTTCCGTCCGCATCCATCCTGATCGAGAGTTTCCGCCCCGGCGTGCTGGAGCGGATGGGCCTGAGCCCCGACGTCCTGCTGGCGCGCAATCCCAGGCTTGTCGTCGTCCGCATCTCCGGCTGGGGCCAGGACGGGCCGTACCATCAGCGTCCGGGCTTCGGCACGGTGATCGAAGGCATGTCCGGCTTCGCGGCGATCAACGGCTTCGAGGACCGCGAGCCGGTCCTGCCGCCCATGTACCTGGCCGACGGCGTGGCCGGGGTCTATGGCGCCTCGGCGGCCATGATGGCCCTGCGCGAGGCGGAGCGGGACGGCGGCGCGGGACAGGTGATCGACCTGCCGCTCTATGATCCGCTGTTCGCCCTGCTCGGACCGCAGGCGGCCAACTACCGGCTGACGGGACAGCCGCGCCGCGCCACCGGCAGTCGGTCCAGCAATTCGGCGCCCCGCAACGCCTATCGTTGCCGGGACGGCAAGTATGTCAGCCTGTCGGGCTCGACCCAGTCCATGGCCGAGCGGGTCTTCAAGGCCATCGGCCGGCCGGAGCTGATCGAGGATCCGCGCTTCCGCACCAACGCCGACCGGCTGAAGAACGTCGAGGCGCTCGACGCGCTGATCGGCGACTTCATCGGCGGGATGGATCAGGCCGAACTCGTCGCCCTGATGGAGGCGGCCGAGGTCACCGTCGGCCCCATCTACGACATCGCCCAGATCATGACCGACCCGCATGTCGTCGAGCGCGAGATCATCGCCGACTATCCCGACGAGGAGATCGGCCACCTGCCGATGCACCACGTGGTGCCGCGCCTGGCGCGGACGCCGGGCTCGATCCGCACGCCGGCCCCCGGCCTGGGGCAGCACAACCGTGATCTGCTGGCCGAGGTCGGCGTCGATGAGGCGGCTTATGCCGATCTGCTGTCGGCCGGCGTCGCCATCGAGGACGGGGAGGGCGCGCGATGACACCCGTCTGGCGCTCGCTGCAATATGTCCCGACCCACGTCGAAAAGTTCGTCGCCACAGCCCATACGCGCGGCGCCGACGCGGTGATCCTTGATCTGGAGGACAGCGTGCCGGGCGACGAGAAGGCCCGCGCGCGGGACCTCGTGGCGTCGGCGGCGCAGACGGTGGGACAGGCGGGCGCCGACGTGCTGGTGCGCATCAACAGCGAGGCGGCGCTGGCCGACCTGGACATCCCGGCCGCTGTCGCCGCCGGCGTGTCCGCCCTGGTGCTTTCCAAGGTCGAAAGCGTCGATGACGTGCGCTCGGTGGAGAAGTCGGTTTCGGAGGCCGAGGCGGACAACGGGATCGCCCACGGCGCCACCCGCCTGATCGTCCTCATCGAGACGGCGCGGGGCCTGCTGGACATGCCGGCCATCGCCAGGGCCAGCGCCCGGATCGTGGCGCTGAACATGGGCAATGAGGACCTGGCCCTGGACCTGGGCATGGAGCCGGACGACGAGACGCTGCTGATGCCGCGGCAACAGCTGGTCATCGCCGCCGCCGCGGCCAATGTCATGCCCCTGGGGCTGATGGGCATGGCCACCCAGTTCGCCGATCTGGACGCTTATCGCGCCCTGGCCCTGCGGTCGCGGCGGTTCGGTTTCCAGGGCTCCAGCTGCATCCATCCATCGCAGATCGCCATCCTCAACGAAGCCTTTTCGCCCACGGCCGAAGAGGTCGCCCGGGCGAACCGGATCGTCGAGGGCGCCCGCGCCGCCGAGGCCGCCGGCAAAGGCGCCTTCGCCATTGACGGCAAGATGATCGACCCACCGATCACCGCCCGGGCCGAGCGCCTTCTGGCCCGTCACCAAGCCATCGAAGCGCGGGAGGCCGCGCTCGTCCGATGGCGCAACTGAACGACCGCTGACAATCGGCCCAGGCCGTCGTCAGCCCATCCAGACCCAATCAAAAACAAAAGCGGGGAGTTGAAATGTCTAAGTCGGGAGTGCGCACCAGCGCCAAGATCTTCAATCCGAGGGCCATTCTTCTGGCCTCTGTCGCCGGCGTCGTCCTTTGCGGCGCTTCGGCCGCCATCGCCCAGACCAACCCCTCCGAGGGAGCCGAGCTGGAGGAAGTCATCGTCACCGGCACCGCCATCCGCGGCGTCGCGCCCGTTGGCTCGGCCACGGTGGGGGTAACGCGTGAGGAACTGATCGAGGCGCCGCAACGTGACGCCTCCACCCTGATCACTCAACTGCCGCAGGCCTCGGGTCTTGGGACGACCCTGGCCAACAACGCCGGCCGCAACGCGGGCGTGAACCTGCGCGGCCTGGGCAACAACGCCACGCTGCTGCTGTTCGACGGTCACCGCACCGTGGCCCAGGGCGTGACCAACCAGATCGCCGACCCCAACATCATCCCGTTCGCGGCCATCGACCGGGTCGAGGTGGTCACCGACGGCGCCTCGGCCATCTACGGCTCTGACGCCGTGGCCGGGGTGGTCAACTTCCTGCTGCGCCGTCCGTTCGACGGGGCGGAGGTCACCGCCCGCTACACCAACAACCTCTATGACCAGTACACGGTCGAGGGCGTGATCGGTCGTCGCTGGGACGGCGGCGGCGTCATCGTCGGCCTGAGCTGGGAGAAGAACGACCACGTCCGGCGCGGCGACAGCAAGTTCCTGGCTCAGGACCTGCGTCCCTTCGGCGGCAACGACAACCGCCTGCTGGGCACCACGGTGACCCCCGACGCGTCCGGCGCGCTGATCATGGGCAACACAGTTTATGGCCTGCCGGCCAATCTCAACGGCCGGGTTCCGACGGCGGCCGAGGTGGCCGCCCTGCGCAACAACCCGTCGCTGGTGGACACGGCTCAGTACCTGGACTTCTACACTCAGCGCGAACGCATCGGCGGCATCGTGCGCGCCAACCACGACTTCGGCCGGGCGGGTGATCTGACGGCGACGCTGCTGTTCAACAATCGCAAGAACAACGCGCCGGGCACCGGCGACGGCGCCTTCACCAATGTCGGCATCGTCGTGACCCCCACCAGCCCCTATTACATCCCGGGCCTGGGAACGGGTAACCAGACCGTCGTCTACAACTTCCGCGCCAACAACCCGGGACGGGCGCTCGACCAGAACAACAAGGAAAACACCGTCAACCTGCTGGTCGACTACAAGGTCGATCTGGTCGGCGACTTCCAGTTCACCGCCAGCGGAGGCTACGGCAACAACTTTGGCTGCGCGGTCTGTCAGCCCCAGGCCAACACCCTGCTGGCGGGCGTCATCACCCAGGCCAGCTACGGCGGAGCCTTCAACCCCTACAAGCAGGGGCCGCAGCCGACCGCGGAAGGCCTCTTCGGCGGCTTCATCCAGAAGGCCAAGAACGAGCTGGCCAACGTGGTCGGCAAGGTGGACGGCTCGCTGTTCGAACTGCCGGCCGGCAATGTCCGCATCGCCGCGGGCCTGGAGTACCAGAAGCTCGACTTCCAGATGCGGGCCCTGAACACCCTCAACCTGGCCACCGCCTACCAGACCTCGCGCTACGCCAAGAGCCACCGGATCATCGAGTCCGCCTTCGGCGAAATCTTCGTGCCGGTCTTCGGCTCTGGGAACGCCCGTCCGGGTCTGCAGCGCCTCGACATCTCCGCCGCCGTCCGCTGGGACCGCTATTCGGACGTGGGCGAGACCACCAACCCCAAGATCGGCATCTCGTGGGATCCGATCGAGGACCTGCGGCTGCGCGCGTCTTGGGGCACCTCGTTCCGCGCCCCGACCCTTGGCGAATCCGATCCGCGCACCATCGGCCAGACCAACCGCACCTTCGTGGCCAACGGCCTCAATAATCCGATGATCCCGGTGACCAACGTGGCCACCGGCCAGTCGCTGGTGCTGAACCGCGGCGGCAACACCGCCGGCCTGCGGCCGGAATCGGCGACGATCTACTCCTTCGGCGGCGACTGGCGTCCGTCGTTCATCCCGGACCTGCAGCTGGGCGTGACCTACTACAACGTCGACTACAAGGACCGGATCGAGAACCTGCCCAACGCGACGCTGATCCTCTCCAACCCGGCGACGTATGAGCTGTACAAGGACTTCTTCATCCCGGCGCCGCAGCCCGCCAGCTGCGTCAACGGCAACCCGCCAGGCCTGCCCGGCACGCCGGCCTACGCCACCTACAACCCGGCCTACGCCAGCTGGCTGAACGATCCCTACGCGGTCTATTCGCCCTCGACCGCCAATGACTGCCAGATGGTCGGCATCATCGCCGGCGGCCTGCGCAACCTGGGTCGTGTGAAGCAGAGCGGCCTGGACTTCACCGGCAACTACGCCGTCGACACGCCGGCCGGCCGCCTGAGCTTCAACGGCGGGTTCAGCTGGATCCTGGACCTGAAGCGCAGCTTGCTGCCCACCTCGCCGCTGTTCGAAGCGCTGGACACCTACGGCAACCAGGTCAGCAAGCGCGGCCGCTTCGGCGCCACCCTGCGCAACGGCGACTGGACGGCCAATGTCGCGGCCAATTACGTCGGCTCCTACCTGAACAACGCCACGATCACCGTGAACGGGGTAAAGTATCCCGACACCAAGGTGCCGTCGTGGACCACGTTCGACGCCGGCCTGGCCTATTCGGTGCCGACCAGCGCGCCGTCGGTCCTGCAGGGCCTGCGCGTGGCGGTGAATGTCCAGAACGTCACCGACAAGGATCCGCCCATCGTGCTGACCACGGTCGGCAACGCCGCCAACGCGGTGGACCTGAATGTCCACAACATCTTCGGCCGGATCTGGAGTTTCGAGCTGACCAAGAAGTTCTAGCGTCCCCGCGGGCTGCGGCCTTCGCCGCGGCCCGCGTCTTTTCCCTCAGGCGAGGACTGAGACATGAAGTTTGCAAAAGTCGTTTCGGGCGTCGCTCTCGCCCTCGTCCTGACCGTTTCGGGCACGGCCGTCGCGCAGCCGCCGGCTCCGGCCGCCGGCGCGCCGGCCATGCGCCAGATGCCGGACCCCTACGCCGGCAAGAAGAAGCTTCTGGTGATCGCCGACGTGCAGAGCGGCTTCCACCACGACTCCATCAATCACGCGATGGCCGTGATCGAGCGCCTGGGCCGCGAGAGCGGGGCCTATGTGGCCTTCCTGCGCACCGACAGCCAGATGGTCACCAAGACGCCCATCGTCGGTCAGGGCAAGCGCTACTCCGGGCGGCCGGTCAACGCGCGCAATCTGGACTACTTCGACGCCGTCTTCTTCCTCGGCAGCGGGGAGGGGACCATGAGTCCCGAGCAGAAAGCCGATCTGCTGGCCTTCGTGCACAAGGACGGCAAGGGCTTTATCGGCGGTCACGCGGCGACCATCGGCTTCTATGACTGGCCCGAATACGGCGAGATGATCGGCGGCTTCATGGCCGGCGAATGGCAGGTCGAGCCCACCGGCCTGATCGTCCAGGACCCGAAGTTCCCCGGCGCGGCCGACTTTCCAACCACGCTCACCGACCAGTTCCCCTATCTCGGCTCCCCCTACGCCAAGGGCAAGGTCCACACCATCATCCGTCTCGATCCGGCGAAGCTGAAGCCGGAGCAGCTGGCCAAGAAGCCCGACGGCGACCTGCCGGTGGTGTGGGCCAAGACCTACGGCAAGGGGCGGGTCTTCTCGTCCTCGCTGGGGCACCGCGAGGAGATCTGGGACGACCCGGCGGTGCAGAAGCTGCACCTGGAGGGCATCAAGTGGGCGCTGGGCCTGACCCAGGCCGACGTGGCGCCGGACAAGCCGTGATCGTGACCCTTCGATGAGCCCTTCTTCCAACGCCTCCGCCCAAGCCGGGACAAAGCCCATGAACACCGCCGCCTCGGCGACGCACCGGACCAACGTGCGTTACGGCGTCCTCGCCCTGATCGCGGTCGGGACGATGATCAATTACCTGGACCGCACGCTGCTTAGCGTCGCGGCGCCGACCATGACCAAGGACCTGGGTATCGACGCGGTGACCATGGGGCTGGTCTTCTCGGCCTTCTCCTGGACCTACGCCCTGGCGCAGATCCCGGGCGGGGTGTTCCTCGATCGCTTCGGCGTGCGCCTGACCTATTTCCTGTCGGTGGCCTTCTGGTCGCTGTTCACGATTCTGCAGGGCTTCGCCACGGGACTTGGCACGCTGCTGGGCTTCCGGCTGGGTCTCGGCGCGGCGGAGGCGCCGTGCTTCCCGGCCAACAGCCGCGTGTTGGTCTCCTGGTTTCCCCAGAGCGAGCGGGCGCGGGCCAACAGCGTCTATACGGTGGGCATGTACTTCGGGATCGCGTTCCTGAGCCCGCTGCTGTTTTGGATCACCGCCGAGTTCGGATGGCGGGTCCTGTTCATGCTGATCGGCGGCGTCGGCCTGGTGTTCGCGGCGATCTGGTACAACCTCTATCGCGACCCCGACCACAGCCCGAAGGTGAACCAGGCCGAGCTGGATCACATCAGCGCCGGCGGCGGCGTCGGGGCGGTGGAGAAGACCCCCTTCTCCTGGCGCGACGTCGGCTATCTGATGAAGCAACGCCAGATCATCGGGGCGTCTTTCGGTCAGTTCGCCACCAACGCCACCCTGGTGTTCTTCCTGACCTGGTTCCCGACCTACCTGTCCACCGAGCGCAACATGCCGTGGCTGAAGGTCGGGTTCTACGCCGTGCTGCCGTTCATCGCCGCCTCGATCGGCGCGGTGGTCGGCGGGCAGATTTCGGACGCGCTGGTTCGCCGCAGCGGCTCAGCCAATCTGGGCCGCAAGCTGCCGATCGTGGGCGGCCTACTGATGTCCTCGACCATCGCCCTGGCCGCTTTCATCCAGAGCGACGCGGTGGTGATCGCGGTGATGTCTCTGGCCTTCTTCGGTCAGGGGATGTCGAACCTGGGCTGGACCCTGATCTCGGATGTCGCGCCGAAGAAGCTGGTCGGCCTGACCGCCGGCCTCTTCAACTTCTGCACCAACCTGGCGGGCATCGTCACGCCGGTGGTCATCGGCTTCGTGGTGGCCAAGACAGGCTCGTTCTTCGGCGGGCTGGCCTTCATCGGGGTGATGGCCCTGCTGGGCGCGCTTTCCTACACCTTCGTCGTCGGCGACGTGCGGCGGCTGCCGGACCCCGCGCGATGAACGCTTCGCGCCCAACCCATTCCATCAAAACAGAAAACGTCTCCCGGGGGAGAAACGCCCAATGACCGATCATCAAGCCAAACCCGCTCGCAACCCCCGTCATGGCGTCCTGAAGCTGGGGGTCGTGCTGACGGCGGCCGGCGTGGCCGCGGCCGGTTCGGCGACCCTTCTTTCGGCCCAGGTCGCGCCCCCGACGCCGGTGTCCGAGGATCAGCTTCCGGCCGGGCCCTCACGCGATCTTTTCGTCTCCACCTGCACCAGCTGCCACGCCGTCGGCCTGGCTATCGGCAAGCGCCGCACGCCCGATGAGTGGCGCGACACCATGCAAAAGATGGTGCAGCTCGGCGCCCAGATGTCGGATCAGGACTTCGGCGCCATCCACACCTATCTGGCCTCCAACTTCGCGCCGATCCCGGTGGCCGGCACGGTCGCCGCCGCGGCCCCAAAGCCGACCGCGCCGAGCGCGGCTCCCGCCGCCAGCTATCCGCGTCCCGAAGGGCCCAACCAGTGGCCGGCCTATGGGGGCGGGGACGCCAACACCAACTTCTCCACCCTGACGCAGATCACGCCGAAGAACGTGTCGAAGCTGAAGGCCGCCTGGGTCTATCACTACGGCGCCGGACAGTCGGACAACGGCGACGAGGGCCTGGACTTCCGGTTCGAGGTCACGCCCCTGTTGGTCGGCGGGGTGATGTACATCTCCACCCCCGCGTCGGCGCGCAATCCGAACCTCAAGGCCTCGATCACCGCCCTGCGGCCGGAGACGGGCGAGGTGATCTGGAAGTACGAGTCCCCCCTGAACATCCACGGTCGAGGCATCGCCTACTGGCCGGGGGACGACAAGACCGCGCCGCGGATCTTCTTCGGCACCGACCAGGGCTTCATCCGCGCGGTGGACGTGACCACGGGCCAGCTGGCGCCAGAGTTCGGCCGCGACGGCCAGATCGACGCCTATGTGGGCGTGGCCTCGGAGATGGTCGGAGAGTCGCGGCGCGCGACCTTCACGATCCCCAACCCGGTGACGATCTACAAGAACCTGATCATCACCGGCGCCCGACCGGGGGAGGCGGGTCCGCCCGCGCCGCGCGGCGACGTCCGCGCCTGGGACGCCCGCACCGGCCGTCTGGTCTGGACCTTCCACACGGTCCCGCAGCCTGGCGAGCCCAATAACGAGACTTACAACGCCGACGACTGGCGTGACGTCAGCGGCGCCAATGTCTGGTCGACCATGACCCTCGATGCGGAGAACGGGATCGTCTACGCCCCGGTCGGCGACCACAACACCAACGTCGCCGGCTCGCACCTCTACGCCAGCTCGCTGCTGGCCCTCGACGCGGCCACCGGAAAGCTGAAGTGGTACCGCCAGATCGTCCATCGCGACTTCTGGGACTTCGACGCCCCGACGCCGGCGGTCCTCTACGACCACGTGGACGCCGACGGGAAGAAGGTCCCGGCCGTGCTGTTCACCGGCAAGCAGGGCCTGGTGTTCCTGTTCAATCGTCTGACCGGCGAGCCGATCAACGGCTTCGAGGAGCGTCCCGTGCCGCAGCCGGAGCCGGATCTGGGCGCCGTCTCCTGGCCGACCCAGCCGTTCCCCCGCGCCCCGGGTCCCATCGCCCGGGTCCAGATGACCCGGGACGAAATCCCCGATCTGGCCCCTGGGATGAAGGCGGCCTGCACGAAATACTGGGACGACAACAACATCGTCAGCGTGCCGCTCTACGCCCCCCGTCAGAGCAGCAAGCATGGCACGGTCAGCTATCCCAGCCCCACAGGCGGTCCCAACTGGGGCGGCGGGGCCTACAACCCCGAGCTTGGCCTCTACTTCATCAACCTGCAGAACCGTGCGGTCTTCCGACCGCAGGCCAAGCCCGGCGGGGGCGTCGGGGCGTTCGACCGCTCCGTCCGTCCTGGCGGCGGCCCGCCGCGTCCGGCCCCGGGCGCACGTCCGGCTCCGCCATTCAGCTTCCAGGTCAAGCCCGGCCTCAACCTGTCCTGCGGTGCGACGCCCTGGGGCGAGCTGGTGGCGGTGGATGTGAAGAACCAGCGCATCGCCTGGCGCAGCCCGCTGGGCATCACCGAGGCCCTTGGCGAAAAGGGTCTGAATACGGGCGCGCCAAACCTGGGCGGCAGCATCGCCACCAAGTCGGGGCTGGTGTTCATCGGGGCCTCCAACGACCGCCGCTTCCGCGCCTTCGACGCCAAGACCGGCAAGAAGCTGTGGGAGACGGAGCTGGAGGCCAGCGCGCACTCCACGCCGGTCACCTTCATGGGGGCTGACGGCAAGCAGTACGTGGTCGTGGCGGCGGCTGGCGGCACGTCCGCCGGAGGGCCGCGGATGTCCGATACGGTGGTGGCGTACCGCTTGCCCTAGCGGTCGCCATCCCGTCAAAAGGTCGAGGCGCGTTCATGCACGCTTCAGGATGAAAGTTGGAGATTGGCTGCATGAAGCTCATGCACCTTGGCGCCGCGATCGTATTGCTTGTCTCGACGGGTTCCGCCGCCGTCGCCCAGACGAATGGCGAGACGCTGTTCAAGCAGCGCTGCGGCGTCTGCCATACCACCACGGCGGGCCCCTCCAAGATGGGGCCGGCGCTGAATGGGTTGGTGGGGCGAAAGTCGGGCTCCTCGCCAGGCTTCGCATATAGCGACGCCATGAAGAAGGCCGCGATCCGCTGGGACGCCGCCAGCCTCGACAAGTACCTCGCGGCGCCGGCCAAGGCGGTGCCGGGCACGAAGATGATGATAGCCGTGCCGAACGCCGAGCAGCGGGCGGCCATCGTCGCCTATCTGGCGACCCAGAAGTAGCGTCGGAAGGCCCTGGCTTTGGAGCCAGGGCCTTCGCGAATGCGCCTTAGAACAGACCCGCGCGCTGGGCGATTATCACCGCGGCGGCGATCAGGATCAGGGCCTGGATGATCTGGTTGAACGGCGAGGGCAGGGGCAGCTTCTGCACCGCCCAGGCGATGAGCGCGGCGACGACCAGGACGATGATGGCGAAGATCAGAAGGGACATGGAACAGCCTCATTGAGCGGCACGGCCGCGACTGAGGCTTAAGCGTGCGCCAAGCTTAAGTGTTCCCTAGGTCTACGTTCGCCGTGTCGGTCAGCCCCGCTACTTCGCCCGCTTACCCTGGGTGTTGGTCCAGGCGACGATGTCGGCGAGAACCTTTGCCGTCGCCTGATCGTAGGCGGCGACGATGGGGCCCTGGCGGTTGTCGGCGGCGCGGACGGTGGCGCTGAACATGCGGTCATCCAGCAGGCTGCGGTCGCTGGTCTTCAGCAGCACGCCACGCACCGAGACGGTGACGGCGGGCGGGGCTTCGGCGCCGTTGTCGTAGCGGGCCTCGAAGGTCCGCACGTCCAGGCGCATGGCCACGTCGGCCGCCCGGCGTTCGCCACGGGCGATCAGGCGGGCCTGGCCGGGGTTGGCGTCGAAGGCCTTCTGCACGGCCTCGTCCCACAGGACCGTGGCGGGGGCGACCCAGCGCGCCTCGGCCACGTAGGCTGCTTCACCACCCGGCGAGATGGTCAGGATGCGATCTCCGGCCGATGGGGCCGTGAAAGTACTCGGCGGCTTCAGCACGCCGATATCGTCATCGACGTTGTTGGCCGGTGCGTCAGCCGCCGGCACGTCGCCGAAGCGATACATCTGCGCCGGATCCGACTTTGGGAACAGCGAGATGCAGCCGCCCAGGCCGATCGGCAGGACCATCGCCGCGGTGACGGCCAGGACCTTCAGGGTGCGCGGGGCTGCGATCACGGCTTGATCTCCACTTCCTTGGCGGGTGACTTGCTGACGAGCGAGCGCGGGTTCTGCTCAACCTGGCTGACCAGGCGGCTCATGGACTCGGCGGCTTCTTGAAGGCTGACGATGGCGCCGGTGAGCTGGGGCAGGCCCTGGCGCGCGAACTCGCCGGTGGGCTCCTTCAGCTGGTTGACCATGCCGCGCACGTCCTTGGCGGCGGCCGAAATCTCCTGAGCGGCGCTGCTGAGCTCGTTGAGCGTCTTGCGGCCGTCGGTATCCACCAGGCTGTTGGTGTTCTCGATCAGCTTCTGGGCCGACTGGACCGAGGCGTCGATGGATTGCAGGGCCTTTTGCGCGTCGGCGATGATCGCCTTGCGCTCGCGCAGCTCGGCGGTCACGGCCTGGACGTCGTCGAGGCTGGCGCTGAAGGTCTTGATGTTGTCGTCGGACAGCACGCGGTTGACGCGGTCCAGGGCCTCGATGGTGCGGGTCAGCACCGTGCCGCCGCCTTCCAGCAGGTCGGACAGGGCGCTGCGTTGCGTGCGCAGGACCGGGATTTGGTTGTCGGGCACCGTGTCCTTGAGCAGCGGATTGGTCGGCTGGCCGGCGGTGATCTGTACGTAGTTCACGCCCGTGATGCCCTGGGGCTCCAGCGTGGCGTAGCTGTCGGTGCGGATCGGCACGTCGGAGGTCACGCGGGCGCGGGCGATGACGCGGTTGGGGTCGCGCTTGTCGAGGCCGATCTCGGACACCTCGCCGACCTTGATGCCGTTGAAGTGCACCTCGCCGCCCTCGGACAGGCCGCGCACCGGACCGATGAACAGGATGTCGTACTGGTCGTACTCGCGGTTGAACTGCAGCCGCGCCAGCCAGACGACGAAGACCACCAGGCCCACGAACAGGGCCAGAGAGATGATCCCGACGAGACCGTAGTTGGCGTTTCTCTCCATGGTCTTTCCCTAACCGGCCTGGCGGGCCGCTTGCGCCGCCCGTCCGCGCTTGCCCAGGAAGTACTCCTGGATCCACGGATGGTCGGAACGCTCAAGTTTCGAAATCGGCGCCGCGGCGACCACCTTCTTGTCGGCGATGACGGCGACGCGGTCGGTGATGGCGTAGAGGCTGTCCAGGTCGTGGGTGATCATGAACACCGTCAGGTCGAGGCTGTCGGAAAGGTCCTTGATCAGTTCATCGAAGGCGGCCGCGCCGATGGGGTCGAGGCCGGCGGTGGGCTCGTCCAGGAACAGCAGCTCGGGGTCCATGGCCAGGGCGCGAGCCAGGCCGGCGCGCTTGCGCATGCCCCCCGACAGCTCGGCGGGTTTGAGGGCGCCGGCGCGGGCGGGCAGGCCGGCCAGGGCGATCTTCAGGTCCGCCAGCTGCTCGACCTCGGCGCGGGGCAGGTCGGTGTGCTCGTAGAGCGGCGCGGCGACGTTCTCGCGCACCGTCAGGTTGGAGAACAGAGCACCCTGCTGGAAGAGCACGCCCCACTTACGTTCGATGGCGCTCCAACGGCGGCGGGAGGCGCGCTGGGTGTCCTGGCCGAACAGCTTCACCTCGCCGCCATCGGGCTGCTTGAGGCCGATGATGGTGTTGAGCAGCACCGACTTGCCCGAGCCCGAGCCGCCGACGATGCCCAGCACCTCGCCGCGACGGACTGTGAGGTCGAGATTGTCGTGGACCACATTGTCGCCGAAGCGCGAGACGAGGCCTTTGATCTGGACCGGCGGCGCCTTGTCGTCCAGCAGCTCATCGTCGCTGAGATGGTCCTCTGGTGAGCTCATATGTTGAGCTCCATGTAGATAAGCGCGAAGATCGCGTCGATCAGGATGATCGAGAAGATGGCGTGAACCACCGCCGCGGTCACCCGGCGGCCCAGGCTTTCCACGTCATTGCCGACCTCCAGTCCCTGGCGGCAGCCGATGCAGGCGATGACCGCGGCCATCACTGGAGCCTTGGACATGCCGACCCAGAAGTGGGTGGCGCCGACATTGTCGACGATGCGCTGGAAGAAGAAGCCCGGCGACAGGTCGAGCACGCTCCAGGTGACCAGCACCCCGCCGGCCAGACCCGCGAGGGTGGCGACGAAGGTGAGAAGCGGGATCATGATCAGGAGCGCCAGGAAGCGCGGCAGAACCAGGGCCTCGAACGGGTCGACGCCCAGGATCTGCATGGCGTCGATCTCCTGTTGCATCTTCATCGAGCCGATCTCGGCGGCGAAGGACGAGGCCGAACGGCCGGCCAGCAGCACGGCGGTGATGATGATGTTGAACTCGCGAAGAACCGCGATGCCGATCAGCTCGACGGCGAACACCTGGGCGCCGAACTGGGTGAGCATGTTGGCGCCTAGCAGGCCCACCACCGCCCCGATGAAGAAGGTGGTGGTGGCGACGATGGGGATGGCGTCCAGCCCCGCGCGCTCGGCCATCGAGATGATGGCCGCCCAGCGGATGCGCCGAGGATTTGCGAAGCTTCGAACGATGGCCATCATCAGATGGCCGATAAAGCCCATGGTTTCCCAGAACTCGTGGCCGAGGTTGAACACCCCGCGCCCCAGGCGCTCCACGAGATCGGTGGCCCCGCGGCGCTTGACGACCGGCGTCGGCTCCGCCTTGACCGCGTTGTCCACCAAGGTCAGCAGACGGCGGGTTTCAGGCCGCGAGACGATTTTCTTCTTTTCGACGTCGCAGCCGGCGCGGATCACCGCATAGGCGCCGGCGGTGTCGAAACGGCCGATCTGGCGAAGGTCGAAGACAGCGGCGCCCTCGCCTGACACCGCTTCGGCCAAGCGGGCGGGGGCGTCCTCGAGAGTCGTGGCCGTCCAGTCGCCCGTCAGCACGGCGGTCGCGCCCTGCTCGGTCGTCTCGACATGGAAGTCGGCGTTGGTTTCCATCAGCCCCAGAACTCGCAAGCCCCTTGCGGAGCAACCCGCACAAGCCTGCCATACCTATGCAGGTTCCGAACGTCTTTAAAGCTCAGGTTGTTCCGGAAGCTGGGGAGAACGCCCGGCGGGGAGGCCGGTCGTCCTCGTTCCATCAGCTGAAGGCGCGGTCGCGCCGAACGTGACGACGGAAGGTCATCACCTGATCCGCCAGACGCGCGTCGCCTTCCAGCAGTACGCGCAGGGAGGCGATCTCGGCGCTGATCTGGTCACGCTCCAGCGAGCCGGCGATCAAGGAGTCCGTGCGCGCTTCAAGCTTGCGGATCGTGCATTCGATGGCGCTCATGGTCGTTCCCCTTCTTTCGGCTTCCCGTCCTAGATGGTTCGCCGGCGAAGGTTCGCAAGACCCCTTATTCCACAAGCTGTGGAGCGCTTGACTTCTGGATCTGCGCGGGGAGCGGCGAGCGCTTCAAGTCCTCCGGCGAGAAGTCGTCCACGGCGAGCACTGCGGAGACCGCTTCATCGGCGGCTTCGAGCTGGCGGCGCTCATCGTCGGACAGCAGGCCCTGTTCGGCGGCGGTGCGCCAGTCGCGAATCGTGAGCGACCGCAGGCGGTCGTGGATGGGCTGGGTGTCGACCACCTGGTGGAAGGCGGCCTCCAGCTTGGCCACCGCGCCTTCAGCCGTGAACACGCCCTCGGTCAGACGGTCACGGGTCTCGGACGGTTCGGTGATGAGGTGGGCGCAGGCGCGCACGGTGTGGTCGCTTGGGCCGGTGCGGATCACGCCGAAGGGCAGGATGAAGACCCGGAGCAGCCAGGCGGCCGGGCGGTTGGGGAAGTTGTCGAGGATCTCCTTCAGGCGACGCTCGATGGTCAGGAAGCCGTCCTGCATCACATAGTCGAGCAGGGGCAGGTCGGCGGTCTGGCGGCCTTCGTCCTCCCAGCGCTTGAGGGCGGCGCTCATCAGATAGAGCTCCGACAGGATGTCGCCGAAGCGCGCCGACAGCATCTCGCGGCGCTTCAGCGAGCCGCCCATGGTCAGCAGGGCCATGTCGGAGGCCAGGGCGAAGGCGGCGGCGTAACGGCCCATGCGGCGGTAGTAGCGGCGGGCCGGGCCGCTATCGGGCGCGGCGCCGAAGCGGCCGTCTGTCCAGGCGCTGGCGAAGGCCCGGCGGGCGGTGCGCAGGGTGTGGACCACGTGGGTCCAGAACACCGCGTCGAAGTCCGCGAGTCCCTTGGCCACGTCCTCATCCGCCAAGGCCCGCATCTCGTCTAGTATGTATGGGTGAGCACGGATGGCGCCCTGGCCGAAGACGATCAGGCTGCGGGTGAGGATGTTGGCGCCTTCCACCGTGATGCCCACCGGCACGGCGCGATAAAAATTGCCCAGGTAGTTGTTCGGCCCGTCGATCACCGCCTTGCCGGCGTGAACGTCCATGGCGTCGTTGGCGGCGATGCGCATCCGCTCCGTCGCGCCATGCTTCATGATCGCCGAGATCACCGACGGGTGGTGGCCCAGCCCCAGGCCCGCGCAGGTGAACCGCCGGGCGGCGTCGAGCAGGTAGGCGTTGGCGCCGATGCGGGCCAGGCGCTCCTGCACCCCCTCGAACTGGCCGATGGGGATCCGGAACTGCTGACGCACACGGGCGTAGGCGCCGGTGGTGCGCGCCGCCAGGGCCGCGCCGGCCGCCGACAGGGAGGGCAGGGAGATGCCGCGCCCCGCCGCCAGGGCCGCGTTCAGCATCATCCAGCCCTGGCCGATGCGCTCCGGCCCGCCCAGCACGGCGTGCAGGGGCAGGAACACGTCATGGCCTTCGTTGGGGCCGTTGAGGAAGGCCTGCATGGACGGCAGGTGGCGGCGGCCGATGACCACGCCGGGGGTGTCGGTGGGGACCAGGGCGACGGTGATGCCCAGGTCCTTTTCTCCGCCCAGCAGGCCGTCCGGATCGCGCAGCTTGAAGGCCAGGCCGAGAACGGTCGAGATCGGGCCGAGGGTGATGTAGCGCTTCTTCCAGTTCAGGCGCATGCCCAGGACCTTGCGGCCCTCGTACTCGCCTTCGCAGATCACCCCTTCGTCGGTCATGGAGGCGGCGTCGGATCCGGCCTCGGGACTGGTCAGGCCGAAGGCGGGGATGTCGCGGCCGTCGGCCAGGCGCGGCAGCCAGCGGTCGCGCTGCGCATCCGTGCCGAACTGCATCAAGAGCTCGCCCGGCCCCAGCGAGTTGGGGACCATGACGGTCACGGCGGCGGCCACCGAACGAGTGGAGATTTTTCGCACCACCTCCGAATGGGCGAAGGGCGAGAATTCCAGACCGCCATAGCGGCGCGGGATGATCATGCCGAAAAAGCGCTCGCGCTTCAGAAAGTCCCAGACCCGAGGCGGCAGGTCCTGGTCCTCCCAGGTGATCGCCCAGTCGTCGAGCATGGCGCACAGCTCTTCCACCGGCCCGTCTAGGAAGGCGCGCTCCTCGGCGGTGAGGGTCGCGGTCGGTATGGCCAGGAACTTGTCCCAATCGGGCGCGCCGGTGAACAGGTCGGCGTCCCACCAGGTGTCGCCGGCCTCGATCGCCTCGGCTTCGGTATCCGACATCTCCGGCAGGACCGACTTGGCCCAGTGGTAGATCGGACGCGAGATCACGTCGCGGCGGATGGACGATACGGTCATCAGATACGCTCCCGGCTTAGGACCGCATCAACGGGCCGGGGCGGTGAAGGTTCAGGGGCTTCCGCAACAGGCCTGACGCGCCCTCACAGCTGAGCGGCCGGCCAAGGGCGTGGCTCGAAGGTCACGACCCTGAAATGACCGCGCTTCAGATATTGCAAATCAGTCTCAATAACAGCATACGGCGGCGAGGTTCTAACTGGGCTGTCCGAGCATCATGACCAAACACGTCTCCACAACACCTCTTCGCGGAGCCTTTCTGGCTGGCCTCAGCCTGGCGGCCCTGGCCCAGGCGGCGGCGGCCCAGACCCGCGGCCCGGAGACCGACGTCGATCAGGTCGTGATCACCGCCGCCCGCACCATCCTGCCGGCCAGCGCCTTGCCCCTGACGGTGGACGTCATCGACAACGCCACCCTGAACCAGCAGGTGGCGATCAGCGGTTCGATCATCGACGCCGTCTCGACCCTGTCGCCGTCGTTCTCGCCGACGCGCCAGAAGCTGTCGGGCGCCGGCGAGAGCCTGCGCGGCCGCTCGCCTCTCTACGCCATCAACGGCATCCCGCAATCGACCCCGATCCGCGACGGCTCGCGCGACGGCTACACCATCGATCCGTTCTTCATCGACCGGGTGGAGCTGATCTACGGCTCCAACGCCCTGCAGGGCATCGGCGCCACGGGCGGTGTCGTGAACCAGGTCACGGTCGGTGCGCCCAAGAAGGACGGAATTTCGGGCCGCACGCTGATCCAGGCCTCGGGCGCCGACAATCTTGGCGACTCGATGGGCGGCAAGGTCGCCGGCCTGGTCGGCTGGCGCTCTGGCGCCTTCGACGCCACCGGCGGCGTCGCCTACGAGACGCGCGGCGCGTTCTATGACGGCGAGGGGCGTCGCATCGGCATGGACACCGCCCAGGGCGACGTCCAGGACAGCAAGACCCTGTCGCTGTTCGCCCGCATGGGCTGGCAGCTCAGCCCCAGCACGCGACTGGACGTGGTCGGCAGCCGCTTCGAGCTGAAGGGCGATGGCGACTATGTGACCGCCACGGTCGCTGGACGCACGCCGGCCAGCGCGATCCTGCCGACGGACGGCGACAGCGTCACGCGCCGACCGACCACCGCCTTCCGCGGCGATGTCCCGGGCGATCCGGCGGCCAACCGCGTCGAGACGCTCTCGGCGTCGCTGGTCAATGACGACCTCTACGGCGGCGTGCTGAACGCCCAGCTGTTCTTCAACCGCACGCGCGATACCTTCGGCGGCGACATCAGCGCCACCTTCCAGGACGCCAGCATCGCGCCGATCGGCACGCTGTTCGACCAGTCGGCGAACCGTTCGCGCAAGCTGGGCGCGCGGATGAGCTATGAGCGAGCCGTGCCGGGGATCGACGGCCTGGTCGCCACCGCCGGTCTGGACGCTCTGACCGACACCACCGAGCAAGGGTTGACCGCCACGGGCCGCGCCTGGGTGCCGCCGACCAAGTTCCAGAGCATCGCGCCGTTCCTCCAGGGCAACTACGCCCTGCTGAACGACAAGCTGCGCCTGGCGGGCGGCGTGCGTTTCGAAAACGTCGAGCTGAAGGTCGACGACTTCACCACCCTGGCCTCCTACGGCTCGCGAAAGGTCGGCGGCGGCGATCCCGAGTTCAAGGCGACGTTGGTCAACGGCGGCGTGGTGTACGAACCGGTCAAGGGCGTGCGGGTCTATGGCAGCTATGCCGAGGGTTACACCGTGCCGGACGTGGGCCGCATCCTGCGCGCCATCAATGTGCCCAATGTCGATGTCGACAGCTATCTGGCGGTCGAGCCGATCGTGTCCAATAACCGCGAGCTGGGCGCCGAGTTCAAGCGCGGTCCTTTCGACGCCAGCGTGAGCTACTTCTGGTCCAAGTCGAAGCTGGGCCAGTTCCTGGTGCGCAACGCCGACGGCATCTTCGACGTGCAGCGTCAGGGCGTGGCCATCGAAGGCCTGGAGGTCAATCTGAAGGCCCGCACGCCCGTGCCCGGCCTGGATGTCTCGACCGGTTACGCACGCCTGCGCGGCGAGACCGACACCAACCGGGACGGCAAGGTCGACACCGACCTGGACGGCGCCAACATCTCGCCGGACCGCCTGAACCTGGCCGCCGACTACCTGACCGGCAAGTGGGCCATGCGACTGCAGGTGCAGAAGTTCATGTCGCGCGACATGCAGGCCGCGACGGTCAAAGACGACTTTGAAGGCTACACGGTCGCCGACGCCTTCGTGCGTTACGAACTGCCCGTCGGCGCGCTGTCGCTGGGCGTCCAGAACCTCTTCGACAAGCAGTACATCACCTACCACTCCGACACGACCTTGCCTCAGCGGGACAAGTTCTTCGCCGGCCGCGGCCGCACCGCCACGCTGGGCTGGGAAGCGCGCTTCTGATGAAGACCCTGCGCCTGCTGCATCGCTGGGCGGGAGGGCTGATCGGCCTCCTGCTGGCCCTCCTGGGCCTGAGCGGCGCGCTGCTGGTGCACGAGGACGCGTTCCTGCGCGCCACCGTGCCGCACGCGGCCGAAGGCCAGCGGCAGGACACCGCCACCCTGGCGGCGGCGGTGACACGAGTGTTCGCCGCCGAGGAGCGCCCGCGCTCCATCGTGCTGGCGACGGCGGACCTAGGTCTGAACAGGCTGAGCTACAAGGACGCCCAGCAGGGCGCCTATGCCGATCAGGAGGGCCGGGTGATCCTTGCCTGGAACTCGATATGGGAGCGCCCCGAGGTCTGGCTGTTTGTCTTTCACCACTACCTGTTCGCCGGCGACGTGGGGAAGGTCATCACAGGCGTCGCGGGTTTGGCAGGGCTGGGATTCGTGGTCACTGGCCTGATCCTTTGGTGGCCCACACGACGGATGTTTCACCTGCGCGCCTGGCCGCGGATGATGAAGCGGGCGGCGATCGTCCATCATCACCGCGACCTGGGCGTGCTGGTGGCGCCGCTGCTGATCATCTCGCTCACCACTGGCGCGGCCATGAACCTCAAGTGGTTCTCGCAGGCCCTGCGCGCGCCGTTCACCGCCCCCTCGGTCATGCAGCAGGCCTCGGCCCTGCCCAGGATCAAGGGCGGCGCGCTTGCCGAGGACCTGGATTGGGCGATGGTGATCGGTGCGGCCAAGGCCCGCTATCCCGGCGCCGAGGTTCGGATCATCACCCCGCCGACCAAGGCGGGCGGGCTGATCTCGATGCGTCTGCGCCAGCAGGCCGAGTGGCTGCCCAACGGCCGGACCATGGCGTGGTTCGATCCCGCCGACGGCCGCATGGTCGCCACGCGCGACGCCCAGACCTTGCCCCTGGGATCGCGGATCACCAACGCGGACTTCCCGCTGCACGCGGCCAAGGTCGGGGGGCTGCCCTATCGCCTGGTGATGACGGTCTGCGGCCTGGCCCTAACGCTGCTAGGCGCGCTGGCGGTGGTGACCTTCTGGGGCAATCCCAGCGGCCTGCCCAAGCGGAAGAAGAAAGCGGTCAAGACGTCTCAGTCCGTAGCCGGTGAGGCGGCTGCTCCGGCGAGCGGCGGCTGAGCCGGCCTCTCACATCTTCTCCCCCGGCAGCGCGGCGGCCTGCTTTAGCCATGCGATGAACCGACCCTCATCGATGGCTTCGCCTTCGCGGATGTGCAGATAGCGGACGCGTTCCTGTTTGGATGGCTCGGGCGGGACGGGGTCGAGGGACGCGCCGTTGAAGAAAGCGATCTTGATGTACTTGGCGAAGACGTGGACGCCGAGGAACCAGCCCTGGCCCTCGATCCCATAGAGGGGCGAGTTCCATTTCACCGCCTTGGTCACGCCTGGGACGGCCTGCTCGATCAGAGTGTCGAGGCGGCGGGCGGCGTCACTTTTCCAGCCGGGAGCGGCGGCGATCCAGGCCTGGACGGGCGCGTCGCCGTAGCCCTTGGCGATCTGGGGATTGCCGCCGGACAGGCGCTTCGGCTCGGGCTTTTCGGTCATGGCGTGTCTCCTTGATCAGTCCGGGCGGCCAGCGACCTGTTCGAGCCTTTCGAGGAAGCCCTTCCAGCCGTGATGGGCGCCGCCGAAGGCCTGCTTTTGATCGGGGCGGAAGCCGCTCTGCTCCACCCGCAGACGCGTACCGGCGTCGGTGGGAGTGAGGGTGAAGGTCACGACGCTGCGCAGGTCGTAGGCGGGATCCTCGTGCTCGAAGTTCCAGGTGTAGGCCAGGGTTTGGTGAGGCTGGACCTCGAGCACCTTGCAGTCGAGCACGCCGCCCCATTCGCCGCGCAGGTTGAAGCGGTGGCCGACGCTGGGCGCGAAGTCGTTCTTCATCAGCCACTCCTCGATCAGGTGCGGCTGGGTGAGGGCGCGCCAGAGCTTCTCCGGCGGGAAGGGGAAGTCGCGCTCGATGGTGACAGTGCGAGTGTCGGTCATTGATCCATCCTCTTGAGCAAATCCTCGAGCTTGTCGAAGCGCGCCTCCCAGAAGCCGCTCATGCGGCCGGTCCAGTCGACGAGCGGGGCGAGGGCACCGGGCAGGGCGCTGTAGTGGGTCTGGCGGCCCTCCTGCCGGTCGCGGACCAGACCGGCCTGCTTGAGATGGGCCAGATGCTTCGAGACGGCCGGCTGGGAGACGCCCGCCTGGGCGGTGAGAGCGCCGACGGTCTGCTCGCCGTCCCGGCACAAGCGCTCGAACAGCGCGCGGCGGGTCGGGTCGGCCAGGGTCCGGAAAAGATCGTCTGGCGTCGGCGTCATATTCATAACTCGATGGCTATTGATTGTTTCATAACCAGGGAGTTATGTTTCGGTCAAGCGGCGATTACGGCCGTTCTTTCCGGAGCAGGACCGATGAAGAAGAGAGCCCTTGGCGACGACCGGCCCGCCTCGCAGCTGATCGACGAGAAGATCGTGACCCTGGGCGACTGGAGGGGCGAGATCCTGGCCCGGGTGCGGGCCCTGATCCACGAGGCAGTTCCTGACGTTGTCGAGGCGTGGAAGTGGGCCGTCCCGGTGTGGGAGAGCGGCGGCATTCTTTGCACGGGCGAGACCTACAAGGCGGCGGTGAAGCTGACCTTCGCCAAGGGCGCTGCGTTGGCCGACCCTGCCCGACTATTCAATTCCAGCCTGGAGGGAAATACCCGCCGGGCCATCGACATCCGCCAGGACGAGATGATCGACGAGGCGGCGTTGAAGGCCCTGTTCCGCGCGGCGGCCGAGCACAACAACGCCGCCTGAACGCTTTACGCGGCCCAGGTTCCGGACATCAATCGTCACATTCCCGCCCTTGACCTTCGGGACGGCGCACGGCTTGTGACAGGCGATGGCAGTCGATGATCTCCGCTCGGGCGCGCCGCGCCGCGACGTCTTCACCGGCCTGGCGGCTCTCGCCGGCCTGATGCTCACCCCCAGCTTCGCCAAGGCGCAGGCCGCGGCGCCGGCCCAGCCATTCTCGCAGGGCTGGCTGCGCGGACAGGCCCGTGCCCTGGCGGCCGCATCGTACAAGGCGCCGCCGGCCGGAAAGTCGCAGCTGGAAGGGCTGAGCTACGACCAGTATCGGCAGATCAGGTTCAACAAGGCGCGGCAGTTGTGGGCCAGGGAGGCCCTGCCGTTCCGGGCCGAATTCTTCCCGCCGGCCTTCATGTATCCGCGCCCCGTCAGCCTGTTCGAGGTCGCCGGGGGAGAGGCGCGGCCGATCATCTATGATCCGTCGTTTTTCACCTTCCCCGAGGGGCACAAGGCCTCGGGCGAAAACATGGGCGGGTTTTCGGGCCTGCGCCTGCTGTGGCCGATCAACCGGCCGGATGTCCTGGACGAGATCGGGGTGTTCCAGGGGGCGAGCTATTTCCGCAGCCTGGGGAAGGGCAACTTCTACGGCGCTTCGGCCCGCGGCCTGGCGATCGGCACGGGCGAGCCGAACGAGGAGTTCCCCGTCTTCGACGCCTTCTGGATCGAGCGTCCGGCGGCGGAGCAGGATCATGTGGTCGTCCACGCCCTCATGAACAGCCCGAGCGTGGCGGGCGCCTACAGCTTCCGCATCACGCCGGGGCAGAACACGGTCTATGACGTCGATGCAGCGATCTATCCGCGCAAGACCATCGACAAGGGCGGCGTGGCCGCCATGAGTAGCATGTACCTGTTCGGTCTGGCGGACCGGCCTGACGATCACGACTTCCGCACCTCCGTCCACGACAGCGACGGCTTGGCCATGTGGACCGGGCGGGGCGAGCGCATCTGGCGGCCGCTGGCCAATCCGAAGTCTCTGCGCCTGAGCTCCTTCGAGGACGACAGCCCGCGCGGCTTCGGCCTGTCGCAGCGCGAGCGGTCCATCGAGGCCTATGGCGACCTTGAGGCTCGTTACGAGAAGCGGCCCGGAGTCTGGGTCGAGCCGCTGGATGACTGGGGCCCGGGCCGCGTGCATCTGGTGGAGATCGCCACCCGCAAGGAGACGGACGACAATATCGCCATCTTCTGGCGGCCGATCACGCCGTGGAAGGCGGGGCAGGAAGTGAAGCTGCGCTACCGCCTGCATTTCGGCGACGAGCCCTATCCGAGCCAACTGGCGCGGGTGCGCCGCACGCGGGCTGGAGACATCATCCAGGAAGGCTCCCAGGGCGGCGCCGACGCCCGGATGTTCGCCATCGACTTCGAGGGGATCGCCCCCGACTCGAAAGGCCTCTACGAAGACGTCGAGGTCGAGATGGAGATTCGCGGCGGTGAGCTGATCTGGCGCGCCGTCGGTCCCTATCCGGCCCCCAACGCCGCCCGCGCGGCGTTCGGTTTCAGGCCGACCTCGCGGGAGGTGGAGCTGATGCTGCGGCTGAAGCGGGACGGGCAGCCGGTGTCGGAGACCTGGCGCCACCGTTGGAGCGCCTGAGGCGAAAGCGGCCTGATCGAGATCGCCATCAGAGCGTGACCGTCAGGCTGGCGCGCCATGTGCGGGGACCTTGCTTCCAGATGTATTCGGCGGGGTCGCCCCACCAGCCCCGATCGTCCAGAACATTGACGACGGCGACGCGGAACACCGCTGGATTATCCTGCAGCGTGAAGCGATAGCGGGCGCCAAGCAGCAGCTGGGCGTTGGCCGGGGCGGTGAAGTCGGCGTCGGCGGTGACCTTTCGGCCGCTCCACCAGCCAAGGTTGGCGTCCACCGACCAGCCAGGAGCGAAGGGCAGGACCTGCTCGATATTGGCGTTGAGGATTTTCGAGGATTGCCCGGTGGCGAGGGCGCCGATCTGACCGCTGTCGACCAGCTCGCCGCTGACCCGCGGATCCATCCACATGCCGCCAATCACGACGTTCGTGCCCGGACGAACCTCGCCGGCCAGAGAGGCCTCGACCCCGCGATGGCGCAGTTGGCCGACCAGGGTGAAGACACCGTCGGCGCGCAGGCCGGTGGTCGGCTTGCTGGTGTCGAAGGCGGCGGTGATCACGGTCAGATCGGGCGTGAGGGCGTAGCGCAGGCCCATCTCGAATTGCTCGGCCTGGACGGGAGGCAGGACCTCGTCCTGATTGACGGCGTTTTTTGGCGCCGTGCCCGTTTCCTCCAGCCCGGTGACCCAGCTGCCGAACAGGGTGGCGCGGTCGTTGAGCGTCCAGGTGGCCGAGGCGTTGTGAAACCACCGGGACTGCACCCCCTCATTGGCGGAACCGTCGAGCTGGCGGAAGGTCTTCTCGTAGCGGGTGCGGTGCAGGCCGGCGCGGAAGGTCAGCGGCCCCCAGATGAGCGCATAGCCAAGGCTGGCGGTGACCTGGTCCACGCGGTCCAGGCCGCGGCGGCCGTCATCGACCAGCACGGGCTGCGGCGCCTCGGGCGCGCGGCGATAGTCGAAGGCGCCCAAGGAGATGCGCTGGGCGGCGGCCAGTTCGGTCTCGCTGACGCGGCCCCGGGCGGCGATGCTGATGCGGTGGGTCAGGTCGCCGGTGCGGAGGACGCGGGCGGCGCGCACCTCAGCCGAGTCTGACCAGATCGAGCGCGCCGGTGTCGACCAGGTGGTGGCCGTCCCCTGGCCCTGGCGATCGACGGCCAGGACGGTGAAGTCGGCGCGCTCCGGATCATAGGTGGAGCGGAAGGCCGAGGCGTCAATGGACCAGCCCATCACTCGCGCATCGACCAGGACGCCGAGATTGGTCTGGTCGTACACCGCCTTGCTCCAGCTCGGCGTGTGCTGGGTCAAGGGCTCGGCGGCCGGGGGCAGGCCGTCCTCGGTGGTCATGAAGGCGGAGTCGCCGTTGTAGTCGCGGGTGGAATAGCTGACGAAGGCGCGGGCGCGCAGGGCGTCGTAGGGTCGCCACTGGGCGAGAGCGCCGTAGTCGTAGGCCTCGCCCTTGCCGCCGCCGTTCCAGCGGGCGTCCGGCCGCAGCAGGGCGCCGCCGACGATGCCGAAGCGGCCGTCCTTGCTGGCCAGGGTGGCGTTCAAGTCGGTGAAGGCGGTGTTGTAGTCGCGCATACCGGCGCTGACCGTCAGGCTGGTCTCGGTCCCAACCTCGCGCAGTCGGTAGTTCACGACGCCGGAGGGGGACGTGAAGTCGAGCCGCGCGGCGCCGACGCCGACCTGCACGCCGACACCCTGCAGGATCGAGTCGGTGAGGAACGAGTTGCGGGCGAAGTAGGCGCCGTCGATCCGGTAGGCGCCGCTGGCGCCCAGGTCGAAGCCGCGGACCTGGCCCTCGTCATAGAGGCCGATCTGCTCGACACCCTGGCGTTCGCCGAAGGCGTCTTCGGCGGCCTGGGCGGCGTTGTTATCCTGGGCCAGGGCGAGCGGGGCCGCCGCGCAGGCGCAAAACAGCGCGGCGGCGAAGGGATAGACATGGGAGATCTTGCGGGACATGGGGGAGGTGCTCGCGGTTCGGTGAACGGGGCTGTTCACAGACCTGCGTTTGTCAGACACTGACCCTGGGGACCTGGGGCGGGCGCTGATGATTTCCTGATGTTTGGGCGATGAACGAACTCATCTCGCCGTTCCGCAGGCTGGGACGGATCACGCTGGCGGTGCAGCCGCCTTTTCGCCTCGGCGTGTTCGAAGTGCGGCCCGCCGCTCTCGAAATCTCCGGCCCGCAGGGCGAGGAGACCCTTGAGCCGCGCGTGATGCAGGTGCTGGTCGCCCTAGCGCGGGCGCGCGGCGAGCCCGTCGGTCGCGACGAGATGATCGATCTTTGCTGGGACGGGCGGATCGTCTCGGAAGATGCGCTGAACCGCTGCGTGGCGCGTCTGCGCAAGGCGCTGGGCGCCGACCCGCGCGTGGCGCTCGAGACCATCCCCAAGATCGGCTACCGCCTGAAGGTGCGCGAGGGCGTGCCGCCCGAGTCGCCGTCGGACGGCGCCGGGCCGGAAGTCGTGTCCGGCGAACGCCGCCCGTCGAAGCGCGCCTTGCTGATCGGCGCGACCATTCTTGTCTTCGCCGCGGCCGCGGCGACGAGCTGGTATCTCACCCGTCCCGGGCCGGCGCGCACGGCCCAAGGATTCCGTCCCCTGACCAGCGAGCCGGGGATCGAGAGCTATCCGGCCCTGTCGCCGACGGGCGACGTGCTGGCCTATGCGGCGGCGGCGCGGACCCACGCGCCACGTGACCTCTATATGCGGGCGACGCGGGATGGCGAGCCGGTGCGGCTGACCGACAATCCGATGGATGACTACGCTCCGGCCTGGTCGTGGCGCGGGGACCGCATCGCCTTCGCCCGCAGCGATGGGCGCGACGCTTGCCAGATCCTGGTCATGAGCGTTCCCGGCGGCGCCGAGCGGGTGGTGGGGCGTTGCGTCGGCGACTCCTATACCCGCGTGTCGTGGGTGGACGAGAAGACGCTGGTCTATTCCGACCGCCCGTCGGCCACGGGGCCGCGCCGGATCATGAGTCTGAACCTGGACACCGGCGCGACCACGGTCCTGACCAACCCTTCGCCAGAACTGATCGGGGACAGCGACCCGCTGCTGTCGCCGGACTGCCGGCTGCTGGTGTTTCGTCGCAGCACAGCGGCGGGTGTCGACGACCTGTTCGTGCGCGACATGCGCACCGGCCGCGAGCGTCAGCTAACCAACGATGGCTGGAAGGCGCACGGTTTCGCCTGGACGCACGACAATCGCTATGTGGTGTTCGGCTCCAACCGGGGCGGAGACTTCGGCCTGTGGTCGGTGGACGCGCGGCGTCCCGCGCCGCCGCGCCGTGTCAGCGTCGGCCTGCTTGGTCTGGGTAGGCTGTCCTCGGACAACGACGATCGGCTGGCGGTCGAGATGAACAGCGACCGTATGAACCTGGAGAAGATCGGGACCGACGGTTCGCTGACCCGACTGACCGCCAATACTGGGGTCGAGTGGGACCCGACCGTCGCGTCGGACGGGGCGACGGCTTTCGTGTCCGACCGCAGCGGGGCGTCAGAGCTGTGGGTGACGACACCTGGCGGACGCGCCGCGCGCCTGACCTCGCTGGGCGCCAGCTATGTGCATGGGCCGCATTGGTCACCAGACGGCCGTCGCATCGCCTTCGTCGCGGCGATCCAGCGCAAGGTGGATATATACGAGATCGGCCGTGACGGTTCGGGCCTGCGCGCCCTGACCCGGGATGGGCGGGACAAGGCCTCTCCAGTCTGGGGGCGTGACGGCGCGCTGCGCTATGTGGAGCGGTCGGCGAAAGGGTGGCGGCTTATGCGCCTGGGCGGGGATGGCCAGGCGCGGCCGGCATCTGGGGGCGAGGGCTGGCGTCTGGTTCGCACCGATCCGGAGGGGCGACTCTATGGGGTCCGCACCAACGACACGCGTCTATGGACCCTGCCCGAAGACGGCGGCGCGGCGCGCGAGGCGGTCCCCGGTCTGCGGCTGGAAGACGACGCCTGGGCCGTGGGACGCAACGGCGTGCAGTTCGTCCGCGACCGCCTGACCGAGCGTTCGTCGCTCTGGCTGGCGCCTTGGTCGGGCGCCGCGAGACAGGTCGCGCCGCTTCCCGGAGTGTCATGGATGATGAGTCTGGCCGTCGATCCGCGCGACGAAAGCGTGGTCTATGGTCGGGTGATCGAGGATGAGACCGACATCGGGCTGTTGGAATTGTCGCGATAAGGTCGCATCACAACGTTCTATGCAGTAGTTACTAGTTACGGTATTCTTTTTCCGTAAGCCCTGGGGTGGGACGGTCTTTTTGAACCAGTATTCCACGATAGAGCCGCGTTTTGGCCGCATCGTGCTCGCCCAGGAACGTCCGTTCGACCTTTCCGCCCTCAATGTGCGGCCTGCTTCGCTGCAGTTGGTCGGCCCCGGCGGCTCCTGGCAGGTGGAGCACAAGGTGATGCAGTTGCTCGTCGTCCTGGCCAAGGCCGGCGGCGGGGCGGTTGGTCGTGACGAAATCATCGAGATCTGCTGGGAAGGCCGCGTCATTTCCGAGGACGCGCTGAACCGCTGCGTCAGCCGCCTTCGCAAGGCCCTGCAGCCGGACCCTCGGCTGGTGGTGGAGGCCGTGCCGAAGATCGGATACCGGCTTCGGGTTTTGGAGACCGGCGCAGGCGCCCCTTTCGTCGCTGCGGCCAAGACCTCGGAAAAGGCGTTGCGATGGCTGCCGGCTGCGATGCTTCTGGCCGTCTGTCTGATTGGGGGCGCGGCGTGGTTGATGCGCCCGCCGCCGTCTGTGACAGCGGTGAAGTCGCTGCAGATACTGACCGGCGAAGACTTGGCGACACTTCGTCCGACGCTGTCGCCGGACGGATCCGCCGTGGTCTATTCGGCCGGCTCGGAGACGCTTGATCTCTACATGCGCTCGACGCGGGACGGCGGACCCATGCGTCTGACAAACACGCCTGATATGGACGACTATTCTCCCGCCTGGTCGCCCAATGGGGACCGCCTGGCCTATGTGGTCAGTCATTCCTCCATGGACCGGTCGGATTCAGAGCTGCGCTGCCGGATCATGGTGATGAGCATTCCCGGCGGTCAGCCCCGCGAGGTGGGGCGGTGCGTGATCGACGCCGGCACCGCCCTGTCATGGCTGGACGAGAAGACCCTAGTCTACGCCGACCGCGCCGTGCCGCGCACGCCGCGCCGTATCCGGGCCATGGATATCGAGACTGGCGCGACCCGTGACCTGTCGCAGCCCGCCGAGGGGCTTGCGGATCAGGACCCCCACGTTTCGCCGAACGGCCGACAGGTCCTGTTCCGCCGCATCAGGAGCGTCGGGGTGGACGAGATGATGATCCACGAGGTGGGCAGCGGCCGCGAATGGCCGTTGGTCAAGGATGGCGACGCCATCTATGGCATGACCTGGACCAAGGACGGACGCCAGGTGGTGTTCAGCTCCAACCGCGGCGGCGACCAGGGGCTTTGGGTGGTGGACGCGAAGGCCAAGGCGGAGCCCCGAAGGTTGAGCGTAGGGCTGATGGCTTTCGGGCGGATGGCCGCGGACGATAACGACCACATTGCTGTGGAGATTCACAACCAGCGCGCCCGAATTGAAGCAGCGCGCGCGACGGGCTCCGAACCGGTCGATCCGGGCGAGGGCATGGACGCCGATCCGGACGTGGCCAAGGACGGTGCGACGGTCTTCGTCTCCAGTCGGAGCGGTTCGCCGGAGCTGTGGGTCGCGGCGCCCGGCGGGCGAGCCGCGCGCCTGACGCGTCGGATGGGTGGGGCCGTGTCGCAGCCGCGCTGGTCGCCGGACGCAAGGCGCATCGTCTTCATCGCGGTGGAGCGTGGGGCGTCGGACCTTTACGAGATCGGCCGCGACGGTTCGGGC
Organism: uncultured Caulobacter sp.; assembly: GCA_913776195.1. GTDB lineage: Bacteria > Pseudomonadota > Alphaproteobacteria > Caulobacterales > Caulobacteraceae > Caulobacter. The sequence goes on from CAJYMH010000030.1 coordinate 83,393, forward strand.
CTGCGGCGGCTGACCAATAATGGCACGTCTAAGCATTCGCCGGTGTGGGGCGGCGACGGGGTCGTCCGCTATGTTCACACCAGCGCCGAGGGCTCGCGGACCATGCGTGTCGAGGTCGACGGCTCGGTGCGGCCGGAGCCCGGGGCGGGCGACTGGCAGGTGTTGCGCACGGGTCCCGACGGCCGCGTCTATGGCTGGGGGCGCAACGACCGTCGCCTTTGGGTGCTGACGCCGGGCGGCGGCAAGCGCGAAGCCATCCCCGGCTTCAAGATGCAGGACCCCTATTGGGCGGTCGGACGCAACGGCGTCTATTTTCTGAGCAACGCCGGGCGTCGGGCCGGCCTGCGCCACAAGCCTTGGGACGGGCCGGAGCAGGAGTTGCGCCGCCTGTCAGACGTATCCTGGACCTCCGACGTTTCAATCGATCCGCGCGACGACAGTCTGGTTTACGCCAACACCGGCGGCGAGGTTCGGGACATCGCGCTGGTGAGTCTGGCCCGCTGAACTCCGTTCACGGTTCCGCGCGCTCGCCTTGCGGGCCTCGCGAAGCAGCCTATACCTGAGCGTCAAGCTGGGCCTTGGGCGTGGCGGCTGGAGACGGGGGCCGGTTCCGGCTGACGTCACGTCCTGGAGCTGATGAGGGAGAAAACATGGCTGGGCTGCTTTCTAATTTCCGCAACACCATCATTCTGAGCTTCGTGCTCGCCTTGGTGATGGTCGCCGGCTACGGCGCGCACGCGCCGGGCGGCTGGGACGCCATCTTCTGGCAGGCGGTGTTCCGCTGGCTGCACGTGTTCTTCGGCATCCTGTGGATCGGGCTGCTGTACTACTTCAACTTCGTCCAGATCCGCGTGATGCCGAACATCCCGGCGGAGCTGAAGCCGGCGGTGTCCAAGCACATCGCCCCGGAAGCGCTGTTCTGGTTCCGCTGGGCGGCGCTGCTGACGGTGCTCATGGGCCTCGCGATCGCGATCACGCGCGGTTCGGGCTATCTGCATGAGACGCTGAGCCTTGGCTTCGCTGGCGGCTACGTCACGGGTCCGGGCGGCGACGCCTCCTATTCGATGATCGGCACCGGCATGTGGCTGGCCATCATCATGTTCCTGAACGTGTGGGTGTTCATCTGGCCGAACCAGAAGATCGCCCTGGGCATCGTCGAAGCCGACGCGGACGCCAAGGCCAAGGCCGCGCGCACCGCCATGCTGTTCAGCCGCACCAACCTGCTGCTGTCGATCCCGATGCTGGTCAGCATGACCATGAATCAGACGCTGTTCGGCTAAGCAGCCGCCGGCAAATCGTGTAGGGAAGGGCCCGCTCGCACCGAGCGGGCCTTTTTCCTTGAGCGATGACCGACCAGACGCCGCCTCTCGACGACCTCGACGCCACCGTCCGCCGCGTGGACCCTGACCGCTGGCTGTCGACCCGCTTCATCGCCGACGAGACGGCGCGGGCGGCGGTGATCGCGCTCTACGCCTACAACTACGAACTGGCCCGGGTGGCCGGCGGCGTGCGCGACGCCCTGATGGGCGAGATCCGCCTGACCTGGTGGCGCGAGGCGATGGAGGAGCTGCTGGCCGGCAAGACCCCGCGCCGCCACCCGGTGGTCGAGGCCATCGCCAAGGCCCGCATCCCTTATGGTCCCCTCGTTGACATGGCGGAGGCGCGTCTGGCTGACCTCGACCCGCCGCCGGAGAACCGGGACCAAGGGCTGGCCTATGTCGACGCCACGGCCGGGGCGGTAATGATGCTGGCGGCCATCCGTCTGGACCTGGAGGCCGACCCGCACGCCGTGAAAGGTGCGGCGCGAGCGTTTGGAATTTCCGGGCTGCACCGGCTGGGGCGGCTCTGGCCGGACGCTGACGCCAAGGCCGAGACTGCCGCGGCGTTGAAGGACGCTCGACGCCAGTTGAAGGACTTGCCCGTGGCGGCCTTCCCGGCGGCGGCCTATGCCGCGCTGGCGGGAAGCTATGTGAAAGAGCGTGTTCCCACAGACTTCGAGAAGCGCGCGCGGGTCACGCTGGCGGTTATGACCGGGCGGGTTTGAGCGACGCGCTTCTGACGAGCACACTTGCTTTTGGCGCCCCGAACCCTGACAAGGACCCCATCACCATGGACCCGGTTCGCCGGGTGGCTATCTCGGCCGCCAATCCGCCGGGAAACCTTTAGCTCTCGAAGCCGACGGCCCGCGCGGCGCGTCTTCGACCGCTTCCCCTCGTGTTGAACCCATGTCCGTCTTCGCCTCTGCGCGCCAGCAATGGCTCGCGAACCCCCGCCGCGATCTGCTGGCGGGGACTGTCGTGGCCCTCGCCCTGATCCCCGAGGCCATCGCCTTCTCGATCATCGCCGGCGTCGATCCCGCCGTCGGTCTCTATGCGTCCTTCGTCATCGCCGTGACCATCGCCTTCTTCGGTGGCCGGCCAGCGATGATCTCGGCCGCCACCGGAGCGATGGCGCTGGTCATGGTCACGCTCGTGAAGGATCACGGGCTGGAATACATGTTCGCCGCCTCGATCCTGACGGGAGTGTTCCAGATCGTGGTCGGGGTGTTGAAGCTTGGCCGCTACATCAAGTTCGTGTCGCGCAGCGTTATGACTGGCTTCGTCAACTCGCTGGCGATCCTGATCTTCCTGGCCCAGATGCCAGAGCTGATCGGCGCCAATTGGCAGACCTTCGCGCTCGTGGCGGGCGGGCTGGCGATCATCTACGGCTTCCCCAGGATCACCAAGGCCGTGCCGTCGCCGCTGGTGGCGATCGTGGCGCTCAGCGCCCTGGTGATCTTCACCGGTATGGATGTGCGGACCGTGGGCGACATGGGGCGGATGCCAACCATGCTGCCGATGTTCCACCTGCCGGCCGTGCCGCTGACCTGGGAGACCTTCGCGATCATCGCCCCGGTCGCGGCGACCTTGGCCTTCGTCGGCCTTCTGGAATCGCTGCTGACGGCGAACCTGCTCGACGACATCACCGACACCCCGTCCGACAAGGACCGGGAGACCCGCGGCCAAGGCATCGCCAATATCGCGTCCGGCCTGTTCGGCGGCATGGCGGGTTGCGCGATGATCGGCCAGTCGATCATCAATGTGACCTCCGGCGCGCGGGGGCGGCTATCGACGCTGTGGGCGGGCCTGTTCCTGCTGTTCCTGATCCTGGTGCTGCAGGAATGGGTCGCGCGGATACCGATGGGCGCGCTGGTGGCGGTGATGATCATGGTCTCGATCGGCACCTTCGACTGGGGCTCGGTCATGCGCCTGCGGTCCACGCCTGTGCAGTCGTCCATCGTGATGATCGCCACGACGGCGATGGTGGTCGTCACCCATGACTTGTCCAAGGGTGTCGTTCTGGGGGTGCTGCTATCGGCGGTCTTCTTCATGCGTAAGGTCGGCAAGACCATTGTCGTGGAAGAGATCGAGACGCCGGAGGATGGCCTGCTGCGCTACCGCGTCGCCGGGCAGCTGTTCTTCGCGTCGGCCGACCTGTTTACGGCCAGCTTCGAGCATCACGGCCATCCGCGCCGGGTGGAGATCGACATGAGCCAGGCCCATCTGTGGGACCTGACCGGCGTCGCGGCCGTCGATGAGGTGGTGTTCCGCTATCGCCGTCAGGGCGCGGAGGTGGAGCTGATCGGCATGAACGAGGCGGGACGGACCCTGGTCGATCAGGTCGGCAAGCACGACAAGAGCTACCTGCCCGGCGGCGCCGGGGTTCACTGAGCGACGGCGGCTGGCAGGCGGTCTAGGCCGCCAGCCAGCCGTCCAGGTCCTGCAGCGCCCGCACGCTCATCAGGCGCTTCTTGGCGCGGCCGCGTTCCTTGACCGGGACCTTCTTGCCTTCGCCGTCGACCCTGGGCGCCTCCATCGGGGGCAGCAGGCCGTAGTTGATGTTCATCGGCTGGAAGGAGCCGGAGGCGCCCTCCAGATGGCCGCCGGTGATGTGGGCGATCAGGGCGCCGAGCGCGGTGGTCGGCGGCGGGGCGGACAGGGGCTTGCCGAGGGCCTGAGCGGCGGCGAAGCGGCCGGCCAGTAGGCCGACGGCGGCGCTTTCCACATACCCCTCGACCCCGGTGACCTGGCCGGCGAAGCGAAGACGCGGATGAGCCTTCAGGCGCAGCTGGTCGTCCAGCAAGCGGGGGCTGTTGATGAAGGTGTTGCGGTGCAGACCGCCGAGACGGGCGAACTGCGCGTTCTCCAGCCCCGGGATCATGCGAAACACATCCGCCTGGACGCCGTGCTTCAGCTTGGTCTGGAAACCGACCATGTTCCACAGCGTGCCCAGGGCGTTGTCCTGGCGCAGCTGGACGATGGCGTAGGCCTTGACCGTCGGGTTGTGGGCGTTGGTCAGGCCGACCGGCTTCATGGGGCCATGGCGCAGGGTCTCGCGGCCGCGCTCGGCCATCACCTCAATGGGCAGGCAGCCGTCGAAATAGGGGACGTGCTCCCAGTCCTTGAACTCGGCCTTGGGGCCGGTCAGCAGGGCGTCGATGAAGGCGTCGTACTGTTCCTTGTCCATGGGGCAGTTGATGTAGGCGGCCGCGTCGCCGCCGGGCCCTTCCTTGTCGTAGCGCGACTGGCGCCACGCCTTGGACATGTCGATGCTTTCGAGATGCACGATCGGCGCGATGGCGTCGAAGAAGGACAGCTGGCCCTCGCCGGTGGCGTCCAGGATCGCCTGCGCCAGGGCGGGAGAGGTGAGGGGGCCGGTGGCGACCACCACGTTGTCCCACTCTTCGGGCGGCAGGCCGGCGATCTCCTCGCGGACGATGCTGACCAGGGGATGGTCGGTCAGCCGCTTGGTCACCGCGTCGGAGAAGCCGTCGCGATCCACGGCCAGGGCGCCGCCGGCGGGCACTTGATGGGCGTCGCCGCAGCCCATGATGATCGAGTCGCAACGACGCATCTCGGCATGCAACAGGCCGACGGCGTTGAACTCCCAATCGTCCGAACGGAAGGAGTTGGAGCACACCAGCTCGGCCAGGCCGTCGGTCTGGTGGGCGTCCGTCGTAATCTTTTGCGCGACCGCTTCGCTGCTTGAGCGCAGGGCGCCCCGCATCTCGTGCAGGACGACAGGAACGCCGGCCTGGGCGATCTGCCAGGCGGCTTCGGAGCCGGCGAGGCCGCCGCCGACGACGTGGATGGGCTTGTTGGTCATGCCGCGCTCTTTAAGCCCAAGGGCGCCGCGACGAAAGCGCCCTCGCTATCGGCGGGACGACACGCTAAGGCAGGAGGGATGGCCAAGGCTTGGCTGTAGAAGGATTTTCCCATGGCGCCCGTGCGCCTGAACATTGGTGAAGCCGTCGGCGAGGCGGTTCGTTTCTGGAGCCGCTCCTGGCGTCATGCGGCCGGCGCGCTCGGCGTCGCGGCCCTTGCCCTGATCGTCTATTCGGTGAGTACGGCGCCCCACATCATGGGCGTCGCCTATGGCGTCTATGTCGTCGCGACCCTGATGGCGCAGGGTGCGCTGTTCCGCGTCGCCTTCGCCGACCGGTTGGGGCCCCCGCCGACGCCCAAGGCCGCGCCGTTGGCGGGTCTGCAGTGGGGACCGATGGAGGGGCGTCTGGCCGTCACCCTGATCCTGATGGCGATCCTGTTCGCCATCGTCGTGGCGGTAGGGCTGATCTTGCTGGCGGCGATCATCGTCGGCTTCGCCTCGCGCAACGGACCGTTGAACACAGCGTCCCCTGAGGCGATCGTGCAGGCCATGGGCCCTGGCGGCAGCGCCGCCATGAGCTTCGTGCTGGTGATCGCGGCGTTCCTGTTCGCCTGGATGTCGATCCGCCTGAGCCTCGCCCTGCCGGCCACGGCGGCTGAAGGCAAGGTGCGCCTGATCAGCACCTGGGATCTGACCAAGGGGAACGCCTTTCGCATCTTCGTCGCCTATCTGGTGGTCAGCGCGCCCGTGCTGTTGGTCACGGTGATCGCGGCCTTGGTCGCGGAGGGGCGTCCAGATCCCGCGTCCAGCCGTATATGGCTCAACGCCGCCGGCAGCGCAGTGGCGGTGGTGTTCTATCTGCCGATCACCGTGGGCCTCATCGCCTTCATCTATCGCCGCCTGGCGCCTAACCCCGGAGCCGCCGCCTGATGTCGAACTTCTCGGCCTCCGATGCAGCGTTCGAAGGCTTCCGCCTGGCGCGGCATCACCCGCGCGCGGTGCTGATCTGGGCAGGGGCGTCGTTCCTGACGACCATCGCTGTCGGTCTGCTGACGGCGTTGCTGTTCAGCGGCTCGCTGGCTCGGGCGGGCGGCGACGTCGATCCCGCCAACGCCACCCTGACGCTGGAGCTTGTGCGCGACGCCCTGATCAGTCTGCTGCTGGGGCTGGCGGTCATCTCCATCTATCTGAACGGCGTCTATCGGGCCGTCCTGCGCAGCGACGACTTTCACGAAGACCGCTGGGGCTACCTGCGCGTCGGGCGCGAGGAGTTGCGCACCGCAGGCGCCGTGGTGGTTTACGGCGTGCTCTATGTGGCGCTGACCTTTATCGTCAGTTTGGGTGCGGGGATTGTGGCGGTGATCGGCGCCTTGGTCGGCGTGCCGCAGACACTGATCTACGTAGTTGTGGGGGCGGCGGTGGTGACCGTGTTCCTAGTCTGCTGGGTGCGGCTGACCTTCGTCCTGCCCATGACCTTCGACAAGGGGCGGCTGAGCTTCCGAGACAGCTGGCGGCTGTCCAAGGGCTGGTTCTGGCCGCTGCTTGGGATGAACGTGCTGACCTTCGCCCTGACCGCTGTGGTGATCCTGACGATCTTCATCGTGTCCATGGCGGTGGCCGCCATCGTCGCGGGCGGCAACCTGCGTGAGATGCTTCAAAGCTTCAACGCCGATACGCCGACCCTGGCCAGCTATCTGAACCCGCTGACCCTGACCTATCTGCTGCTGAGCGCGTCGATCGGGGCGCTGCAGAACGCGCTGCTCTACGGCCCGGCCGCCCACGCCTATCGCGTGATCTCGGCTGTGACCGCGGAGCGCGAGGCGGCGAAGGCGGCGTCTTAAGCCGCGGCGCTGGGCCGGGCGGAAGCCCGCGCCCGCCAGGCGGCGAGGTTGGCTAACCCCTCCGGCGGCTCCAGCCCGATGAAGGCCGCGAAGTCCACCGTGGTCAGGGCGACGATATCGGCCATGGAATAGGCCTCGCCCGCGATCCAGTCGCGGCCCTCCAGCTCTCGGTCCAGCCATTTCAGCGAACGCTCCACCAGGGGGCGGTTGGACTCGCCGAAGCTGGTGTTTTGCTCCAGCAGCTGCGCCGTGAACGGATGGGCGTGACGCCAGAACATGCCGGTGGGGATCAGCAGCTGGAACTCCACACGGCGGATCCACATGTCGATCTGGGCCTGCTCCAGAGCCGTACGGCCGAACAGCGGGGGTTCGGGATGCAGGCTCTCCAGATAGCGGCAGATGGAAACGCTTTCCGAGAGCATGGTCCCGTCGTCCAGCTCCAGGGTCGGCAGTTGGCCCAGGCTGTTGCGGGCCTTGTGCTCCGGCGACTTGTGCTCGCCCTTGCGCATGTCGACCCGAATCTGCGGCAGGTCGACCTCCTTCTCCGCGAGGAAGATGCGCACCCGACGCGGGTTCGGGGCGGGGTTGTTCTCACCATAGAACTTCATCGGACAGGCCTCCCGCATGACCGCTCTGACGGCGGTTCAAACGGATGTTAGAGGTGCGCCACCTTGGAACACAAGGCTTCGTCTTGACCGCTACCCTAGCCCTTGGGACTGTCGCCACTGGGCGAACAAGGAGCACTCATGACCCGGTTATCGACCTCGGATGCGGCGGTGAAGGCGTTCGAGGTGATGGGACGGCGGCCGAAGCCGGTAATCGCCTGGGCTGGGTTCTATGCGGTGTTCAGCATCGTCATCGCGGCGCTCAACGCCCAGATCGCCGGGCCGGTGATGCTGGCGATGGACACCAAGCAGGCCGCTCCCCTGGAGGTCTTCAAGCTGTTTCCCTGGTTCGCTCTCTGCGCGGTGCTGTTCTTCGCCGTCTGGAGCATCGGCTACACCGCCATGATAAGGGCTGTGCTGACGCCGGAGGACGACCGAGCCTTCTATCTGCGACTTGGCGGCCAGGAGTTGCGACAGGCGGGTGTGCTTCTGGCCTTCACCCTGATGCTGCTGGGCGTCTATTTCCTGTTGTTCATGGCCCTGTTGGCCGTGGGCTTTGGCGGCACGGTGGGCGGGCGCCCGACCGCATGGAGCCTCGCCGTCATCGTGGCGCTCGTCCTGGCGACTGTGGCGGCGATGGTCTTCGTCGGCATACGTCTGTCGCTGGCCATGCCGATCACCTTCGCCCGGGGCAAGGTGGAGCTGTTCGACTCCTGGAGCCTGAGCAAGGGTTGGTTCTGGCCGATGTTCGGCGCCTATTTGCTGGCGGCGGTCGCGGCGACCTTGATCTACATAGTCGTCATGGTGTTGGCGGCGGTGATCGCCTTCTTCGCCGGCGGCGGGTTCAGCGGGCTGATTTCCATGTTCAACACCATGCCGGTTGGCGCGGCGGAGGTCCTGCGGCCATTGCCCATGACGCTGGAGATCATCACGGCGCTGATGACGACCGTCACCAGCTTCATCACTATCGCGCCGGCGGCGGATATCTACCGGCAGCTGACGGCGGACAAGGCGCCGGAGCCTGAGGCCTCGTAGGCTGGGCTTGGATTCGGCAAGTATGAAGCTTGACCATATGGGGCGGCGCAAGGTTTCTCTGAAGGGCTCCTGGCGCCTGACCAAAGGCCATGTGTGGCATCTCTTGGGAGCCATCCTTCTGGCAGCGATCAGCGCCGCGCTGTTTTACGGCGTGGTCACCCTGCTGACGGTCGGGGTGGAGGCCCTGCTGGGTGAAGCCTCTGGAGCTTTCGATCGTGTCTTCAGCCCTGACCCCTCAGCGCCGACGTTCGGACGGCCGAGCCAGATGATCATGCTTCCGCTGTCGGCGCTGGCTTCGGGTGTCGGTTGCATGGTCCTGATCACGCCAGCCGCCGAAATCTATCGGCGACTGGCGGGACGGCAGGACGAGGCGGCCTAGGCCCGTTTGGACTTGAGCGCCTTCACGCGGGCCTGGCGGCGTTCCTCGTGCTTGGCGAGGACCTCCTTCAGGTAGCGGCCGGTCCAGCTGGCCTCGACCGAGGCGACCTTTTCCGGGGAGCCCACGGCCACGACCTCGCCGCCGCCGTCGCCGCCTTCAGGGCCGAAGTCGATCAGCCAGTCGGCGGTCTTGATGACATCGAGGTTGTGTTCGATCACCACGACCGTGTTGCCCTGGTCGGCCAGTTCGTGGAGCACCTCGAGCAGTTTCTTGGTGTCCTCGAAGTGCAGGCCGGTGGTGGGCTCGTCGAGGATGTAGAGGGTGCGGCCGGTGGCGCGGCGCGACAGCTCCTTGGAGAGCTTCACGCGCTGGGCCTCGCCGCCGGACAGGGTCGTCGCCTGCTGGCCGACCTTGATGTAGCTGAGGCCGACGCGCTTCAGCGTCTCCATCTTGTCGCGGATCGGGGGTACGGCCTTGAAGAAGTCGGCGGCCTCCTCGACGGTCATGTCGAGGATGTCGGCGATGGTCTTGCCCTTGAACAGGACCTCGAGCGTCTCGCGGTTGTAGCGCTGGCCCTTGCAGACGTCGCAGGTGACATAGACGTCCGGCAGGAAGTGCATCTCGATCTTGATGACGCCGTCGCCCTGGCAGGCCTCGCAGCGGCCGCCCTTGACGTTGAAGCTGAAGCGGCCGGGACCGTAGCCGCGGGCCTTGGATTCCGGCAGCTGGGCGAACCAGTCGCGGATCGGGCCGAAGGCGCCGGTATAGGTGGCCGGGTTAGAGCGCGGGGTGCGGCCGATCGGGCTCTGGTCGATGTCGATGACCTTGTCGAAGTTCTCAAGCCCCTCGATCCGCTCGTGGGGGGCCGGGGCGTCGCTGGCGTTGTTCAGGCGGCGCGCGGCGGCCTTGTACAGGGTCTCGATGGTGAACGTGGACTTGCCGCCGCCGGACACGCCAGTGATGCAGGTGAAGGTCCCGACGGGGATCTCGGCGGTGACGCCCTTGAGGTTGTTGCCTGTGGCGCCGATGACCTTCAGCCGCTTCTTGCCGATGGGGCGGCGGTCCTGTGGGACCTCGATCTCGCGTTCGCCGGTCAGGTACTGGCCGGTGACGCTTTTCGGGTTGGCCATGATGTCGGCCGGCTTGCCCTGGGCGACGATCTCGCCGCCGTGGACGCCGGCGGCCGGGCCCATGTCGATGACATAGTCGGCGGTGAGGATGGCTTCTTCGTCGTGCTCCACCACCAGCACCGAGTTGCCCAGGTCACGCAGGCCTTGGAGGCTGGTCAGCAGGCGGGTGTTGTCGCGCTGGTGCAGGCCGATGGACGGCTCGTCCAGCACGTAGAGCACGCCGGTCAGGCCCGAGCCGATCTGGCTGGCCAGGCGGATGCGCTGGCTCTCGCCGCCTGACAGGGTGCCGGAGCCGCGCGACAGATTCAGGTAGTCCAGGCCGACGTCCACCAGGAACCGCAGGCGGTCGTTGATCTCCTTCAGAATCCGCCGAGCGATCTCCATGTTCTTGTCGGAGAGCTGGCCTTCCAGGCTGGCGAACCAGTCGCGGGCGGGGCGGATGGCGAGACCGGAGACTTCCGAGATGTTCTTGCCGACGATCTTCACCGCCAGGGCCTCGGGCTTCAGGCGGGCGCCGCCGCAGGCCTCGCACGGGGTGTCGGATTGGTAGCGGCCCAGCTCTTCGCGGACCCACGAGCTGTCGGTCTCGCGCCAGCGGCGCTCCAGGTTCGGCAGCACGCCCTCGAAGGGCTTCACCACCTCGTATTTGCGGGCGTTGTCGTCGTAGACGAACTTGATCTTGTCGCCGCCGGAGCCTTGCAGGACCACGTCCTTGGCCTTGGCTGGCAGCTTGTGCCACGGATCGTCCATCGAGAAGCCGTAGTGCTTGGATAGGGCCTGCAGCGTCTGGGTGTAGAGCGGCGAGGGACCGCGCGACCACGGGGCCACCGCGCCCTTGTGCAGGGATTTGTCCTTGTCGGGGATGACCAGGTCGGCATCGAAGGCCAGCTTGGCGCCCAGGCCGTCGCAAACCGGGCAGGCTCCCGCCGGATTGTTGAACGAGAACAGGCGCGGCTCGATCTCGGCGATGGTGAAGCCGCTGACTGGACAGGCGAAGCGCTCGGAGAACAGCAGGCGCTGGGGCTCGCTCTCGCCTTCCTTAGCCTCTGCCCATTCGGCCACGGCGATGCCGTCGGCCAGGCGCAGGGCGGTCTCGATGGAGTCGGCGTAGCGGCTCTCAAGCCCCGGCTTGGTCACCAGGCGGTCCACGACGATGTCGATGTCGTGCTTGAACTTCTTGTCGAGGGCGGGAGCCTCCTCGATCGGATAGAACTGGCCGTCGATCTTCAGGCGCTGGAAGCCCGCCTTCTGCCACTCGGCGATTTCCTTGCGGTACTCACCCTTGCGGTCGCGCACCACGGGGGCCAGCAGATACAGGCGCTCTCCGTCGGGCAGGGCGGTCAGGCGATCGACCATCTGGCTCACGGTCTGGCTTTCGATCGGCAGGCCAGTGGCCGGCGAATAGGGAACGCCCACCCGCGCCCACAGCAGACGCATGTAGTCGTGGATCTCCGTCACCGTGCCGACGGTGGAGCGGGGGTTCTTCGACGTGGTCTTCTGTTCGATAGAGATGGCCGGGGACAGACCCTCGATCAGGTCGACGTCCGGCTTGCTCATCAGCTCCAGGAACTGGCGGGCGTAGGCCGACAGGCTCTCCACATAGCGCCGCTGACCCTCAGCGTAGATGGTGTCGAAGGCGAGCGAGCTCTTGCCCGAACCCGACAGGCCGGTGAGCACCACCAGCTCCCCACGGGGGATGTCGACGCTGACGTCTTTCAGGTTGTGCTCGCGCGCGCCGCGCACGCGGATGAAGTTCAGTTGCTCAGCCATGGGTCCCGGAACGCAATGGCCGCAGGGGAGGCTGCGGCGCGACAGCGATATGTAGTGCTCAGGCGGCTGATTAATACAAGAACAAGGTGAGAACAAACGCCGCACTGCTGACAGGGAGTGTCAGCAGTCGTGTCAGCAGAGTGGCTGGAGGGGGATCCTGGACGTCTAGCTTCGCTCGATCCGCGCCGCGTAGCAGCCTCGGCGGGCGTTGTGGACCTGCAGGAACGCCGCCTGGGGATCGGCGAAGAAGCGGGTGATGAGCGATTCCAGCTCGGTCCCCTCGGCCACCTCGGCGTCACGCATCATGCCCTGGGCGTCGAAGGCTCGAACAGACAGCAGGCGGATGCGCAATTGTTCGGGAATTTCGTTCTCGAACCGGGCGGCGGGGCGGTCGGCCTCGCGCACGAAGATGGCGTGACGGCCGCGATAGGGCGTGTCGGCGTCGAGATGCTCGTGGTTCAGCAGCAACAGGGTCTCGCCCGGCTCGGCGTCCTCCAGGCTGACGCGGCAGGGAAAGCCGGGCTTCTTGTCCGCCGTCATACGGATGACGCCCGCCTCGGCGAGAGCGGCGTCGGACTGGCCGAACAGGGCGCGGAAGGGGGCTGGCGACAGGCCGGTGACGACATAGGACATGGGAGACTCCGTTGACAGACGCCGGTGTCGTCCATGCCGGGCGACGGGACGACCCGATTCTTGCGATTTGCCTGCCGCCCTGGGCCCGCCTATATCTCGCGCCTGTCCAGCAAGGAGGCCTCGGCCATGATCAGCACCGGAAACGACCGCACCGTCCTTTCCCTCATGCTGTCTCAAGGTCGCCATGCCCGCCTTTCTTACTTTGGACTCCGTCGCCGCCCGCACGCCTGACGGCCGGCCGCTTTTCGAGAACCTGACCCTGGCCTTCGGGCCGGAACGCACCGGACTTGTCGGCCGAAACGGCGTCGGCAAGACGACCCTGCTGCGCCTGATCGCGGGGGAGGCGACTGCGGCCGCCGGCTCGATCGGCGTCAACGGGCGTATCGGCATGCTGCGCCAGGCCGTCACCCCGGCGCTGGACGCCACGGTCGTCGACCTGTTGGGCGTAGCCGACGACTTTGCGCGCTTGGCTCGCATCGAGGCGGGCGCTGGCGATGAAGCGGATTTCTCAGACGCCGACTGGACCCTGCCGGCGCGGCTGGAACAGGCGCTGGCGGAGGTCGGGCTGGCGGGGATCGACCCGGCGCGGACGGCCGCCTCGCTCAGCGGCGGGCAGGCGACGCGCGCCGCCCTGGCCAGACTGCTGGTCCAGGCGCCGGACCTGATCCTGCTGGACGAACCCACCAACAACCTGGACGTGGAAGGGCGCGAGCTTGTGACCCAGGTGCTGCGCGGCTGGCGCGGCGGGGCCCTGGTGGTCAGCCACGACCGCGGTCTGCTGCGCGAGATGGACCGTATCGTCGAGCTGTCGAGCCTGGGCGCGCGGGTCTATGGTGGGAACTACGACCTCTATGCCGAGCGCAAGGCCGAGGAGCAGGCCGCCGCCGAGCGCGACTTGGCCGCCGCCGAACGGGACAGCGATCGCGTGGCGCGTGAGGCCCAATCCGCGCGGGAAAGGCAGAGCCGCCGCGATAGCGCGGGCAAGCGCTTCGCCGCGAAGGGCGGGACGCCCAAGATCGTCCTCGGCATGATGGCCGAACGGGCCGAGAACAGCGGCGCGCGGGGCGAGATCCTGGCCGAACGCCAGCGCGAGGCGGCGGCCGAGCGGTTAAATGCGGCGCGCGAGCGTGTGGAGCGAGCGCGCGAACTTGGCTTCACCCTGCCGTCCACCGGTCTGCCGCCCGGTCGGACGGTCCTGACGCTGGAGGACGTGTCGTTCCGCTACGGCGATGCGCCGGTCTTGAGCGCCGTGTCGCTGCGCATCACCGGGCCGGAGCGGGTGGCGATCACCGGACCGAACGGGCGGGGCAAGACGACCCTGCTGAAGCTGGCGGCGGGATTGATCGAGCCGACGGCCGGCCTCGTGACGAGGGGAAGCTCCGCGACCCTGCTGGATCAGCGGACGGCGCTGTTGGCCGATGAGGAGACGATCCTGCAGAACTTCCAGCGGCTCAATCCGGGCGCCAGCCTGAACGACGCGCACGCGGCCCTGGCGCGCTTCCTGTTCCGCAACACGGCGGCGCACCAGGTCGCGGGTTCGCTGAGCGGCGGGGAGCGCCTGCGGGCTGGCTTGGCCTGCGTTCTGGCGCGGCTGGAGCCGCCGCAACTGCTGATCCTGGACGAGCCGACCAACCACCTGGACCTGACCAGCATCGCCGCCATCGAGACGGCGCTGTCCGCTTATGACGGCGCCATGCTGATCGTCAGCCACGACCCCGATTTCCTCGAAGCGGTGGGCGTTGAGCGGACGGTGGAGTTGTGAAGACCTAAGCTCGCCGGTTGAGGGCGATGGCGACGCCGGCGTCGGCCGGGGCGTTGCGTTCGCCGCTGGAGCCGTAGCCGCCCACCGCGCCGCGCTGGGCGGCGACTTCGGCGGCGATGGCCTGGACAAGACCCTCAGTGACCGTCTTGGCGGCCTCAAGGGCGCGGCCGTGGCGCGCGAGGACGGAGTCGAAGGCCTCGGTGGCGCGCAGGAGGCGCTGGCGCAGGGCGGGCGGGGCGCCGTTCAGGACCGAGGGATCGCGCTTCAGCCGGGCGGACTCGTGCCGGTAGATGTTGGCCAGCTTGGCCGACTCCTCGATCGTGTCGGCGGCCTCATGGGGGCGGCGGGTCTCGAAGGCCACGGCCTGCTGCGCCAGCAACTCGGTCAGGCGCTCGGTCAGGTTCACCAGCGCCTCGGCGCGGACGACGACGTCGGGGGCGGTGGTCATTAGGCCGGGTTCTCCGTGACGGGTTGTTCGGTCAGGCCTTGAAGCTTCAGCATTTCGCGCTCAACGCTGGCGGCCAGGCCGACGCCGCCGTTACGGGCCATCTGCTTGCCCATGGCCTCCAGCAGGAAGCCGCGGAACATCTGCTCGCCGTGGCCGCCGCTGAACTCGCCCTCGCCGACGCCCTCGAACATGGGGGCCATCATCTGGGTGAGGAACGACGCCTCGAAGTTCTGGGCCGTTTCCTTGATCTGACCGCGCTTGGCCAGTTCGGCGGCGGTGGCCGGGATGCGGGCGGTCGCGGCGAGGGCGGCGTCGATGGCGGTGAGGTTCAGGCTGTTCATCACATCACCTGGATGTCGGCTTGCATGGCGCCCGCCGCCTTGATGGCCTGCAGGATCGAGATCATGTCGCGCGGCGTGACGCCCAGCGCGTTCAGGCCGTTGACCAGGCTGGCGAGCGAGGCGCCTTCATTCAGGGTGATCAGTTGGCGGCCCTTCTCCTCCTCGAAGGAGACGTTGCTCTGCGGCACCACGGCGGTCTGACCCTGGCTGAACGGGGCGGGCTGGCTGACGCCGGGGGTCTCCTGGACGCTGATGGTCAGGTTGCCCTGAGCGATGGCGACGGTGGAGACGCGGACGTTCTCGCCCACCACGATCACGCCGGAGACCTCGTCGATGACGACCCGAGCCGGAGCATCGGTCTGGACGGTCAGGTTCTCGATCATGCTCATGAAGCTGATCAGGTCGCGGCCGGCCGGCGGGCGGACGGTGACGATGGTCGGGTTCTCGGACACGGCGGAACCGAAGAAGCGCGAGTTGATGGCGTCGGCCACCTGACGCGAGGTGGTGAAGTCCGGATTGCGCAGGGTCAGGCGCATCTGGCTCATGCTGGCCAGCTGGAAGCCGGTCTCGTCTTCGACGATGGCCCCGCCGGCGATGCGTCCGGAGGTCGGAACGCCCTTGGTCACCGAGGAGCCCGACGCGCCCTGGGCCGAGACTGAGCCGGTCTGAACCGTGCCTTGGGCGACCGCATAGATTTTGCCGTCGGCGCCGGCGAGGGAGGTGACCAGCAGGGTGCCGCCCATCAGGCTTTTAGCGTCGCCCACCGCCGAGACGGTGACATCCACGGCCGAACCCGGCGCGGCGAAGGGCGGCAGCTTGGCGGTGACGATCACCGCCGCGGCGTTCTTGGAGTTCAGGTTGGCGTCGCGGATGTTGATGCCCATCCGCTCGAAGCTGGCCTCCAGGGCCTGACGGGTCATGGGCGAGTTGCGCAGGTTGTCGCCGCTGCCGTTGAGGCCGACGACAAGGCCCTGGCCGATCAGGACGTTCTCGCGGACGCCTTCGAACTCGACGATGTCCTTGATCCGCGACGCGGCCGAGGCCGTGCCGGCGAAGGCGAGGCTGATGGCGGCGAGGGTTGCGGCGAAGAGAGGCGAAAATGAACGACGCATGGGGATCCCGATGAATTCGGAAGACGCCATGCCAGAAGCGGGCCAGAAAGAATCCCAACGGAATCAAGGCGATTCCGAACGAGGCGTCGCGTATCCGGCGCCGAGGGCAATTTCTGCCCGGCATTAACCATACCTCAAGCCCGCGGGGCCGAAAGTTATATGGTTAACGGGCGAATGGAATTTACCATGAAGGTAAGTGGTTCTAGCGGGGCTGGATCGGTGGGCGGCGCAGGACGCGCCAAGGGGGCGTCTTCGGGCGGCGGCTTCTCCCTGCCGAGCGTGGGCGGCGCGACGGCTTCGGCCGGCGTGGCGGGCGCTCAGAGCGTCACCGGCGTGGCCTCTGTCGACGCCCTGTTGGCCATGCAGGCGGTGGGCACGCCACTTGAGGGGCGTCGTCGCGCCGTCAAGCGGGCGGGGCGAATCCTCGATGTTCTCGATGAAGTGAAGATGGCGCTGCTGGACGGCGTGTTGTCCGGTCCGCAGTTGCAAAAGCTGGCGCGGGCCGTGCGCGACCAGCGTGACGCCACTGACGATCCCCAGTTGGAGGCCCTGCTGGATCAGATCGAAACCCGCGCCGCCGTTGAACTCGCCAAGTTCGAAATGTCTCAGAAAGCGGTGGCATGAGCGGCGGAGCGCAATGGCCCGTTGAACGGGAATTTTCTTTTGCTATAAGCGGCCTGCCTGCTGTGGGTGGGTTTTTATGGGGCGTGAGGCGCTAATGACAGCGGCCGCGGTTCTGGTCTCGAAAGATACCTATCGTCCTTCCGAGGACGAAGAGTTCATGAACGAGCGTCAGCTCGAGTATTTCAAACAGAAGCTGCTCGACTGGAAGGAAGAGATCCTTCGCGAATCTCGCGACACGGTCTCGCATCTCCAGACGGAAACTGAGAATCATCCGGACTTGGCCGACCGGGCCTCGTCGGAGACTGATCGGGCTCTTGAGTTGCGCACGCGAGATCGGCAGCGGAAGCTGATCTCCAAGATCGATGAGGCCATGCGTCGAATCGAAGACGGGTCTTACGGCTATTGCGAAGAGACGGGGGAGCCGATCGGCCTGGCCCGTCTAGAAGCCCGGCCGGTGGCGACCCTCAGCCTTGAAGCGCAAGAGCGTCACGAGCGCCGCGAACGCGTCCATCGGGACGACTAAGCCGTTCAGGCCGCTTGACTTCCCTTCGTCGAGGGCCGACCTAGCCGGCCTTCGATGAGGAAGGCTGTGGTTCCATGACCGTGAAGGTCCGTTTCGCGCCGTCGCCCACCGGGCGTCTGCATGTCGGCAACATCCGCGCCGCGTTGATCAATTGGCTGTACGCCAAGCGTCAGGGCGGGCAGTTCGTGCTGCGCATCGATGACACCGATCTCGAACGTTCGACCAAGGAATTCGAGCAAGGCATCGAAACCGACCTGACCTGGCTGGGCCTCGTCTGGGACGAGCGCCACAATCAGTCGGCCCGTTTCCCCATCTATCAGCAAGCCGTCGAGCGCCTGAAGGCGCAGGGCCGCCTCTATCCGGCCTATGAGACCGGCGAAGAGCTGGACCGTCGTCGCAAGGTGCAGTTGTCCCGCGGCCAGCCGCCGATCTACGACCGCGCCGCCCTGAAGCTGACCGACGAGGAGAAGGCCGCTCTAGAGGCCGAGGGCCGTCGTCCGCACTGGCGCTTCCGCCTGGAAGGCAAGCGCGTAAAGTGGATGGATCTGGTCCGCGGCGATTGCGAGGTGGACACTACCTCCATGTCGGACCCGGTGCTGATCCGCGAGGATGGCGCGTTCCTCTACACCCTGCCGTCGGTGGTGGACGACATCGACATGGGCATCACCCATGTGATCCGCGGCGAGGACCACGTCACCAACACCGGCGCCCAGATCGAGATCTTCGAGGCGCTGGGCGCCGCCGCGCCGACCTTCGCGCACATGACCCTGTTGATCGGGGCTGATGGCGGCGCGCTGTCCAAGCGCCTGGGCTCGCTGTCGATCTGCGATTTGCGCGAGCAGGGCTACGAGCCGCTGGCCATCACCTCGCACCTGGCGAAGATCGGCACCTCCGACAATCTGGAGGTCGGGGAGTCCTTGGCGGCGCTGGGCGAAAGCTTCGAATTCTCAAAGATGGGCCGCTCGGCCGCCCGTTATGACGAGGCCGACCTTGGCCGCCTGAACGCGGCCTTGCTGCACGCCATGCCGTATGAGGCGGCCAAGCCGCGTCTGGCGGCGCTCGGCGTCGACCTGGGCGAGGGCTTCTGGAACGCCGTGCGCGGCAACCTCAACATGTTCGGCGACGTGAAGACCCTGGCCGCTGTCGTGGCGGGCGAGGTGACTCCGGTCGTCGAGGACCAGGCGTTCCTGGACGTCGCCAAGGCGCTGCTCCCCGAGACCATCGGTCCGGATACCTGGGGCGAATGGGTCAATGCGGTGAAGGAAAAGACCGGGGCCAAGGGCAAGGGCCTGTTCCTGCCCCTGCGTCGCGCGCTCACCGGTATGGATCACGGCCCGGAGATGGGTCCGCTCCTGGCCCTGATCGGGCGGGAGAAGGCGGTCCGCCGGCTGTCCGGCGAAACCGCCTAATCCTCTTAGGCGGCCTTGGCCGAGGCGTTGCACTCGGCCAGGGCTTCGGCCGACAGTTCCTGGCCCTTGAACGTGAAGGCGGCCACTTCGCCCAGTTCGCCAGCGACGCGCTTGCAGGCGCGGACCGGGGGTTGCGACTTCACGTTGCCGGCGACGCAGACGGTGTCCTTGCAGACCCAGGCGGCGCCGTCCTGGATCAGACGGGTCTTGGCCGGGGCGGCCTTGAGGGTGACGGCGGCGCCGTCAGAAGCGGCTTGAGCCGAGGTCGCGCCCATGAGGGCGGCCACGGCCACGAGGCCGAGCACGATACGCATAATGACTCTCCTAAAAATCCCCCCGCCGGAGGGAGAGCCGGCGGATAGCACTATAGTGCGTTTCTAAACGCAACTATGTCAAGCGAATGGCTTCGCTTACGTCCTCGACCGGGTCGGCTGCGACCATGTCGCGAAGGGCAGGCACCACGTCTTCGGGCTTGCTTACCACGCGATACGCCTCGCGGAAGGAGGCGGGGGTGAAGCCGGTCGCGATGGTGTGCTCGAACAACGCGAACAGCGTGTCCCAGAAGCCGTCGGGACTGTAGAACACCACGGGCTTGTCGTGCAGGTTCAGGCGGCGCCAGGACAGAAGCTCAACGATCTCTTCCAGGGTGCCGATGCCGCCCGGCAGGACCACGAAGGCGTCGGAGTTGTCGAACAGGCCCTTCTTGCGCTCGGCCATGGTCTCGACCACCTCGGTCTCGACCTTGGTGAGGGGGCGCTCCTTGCCGATCAGGAAGCTCGGGATGATGCCCAGGACGCGGCCGCCGGCGTCGTGCGCGGCTCCGGCGCTGGCGCCCATCAGGCCGACGCCGCCGCCGCCATAGACCAGGCGAATGCCGGCGCGGGCGAACTCGCGGCCCACTTCAGCGGCGTCTTCCAGCAATCGGGGATCAACGGCGTCGGAGGACCCGCAATAGACGCAGACCGAATCCAGACGCCTGGACTCGTGCGACATGGTCGGTCACTCCAGGAAAGAACGTTGGGCGCGCTTGAAGGCGCGTCTTTTGATCACGATCTGGCTGTGATCGTGTGACAACCAACATCGGCTGTCGGCGGCAAGGTTGCAAGGAGCGCGCGTGAATCGGGTTGGAAGGATGCTCTGGACGTCGGCCGTCGTGGCGGGCGCATTGGCCCTGACCGCCTGCGGACGCGAGCGTACGGCGGCCTGGAATACGCCGGCTCCGCCGCCGGCGCCGGATGCGGCGGAAGCCGCATACATGGCGCCGCCGGCCCTGACCGCCGCCGAATCAATCGCCGCTGGACTGCGACTTTCCGGCAAGGCGGCTGCGGGCGCTCGCGTGCGTCTAGGCGCCCCCACGGGCGAGACGCTGTTCGCCACCGCTGACGCCAAGGGCGCCTGGAGCGTCACAGTCCCGCGCGCGGATCAGCCTCGTCTGTTTGGCCTGTCCATGACCCAGAACGACCGCACGGTGCAGGCCGAGGGGTATGTGCTGATCACCCCTACCGGCGCGGCGGCGATGCTGCGCGCGGGAGCGGGGGCTGATGTGGTCGCCGGAGCTGGCGCAAAGCCCCGCATCCTGGCGGTCGACTATGATCAGGAGGGCGGAGCCGTGATCTCCGGCCTCGCCGTGGCTGATACACCGCTGGAGCTGCGCGTCGATGGCGTCACACGCGGGCAGGGCGAGGCGGACGGCAAGGGTCGCTTCAACCTGCCCCTCAGTCGGCCGTTGGAGCCGGGCGCCTACGAGATCGTGGCGGCCGGCCAGGGCGGAGAAGACTCAGCCCGGGTCTCCATTGCCAGCGTCGGTCCGTTGCAATCCGGTCCGTTCCAGGGCGAGCGCGCCTCGCGAGGCTGGCGTATCGACTGGATGACTCCGGCCGGCGGCGTGCAGACCACCGTGGTTATGGAGGATGGCGCTTGAGTCTTCGCGCCGCCGCGGCGTCTCGCCGGCGTGACGCCAGCCCTGAGCCGTCGATCAAGGCCAAGCCCCTGACCGCCCTTGCGGACCTGGGCCGGCTGCTTCTGGCTTCGGATACGCCGGGGCTGAGGTGGCGACTGACCTCGGCCCTGTTCCTGACTATCGTCGGCAAGGCGCTAGGGGTGGTCGGGCCGCTGCTGCTCGGCGCGGCGGTGAACCGGCTGACCGCCGGCCAGGGGGCGGTTGCGACCGTCACCTTCGCGTTCGCAGGGCTCGCGCTGGGTTGGGCGCTGATACGCTTCCTGAGCTATGCCGCGCCGCAAGCGCGGGACGCGATCTTCACACCTGTGGCTCAGGCGGCTCAGGCGAGGGCGGCGACCGAGACCTTCGCCCACGCCCTGTCGCTGTCTATCGATTTCCATCAGACCAAGCGCACCGGCGCCCTGTCGCGGACCATCGACCGGGGCGCGCGGTCCATGGATTTTCTGGTCAGGTTCCTGGTGTTCAACATCGGCCCAACGGTGCTGGAGCTGATCATGGCCGCAGTGGTGCTGGCCAAGGCGTTCGACTGGCGCTTCGCCCTGACGGCGGTGGGGACGGTGGCGATCTATGCGTGGATCACGCTCAGCATCTCCAACTGGCGGATCGAGCATCGGCGGGAGTTGAACGAAGCCGACAGCGAGGCGGCGGGCCGGGCGGTGGACGCGTTGCTGAACTACGAGACGGTGAAGGCCTTCGGGGCCGAGAGCCGCGCTGCGGCTGGCTATGAGCACGCCATGCGCGCCTACGCACGGGCGCAGGTGAAATCCACGACCTCGCTCAGCCTGCTGAATGTGGCCCAGTCGGCGATTCTGAGCCTGGGTCTGGGCGTCATGGCCGTGCTGGCGGGCGCGGAGGTCGCGGCAGGGCGTATCGGTCCTGGAGACGTCACCGCGTCGATTCTGATCCTCATCAATCTCTACAACCCGCTGAACATTCTGGGCTTCGCCTATCGCGAGATCCGTCAGGCCTTCATCGACATGGAGGCGATGATGGACCTGCGTCGGCAGAAGCCGGAGGTTGCGGAGGCGGCGGACGCTGTGCCCCTGCCGCCCTGCGACAGCCGGGGCGGGGCGGTGACGTTCGAGGAGGTCTCCTTCCGCCACGGTGCGCGATCTGAGGGGATAACCGATGTCAGCTTCACCGCCGCGCCGGGAACGACCACGGCCTTGGTCGGGCCGTCGGGAGCGGGCAAGACGACGCTGGTTCGGCTCGCCCTGCGCCTTATCGACCCGCAAAGCGGCCGGGTGCTGCTGGACGGCGCGGACCTGCGGCATTTGAAGCAGGCGGCCCTGCGTGGCGCGGTGGCCCTGGTGCCGCAGGACGTGGCGCTGTTCAACGACACCCTGGCGGCCAACATCGGCTTCGCTCGGCCGGACGCCACCGAGGACGAGATCTGGGCGGCGGCTCGCTCGGCGGAGCTGGGCGGCTTCATCGAGGCCCTGCCGGAAGGCATGGCTACAAAGGTGGGGGAGCGCGGCCTGAAGCTGTCCGGCGGCGAGCGACAGCGCGTGGGCATCGCTCGCGCCCTGCTGGCGGAGCCGCGGGTGTTGATCCTGGACGAGGCGACCAGCGCCCTGGACAGCCGCACCGAGGCGGCCATCCAGGAAACCCTGAGGAAGGCCCGTCAGGGGCGCACGACCCTGGTGGTGGCGCATCGCCTGTCGACCATCGTCGATGCCGACCAGATCCTGGTCCTGCGACGCGGCCGGATTGTCGAGCGGGGAGATCACGCGACCTTGTTGGCGGCCGGCGGCGAATACGCGGCCCTGTGGCGTCGCCAGACGCGCGACGGCGCGCTATCAGAGGCGCCTCAGGCCTAGCGAAGAGGAGCGCGCGATGGAGTATCTGCACACCATGGTCCGGGTTAAGGACCTCGACGCGGCGCTGGCCTTCTACTGCGACGGTCTCGGTCTGGTCGAAGCCTATCGAACCGACCATGAGAAGGGTCGCTTCACCCTGGTTTTCCTGGCCGCGCCCGGCGACATGGACAAGGTCAAGGAAGGCAAGAGCCCGCTCGTCGAGCTGACCTACAACTGGGACACAGAGGACTATGGCGGCGGCCGCAACTTCGGCCACCTGGCCTATCGCGTGGACGATATCTACGCTCTGTGTCAGCACCTGATGGACAAGGGCGTGACGATCAACCGCCCGCCGCGTGACGGGCACATGGCCTTTGTCCGCTCGCCCGACGGCATCTCCATCGAGCTGCTCCAGAAGGGCGAGAACTTGGCGCCGGCCGAGCCGTGGGCGTCCATGCCGAACACCGGGGTCTGGTAGGCGGACGATCCGGCATCCGACGGCCTCGGTCGTCGGATGCCTCATCCAAACTATGATGAGCAGCGAGGCGATTCGCGCCGGCGACGGCTATGTCGCGGTCAGAAGTGCGTCTCAAATTGTCAGGGATCAGCGCCGATTGACGGCGTTCTGAAACCTGGCTCCGCGGGTAGGATTCGAACCTACGACCAGCCGGTTAACAGCCGGCTGCTCTACCACTGAGCTACCGCGGATCAGGTGTCTCAGAAGAGGTGGGGGCTATAGCCTCCGGCGGCGGGGGGCGCAACACTTCTTCGAAAGAAAAACAGCTCGGCGCGAACCGAGCTGTGGAAAGTTCAGATTGGTGGGTGTCTTCAAGAAGACGAGCCCAGCTCAGACCGACGCGGTTAACCGCCGATTAATGGCCGCAGCGCCGGGGTTCAGCAGCTTGCGATAGACATCCAGATACCCATCCACCATCCGGTCGACCGTGAAGCGGGCCTCCACGGCCGCGCGGCAGGCGGCGCGGTCGATGGCGTCGATCCGAGCCAGGGCGTCGGCCGCCTCGTCCAGCGAATCGACCAGAAAGCCGGTGATTCCATGATCGATGAGTTCGGGCATGGAGCCGCGATTCATGGCGATGACCGGCGTGCCGCAGGCCATGGCCTCGATGACGCTGAGGCCGAACGGCTCATCGAAGTTGATAAGGTGCAGCAGGGCGCGAGCCCGGCCCAAGGTGCGAGCGCGCTCCACCCCGCCCACGGCGCCGATGAAGCGGATGCGTTCGCCGTCGATCCCGGGCGCCACGTCGCGTTCGAAATACCCTTGGTCCTGGACGATCCCGGCCATGGTCATGGCGCGGCCCGTGCGGCGCGCCAGCTCGACCGCCTCGGCCGCGCCCTTGTCCGGGTGGATGCGGCCGAAGAACAGCAGGTCGTCGGTTCCCTGCGCGTCGAACGGGAAGTCGTCCAGATGAACGCCATGATGTACGGTGGCGGCGTAGCTGAGGGCCGGGTGGCGATTGGCGTCGCTGATCGAGACGTAGGCCCCAGCGTCGTCATAGCGGGCGTAGACCTCAACGATGGCCTCGGACGAGAACCCATGGATGGTGGTGACCATCGGGGTCGGTGTCAGGCGGGAGAAGGCCAGGGGCACGAAGTCCGCCTGGTTATGGATGATGTCGAACTCGCCGGCCCTTTCGAAGACGTTGGCGACGTGCAGGGTCTCGGCCACCTTCACGTCCACGGGGGTTTCGGAATATGGGCGGGGGACGACCCATTCCAGCTTGCCGGCGGTCAGGCTGTCGCCGGTAGCGAACAGGGTGACATCCACGCCGCGCGCGACCAGCCCCTCGGTCAGCAGACTGGTGGCCAGCTCCCACGGGCCATACTGACGCGGCGGCGTGCGCCAGGATATCGGCGCGAGCATGGCGATGCGCATGGAAGCTTCCCAATAAGCGACGCCTTCACGCCGAGACGCCAAGCGAACGCCGGCGGCGTGGGATGGTTCAATGTGAGGAAAGGGAAGGTGACCGGCCGGGAGCGTCTCGTCGGGGGGGCGTAAGGTGCTCACCGACCGGTCTGTTCCCCCTTTGGATATTTCCGCGCGGGGACATGACTAAAAAAGCCCGGCGCCGCGAAGCGTTCCAAGCTTGACCGCAGGATCGGCAGAAAGTTTTCAGGCCCGGCTGCGCGCCGTACGCAGGGGCAGGTTCGTGCGCGCCATGCGGCGGGCGATGATGCGCCAGCCGACCACCACGGCCACGGCCGTCAACAGACCGCCCACGATCAGCAGGGTAAGCAGGTCGGCCTCACCCAACGCCTCCAGCCGGGCCAGGCCCAGGGCGGCGAAATACCCCGGCGCCAACATGATCGGCACCCACAGGATGGCCGAGACCACGTTGGCGATCTGGAAGCGACGGCTCTTCATCAACATCATGCCGGCGACCAGCGGGATGAAGGCGCGCAGCGGGCCGAAGAACCGGCCGATGAAGATCGAGATCGGGCCATAGCGGCGGAAGAACAGGCGCGTGCGCGCGATGACCCGCCGATGCGGCTTGAACTCTGGACGGCGCAGAGCGCTGGGACCCCAGCGCCGGCCGAGCTGATAGGACACCGCGTCACCCATCACCGCGCCGGCCACGCACCACAGCAGAACCGAGGCGGGATCGAGCACGCCGGCCGCGACCAGCCCGCCCGCGATCACCATTAGGGCGGTGGCCGGAACAAAGGCGCCGATAAAGACCAGGGATTCGACAAAGGTGATCACGCCAAGCACGGCGCCAGCCCACGCATGATGCCGTGAGATGAAGTCGCCGAGCGGATTGAGAAGCGCGTCCATGGTGATCCCTGTCTGGACGGGGATATGGGCTTTTCGGCGCCCTTACGTCAGGGGGCTAAAGGGCGCGCCGGCGCATTCATCTTGTGCGTTGCAAAATTGGCGCAGATTGCGTGTCTTCAGTGTGACGGGATGGTCCACATGTAGATCATGTTGCCATCAACCTCGCGTACCTCATCGGGCGTCCAGTCCCCCATGTGAAAGGCGTGGCTGACCACGCGCACGCCCGGCTTCAGCTCGCTCAGCAGCTTCGGCCGCAGGCGTAGATTCACCGTATCGAGCAGATAGAGCGTAACGACTGTGGCCTCGCTCAGGTCGGTGGCGAACAGGTCGGCCTTGCGGAAGCTGGCTAGCTGGTCGACCCGCTGGCGTCGCGCTTCGCGTGAGGCTTGGCGAACCAGGGCCGCGTCGATTTCGATCCCGACCGACCGGACGCCGAAACGCTTGGCGGCGGTGATGGGGATCCGTCCGTCGCCAGACCCGAGGTCATAGAGAATGTCGCCCGGCGCGACCTTGGCCATATCGAGCATGGCGTCGACTACCGACTGCGGCGTCGGCACATAGATCACGTCCGGCTTCTGCGGGGCCGACGAGGCTGCGCTGACGACGGTAAGTGAAAGAAGCAGGGCTAAGGCGAGCGCTCTCATGTCCGTAGGGGAGCATGCCGCCGTCACGCCGAAAAGCGCCGGCGCCGTTCTTGGTGTTCAGAAGTTTGGAGGCCTGACCGGGAATCGAACCCGGGTGCACGGATTTGCAGTCCGCTGCGTCACCACTCCGCCATCAGGCCGCCTCGGCGCCCGAAGGGGGCCGCCGAAGAGGGCGGATCGCTATCAGAAGGGCGGAGCGGTTGCAATCAAAGCCTTCAGATCGCTTGGCGTCGGCGACGGGCGGACCTATAAGCGCAGCGAATTTTCATCGCGGGCCCAGAGGGATAGATGAGCTCCGACTTCGCGGCAGCCCGGATCAACATGGTCGACAGCCAGATCCGCGTTAACGACGTCACCGATTTCGCGTTGCAGGACGCCCTGCGTGCGACCCCGCGCGAGGCCTGCGTGCCGGCGGACCAGGCGTTCCGCGCCTATGCCGACCTGGAGGTGCAGTACGCGCCCGGCCGTTGGCTGCTGCGTCCTCGCGACGTCTCCAAGCTTCTGCAGGCCCTGCATCCGCAGGCGGGCGAGAAGGCCTTGGCCATCGCCGCGCCCTATGCCGGCGCCGTGCTGGAGAACATGGGCCTTTCGGTGACTCACATCGCTGAAGGCGATCTTACGGCCGTGTCGGGCGGGCCCTATGACGTGATCGTCGTCGAAGGCGGGGTCTCGCAGGTTCCTGGCAGCTGGACCGCGGCCTTGGCCGTCGGCGGGCGTCTGGGCGTCGTCGAACGCGCCGGTCCCGTGGGCCGCGCCACCCTCTATGTCCGCGCCGCCGACGGCGTGGGCCGCCGGGTGATGTTCGATTCGGCCGCGC
The DNA here is from genome assembly GCA_913776195.1 of uncultured Caulobacter sp. Lineage (GTDB taxonomy): Bacteria > Pseudomonadota > Alphaproteobacteria > Caulobacterales > Caulobacteraceae > Caulobacter. The sequence goes on from CAJYMH010000030.1 coordinate 110,164, forward strand.
CGCTGCTGGCCGGCTTCGAGCCGGAAGCCAAGTTCGCCTTCTGAATCTGAGCGGCCGCTTTTCAGCGGCGACATACGTTCAGCCTCCGCGTGTGAAAAAAGCTTAACTGGCCCGGGCTCATGCTGGGGTCTAAACGGCGCTCATATACGGGCGCCGAGCGCGCTTCTTTCGAGGATGGACGGGGATGTTCACTAGCCGTGCGGGTTTGCTGGCCGCCGCTTGCAGTATCGGTCTGATGGCGGGGGCCGGGACAGCCCACGCTGAGACCCTGTCGGAGGCGATCGCTCTCGCCTACCAGACCAACCCGACCTTGCAGGCGCGACGCGCCACGCAGCGGGCCCTCGACGAGAACTACGTCCAGGCCCGTACGGGCTATCGTCCGACCATCAATGGAACGCTGGGCGCCAACTACAGCCACATCAAGCCGGGCAGCCCCGGCGCGATCGACACCAACGGCGACGGCATCCCCGACGTGACGGTGGGCGGTTCGTCCGAGAACAACACCGGCTCGGCGCAGTTGTCGGTCACCCAGCCGCTCTACACCGGCGGCCGTGTCAGCTCTGAAGTCACCGCCGCCGAAGCGGACGTGAACGCTGGCCGCCAGGGCCTGCGCTCGGTGGAGCAGACTGTGCTGACGTCGGTCATGCAGGCCTATGTGGACGTGCGCCGCGACCAGGAGCGCCTTCGCATCAGCCAGGAAAGCGTCTCGGTCCTACAGCGTCAGCTCGACGAATCGAACGCCCGCTTCGAGGTCGGAGAAATCACCCGCACTGACGTGGCCCAGTCGCAGGCGCGCCTCGCAGCGGCCCGCGCCGGCCTGGCGTCCGCCCAGGCCCAGCTGGCCGTAAGTCGCGCCACCTACGCCGCCGTGGTCGGCCAGAACCCTACGGATCTCGCCGCCGAGCCGTCGCTAGCCGAAATCCTGCCGGCTACCGTCGATCAGGCCTTCGAGGCGGCTGAACAGCAGAACCCGCAAATCCTGGCCGCCGACTTCACCGAGCAGGCCAGCCGCGCCCGCATCGCGTCGGCGAAGGCGGCCACGCGGCCGACCGTGGGTCTGTCCGGCACACTGGGCTACACCGGCCATATCGAGCCTTTCCATCTGGACGAGTACGACCGCGCCATCCGCGTGGGCGCCACGGCGAGCGTGCCGATCTTTACCGGCGGTCTGACGACCTCGCGCATCCGCGCGGCGGTGGAGCGCAACAACGCCGACCGCATCGCCATCGAAGGCGCCCGCCGCCAGGTGATGCAGCAGGTCTCGACCTCCTGGAACCAACTGTTGGGCGCCCGCGCCAATCTGGCCTCGAATGAGGAGCAGGTCCGCGCCGCCCGCATCGCCTTCGAAGGCGTGCGTCAGGAGAATCAGGTGGGCCTGCGCACCACGCTGGACGTGCTGATCGCCGAGCAGGACCTGCGCAACGCTGAGTTGGCCCTGGTCAACGCTCGTCGTGACGAGTACGTGGCCGCAGCTAACGTACTGGCCTCGTCCGGTCGACTGGAGGCTCGGGCCCTGGCCTCGGACGTGCCCGTTTATGACCCGACCTCGAACTTCAACAAGGTGAAGGGCAGCTTCGCCATGCCGTGGGATTCGCTGGTCGCCGGCGTTGACCGGATCGGCGCTCCGACCATCGCGCCGGCGCCCACAGACACGCCGATCGCCACCGCTAAGTAACAAGCTTGGCCGCTTCATAGTGAAGCAGTCATGGTGAACGCGAGGGCAGGCTCCGCGACCGCGGGGCCTGCCCTTGCTGCGTTTAGGGCCAGGCGGGGCCGAACAAGGGCGCGGTGAGTTCTCGGGGCTCCACGAACCTGTCGTCAAAGCGGTTTCCACTTTGTCGGGATGCAGGCTAGGCTCCGGCGGAATCGCACCGCCAATAGAGACGGCCCGCTTATGTCCGACGCAGCTCAAGAACCGACGATGGAGGAAATCCTCGCCTCCATCCGCCGCATCATCTCCGAAGATGACGCGCCGGCTGAGGAGGGGGCGGCTGAAGCGGCTCCGGAGGCGGTCGCCGAGGAATCCTCCTACGAGGAATATACGCCTGATACGTCTGCCGACGATGACGCAGGCGGCGAGGACGTGCTGGAGCTGACCGAGCCGCTCGACGCGCCGGTGGAGAGCCACGGCGACCTCGATGTCTACACGCCGTCCGCCGCCGCCGCGCCCGAGCCCGAGCTGCCGCCCGTCAGCGATACCGAGCGTCTGGTGGGCGACCACGCCGCCGCTGCCGCCGCCTCGGCTTTCACCAGCCTGTCGGCCGCCATCACCATGCCGAAGGAAGGCCGCACGCTCGAGGACGTGGTCCGCGAGATGCTCCGCCCGATGCTCAAGGTGTGGCTGGACGACAACCTGCCGCGCATCGTCGAGGCGCAGGTAGCCCAGGAAGTGGAACGCATCGCCCGGCAACGCGCGGGCTGACCGCCGCCTCCGCTCAAGATCAAGCGCCGCGACGGTCCGCCGTCGCGGCGTTTTTCATTTTCGCCAGACAAACTGACGCCTAGGCCGCCTTTCCTGCTATAGGGCGCGGCTGGAAATCCAATTCATCGCCATGCTTGAAAAAACCTTCGATCCCAAGACCGTCGAACCGCGCCTGTACGAAGCCTGGGAGGCGTCCGGCGCCTTCAAGCCTACGGACGACCCGAACGCGGAGCCGTTCAGCATCGTCATCCCGCCGCCGAACGTCACCGGTTCGCTGCACATCGGGCACGCGCTGAACAACACGCTGCAGGACGTGCTGACGCGCTTCCACCGGATGCGCGGCAAAGCCGCCCTGTGGCTGCCGGGCACCGATCACGCGGGCATCGCCACCCAGATGGTGGTGGAGCGCCAGCTGGCCGCCGCCGGCAATGTGAGCCGCCGCGACATGGGCCGCGACGCCTTCGTCGAGAAGGTGTGGCAGTGGAAGGCTGAGAGCGCCGGTTCGATTCAGAACCAGCTGCGCCGCCTGGGCGCCTCCTGCGACTGGAGCCGTGAGCGCTTCACCCTGGACGAGGGCCTGTCGGCCGCCGTCCGCAAGGTGTTCGTCCAGCTCTACAAGGAAGGCCTGATCTACCGCGACAAGCGGCTGGTGAACTGGGACCCGCACTTCCAGACGGCGATCTCGGACCTCGAGGTCGAGCAGAAGGAGGTGGACGGCCACTATTGGCACTTCGCCTACAAGCTGGACGGCGGCGTCACCTACGAACACCCGGTCGCCTTCGATGAAGAGGGCAAGCCGATCGAGTTCGAGACCCGCGACTTCATCGTGGTCGCCACGACCCGTCCGGAGACCATGCTGGGCGACACCGGCATCGCCGTGCATCCGGATGACGAGCGCTATAAGGTCCTGGTCGGCAAGGAAGTGATCCTGCCGATCACCGGCCGCCGCATCCCAATCGTCGCCGACGACTACGCCGACCCGACCAAGGGCTCCGGCGCGGTCAAGATCACGCCCGCCCACGACTTCAACGACTTCCAGGTCGGCAAGCGCGCCGGGCTGGAGGCGATCAACATCATGGACGCCTATGGCCGCATCAGCGAGCCGGCGCCCGCCGACTATGTCGGCATGGACCGCTTCGCCGCCCGCAAGGTCATCGTGGCCCGGGCCGAGGAAGAGGGCTGGCTGCGCGAGATCGAGAAGACCCGCCACATGGTCCCGCATGGCGACCGTTCGGGCGTGGTCATCGAGCCGTGGCTGACGGACCAGTGGTACGTCGACGCCGCGACCCTGGCCAAGCCGGCCATCGCGGCGGTGGAGAACGGCGACACCGTCTTCGAACCCAAGAACTGGGAGAAGACCTACTTCGAGTGGATGCGGAATATCGAGCCGTGGTGCGTGTCGCGCCAGCTGTGGTGGGGCCATCGAATCCCGGCCTGGTATGATGACGAAGGCGGCATCTACGTCGAGGAGACGGAGGAAGCCGCCCGTGCTGCCGCCGGAGGCAGGCCGCTAACTCAGGACGAAGACGTCCTGGACACCTGGTTCTCATCCGGTCTGTGGCCGTTCTCAACCATGGGCTGGCCTCAGAAGACCTCGGACGTGGCGCGGTTCTATCCGACCCACACCTTGGTCACCGGCTTCGACATCATCTTCTTCTGGGTCGCCCGGATGATGATGATGGGCCTGCATTTCACCGGCGAGACGCCGTTCAAGCGCGTGGTCATCAACGCCCTGGTCCGTGACGAGAAGGGCCAGAAGATGAGCAAGTCCAAGGGGAACGTCATCGACCCCCTGGAGATCATCGACGACCTGGGCTGCGATGCCATGCGCTTCACCCTGACGGCGATGTCGGGCCAGGCGCGCGACATCAAGCTGTCGCGCCAGCGCATCGAGGGCTACCGCAACTTCGGCACCAAGCTGTGGAACGCGGCGCGCTTCGCCCAGATGAACGAATGCGTCCGGGTGGAGGGCTTCGACCCCGCCGCCGTGACCCAGACGATCAACAAGTGGATCCGCGGGGAGACGGCCAAGACCGCCGCCGAGGTGACCAAGGCGCTGGAGGCCGCGGCCTTCGACGAGGCGGCTGGCGCGCTGTACCGCTTCGTCTGGAACGTGTTCTGCGACTGGTATCTGGAGCTGGCCAAGCCGATCCTGAACGGCGACGATCAGGCGGCCAAGACCGAGACCCGCGCCACCGCGGCCTGGGCCCTGGATGTGTGCCTCAAGCTGCTGCACCCGGTGATGCCGTTCATCACCGAGGAACTGTGGGGCAAGACCGCCGAGTTTGGCCATCCCCGCGACGGCATGCTGATCACCGCCAAATGGCCTGATCTGCCGGCGTCCTACATCGACACCGCCGCCGAGGCGGAGATCGGCCTGATCGTGGCCGCCGTCAGCGACGGCCGCTCGGTCCGCGCCGAACTGAACGTGCCGCCGTCGGCCAAACCGCCGCTTCTGGTTCTGGAAGCCAGCGACGCCCAGCGGGCCGCCTTCCAGTCCAATGCCGCCGTCATCGCCCAGACCCTTCGCGTTTCGGGCGTGAAGTTCGATGCGACCGCGCCCGAGGGGGCCATCCCCTTCGTGGTCGAGGGTGCGACACTGGCCCTGCCGGTGGCGGAGTTCATCGATCTGGCGGCGGAGAAGGCGCGTCTCGGCAAGGAGATCGCCAACCACGTGTCCGACATCGAGCGCACGGCCAAGAAGCTGGACAACGCCGACTTCATCGCCCGGGCCAAGCCCGAGGTGGTCGAGGAGAACCGCGAACGCCTGGCCGCCGCGGAGGCCGCCAAGGCCAAGCTGGAAGCCGCCCTGACGCGTCTTCAGGCGGTCGGCTGACGCCCTTCATAGGCGCGACGTGATGTAAGGGCGGCGGCTGGTGATCAGTCGCCGCCCTTTGCATTTACAGCCAGCAACGTTTCCTAACTTATCAATGATCGGTAAGGGTCAAACGGTCGTTTACATCGCGCGCCCGGCGGTGTTTTCTGTGCGGCGAGGCGCTCGATAGAAGCGCAGACTTACCGGGAGTGCATGATGACCCAGGCCGCGACCGCAGCCGCTGCTCAACCTTGGCCCGCCATGTCGGTGAAGCAGGCCTTCGCCATGATCACGGCGCCGGGCACGCCCTGCGAAATGGATGAGATCGAAATCCGGGGCGTGATGACCCGGGTTTGGAAGAACGCTCCGCCGACCTTGCGCACCGTGGTCGAGATCGGCCGCGCCCACGCCCAGAAGGTGTTTCTGGTGCACGAGGACGAGCGGGTCACGTTCGAGGCGTTCTATCGCGCTGTCGCCGCCTTCGCGGCCGAGCTGCAATCCTTCGGCGTGCAGAAGGGGGATCGGATCGCCCTGGTGATGCGCAACCTGCCGGAATGGCCGGTGGCGTTCTACGCTGGCATGTCCATCGGCGCGATCGTCACGCCGCTGAACGCCTGGTGGACGGGGCCGGAGCTGGAATACGGGCTGACCGATTCCGGGGCCAAGGTCCTGATCGCTGACGCCGAGAGGTTCGAGCGTCTTGCCGAACATCTGCCCAACTGTCCGGAATTGAAGCGCGTCTATGTCAGCCGGGAGGTGGACGAGGTCACCCATCCCTACGTTTGCAAGCTGGAGACGAAGATCGGCGGACCTAACGATTGGGCGAACCTGCCTGACGCGCCGCTGCCGACGATCGACATCCAGCCGGATGACGATGCGACGATCTTCTATACCTCCGGCACAACGGGAAAGCCAAAGGGCGCCCTGGCTACTCATCGCAACATCAACTCCAACATCATCGCGGCTCTTTGCTCCGGCGCGCGATCGTTCCTGCGTCGCGGCGAAGCGCCCCCCGCGCCCGATCCGATGGCGCCGCAGAAGGCGTCCCTGATCTCGGTGCCGTTCTTCCACGCCACCGGCTGCTTCGCTGTGCTGAATCCCTCTCTTTTCGCCGGCGCCAAGCTGGTGATGATGCGCAAGTGGGATCCGGAAAAGGCCATGCAGGTGATCGAGCGCGAAAAGATCACCCAGATCGGCGGCGTGCCCACCATCGCTTGGCAGATCATCGAGCATCCGGCCCGCGAGAAGTATGACCTGTCGTCCATCGAGACGGTGGCCTACGGCGGCGCGCCCTCGGCGCCGGAGTTGGTCCGCAAGATCAAGGAGCTGTGGCCCAAATCCCTGCCGGGCAATGGCTGGGGCATGACCGAAACCTCGGCCACCGCGACCAGCAACTCGGCTGAGGACTATGAGCATCGTCCTGAGAGCTGCGGTCCGGCCGTGCCGGTGACCGACCTCAAGATCATGAGCCTCGAAGGCGATCGCGAGTTGCCGATCGGCGAGGTGGGTGAGTTGTGGTGCAAGGGTCCGCAGGTTGTGAAGGGCTACTGGAACAAGCCTGAAGCAACCGCCCAAACCTTCGTCGATGGCTGGGTGAAGACCGGCGACTTGGCGCGCCTGGATGACGAAGGGTTCTGCTTCATCATCGACCGGGCCAAGGACATGCTGATCCGCGGCGGCGAGAACATCTACTGCATCGAGGTCGAGAACGTTCTCTATGACCATCCGGCGGTGATGGATGCCGCTCTGGTCGGCATTCCCCACAAGAGCCTGGGCGAGGAGCCTGCGGCGGTGGTGACCCTTAAGCCGGACGCCCAAGCCACCGAGACCGAACTGCGCGCCTTCGTGGCCGACCGCCTAGCGGCGTTCAAGGTGCCGGTGAAGGTGGTGTTCTGGCATGAGACCTTGCCGCGCAACGCCAACGGCAAGATCCTGAAGAACGAACTGAAGAAGGTGTTCGTGGAGGGCTGATCCCATGGTGCAGTCGAAGGCGGCGACCGTCGACGACTACATGCAGACGATCGAACCCGATCGTCTGCCGGCCCTGCGGCGCCTGCGCGATCTCTGCCGTGACGTCCTCGATGGCTACGAGGAGAAGATGGCCTGGGGCATGCCGGGCTACAGCCTGGAGGGGCGTGACCCCTCCGTGGCGTTCAACAGCCAGAAGCGGCACATCGCCTTCTATGCCGGTTCGGTCGCCGTCGAGCGGTTCAAGGACCGGCTTGTCGGAATCGACTGCGGCAAGGGCTGCGTGCGCTACAGCCGTCCCGACAAGATCGACTTTCAGGTCGTCGAAGATATCCTCAAGGACATCCGGGCACGCGGGCAGGGGATGGATTGACCGCCTAGGCGTGGACCGGCGGGCGTCGTTGCGCCCAGGGGTGGGCGCGCTCGAGCTCATAGGCCAGTTCGAACAGGGTCTTCTCGTCGCCGGCCTTGGCCGCGAACTGCACGCCCACGGGCAGGCCATCCGGCGTCCAGTGCAAGGGCACGCTCATGGCCGGGGCGCCGGCGACGTTCTCCAGCGGAGTGTAGCCCACATAGGCCACCAGCCGCTCCATCAGGGTG
>CAJYMH010000031.1 GCA_913776195.1 uncultured Caulobacter sp.
CGGACCTGAACCCGAAAGGTTGGAAGGGCGGCGGAGCGGCCTGACCTGCGTCAGGCGATGGGTGTTTGGAGGCGCCGGTTCGACGAAGGTCTTTCCGCTCCGCGCGATCGTGTCTGGGGGCTCCTCGGAGGACTTACAGATCTCCGAGCAAAGGCCCTGACGGGCGGGCCTCCTCCAGCCAGGAGGTCCCGGACCGCGTGGACGCCGGGGTTCCACGCCTGTCGCGACATCCGAGGGCGTCCTGTCACCGTCCGAACTGGACCTGGCGAACCAAGGGCGGACGTGCCGATTGAGACGGAGGCTGCAAATGACGAACCCTTGCGGGCATCATGATCAGCAACGCGCCCGGCGGAGCGCTTCCCGCTCGACCGCATCCCCGCCACGGCCGGCGCTGGCCGAGCGCCCTTCCGTGTGATGAAGACCGGGAAAGAGTAGGCGAGGTTCGGGAGGGGGCGGATAAGTTCGAGATATCCCCGGGTCTCCATTTCAATGACGTCTCAGGTCATGGCCTCGCTTCGGCCGCGTTGTATGGTCGGCGACATGCGATCCAACGCCGTCCGAAAGCCCGCGCCGTCATCCGCCGCCAGCCGTGTCGGCGATCTGCTGCGGGAGTGGCGCGCCGCCCGGCGGATGAGCCAGCTTGACCTGGCGCTGGAGGCCAACGTCTCCTCCCGGCATTTGAGCTGGGTGGAGACCGGCAAGTCCCAGCCCGGCCGGGATCTGGTGGAGCAGCTGGCCGACGCCCTGGAGATGCCCCTGCGCGAACGCAATACCCTGCTGGTCGCGGCTGGCTATGCGCCGAAATACCGGCAGACCGACCTGTCCGCGCCCGAGATGGCGCTGCTGCGCCGGGCGGTGGAGTTCATCATCCGCCAGCAGGAGCCGTTCCCCGCCTTTGTCATCGACCGTCACTGGGACGTGCTGATGGTCAATCCGGCGATGGAGCGGGTGTTCGGCGCGCTGAAACCGGGCGGCCCCACCCACGGCAATATCCTGCGTCAGGTTTTCGACCCCGCCGACATGCGTCCCCTCCTGGCCAACTGGGAAGAGGTGGCTGGCGACCTGATCCGTCACCTGCATCACGAAGCGGCCGCCGCCCCGTCCGACCTGCGCGTCCGGGCGCTGCTGGCCGAGATTCTGGCCTATCCGGACGTGCCGCAGGACTGGCGTCGCCGGGAGCTGGGCGCGACTCCGCTGCCGGTGATCACCACGGTGTTTCGCAAGGATGATCTGGAGCTGCGCTTCTTTTCGACCCTGACAACCTTCGGCACGTCGCAGGACGTGACCATCGAAGGGTTGCGCATCGAATGCATGTTCCCCGCAGATGAGGCGACGGAGGCGTTCTGCCGCTCCCTGACCTAGGGTGTCCCTGGCCTAGAGCAGGCCGGCAGCGCCGTCCCAGACCAGCTTGGCGCCGACCACCACCAGCAGGACGTAGATGAAGCGGTAGAAACCTTCCGCCGGCACCTTGCGCACCAGTACGACGCCGGCCCATGTCGAGGCCACCGCGAAGGGCAGAAGCACCCCGGCCGCCGCCAGGCTCTCCCGGTTGATCTGGCCCAAGGCCAAATAGGCCGGGACCTTCATCCAGTTCACGACGGCGAAAAACACGGCGCTGGTGCCGATGAACAGGTCACGGGGCAGACGCTTGGGCAGGACATACATCTGGAACGGCGGCCCGCCCGCATGGGCGATCTGGCTGGTGAAGCCCGAGGCCGCGCCGCAGATCGCGCCCAGGATCGGCGAGGACGGCTTGCCCTGAACCTGATCCGCCGCCTTCACCGCCCGTTCGGCCCACAGACGCTGCAGGGCGAAGACGATCGACACCGCGCCTACGGCCAGCTCCACCGCCGCCGACGAGACGAAGGCGGCCAGGGCGAAACCCAGGAAGATGCCCACCGCCGCGCTGGGCAGCAGCAGCTTCAGCAGCTTGAACTCCACCGTCTTGCGGAAGGCCCAGACCCCAACCACGTCCTGCACCAGCAGGATCGGCAAGATGATCGACGCCGCCTGGACCGGCGGCATGATCAGGGTCATCAGCGGCACGGCCACCACGCCCACGCCCGCGAAGCCGCCCTTGGCCAGGCCAAGAATGATCACGGCCGGCACGGCCACGGCGTAGAAGATGGGATCGTTCAGCATCGCGCCGTCTTGTGATCCCGCCCCCCGCGGGGGCGCAAGCCGCAAATCGACGCCGGACGATGGATTTGCGCTCTCCGCTCTACAGCGCTATAGTCTGCGCAACATCGTCCGATAGCGCTGGATAGCGCCTTCGAGCGGCGGCGAAAGCCCGCCGCTTTTTTGTTGGCTGAAAGAGGTCAAGCTTTGCGCGGGAAAACCGCTGAAGACCGCCAGCTCGTCGAGCTGCTCGACCCGATCGCTGAAGCGGTCGGCTACGAGATCGTCCGCCTTCGCCTGATGGCGGGCAAGGAGCAGCGTCGCCTGCAGATCATGGCCGAGCGTCCTGACGGCGACATGAACGTCGAGGACTGCGCCCGCCTGTCGCGCGCCGTGTCCGAACTGCTGGACGTCGATGATCCGATCAGCGGCGAATATGTCCTGGAGGTCTCCAGCCCTGGCATCGACCGGCCGCTGACCCGTCTGAAGGACTTCGAAACCTACGAAGGCCTGGAGGCCCGGCTGGAGCTAGACCGCCTGGCCGACGGCCGCAAGCGCTTCAAGGGCATCCTTGCCGGCGTCGAAGACGACAACATCTGCATCGATCTCGAAGGCGAGGAGGAGACCGCCCTGGTTCCCTTCGCCTGGGTGATCGAGGCCAAGCTGGTCCTCACCGACCAGCTCATGAAACGCGGGGCTGACCAACGGGCCGCCCGCATCCAATCCGAACAATCGTCCGAGAGTGAAGAGGACTAAGCATGGCCACCGGCATTTCCGCCAACCGCCTTGAACTCCTGCAGATCGCCGACGCCGTCGCGCGCGAAAAGTCGATCGAGAAGGAGATCGTCATCGAGGCGATCGAGGACGCGATCCAGAAGGCCGCCCGCTCGCGCTACGGCGCCGAGCACGACATCCGCGTGAAGATCGACCCGAAGACCGGCGAGATGACGCTGAAGCGCGTCATCACCGTCGTGCCGGACGACTTCGAGATGGAAGGCGAAGTCGGCAAGGTCACGATCAGCGACGCCAAGCGCGCCGATAAGGAAGCCTTCGTCGGCCAGGTGACCGAAGAGATCCTGCCGCCCTTCGAGTTCGGCCGCGTCCAGACCCAGATGGCCCGCCAGGTGGTGACCCATAAGGTTCGTGAAGCCGAACGCGAGCGTCAGTACGAAGAGTATAAGGACCGCGTGGGCGAGATCGTCAACGGCGTGGTCAAGCGCGTCGAATACGGCAATGTCGTCGTCGACCTGGGCCGCGGCGAAGGCATCATGCGCCGCGACCAGTCGATCCCGCGCGAGAACTTCCAGCTCAACGACCGCATCCGCGCCTACATCTACGACGTCCGTCGCGAGACCAAGGGTCCGCAGATCATGCTGAGCCGCGCCCACGGCGGCTTCATGGCCAAGCTGTTCGCGCAGGAAGTGCCGGAAGTGTACGACGGCGTCATCGAGATCCGCGCCGTGGCCCGCGACCCGGGCTCGCGCGCCAAGATGGCCGTCATCTCGAACGACAGCTCGATCGACCCGGTCGGCGCCTGCGTCGGCATGCGCGGTTCGCGCGTGCAGGCGGTGGTGGCCGAGCTGCAGGGCGAGAAGATCGACATCATCCAGTGGTCCGAGGACGAGGCGACCTTCATCGTCAACGGCCTGGCTCCCGCCGAAGTCACCAAGGTGGTGATGGACGAGGAAGACGAGCGCGTCGAAGTGGTGGTGCCGGACGAGCAGCTGTCGCTGGCCATCGGCCGCCGCGGCCAGAACGTCCGTCTCGCCTCCCAGCTGACCGGCTGGCAGATCGACATCATGACCGAAAGCCAGGAGAGCGAGCGCCGTCAGCGCGAGTTCGCCGAGCGCACCGCCCTGTTCCAGGAAGCCCTGGACGTGGACGAGGTCATCGCCCAGCTGCTGGTCACCGAAGGCTTCGCCTCGGTCGAGGACGTCGCCTATGTGGAGCCGCATGAGATCGCGGCCATCGAAGGCTTCGACGAGGACACCGCCGAGGAACTTCAGACCCGCGCCCGCGAGTATCTGGAGAAGGAAGCGGCCGAATACGACGCCAAGCGTCGCGAGCTGGGCGTCGACGACGCCGTGCTCGAGATCGAGGGCGTGACCCTGCCGATGGCCGTCGCCCTGGGCAAGGGCGACGTGAAGACGGTCGAGGACCTCGCCGGTCTGGTGCCGGACGACATGCGCGGCTGGTTCGAGAACAAGAACGGCGAGCGCGTGCGCGAACCGGGCATCCTCGAAAGCTTCAACCTGTCGCCGGACGACGCCGAAGCCCTGATCATGCGCGCGCGCATCGTCATGGGCTGGGTCGAGGCCCCGGAAGAGCCGGCCTATGAAGAAGAGGCCAGCCTCGACGACGCCGACCTGGATCCGGATCACGCCGTGAGCCAAGACGAGCGCCTGGCGCTGTCGGAAGCCCAGGGCGAGTCCCGCGACGCCTAAAGGAGTTCCCGCCGCCCGCTTCGTCAGGAGCGGGCGGCTTTCTTCATGACCGCACCCAAGACCCACGCCGAGGCGCATCGCGAGCGCCGCGACATCGTCACCGGCGAGGTGATGGACGAGGCTCGACTGATCCGCTTTGTGGCGGGTCCGGACGGCTCAGTCGTTCCCGATCTGGCGCGCAAGCTGCCAGGCCGGGGGATGTGGGTCGCCGCCGACCGCGCATCGGTGGAGGCGGCGGCCAAGAAGGGGCTGTTCTCCCGCTCGGCCAAGGCCAAGCTATCCGCCCCGGCCGATCTGGCCGACCAGGTGGAGCGCCTCTTGACGCAGCGCGTTCTTGAGGGGCTTGGTCTTGCGCGTCGGGCCGGCGATCTTACCTTTGGCTTCGAGAAGGTCGCTTCTGTCCTCGCCGCCGGAAAGGCGGCCTGGCTGATCGAGGCCTCCGATGGAGCCCCCGATGGCCGGCGAAAGATGCTCGGCCAGGCTCGCAAGGCCTCGCCAGAACCCAAGATTTTCGGCGTTTTCACGTCAGAGGAATTGGGTTTGGCCTTGGGCGGGGAGAATGTGATACATACCGCCTTCCTTGCGGGGCGAGGTTCGGATCGTTGGACTTCTGAAGTTCTGCGGTTATCAGGCTTCCGCCCGCTCCTTCCTCCTGAGTGGACGGCGAGTTGGCGCGAGGAGCCGTTGGATAAGGGCTAGGCGAGTCATCGCCCGGTCCCTTTCGTGTTTGGAATTATGGGTCCGTCGGAACGCCGACGGGTAGTCAAGCGAACGCATGAGCGACGAGAACGAAAACGGCCGCCCCGGACGGGCTCCCCTGACGCTGAAGCCCCGTACGGGTCCGGTCAGCTCGGGCGTGGTGAAACAGCAATTCAGCCACGGGCGGTCGAAGACGGTTGTGGTGGAGACCAAGCGCGCGCGCACTCATGCGCCGGCTTCGGGCAATCTCGCCGCGCCGTCGCCGGCCGAGCGCCGCGACACGGCCCCGGCTCCGCGCCCGGCGGCTCCGGCTGCGCCGCGTCCCGCCCCGACCTCGGGCGGCGCCGGCGGCTTGTCGGCTGAAGAGATGCAAGCGCGCCAGCGCGCCATCGAACTGGCCCGCCAGCAGCAAGAGCGCGACGCCGCCGAGCGCCGCGCCCAGGAAGACGCCGCGCGCCGTCGCGAGGAGGCCGCCAAGGCCGCCGCTGCTGCGGCCGCCGCTCCTGCTCCGGCGCCCGCGCCGGAACCAGCCCCGGCTCCTGCTCCGGTCGCCGCCGCGCCGGCTCCGGCTCCCGCCGCGCCGGTCGAAGCCCCGCGTCCCGCCCCGACCGAAGCCGTTCGCGCGGCTCCCGCGCCGTCGGCTGGTCAGACCCGCACCTACGAGCCGAGCCGCGAACGTCGCGACGACCGGCCGACCACCACCACCTATCGCCCGGACCGTCCGTCTGGCGACCGCCCGCAGAACGTCTACGGCCAACGCGCCCCGCGCGAGGATCGTCCGTTCAACCAGCGCGCGCCTCGCGAAGGCGGCTTCAACAACGATCGTCCGCGTCCGCCGCGTGACGGCGACCGTCCCCAGGGCGGCGGCTATCGTGGCGACCGCCCGCAAGGCGATCGCGCCGGCGGCGGCGCTGCTGGCGGCGAGACCGTCCGTTATTCGGCCCTGGCTCCCAAGCCGGCTCCGCGCGACGGCGCCCGTCCTGGCGCGCCGCGTCCTGGCGGACGTCCAGGCGCTCCGGCGGCTCCGGCCACCCCTGAAATCCAGCGCGCGACCCGTTCGACGCCGCGTCCCGGCTCGCTCAACCTCGATCGTCGTCCCGACGAGTCCGACGACGATCGCCGCAAGGGCGCGCCCGGCAAGGCCGTGTCGCGCACCAAGGGTCAGCCTCAGCGCCGTGAAGGCCGCCTGACCATCCAGACCGTGGCCGGCGACGGCGAGTCCGCCGATCGCATGCGCTCGCTGGCCTCGGTCCGCCGGGCTCGCGAACGCGAAAAGGAAAAGCGTCGCGGCGGCGCCCAGGAGCAGGCCAAGGTCTCTCGTGAAGTCGTCATCCCGGACGTCATCACCGTCCAGGAACTGGCCAACCGCATGGCCACCCGCGGCGTGGAGATCATCAAGTTCCTGATGCGTCAGGGCCTGATGATGAAGATCAACGACGTGATCGACAACGACACCGCCGAGCTGGTGGCCACCGAGTTCGGCCACACCGTAAAGCGCGTGTCGGAAGCCGACGTCGAAGAAGGCTTCATCGGCGCCGAGGACATCGACGATCACCTGGAGGCTCGCCCGCCGGTCGTGACCGTCATGGGCCACGTCGACCACGGCAAGACCTCGCTGCTCGACGCCCTGCGCTCCACCGACATCGCCGCTGGCGAAGCCGGCGGCATCACGCAGCACATCGGCGCCTATCAGGTCCGCATGAAGGACGGTCACCGCGTGACCTTCCTCGACACCCCGGGCCACGCCGCGTTCTCGGCCATGCGCGCCCGCGGCGCCAACATCACCGACGTCATCATCCTGGTGGTGGCCGGTGATGACGGCGTCATGCCGCAGACCATCGAAGCCATCCAGCACGCCAAGGCGGCCGGTGTCCCGATGATCGTGGCCGTGAACAAGATGGACAAGCCGGGCGCCGACGCGACCCGCGTCACCAACGAGCTGCTCCAGCACGAGATCGTGGTGGAAAGCCTCGGCGGCGAAACTCAGATCGTCGAAGTCTCGGCCAAGACCCGTCAGGGCCTGGACGAGCTGATGGAGCGCGTCCTGCTGCAGGCCGAAATCCTCGACCTGAAGGCCAATCCGGACCGCATCGCCGACGGCGTGGTGATCGAAGCCAAGCTCGACAAGGGTCGCGGCGCCGTCTCCACCGTCCTGGTCAAGCGCGGCACGCTGAAGCGCGGCGACATCGTCGTGGCCGGCAGCCAGTGGGGCCGCGTGCGCGCCCTGCTGAACGAGCGCGACGAGCAGCTGACCGAAGCCGGTCCCTCCACCCCGGTGGAGATTCTCGGCCTCGACGGCGCGCCCTCGCCGGGCGACCCGTTCGCCGTGGTCGAGAACGAAGCACGCGCCCGCGAGCTGACCGAATACCGCATCCGCCTGAAGCGCGAGAAGTCGATGGCCCCCGTGGGCGCCGGCGCCTCGTTGGCCGACATGATGGCCAAGCTGCAGGACAAGAAGCTTCGCGAACTGCCGCTGGTCATCAAGGCCGACGTGCAAGGCTCGGCCGAAGCGATCATCGGCTCGCTGGACAAGCTGGGCACCGACGAGGTCCGCGCGCGGATCATCCTGTCGGGCGCCGGCGCGATCAGCGAAAGCGACGTCACCTTGGCCAAGGGCGCCAACGCCCCGGTCATCGGCTTCAACGTCCGGGCCTCGGCCCAGGCGCGTCAGCTGGCCGAGCGCGAGGGTGTCGAGATCCGCTACTACTCGATCATCTACGACCTGATCGACGACATCAAAGGCGTCATGTCGGGGATGCTTTCGCCTATCCAGCGCGAAACCTTCCTGGGCAACGCCGAAGTGCTGCAGGCCTTCGACATCACCAAGGTCGGCAAGGTCGCCGGCTGCCGAGTCACCGAAGGCGTGGTCCGCAAGGGGGCCCGGGTCCGTATCGTCCGCGAGGGCGTTGTGGTTCTCGAACTCGGCACCCTGCAGACGCTCAAGCGCTTCAAGGACGAGGTCAACGAAGTCCCGTCCGGTCAGGAATGCGGCATGGCCTTCGCGGGCTTCCAGGACATCCGTCCTGGGGACCTGATCGAATGCTTCACCGTCGAAGAAGTGAAGCGGTCGCTCTAGGGGCGACGCGAAACCGAGAATGGAAGGGCCGCGCAGATGACCGTCTTCGCGGCCCTTTTCTCATCCGACCTTTTTCAGATCAGCGACTTCACCACCCGTGAGGCCGGCGCCCGCGCGCCCGGCCTCGTGACGCATTCGGACTTCGGGCTGGTGCGGCGGGGAGCCTATGTCTGCCAGATGCGCGGGCGCGCCCATGTGGCCGATCCGGCTTCGGGCCTGATTTATCACGCTGGGGACGAGCATCACCTGACCAGAGCCGGTCCCGATGGCTTCGACTGCACGGTCTTCGAACCCGCCGCCGAGGTCATGGACGAGGCGGTGATCGCCGGCCCGCTCACCACCCCGCTCAGCGTCGAGACGCAGCTCGCCCATGCCCGTCTGTACCGCGCCGCCCGCGACCGCGCTGATCGTCTCGCAATCGAGGAGACGGGGATGGAGCTGTTGGCCGGCCTGGCGCACGACCGCATGGACCTCGCCAGCGTCATGCCCAGCGCGCGGGATGAACAGCGCGTGGCGGCGGCCCGCGCCCTGATCGCCGCTGATCTGGCAGCGCCCCTTGGACTGTCACGGGTGGCGTCCGAAGCGGCCTGCTCGCCCTTCCACTTTGCTCGGCTCTTCCGGGCGGTCACGGGGCGGTCGTTGCGGGACTACCGTCTTCGCCTGCGTCTGGCGGCGGCGCTGCACCGGTTGGAGGCGGGAGAGCGGGACCTGACCGCTACGGCCCTGGATCTCGGTTTCGCCAGCCACAGCCATATGACGGCGGCTTTCCGCCGGTGTTTCGGGGCGCCTCCGGGGGCGCTTCGCCGGGCGCTGGCTCACTGACAAGCGCAGGTTTTTGAAAGCGGCGCGACGCCGCTCCGCCCTATGGCTTTGGAAGCACGCTTTCTTCTGGAGCCGTCATGAGCCGTCTGTCGGGACCTGTCACAGCCATGATCGTCGGCGGTCTCACCGCCGGGACCTTCGACATCCTCTCCGCCTTCCTCTCCTGGGCCCCGCGCGGCGTCGCCCCAGTCCGCATCCTCAAGGGCATCGCGGCGGGCCTGCTGGGCAAGGGCGCGCTTAGCGGCGGGGCTGGCATGGCGGTCCTGGGACTCTTCCTCCACTTCGCCATCGCCATGGCCGCCGCGGTCGTGTTCGTCCTGGCGGCGACGCGAGTCCTGCCGCAGCTTCTGGAACGGCCGCTCGTGTGGGGGCCGTTGTTCGGCCTGGCCATGTTCGGGGTGATGAACGCCGTGGTCCTGCCGCTGAGCGCCAACCCGCCGCAACGTCCGCCCGAGCCGACCCACGTCCTGCTGGGCCTGTTCGTCCACGCCTTGGCCTTCGGGCTGCCTATCGGGCTAGCGGCTTGGCGGTTCGCCCGTCAGCCCTGAAACCGCCGCCTTCAGGCTGTCTCCTGGCGCGTCTCCCCGTTAAAAGGGCGCCATGAGAAAGCTTCTCGTCCTTCCGTTGCTGCTGGCCCTTAGCGCCTGCGCCACCGTCTCGCGTGTCGATGCGTCCAACGACGTTCACGCCCTGCTGATCGCCATCCGCGACAACGATGGTCCGACCTTCGACCGCCATGTGGACAAGGTCGCCCTGAAGCGCCAGCTGGAAAGCCGCATTGTCGAGCAGACCCAGCGCTCCGGCGCGCCCGATCCCTTGAAGGCCCTTGGCCTCATGCTGTCGCGCACCGCCGCCGACTTGGCGGGCGACGCCCTGCTGAGGCCGACGGTGTTCCGCACGGCGGCGGAATACTATGGCTATAGGCCCTCCACCCCGATCCCGGGTCGTCTGGCCATCGCGAGCGCCCTGCGACCTGTCGGCAGCGGCCGGGTCTGCGCCACGCGCAGCGAGAAGGGGCCGTGTCTGCTGACCTTCGCCAACCAGGGCGGGATCTGGCGGTTGGTCAGCTTCGATGGGCCGGTTTCGGAACTGAAGCTGCCATGAAGCGCCTGATCCCGATCGCGATCGCCGCCGTCTTCTGCGCCTCGCCGGCCGTGGGCGAGACGCGGATTTTCTCGTACGACCCAGTTTCGGCGGACGCCAAGCGGCTGACCGGCACGGGCCTGACCTTCCTGTTCGAGACCCGTCTTCTGGGCGGCGGCAAGGTTCGCAAGATCATGGCCACGGCGGTCCCGGCCGCGGCCGAGGTTAAGTCCGTAGGCGCCGGCGCCCTGGGCAAGGGCGCGTCGATCGGGCCGGGCGAGATCTACGAGATCAACGCCGAAAAGGCCCAGGGGAAGGTCTATGTCCGCGCCTTTTGCCCCGGCTCGACCAAGGCCTGGCTGGCCGTGGGCGATCTGCGCCACGGCCGCGACCTGAAGGTTCAGGTGCTCGGCGACGATCCGGCCGGCGGTCCCGCCCGCACCTGCGCCGAGATGGAGTTCGCTTATCGGGGCGAGTGGCGGCTGGGGGCCGGTACGCGGCCCGATCCCTTCGAGGACGCTTTCGACAGCAGTTTGCGGTACTGAGCGAACGCGGGTTAGCCTCGCTTCGACGAATGTTCGGGGGCGGGGATGCGAGTGTTCCGAAACGCGTTGATGGCGGCTTTCCTGGTGCTCGCCGCGCCGGCCGCGGCCCAGGCGCCCAAGGCCGAGATCGACGCGATCATCCGTGAGGTGCTGGCGGAAAGCCGATCGCCTTCGGCTTCCGTCGCCGTGGTGCAGGAGGGGCGTCTGGCCCACCTCGCCGCGTTCGGCCAGGCTCGGCTTGAGCCGCCGGTCGCCGCCACGACCGAGACCCGTTACGGGATCGCCTCGGTCTCCAAGCAGTTCACCGCCGCCTCGATCCTGCTGCTGGCCGAGGACGGCGAACTCAGCCTTGACGATCCGGTGGGGCGCTATGTTCCGGGCCTGACGGACGGGGACAGGATCACCCTTCGCCACGTCCTCAACAACGTGTCGGGCTATACGGACTACTGGCCGCAGGATTTCGTCTTCGCGCGCATGAAGCTGCCGGCAAGCCGCGAGGACATCCTCAATGGCTGGGCCCGCACCCCGCTCGAATTCCCCACGGGGACCGAGTACCGATACTCCAACACCGGCTTCGTGGTCGCCGGGATGGTGGTCGAGAAGGTCAGCGGCAAGAGCCTGTTCGCATTCCAGAAGGAGCGCATCTTCGGCCCCCTGCGCATGACCGGGGTGACGGAAAACGACACCGCGCCGCTGAGTTCGCCGGACGCCGCCAACTACACCCGCCATGCGGCTGGTCCGCTTCGACCCGCCGACAAGGAGGGGCCGGGCTGGCTGTTCGCCGCCGCGCACCTGGCCATGCGGCCGGCGGACCTGGCCCTTTGGAACATCAGTCTGATGGATGCCAGCCTGCTGAAGCCCGCCTCGGTCGCGGCCATGACCACGCCCGCGGTTCTGACCAGCGGAGAGCCGATTAGCTATGCGCTGGGCCTGCGCGTCTCGGTGCAGGACGGCCGCCGGATCTGGAGCCACGGCGGGGCGTTGTCGGGCGTGCATACAGACAACCGCATCTGGCCGGACGAGAAGCTGGCGATCAGCGTCATGGTCAACACCGAGGACAATCAGGCCCAGAGCGTCATCGCCGAGCGTCTGGCCTTTCTGCTGCTGCCGTCCACGGGTTCGGCCGCGGTGATGCGCGGGCTGCTGGCCGATGCGGCGGCGGGGCGGATCGACCGCTCCCGCCTGACGCCGAACGCCGACGCCTTCTTCACGCCGCAGGTTCTGGCCGACTACCAGGCCTCGCTGTCGGCGCTCGGCCCGCTGCGGCTACTGCGTCCAACAGGGTCGAGCAAGCGGGGCGGCATGACCTATGCCGGCTTCGACGCGGTCTATGCGGGCAAGGTGCTGTGGGTCAGCCTGCGCATGACGCCGGACGGCAAGATCGAGCAGTTCATGGCCGGGCCGAAGGTGTGACATGGGCGGAGATTTCGACGACGCCGTTCGCGGCGACTTGAGCGACTTTGAACGGTTCGACTTTGACGACGGCCGCTGGTCTCGTCCGGTGTTCAAGAAGGGCTCCGGTCCCGCCGTCATCGTCATTCACGAGATTCCAGGCCTGCATCCCCAGGTCATCACGTTCGCCAACGATCTGGTCGATTCGGGAATGACCGTCTTCTGCCCCAGTCTTATGGGCGAGCCGGGGCGGCCCGTGACGCCGAACTACGCGCGGGGCGTGATCCTAAAGACCCTGTGCGTGAGGCGGGAGTTCACCGTCTGGGCGACCGACCGCTCCAGCCCCATTGTCGACTGGCTGCGGGCCTTGGCGCGCAAGGCCCACGCCGAATGCGGGGGGCCGGGAGTTGGGGCGGTCGGCATGTGTTTCACAGGCGGTTTAGCCCTGGCCATGATGACCGAGCCGTCGGTGATCGCGCCGGTCCTGTCGCAGCCGTCGCTGCCGCTGGGAAAGAGGGGGGCGGCCTCTCTCGGCTGTTCGAAGGACGAGATCGCCTGCGCCCGCAGCCGGTTTGAAGCGGAGGACCTGTCCCTGCTCGGCCTGCGCTTCCACGGCGATCCGTTCGTGCCGGCGGCGCGCTTCGGCGCCTATCGCCAGGCCTTCGGCGATCGGTTCGAGGCGATCGAGCTGGACCCGGCCTCGGCTCGACAGGGAACCGGCCGCACGCCGCATTCGGTGCTGTCCACGCACTTGGACCGCACTGACCCGAACGGCCCCACCATGCGGGCCCGCGACCGGGTCGTGGACTTCTTCCGGCAGAGGCTGGGCGCCGGTCCCGGGGTGGACAGCGGCGGCTCAGAGGCCTAGAAGCGCGCCCTTCCATTTCTCCCCGCGACCGGCGTTCGACCCGCCGGCCGGGCCAGCAGGCGAAAGCGCCATGAAACGCCACCAGAACAAGGGCGCCCTGACAGGCCCTTCGCAACGCCAGCTCCGCGCGGGCGAGCTGATCCGCCACGCCCTCGTCGACATCCTCCGCGAGGAGGAGCTTCAAGATGAAGCCCTGCAGGGCGTCTCGGTCACCGTCACCGAGGTGCGGATGAGCCCCGACCTGAAGCACGCCATCTGTTTCGTCGAGCCGCTGGGCGCGGGCGTGTCGGGGGCGCCGACCGCCGAGGTCATCAAGGGCCTGAACCGGGTCTCCAAGTTCCTGCGCGGCCGCCTGGGCCGCAGCATCGACATGAAGTTCACCCCCGCCCTGAAGTTCATCCACGACGAGAGCTTCGACAACGCCGGGGAGATGGAGCGCCTGTTCTCCGATCCGCGCGTCCAGCAGGACATCCGCCGCCTGAGCGACGTGCTGGGCGACGAGGATGAGGACTGATGGCCCGCCGCAAGAAGGGCGAGGCCGTCTCCGGCTGGGTCAATCTCGACAAGCCCTATGATCTGGGCTCCACCCACGCGGTCAGCCGCGTCCGCCGGGCGTTCAACGCCCAGAAGGCGGGCCACGCCGGCACGCTCGATCCCCTGGCCACCGGCATCCTGCCCCTGGCCCTGGGCGAGGCGACCAAGACCGTCCCGTTCCTGATGGACGCGGACAAGACCTATCGCTTCGTCATCGAATGGGGCCGCACCACGGCCACCTTCGACCGCGAGGGCGAGACGACGGCCCAGTCCGACGTGCGCCCCACGGTGGAGCAGGTCGAGGCCGCCCTGCCGGCCTTCGTCGGCGAAATCGATCAGGTTCCGCCCGCCTATTCCGCCATCAAGGTCGACGGCGAGCGCGCCTACGACCTGGCCCGCGAGGGCGTGGAGTTCGAGCTGAAGACCCGCAAGGTGCGCATCGACGCCCTGTCCGTGGTGGCCGCTCCGGACGCCGATCACGTAGAGCTGGAGATGGATTGCGGCAAGGGCACCTATGTCCGCGCCGTGGTCCGTGACCTGGCCGACGCGCTCGGCGCCTGCGGCCATGTCAGCCAGCTTCGCCGAACGCGGGTGGGCGCGTTCACCGAGGCGACGGCGATATCGCTGGAAACTCTTGAGAATTTCGACTATGACGCGCGTCTGTCGGAGGCATTGCTTCCGGTCGAGACCGCGCTGGACGACATCCCGGCGTTGGCCGTGACCGAGGAAGACGCCTTCCGGCTTGCCCAGGGACGGCCGATCGTTCTCGTTCCCCGACAGGTAGAAACGCTGAAAGCCCAGCTCACGCCGGGTGATCGCACCGTTTCCGCCATGAACGGAGAGAAGATCGTCGCCCTGTGCGAGATGCGCGCCGGACGGCTCAATCCGGTGCGGGTCTTCCAACTCACCTGAGCGGAGACAACCCGATGTCGATCACTGCCGAGCGCAAGACCGCGCTCATTTCCGAACATGCCCGCACGCAAGGTGATACGGGCAGCGCTGAAGTCCAGGTCGCGATCCTCTCCGAGCGCATCGCCAACCTGACCGAGCACTTCAAGACGCACAAGAAGGACAACCACTCGCGTCGCGGCCTGCTGAAGCTGGTCTCGCAACGCCGGTCGCTCCTTGATCACCTGAAGAAGTCCGACGAAGGCCGCTACGCGACCCTCATCGAAAAGCTGGGCCTGCGCCGCTAAGCGCATCCCTTGCCGCCCATTCCCGTCGCCGGGGATGGGCGGTCCAGTTTTCGCCATCGGCCTTGGACAGGCTTAGGACGATGGCGCCCGGGACGTTCCCGGTTTGATTATCGAGGGTTCGAAGCAATCCTCGACAGCCTGTCGATCGGAGAGGATTCCGCCACGCCCGCCGGGCCTGCCGCCCCTGTCCGCCCCCGAGGAAATGGGTCTTCGGGAACCGAAAGAAGCAAAAATGTTCGATATCAAACGCAAGACCATCGAGTGGGGCGGCAAGACGCTCTCTCTCGAGACCGGCCGCATCGCTCGTCAGGCTGACGGCGCCGTGCTGGCGACCATGGGCGAAACCGTCGTCCTCGCCACCGCCGTGTTCGCCAAGCAGCAGAAGCCCGGTCAGGACTTCTTCCCGCTCACGGTCAACTATCAGGAAAAGACCTTCGCCGCCGGCAAGATCCCGGGTGGCTTCTTCAAGCGTGAAGGCCGGCCGTCGGAAAAGGAGACCCTGGTCTCCCGCCTGATCGACCGTCCGATCCGCCCGCTGTTCGTCAAGGGCTTCAAGAACGAAGTGCAGGTCGTCTGCACCGTACTGCAGCATGACCTGGAGAACGATCCCGACATCCTGGCCATGGTCGCGGCGTCCGCCGCCCTGACCCTGTCGGGCGCTCCGTTCATGGGCCCGATCGGCGCCGCGCGCGTCGGCTACATCAATGGCGAATACGTGCTGAACCCGACGCTCGACGAGCTGAAGGAAAGCGTCATGGACCTGGTCGTCGCAGGCACCAACGACGCCGTGATGATGGTCGAGTCCGAGATCAAGGAACTGACCGAAGAAGTCGTCCTCGGCGGCGTCAACTTCGCTCACGCCCAGATGCAGCCGGTGATCGACGCGATCATCGAGCTGGCCGAACACGCCGCCAAGGAGCCGTTCGATTTCACGCCGGAAGACACCGACGCGATCAAGGCCGAGATGAAGGGCCTCGTGGGCGCGGACATCGCCGCCGCCTACAAGATCCAGAAGAAGCAGGACCGCTACGAAGCCATCGGCGCCGCCAAGAAAAAGGCGATCGCGGCCATGGGCCTGTCCGACACCAACCCGGCCGGCGCTGACCCGCAGAAGCTGGCGGGTGTGTTCAAGGAACTGGAAGCCGACGTCGTTCGTCGCGGCATCCTCGACACCGGCCTGCGCATCGACGGCCGCACCGTCGACAAGGTCCGTCCGATCCTGGGCGAAGTGGGCATCCTTCCCCGCACCCACGGCTCGGCCCTTTTCACCCGCGGCGAGACCCAGGCCATCGTGGTCGCGACCCTGGGCACCGGCGACGACGAGCAGTTCATCGACGCCCTGGAAGGCACCTACAAGGAATCCTTCCTGCTGCACTACAACTTCCCGCCCTATTCGGTGGGTGAGACGGGCCGCATGGGCTCGCCGGGCCGCCGCGAAATCGGCCACGGCAAGCTGGCCTGGCGCGCCATCCGTCCGATGCTGCCGGCCAAGGAAGACTTCCCGTACACGATCCGTCTGGTCTCCGAGATCACCGAGTCCAACGGCTCGTCCTCGATGGCCACGGTCTGCGGTTCGTCCCTGGCCATGATGGACGCCGGCGTGCCGCTGATCCGTCCGGTCTCGGGCATCGCCATGGGCCTGATCCTGGAGAAGGACGGCTTCGCCGTGCTGTCCGACATCCTGGGTGACGAAGATCACCTGGGCGACATGGACTTCAAGGTCGCCGGCACCTCGGAAGGCATCACCAGCCTTCAGATGGACATCAAGATCGCCGGCATCACGCCCGCCATCATGGAACAGGCTCTGAAGCAGGCGAAGGCCGGCCGCGACCACATCCTGGGCGAGATGAACAAGGCCATGGACGCCCCGCGCGACAGCGTCGGCGACTTTGCCCCGAAGATCGAGACCATCTCGATCCCCACCGATAAGATCCGTGAAGTGATCGGTTCGGGCGGCAAGGTGATCCGCGAGATCGTCGAGAAGACCGGCGCCAAGGTCGATATCAGCGACGACGGCACCGTGAAGGTCTCGGCCTCGGACGGCGCCAAGATCGAAGCCGCCGTGAAGTGGATCAAGTCGATCACGCAGGAAGCGGAAGTCGGCGCGATCTATGACGGCAAGGTCGTGAAGGTCGTGGACTTCGGCGCCTTCGTGAACTTCTTCGGCGCCAAGGACGGCCTCGTCCACGTCAGCCAAATCAGCAACGAGCGGGTCTCCAAGCCCAGCGACGTGCTGACCGAAGGCCAGATGGTCAAGGTGAAGCTCCTGGGCTTCGATGATCGCGGCAAGACCAAGCTGTCGATGAAGGTCGTCGATCAGGTGACCGGCGAAGACCTGTCGGCCAAGGCCGAAGCCAAGGAAGACGCGGAAGCCTAAGTCTCCGCTTCAACCGAAGCTTTGAAATGCAGCGGGCGGCCCAGTGATGGGCCGCCCGTTTTGCATTCTGGTCTTCGGCTCGGCTGAGGATCAGTAGGGAATTACGGGCGGCGGGGCCTTGGCCGCGTCGGCGGCGGCTTCAGCTGGAGCCGGGGCCGGGGGCGCCGGGGCGGTCGGGATCGGCGCGGGGACGGGCGTGGTCTCGGCGGTCTCGACGACCTCCTCCTCCTTCGGCTCCTCCTTGGGCTTTTCGGCGACCTTCTTGGTCTCGATCAGCGGCGCGCCCAGGGGCACGGCGTCCTTGGCCGGCGCGGCGACCAGGCTGTCAGGCGCGGCGGCGGCCACGGTGGGCGGTCCCTGGCGCTGGAACGCGCCCTGGACGCCGACGGCGAAGCCGCTGACAGCACAGACGCCGAGGGCGCCGAGGACGAGGGGCAGCTTGTTCTGAGGCGGGCTCCACATGGCCGTGAGCCTAATCCGCTCCGCAGTCGTGGAAAAGCGGATGTTGCGCCAACCACACACATCCGCCTTTGAGAATGATTATCATTGCTCTGCATGGCCATCGCAAGGTAAGAACGCCTCGCAATCGCAGCGCCTGAGGGGGTTCTGCGGCAATCGGGGATACAAGATGCGTAATATCAATTCGACGGGCATCCGCGCCCGGGCCAAGCGCGCCGTGGGTGTCGCGGTCCTGGCCGGAGCCGCTGGCCTGTCTTCCGCCGCCTTCGCCGCCGACGCGGACGTGGCGGCCGACAACACGACCGAAGTTTCGGGCGTCGATGTCCAGGCCGTGGTCGGTCAGAAGCCGGAATCGCCGAAGTTCACGGGCTCCTTGGTCGACACGCCCCGTTCGGTCACCGTGATCCCGCAGCAGATCATCGACCAGACCGCCGCCACTTCGCTGCAGGACCTGCTGCGTACGTCGCCGGGCATCACCTTCGGCGCCGGCGAAGGCGGGCAGCCCCTGGCCGACCGCCCGTTCATCCGCGGCCAGAGCAGCGGCAACAACATCTTTGTCGACAACCTGCGCGACACCGGCGGTCAGATCCGCGAAGTCTTCGCCCTGGAGCAGGTCGAGGTCGTGAAGGGCCCGGACGGCGCCTATACCGGGCGGGGTTCAGGCGGCGGCAGCATCAACCTGTCGACCAAGAAGCCCAAGCTTGGCACCTTCGTCACCGGTTCGGCCCGCGGCGGCACGGACGACTATCTGCGCGGCGCCATCGACGCCAACTACCAGATCGGCGCGACCTCGGCCGTTCGTCTGAATATAATGGGCACGCAGGGCGACGTCCCCGGCCGCGGCGAGGCGGTGGATTTCGAGCGCTTCGGCGTCCTGGCGGCGATCAGCTACGGCCTGGGCACGGACACCCGCGCCACCGCCAGCTACTATCATCTGGAAAGCGACGACATGCCGGACTACGGCGTGCCGCTGATGACCAAGGTCGCCGGCTTCCCGCGCACCAAGAGCGGCGTGCTGCCGGTGGGCATGGGCACGTTCTACGGCCTGAAGGCCCGCGACTTCATGAAGACCCAGGCCGACATCGGCACGTTCTTCGTGGAGCATGACTTCAACGACAAGATCTCGATCCGCAACGTCTTCCGCTACTCGCAGACGGTGAACGACTACATCGTCACCAACCCAGGCGACGGCGGCGCGGCTCAGTTCGTGGCCGGCGAATGGTGGATGAAGCGCGGCACCAAGTCCCGCTGGAACGAGGCGACCACGATCGCCAACATCACCGAGGTCTATGGAGAGCTAGCCACCGGCGCGCTGACCCACAACTTCGCCGCCGGCGTGGAGCTGAGCAAGGAGGTCAACGACAACGCCTCCTACCTGATCTACACGACTGCCGGCGCGGCCTGCCCGACGGGCTTCACCAACAACGTCACTGCGGCCGGCATCGGCGACTGCACCCGCGTATTCGCGCCGAACCCGAACGATCCGTGGCAGGGGGTGGTCAATCTGGGCCCGACGTCCACGGCGCGCACTCGCTCCGGCGGCCTGTACGCCTTCGACACCATCAGCTTCGGCGAAAAGTGGAAGCTGAACCTGGGCGGCCGTTACGACGAGTACAACACCAGCGGCGTCAACGCGGCGTCGACCAGCGCCAACGGCGTGGTCACCAGCGTGACCTACACCACGCCCCGCAAGGGGAACTGGGACTTCTTCAACTACCAAGTCGGCTTGATCTACAAGCCGACCGAGAACAGCAGCGTCTACGTGTCCTACGGCACGGCCTCGACCCCGCCGACGATCTCGGGCGGCGACCAGAACACTACGTCTGGCGTCGGCACGGGCAACCTGGCCACCGAAATGCTGGAGCCGGAAGAGAGCGAAAGCATCGAAGCCGGCGTGAAGTGGGCCCTGTTCCGCGACCAGCTGCAGCTGTCGGCCGCTGCCTTCAAGACCAAGCGTGAGAACGCCCAGATCCAGATCGCCGCCGGCGTCTACGCCCAGGTCGGGGAAGCCGAGGTCCAGGGCGTCGAGCTCGGCGTGTCCGGCAACGTCACCGACAAGTGGCAGGTCTTCGGCGGCTACACCTACATGGACAGCGAGCTGGTCCGCGGCGCCTACAACAACGTCAATGTCGGCGATCCGCTGGCCAATACGCCCAAGCACAGCTTCAGCCTGTTCTCGACCTACAAGGTCCTGGACGCGCTGTCGGTGGGCGGCGGCGCCTACTACGTCTCGAAGAGCTTCGGCGGCAACCAGGGCGGCGCCGGCGGCGGCGGCAACGCCATCTACGCTCCGTCGTACTGGCGCTTCGACGCCTTCGCGGCCTACGCGATCAACGAGAAGATCGACGTGCAGCTCAACGTCCAGAACCTGGGCGACGAGAAATACATCGCGCGGACTAACGGCGTGCACCACGCCGACTACGGGCCCGGCCGCCAGGCCATCGTGACCCTGAACGTCCGCTACTAGTCTACGGGGCGGCGCGGAGCTCCCTCCCGCGCCGCCTCATGCGCCCCGTCCGATGGCCCTTGGACGGGGCGCGCTTCATCTGAGGGCTATCAGCGTTTAAGGCTGTCCGGCCATGATGCTTCACATCCCCGAGGTTCTGACCAAGGAACAGGTCGCCAAGCTCCGCGCGGTGATCGACGCCGCCGACTGGATCGACGGCAACGCCACCTCCGGCAGCCAGTCGCGGATGGCCAAGGCCAACCTGCAGCTTCCCGAAGGCTCGCACGCCGCGCGCGACGCGGGCGCCGCCATCCTCGACGCGCTGGAGAAGAGCCCGCTTTTCGTGGCCGCCGGTCTGCCGCTGAAGGTGTTTCCGCCGCTGTTCAACCATTACGGACCGGGGCAGACCTTCGGCGATCACGTGGACAACTCGATCCGTGTCGCCCCCGACGGCATGCGCATCCGCAGCGACCTTTCAGCGACCCTCTTCCTGACCGAACCGGAAGACTATGACGGCGGCGAGCTGGTGGTGGACGACACCTATGGCGTTCATGAGGTCAAGCTGCCGGCCGGCGACCTGATCCTCTATCCCGCCTCCAGCCTGCACCGGGTCGAGCCGGTGACCCGTGGGGCGCGGATCTCGTCCTTCTTCTGGATTCAGAGTCTGGTGCGCCAGGACGCTCAGCGGGCTCTGCTGTTCGACATGGACGTGGCCATCCAGCGCCTGGCCGGTCAGGTGGGCGCCAACGATCCGTCCCTGGTCGCCCTGACCGGGACCTACCACAATCTCCTGCGGATGTGGTCCGAGGTCTAGGCGAGCAGCGCCTTGGCCACGACCGTCTTCAGGCGCAGTTCTGGCGTCTCGCTGAACTTCAGATCGGATGCGCCGAAATATTCGGCCTGGTTCGTCGCGCACCAGTCGGTGGTGACGATGCGAAGCCTGTCGCCTGACCCGGACGCGGCCTGGCCGGCGTAGAGGAAGTCGCCGCTGCGCTGTTCGAACGGGATGGGGCGATCCTGGTTGGCCCGCCGCATGAAGCCCGCCAGTCGTTCACGGGATACCTCGGCGACCATCAGCTTGCCCTCGAACCGCACCACCGCGTCGAACGCATAGCGCGACACCGGCCCCGCCGGCAGGCCCGTCCCCAGAGTGGTGTGGCCGATGAAACCGGCTTCGGCCCCGACCGCCTTGGCCATGGCGGCAGCCGCGGCGCGCCCGGTCTCGCCCAGGGTCAGCGCCTTGGGCGAGCGGCCGAGTATCGCCTTCTCTTGCTCGGTCAGGGTCGTGGCCAAGGTCTGGGTGATCAGGGCGGCGATGCGGGGCGACGGCGCGGCGTCCAGAGCGACGGATCGAGAGGCGGCGTCCCCAATCCCGCCTGCGCGAAGTGTGACGGCCGTGTAGGCGTTGCTCCAGGATCCGGTGTGCACATACACATTGTTCGGGAGAGGGTGCTTGAACAGCAGGTGATTGTGCCCGCCGACCATCAGCACGCCCTTGGGCAACAACGGCAGGATCTCCCGATCCGCCGAAACGCCGGCATGGCTCATCACCATGGCCAGATCGGCGCCCGACAGGGCTTCAGCCAGGTGGGCGCGAGCCCATTCGCCGGGGGCGGGAATACTCAGGGCCGCACGGCTCGCCGCCGGATAGGTGTTCAGCGAATTGGTGGCGACGCCGACGACCCGCAGGGTGCGCTGGCCCAGCGGCACGTCCGCCCTGGCCGGGGCGTAGGGCGCGCCGGTCCGGGCGTCGATGATGTTGCTGACCACGATGATCCCCAGGCCGCGCAGGCGGGCGATTACCTCGGCCAGGTCCACGGTGATGTCGTTGTCGTGGTTGCCCAGATTGACCACTGTGGGCGCGATCTTCGGCAGCTCGCCCAGGAAGGCCCAGTCGATGGCGCCGCCGGAACGCAGGGCGACGACATTGCCATGCTCGAAGATGTCGCCGTCGATGGCGATCACGTGCGGGACCTTGTGGCGAAGGACCTCGGCCTCGAGGGCGGCCAGCAGTTGGCCCGTCCGCTCATAGGCCGAGTGCAGGTCCGACATGGCCAGCACGCGCCCGATCACAGGCGAGGCGGCGGCGGTCAGAAAGGGGGCGGCGGCGGCGGCGGCCATTCCGCCGAGCAGACGGCGGCGGTTGGGTCGGACGAAGGGACGAAGCACTGGGTCTCCTGGCATCCAAGATGTGGGCAGGACAAGGGCGCCGTCAGCGAAGCAGGTGTCAATGCGATGTATTTTTACCCCACTGTGTCTGTGTCGTGAAAAATTCACGCGGGGACCGGGGTTATCTTGTGGACGCTTGGGAAGCAGGGCCGTAGGTCACCCCCGTTTTTCTTCTCCCCGGGGATTACCAAAAAAATGAATCGTCATCTCAGCGCGCTCGCCCTTTCGGCCAGCGGCCTGGCTCTGCTCATCTCCACGCCCGCCCTGGCCCAGTCGGCCGATGTCGCGACGGTCGAGGACATCGTCGTCACCGCCCAGCGCCGCAGCGAAAACATCCGTGACGTGCCGTTCGCCGTCACCGCCGTGAACCAGCAGACGGTGGCCGCCGTCGCCGCCGGCGGCGCGGACATCCTGTCGCTGTCGGCCCGCGTGCCCAGCCTGCAGGTGGAAAGCTCCAACGGCCGCTATGCGCCGCGATTCTACATCCGCGGCCTCGGCAATGTGGACTTCGACTTCAACGCCTCGCAGCCGGTCTCGGTGGTGCTGGACGAGGTCGTGCTCGAGAACGTCTTCCTGAAGGGCTTCCCTCTGTTCGACGTCCAGCAGCTGGAAGTGCTGCGCGGTCCGCAGGGCACCCTGTTCGGCCGCAACACCCCGGCTGGCGTGGTCAAGATCGACACCGTCAAGCCGACCAATGAGTTCGGCGGCTTCGGCTCGCTGACCTATGGCAACCTGGGCTCCATGCGCGGCGAAGCCGGCGTGACCATCCCGCTGCACGACACCCTACAGGTCCGCATCGCTGGTCTGTGGAACTCCCGCGATGACTGGGTCGACAACGCCTACAACCCGTCCTTCGCCGATCCGGACGGCGACGATCTGGGCAACTTCGACGACAAGGCGGGCCGCGTCCACGTGGCCTGGACGCCCACCGACCGCATGTCAGCCCTGCTGACCCTGCAGGGTCGCGACTACGAGGGCACGGGCACGATGAACCGCGCCAACGTGCTGACCAAGGGCTCCAACGAGCTGAACGCCAACTTCGACCGCGACCGCGTCTATTACGACGGCGGCCGCAACAACTATCAGAAGCAAAAGACCACCTCGCAGTCGCTGCAGGTGGCCTATGACTTCGGCGCCGCCACCCTGACCACCGTCGTCGGCGCCTATCAGGGCTCGTCGGCCGGCAATGGCGACATCGACGGCGGCGTGGCTTCGGCCGCGGCCACCGCGCCGTACAAGACGCCGTTCAACTCCGAGACCGGCACCCTGGACAGCGACCTGAAGCAGTACACCTACGAAATGCGCCTCGCCTCGAACGGCGACGGCCGCTTCGGCTGGCAGGTCGGCGCCTTCTACTGGAACGAGCGTTTCAAGCTGATCTCGGCCACCTTCAACGGCACCGGCGGCCTGCAGCCCACCATCATCACCGACATCGTCCAGAAGTCGGACTCCTGGTCGGTGTTCGGTCAGGCCAACTACCAGGTCACCGACGCCTTCAAGCTGACGGGCGGCCTGCGCTACACCGACGACAGCCGTGACTTCGACGGCCGCCGCATTCTCGGCCCGTCCCTGGCGCTGCTGAAGTCGGTCGGCGACGAGCAGGTCAGCTGGGACCTGAGCGCCCTGTACGAAGTGAACCCGGACCTGAACCTCTTCGCGCGCGTGGCCAAGGGCTATCGCGGTCCGTCGATCCAGGGCCGCATCGCCACGGCGAACGTCGTCACCACGGCGGATTCCGAGACGGTGATGTCCTACGAAACCGGCCTGAAGGCCCGTCTGTGGGACGGCCGCGCGCGCTTCAACGCCACGGCCTACTACTACGAGGTCTCCGACCCGCAATTCACCGCGATCGGCGGCGAGGGCAATTTCAACCAGCTGATCAACGCCGACAAGGGCGAGGGCTACGGCATCGAACTGGACGGCGACGTCCTGCTGGGCGCCGGCTTCAGCCTGTCGGGCGGCTTCGCCTGGAACCACACGGAGATCAAGGACAGCGACCTGCTGGTGGCCTTCTGCGGCGCCAACTGCACCGTCACTGATCCGATCGTGAACATCGGCACGACCCGTCGCGCCAATATCAATGGAAACCCGTTCCCGCAGGCCCCGAAGTACACGGCCAACATCACGCTGAACTACGTCCATACCCTGGGTAACGGTTCGGAGCTGTTCGCCTCCACCGACTGGGTCCTGCAGAAGGACTTCAACCTGTTCCTCTACGAGTCGGTTGAGTTCATGCAGGATACGGCCTTCGAGGGCGGCGTCCGCGCCGGCTGGCGTGACGCCGTTCGCGGCATCGAGGCGGCGGTCTATGCCCGCAACATCACCGATGAGGAAAACGTCATCGGCGCCATCGACTTCAACAACCTGACGGCCTTCGTCAACGAACCCCGGACCTACGGCGTCCAGGTGACGAAGCGCTTCTAAGCTGCTGATCGTCCGGGCGTGGCTAAGGCTTCGCCCGGACGAGACTTCTTCGCGGCTAGCCCGCCGCTTCCCGCGCCTTCGCGGCCTTGCGCATCTCTTCCGCCTGCTCCGCCGTCATGCCCATGGCCGCCAGCAGGGGCGAGGGCGCATTCCTGTCCCAGCTCTGACGTCCGCCGATGGTGATTCCGCCGTCGACCACCAGGTGCGTGCCCGTGACGAAGATGCTGTCGTCGCTGGCCAGGAACAGCACCGCCTTGGCGATGTCCTCCGGCAGGCCCGCCTTGGGGATCGGCTGGATTTTCGGCCCGATCTCCGCCACCCGCGCCGCCATCTGATCGGCCACGTCCCGCGGCAGGCCCACCGACGCCCCGAAGATCGAGGTGGCGATCAGGCCGGGGCAGATGGCGTTGACCCGGATCTTCTGCGGCGATAGCTCCGCCGCCGCCGTGCGGCTCAGATGGATCACCGCCGACTTCATGGTCGAGTAGCAGATGGGGCCGAACCCCGCCTGCAGCCCGGCGATGGAGGCGGTGTTGATGATCGATCCGCTGCCGCGCTCCAGCATCAGCGGCACGGCGTAGTGCATGCCGATGGCGGGGCCGCGCAGCAGCACCGCGTAGGTGGCGTCCCAGGCGGGTATGTCCATCTCCTCTACGCCGGTCGGGCAACCGCCATGACCGGCGTTGTTGAACAGGATGTCCAGGCCGCCGAATTCGGTCTTCGACAACGCGATGGCCTTGGCGACCTCATCTTCCTTGGTCACGTCGCAATGGATGTAGCGGACCGCATCGGGGAACCGCTTTTCCAGCATGGCGCCCTTCTCGTCCTGAACGTCGGCGGCGATGACCTTCGCCCCCTCCGCCACGAACAGTTCGACCGTGCCCAGGCCGATGCCCGAGCATCCGCCGGTGATGACGGCGACCTTGCCGTCCAGACGTCCCGCCATGGTTTCCTCCCTCGGCGAATGATGGGGCGGGCCGTCTGACGCGGCCTCGCCCTCGCTTTATCTATTCGGTGACGATGACCACCTTGCCCATGGCCTTGCGGCTGGCCAGGTGGGCGATGGCGTCGCCGGCCTTGGCTAGGGGGAAGGTCTCCGACACGTGCGGCTTGATCTTGCCCTCGGCGTAGAGGGCCATCAGCTCCTTGACGTTCTGGGCGTGGCCCTTGGGATCGCGCGCCACCGCCGCGCCCCAGAACACGCCGACGATGTCGCAGGATTTCAGCAGCGTCAGGTTCAGCGGCACCTTGGGAATACCCGCCGGGAAGCCGATGACCAGGAAGCGGCCGCCCCAGCCGGAAGCCCGGATCACCGCCTCGGCGTAGTCGCCACCGACCGCATCATAGGCCACGTCCCAGCCATTGGGGCCGCAGGCCTCCTTGAACAGCTGCGCCAGGGCCTTCTGGCCGTCCTTGTCGAAGGGGCCCGTGGGATAGACCACGCCGCTGTCCGCGCCGCGCGAGATGGCCAGATCCACCTTCTCCTGGCTGGATGCGGCGGCGATGACCTTCGCCCCCATGGCCTTGCCCAGCTCCACCGCCGCCAAGCCGACGCCGCCGGCGGCGCCCAGAACCAGCAAGGTCTCGCCCGGCTTGATCGCGCCTCGGTCCTTCAGCCCGTAATAGGAGGTGCCGTAGGTCATCAGGAAGGCGGCGGCCTCGTCGAAGGGCATGGCGTCAGGGATCGGCACGACCCGCGCCGCGTCCACCGCCAGTTTCTCGGCCATGCCGCCCCAGCCGGTGCTGGCCAAGACCCGGTCGCCTGCCTTCAGGTGCGACACGCCCTCGCCCACCGCGCTGACCACGCCCGACACCTCGCCGCCGGGCGCGAAGGGGCGCTGCGGCTTGAACTGGTACATGTCCTGGATGATCAGGACGTCGGGATAGTTGACGCCGCAGGCCTTCACATCGAGCACGACCTGGCCCGCGCCCGGGGTCGGATCGGGCAGATCCTCCAGCTTAAGGGTCTCCGGCCCGCCTACGGTTTGGCTCAGCACAGCCTTCATGATCGCGTCTCCGACTTCTTTTTGTTCGAAAGGGACGCTATCGCACCGGACCCAAGGGAAGGAAGGCCAATGTCGAACAAATGTTTGAGTCTGGCGCTGCACGGCGGCGCGGGCGCCAAGCCGGGGCGGAGCTATGATCGCGAGATCGCCCATATGAAGGGCCTGGTGGAGGAAGCCCGTGACGCCCTGCGCGCCGGGGCCACGGCGCTAGACGTGGCGACTCGCACGGTGGTCGCGCTCGAGGCCTCGGGCCTCTACGTCGCCGGCCGGGGCGCCTCGCCCAACCTGGCGGGGGAATATGAGCTGGACGCCTGTGTCATGGACGGGCTGAGCGGCAAGGCCGGCTCGGTCGCCGCCCTGCAGGGCTTCAAGAGCCCGATCAGCGCCGCCCGGGCGGTGATGGAGAAGACGCCGCACGTCATGCTGGCCGGCTCCGGCGCGGGGCTGTTCGCCGCCGAACAGGGCCTGGAGCGGATCGAGGACGCCAAGGCCTGGTTCACCCACGCCGGCGCCTTCGAGGACAACCACGCCCCCGGGGCCTTGGCGCACGGTACGGTGGGCTGCGTGGTCCGCGACGCCGAGGGCCGTCTGGCCGCCGCCACCTCCACCGCCGGGGTGTTCAACAAGATGCCCGGCCGGGTGGGCGACAGCCCGATCCCCGCCGCCGGAGCCTGGGCCGATGGCAACGTGGCCGTCTCATGCACCGGGCAGGGGGAGTATTTCATCCGCCTGGCCGCGGCGGCGCAGATCGGTTTCCGCATGCGGTTCGCCGGCCAGAGCCTAGAGGAGGCGGCCAAGGCGGTGATCGGCGAACTGGCGGCCCTGGGCGGCGACGGCGGCCTGATCGCCGTGGGCGCGGACGGTTCGGTGGCCACGCCGTTCCACTCGCAAGGCCTGAAGCGCGCGACCTTGACCCCCGACGGGACGATCAGCGCGGCCGCGTTCTGATCGTCGCAGGGGCCTGTTTTTGCGGGATTAACGCCCATCTGCTATAAGCCGGCCCTCAATCTGGATTTTGCCGTGACCGTCACCCTCGACCTCGCCCGACCGGCGCGCGCCGATGCGCCCTCGCTTCCGCGGAACCTGTCCGGACTGACCCGGGCGGAGCTGACGGCCGCCCTGGTCGACAGCGGCGTGGTCGAACCGGCCAAGGCCCGCATGCGCACCACCCAGCTGTGGCGCTGGATGCACCATCGCGGGGTCACTGATTTCGCCCAGATGAGCGACGTGGCGAAAGACCTGCGCGCCGCCCTGGCCGAGCGGTTCGTGATCTCGCGTCCCGAGGTGGTCGAGCGGCAGGTGTCCAAGGACGGCACCCGCAAGTGGCTGATCCGCATGGCGCCGGGGATCGAGGTCGAGACCGTCTATATCCCCGACGTGGGCCGGGCCGGCGCCTTGTGCGTCTCCAGCCAGGTGGGCTGCACCCTGAACTGCACCTTCTGCCATACGGGCACCCAGCCCCTGGTGCGCAACCTGACGGCGGCCGAGATCGTCGCCCAGGTGCAGGTGGCCAAGGACGATCTGGAGGAATGGCCGAGCGACCGCGAGGAGCGCCGCCTGTCCAACATCGTCTTCATGGGCATGGGCGAGCCGCTCTACAATCTGGATGCCGTCTCGGCCGCCATCGACATCATCAGCGACGACGAGGGCATCGCCATCTCGCGCCGCCGGATCACGGTCTCGACCTCGGGCGTGGTGCCGCAGCTCACCGCCCTGGGCGACAAGACCGGCGCCATGCTGGCCATCAGCCTGCACGCCACCAACGACGAGCTGCGCGACAAGCTGGTGCCGCTGAACAAGAAGTACCCGATCAAGGAGCTGATGGACGGCATCCGCGCCTATCCGGGAATCTCCAACGCCCGCCGGGTGACCTTCGAGTACGTGATGCTGAAAGGCGTCAACGACAGCCCGGCCGAGGCCAAGGCCCTGGTCCAGCTGCTCAAGGGCGTGCCGGCCAAGATCAACCTGATCCCGTTCAATCCGTGGCCCAACAGCCCGTACGAATGCTCGGACTGGGGAACGATCGAGAAGTTCGCCGCCGTCATCAACCGCGCCGGCTACGCCTCGCCGATCCGCACCCCGCGCGGCCGGGACATTCTGGCCGCCTGTGGTCAGCTGAAGTCCGAGAGCGAGAAGATCCGCGCCAGCGCCCGCCGCAAACCGGTTGAAGAGACCGTCGTCGCGGCTGAATAATTTGCGTCATCGCTTCGAAGCGCCGCCATGTTAACGGTGCGGTCAGCGTCGTTCGGGGATTGTCGCATCCATGCCGCCAGAACTTCAGTCGCCTGAGATCCAGGCCTTCGCCACGGGCTTCCCGACCACCCTGCTTCACGCGGGGATCACCATGGTCATCCTGCTGCTGGGGACGGTGCTATACGCGCTGATGACCCCGCATCGGGAAGTGAAGCTGATCCGCGAGGGCAACGCCGCCGCCGCCCTGTCGCTGGGCGGGGTGATGGTCGGTCTGGCGATCCCGCTGGCCGTGTCGCTGCGGGCCTCGACCTCGCCCATCGACATCGCGATCTGGGGTGCGGCGACGACCATCGTCCAGCTCTTCGTCTTCCGCATCACCGACATGATCCTCAAGGGCCTCCCCCAGCGGATCCAGGAGGGCGAGGTCGCCGCGGCCGCTCTGCTGGTCGGCGCGAAGATCGCCACCGCCCTGATTCTCGCCGCCGCCGTGGCGGGCTGAGGGGCCCGCGCGGCCCATGCACTTTCCCCGCCTTCCCGACTGGCTGGTCTATGCCGCGGTGGTCTGCGCCCTGCTGATCGCCGCCATCGGCAGGCAGGAGCGCGCCGACGCCCCGCCGCCCCCGCCCCCCGTGGCGGGCGAGGAAGGCGTGCCGCTGGGCCCGGCCTCGCCCTTCGACCCGGAAATCGTGGTCGATGCACCTTTCGCTCCACAGCAGGGATCGGGCACCGCCTTCTCCGTGGATGACAGCGGAACCTGGCTGACCGCCCGCCATGTGGTGGACGGCTGCCGTCAGGCCGCCATCGTGGTCGCCGACGGGCGCGGGGTCGCCGCCCGGGTGCGCATCGATCCCAAGGCCGATGTGGCGGTGCTGCGAACCGAAGGCGGCTCCGGCGCCCTGCCGCTGGGCCTGGACCGGCCGCTGCGCCGGGGCGACCGGGCCTTCCATCCCGGCTTCCCGCAGGGCCAGCCGGGGGAGGCGGCCTCCCGCCTGCTGGGGCGTGAGCGGCTGGTGGTGCGCGGACGCGGAGCCCGCACCGAGCCGGTTCTCGTCTGGGCGGAGGTGGGTCGCACCGACACCTTGAAGGGCACCCTGGCGGGCCTGTCGGGCGCGCCTGCCTTGGATAACGCCGGCCGTGTGATCGGCGTGACGGTGGCCGAAGCTCCCCGTCGCGGACGTATCTACACCACCGCCCCGGAAACCGTGGTCGAGAGCCTGAAACTGGCCGGCGGCCGTCGCGGCGGCCTGGCCATGGGCGAGCCGATCACCGTCGACAATTACGGCCGCGTGGCCGACAGCCTGCGCCGCGACCTGCGCGTGGCCCAGGTGGTCTGCCTCGCCAACTAGACCTCGTCGGCCTTGGTTTGCTTGGCGGCCACGATCAGGCAAAGCCCGATCGCCACGACCCCGATCAGCGCCGAATAGATGAAGAACACCGAGTACCCCACCCCCATGGCGGCGGGGCTGACGCCCAGCTTGGCGCCGGCGGCCACATAGCTTTCCGGGGTGAGGCCGCCGAACATGCCTTTCAGCGCGCCCAGCGGGCCGCCGGCCTCCGACGCCCTGGCGGCCCATTCCACCAACCGCCCCGACTGCGAGGCGATCAGCTTGCCGGGCAGGGCGTAGAGCGAGGTGAACATGGCGTACTGGGTGGCGGTGAAGCCGCCGCTGGTCAGGCTCGACATGTAGACGATCAGGGCGGTGCCCGCGACGCCGCCCGCCAGGTTGTCCAGGCAGATGGCGACGAACAGGGCCGGGATCGAATGGCCCTGCGCGGCGAGCCAGATGAAGATCAGGTTGCTGATCGGCCCGGCGAAGGCGCCGATGATCAGCACGCGCATGATGCTTAGCCGCGCCACCAGAAGGCCGCCCAGCGCCACCCCGATCATCGAGGCGATGATGCCGAACACTTTGCGCACCTCGGCGATCTCGGTGAGGGTGAAGCCGAGGTCCCGATAGAATGGGTTCATGATGTTGAGGACGAAGTCGGCCACCCGGTAGAGGCAGATCGTCGCCAGGATCAGGCCCGCGACTCCCTTGTAGCGGCGCATGAACTCGCCGAGCGGCGCGCCCAGGGCGGTGGACAGGTAGACGCCAGGCTTGGTGCGCACCTTGGGGATCGGCCAGGCGGCGGCGATGACGATGGTGATGCCTGCCGCCACGCCGCCCAGCTGCAGCCAGACGCCCGAATGCTTGTCGGTCCAGGCCTCGGCCAGGGCCTCGCCGCCGATCACCTGCGACAGAAGGCCGGCGTCGCCCGACAGGCCGGAGCCCAGCAGCAGGGCGCCGACCACCAGCACGGCCAGGCGCAGAACCCATTCCAACGCCTGCATGACGCCGGACTGCTTCACGTCGCCGGTGGGGATCGGTCGGATTTCGTGCGCCGCTTCCCGCGGCGCAGCCAAAGTGGCGATGAGGCCGATCACCATCACCGCCGACATGATGGCGTAGGAGATGTTCCAGCCGAACCGCTCGGCCAGCAGCAACGGCACGGCGCCGGCGGCGACCATGGCGCCGCGGAAGCCCCACTGAACCGCGGCGGCCAGAGGGCCGGGCCCCTCGTCGCCCGCAACCTCGATCCGCCAGGCGTCGATGACGATGTCATGGGTTGCGGTGAAGAAGCCCACGGCCACGGCGACGATGGCCATCAGGCCAAGATTGCGCGCCGGATCCAGGCCCGAGACCAGCCACAGGCCCAGCATGATCAGCAGTTGGCAGACCAGCATCCACGACCTTCGATGCCCTAGCAGCCGGGTCAGCCCCGGAAGGGTCGCCCGGTCGATCAGCGGCGCCCACAGGAACTTGAACGAGAAGGACAGGGTGGCGAGGCTGAAGAAGCCGATCACCGCCAGGGACAGGCCGGAGTCGCGCAGCCATACCGACAGGGTGTCGAAGATCAGCATGTACGGCAGGCCCGCTGCGAACCCCAGGCCGAGCATCACCAGGCTGCGGCGCTCGCGATAGATGGCCAGCGCCTGCAGCAGGGTGCGCTTGGGTTTGGTCTGGGTCGTCTCGCTCATCGCTTCCCCCGGCTGGAGGGCGATGGGCCGCTCCGCGTCAGGAGGCGAACTTGGCGCGAGCCGGGTCCTGCGTCCAGCCGCCCGCGACGCATCGCGACAGGACCGAACGCATGGCGTCGGCGCTGATCGGCTTGACCAGGAAATCATCCATGCCGGCGGCCAGGCATTCGCGGCGGTCGTCCTCGAAGGCGTCGGCGGTCAGTGCGACAACCGGCGTGATCACGCCGCGCGCGCGCAAGATGCGAGTGGCCTCAACGCCGCCCAGATCGGGCATGCGGCGATCCATGAGGATCAGGTCATAGGCTCCGGCGGCCAGGGCGGCGAGCGCCTCCTGTCCGCTGGCCACGCGGTCCACGCGGCAGCCCTCGCGCTCCAGCAGGGCGCGGGCGAGCAGGGCGTTGATCGGATTATCCTCGGCCAACAGGACCCGCAGGCCCGGCGCGGCGGCGGCGGCGATCCGTTCGTCCTCGGTGACGCGGCTTTCAGTTTCCGGCTGAGCAGCGCCCTGGAAGGCGGCGCGGGCGGCCAGGACCCGGTCGGCCAGAGACGCGCGGCGCAGCGGCTTGATCAGATAACCCAGGAAACCGTCGGCCCGCAGGCGGTCTATCCGGCCCCGCTCCTCGGCGCGCAGCAGGACCACGCAGGCCCGGTCGGCGGGTGGGCGGAAAGACTTCTTGCCTTCGGACAGGGCGACATCGACCAGGATCACCGCCTCGGTTGGGGCGGCGCGCAGGACCGAATCTATATCATAGCCCACCACGGCGCGACCGCCGCTGGCGGCCACCTGCCGGGCGGCGGCTTCGCGGACGATGGCGTTGGGCGAGGCCACGGCGACCGTCATGCCCTTCAGCGCCAGGTCGGTCGGCGCTGCCTGGACGGCGGGCAGGGGCGCCTCAAACCAAAAATCAGCGCCGTTGCCTTCTTCACCCTCCACGCCGACGACGCCGTCCATGGCGTCGCCCAGGCGGCGGACGATGGCCAGCCCCAGCCCGGTGCCGCCAGGATGGCCGGCGGTTTCAGCCTGGACGAAGGGCTGGAAGATCTTCTCGCGGGCCGAGGCCGGAACGCCGGGGCCAGTGTCGGAGACGGTGAAGCGCAGGCGATCCTCGCCTACCGTCTCGGCTGACAGCAGCACGCCGCCGCTGACCGTGAACTTCACGCCGTTGCCGACGAAATTGAGCAGCACCTGACGCAGGCGGCCTTCGTCGGCCATCACCTCGCCGACGTCGGAAGCGGCGGCCCAGCCGATCTCGATACCCTTCTCATCAGCGCGCGGGCTCATCAGTTCGCAGACCTGGCGCAGCAGGGTCTCCACATGGACCGGGCTTGGGTGCAATTCGACCCGGCCTTCGCCCAGGCGCGCGAAGTCGAGCAGGTCGTTTACCAGGGACAACAGGTGGTCGCCGCTGTCGCGCAGGGCGGCCACATAGGACCGCTGTTCGGCTGTCAGGCGCGTGCCCTCCAGCAGGCGGGCGACGCCCAGCACGCCGTTCAGCGGCGTGCGGAATTCGTGGCTCAAGGTGGCCAGTTGTTCGGGCGTGACGCTCTTGGGCGGGGTGCGGTTCATCGGGACACCCTAACTCCGGGCGTCTTAACGGGCCGTATTGGCCAAGCTTGTTTCAGAATGTCGCAGGCGGCCCGTCCCAAAAATTACAGAACGTTGTTTTGGAAGCGTGACCGCCGGGCTGTAAGCACCACGCGAAATCAAGTGGAGACCTGAACATGAAAATGTTGCTGGCCGCGACCGCGGGCCTTGTTTCGATGACAGGCGCGGCTGTGGCCGCAGCGCCGGAAAAGGCCGATCCCGCC
Organism: uncultured Caulobacter sp.; assembly: GCA_913776195.1. GTDB lineage: Bacteria > Pseudomonadota > Alphaproteobacteria > Caulobacterales > Caulobacteraceae > Caulobacter. The sequence goes on from CAJYMH010000031.1 coordinate 33,680, forward strand.
GTACTGGCGCCGTTGCAAAGCTATCTGGAGGGCCATCGTATCGGCAGCCGCGAAGCCTTCGAGCGCGCTTTCCATCCGCAGGCGGAGCTGTTCGGCATCCGCAACGGCCAGGTCTTCCGTGAGACGGCCGCCGCCTATGCGGTGCGGGCCGGCACCGGCCGCGCCTCGGCGGACGAGGCTCAGCGCAAGCGCTGGATCGAGAGCGTCGATGTGGTCGGCGGCGCCGGCGTGGCCAAGATCGTCCTCGACTACCCCACGGTCCGCTACACGGATTATATGTTCCTGCTGCAGGTCGACGGCCGTTGGGTGATCGTCAACAAGACCTTCATGGGCCAAGCCAAAAGTCCCACAAAATAGCCGTTAGGCGTGGGTTCCAGAACGCTCACGCGCCGATGGGCGACAGCCCAATGAGGCCCTGAAACTTATCCACAGGTGATGCCGGCCGCTCGGGTCGGATCGAGAACGTAGGGTGAACCAAGAAAGAAAATGAAGTGGATCAGTCATCTAGCCGTCACACTTAAACTCGGCGCAGCTTAGCTCTGCTGGAAGTCGCCGGCCCCCTGGCTGCTGGGCGGAAGCCCGACGAGGCCCATGAATACGGGATCACCCGCGTCCTGAAGGACGAAGGCGTCGCCGCCCCATTCGAACACAGCCCCCGGCGTCGAGGGCCAGCCCTGGGCGACGAGATTGAGCAGGTCGCCCCAGGGCAAGGACGCGCCGTCCGACCCCGCCTTCATGATCAGGTCGCCGATCCTCAGGAAGGCGACGCCGGGCGAGGCCTTCATGGAAATTAGATCACCCACGCTAAGGGAGGCGGCGGCCCCGCTAGCCTCCATGGTGATCGGCCAAAACTTCGCGAAATCGAACATCGACGGTTCGCCCCCGAAAAGAAGGCGACATTAGCCTTCATATGCGAAGTCTATATAGCGTAACGCTGTTCGTCAAACCGCCAGCGCTTCAATCCGCTCGAACAGGGCCGCCGTGGCGTCGATCCCGGTGAAGCGCTTCAGCTGTTGCGCGCCGGTGGGGGAGGTGACGTTGATCTCGGTCATGTAGTCGCCGATCACGTCGATGCCGACGAACAGCAGGCCGCGCGCCTTCAGCTCCGGCCCGATGATGGCGCACAGCTCCTTGTCGCGGGCGGTGAGCTCGAACGGATGGGCCGTGCCGCCGCGGGCGAGGTTGGAGCGCACCTGCCCCTCGGCCGGGACGCGGTTGATGCCGCCCACCGGCTCGCCGTCGATCAGCAGGATACGCTTGTCGCCCTTGCTGACGGCTGGGACGAACTTCTGCACCACCACCTGATCGCGGCTGGCCATGCCGTGCAGTTCTAGCATGGCGTCCAGATTAGGATCTTCCGGTTTCAGCCGCACGACGCCCAGACCGCCCAGGCCGTGCAGCGGCTTCAGCACCACGTCGCCGTGGCGGGCGCGGAAGTCGTAGATCGCCTCGCGGTCGCCGGTGATCAGGGTCGGCGGCTGCACCCCCGGGAAGCCGGTGACGAACAATTTTTCCGGGGCGTTGCGCACCTCGGCCGGATTGTTGACCACCAGGGTCTTGGGGTGCACCCGCTCCAGAAGGTGGGTGGCGGTGATGTAGTGCATATCGAAGGGCGGGTCCTGGCGCATCAGGATCACGTCCACGTCATCGGCCAGATCCAGAACCTCCACTGGGCCCAGGGTCGCGTGGTCGCCTTGGATCGCCCGGATCCCCAGCTTGTGGGCGCGGGCGAACACCCGACCGTCTTCTAGGCTCAGCTTGTCAGGGGTGTAGAACCATAGCGAGTGGCCGCGCTCTTGCGCCGTCAACATCATCAGGAAGGTGGTGTCGGACTGGATGTTGACCCCTTGGATGGGGTCCATCTGGACGGCGACGCGCAGGGACATGACGGCTCCTAAATCGACCTTGGCCGATCAGATAGGCGTTGCCGTCGCAAAAGCCTAGTTCAGCCGCATCCGGACGCGTTCGCGCTGGGCGCGGGCGGCGATGGCCGCGCCTCCATCCAGGAACTGAGCTTGGGCCAGGGCCTGCAGCGCCCCGGCCAGGGCGCCCTGGCCCTCGCGCGCGGTGGCCACGTCCAGCCACGGACGGTGGTCGGTGGGGTCGAGCAGGGCGCGGCGCAGGGCCGAGCGCTCGGCCCGGGCCCAGTCACCGGCCGCCTGGGCCCGGGCGAAGATGTTGTTCTGCAGGCGGATCAGTACGCTGCGGTCCGGCGCGGGCGCCATCAGCACGTCCAGCTTGGCCGCCACGTCGGGGGTCAGGCCGGTGCGCAGGGCGCGTCGGGTCAATTCCGACGGCAGGACCACGCGCCCCTCGCTGAAGGGATCGAGGGCCAGGGGCCCCTCTTCGGTCTCGATGCGCAGCAGGAAGTGACCGGGAAAATCGACGCCCTGAAGGTTCAGCCCTGTCTTTCGGGCGGCGTGCAGATAGAAGATCCCCAGCGCTACCGGCAGGCCCTTGCGCCGATCGGCCACCGAGATGATGTCAGCGTTATCTGGGTGGTCGTAAGTGATCAGGTCGCCCGACAGGCGAAGGTCGCCAGACAGGGCCTCAGCGATCGCCTCCTCGGGACTTTCGCGCTCCAGGCGGACGCGGACGCGGGCCACCGCCTCGTCGGCCAGGTTGCGGGCGAGCTGCGCATCGCGGGACGGATCATCATGTACGGCGCAGGCGAGCGCCGCCTCGAACAACGGAAAGTCCGCGTCCCCAGCGCGCCCGGCGGCGCTCAGCAGCTCTTCCGCTTCTAGGCGGTCCAAGGCGATCCCTTCCGGTCGACTCTGAAGCGCCGACCCAAGCGTCGGGAATATGACGTGGTGCGCGCCTGGGGGCGAGCGCGATCAAATCGAGACGCACTGCGACGTTTCGCAGCGACGGCCGCAGTGCGGCTATGTGAGCGCGCCGCGCGGCGAAGGCGTTCCCGCTCGTCGAAGCGATCCGCCGCCAGAGCCTCGCCCCGACGGCCGGAAAGCCGCGCGGCCGCGCCGCGTGCGCAGCGGACCTGGCTCATCCTCAGGCGCCCTTCAGGTCCAGGGCGCGACGATAGAGCTCGCGGCGGGGCAGGCCCAGGGCCTTGGCCACTTCCGATGCGGCGTCGGCGGGCCCCATGCGGGTCAGGGCCTCGGCCAGAGCCGCGTCGGCGTCCTCGGCCGTTGCGGCCTTCTCCTCGCCCGGTCCGACCAGGATGACGATCTCGCCCTTGGGGTTGTCCAGCTTGGGGTCGGCGGCCAGGTCGGCCAGGGTCCCTCGGATGCAGGTCTCGTGCAGCTTGGTGATCTCGCGGGCGACGGCCGCCTGACGGTCGCCGCCGAAAACGGCCGCCATGTCGGCCAGGCTGTCAGCCAGGCGCGGGCCGCTTTCGTAGAAGATCAAGGTGGCGCGCACCGCCGCGAACTCGCTCAGGAAGGTGCGCCGCGCCGCGCTCTTGGGCGGAGCGAAGCCCACGAACATGAAGCGGTCGGTGGGCAGCCCCCCCAGGGTCAGGGCCGCCAGGGCCGCCGAGGCGCCGGGGATCGGGTAGACGGTGAAGCCCGCCGCCACCACTTCCTTGACCAGCCGGTAGCCGGGATCCGAGACCAGCGGGGTGCCGGCGTCGGAGACCAGGGCCACCCGGCCTCCGCCTTCCAGGGCCGCCATCACCTTCGGCCGCGCTCGTTCGGCGGCGTGCTCGTCATAGCGCTCCATGCGCTTGGACAGGTTGTAGGCCGACAGCAGCTTGCCGGTGACCCGGGTGTCCTCAGCCAGCACCAGGTCAGCGGCGTTCAGCACGTCCAGCGCCCGCAGGGTGATGTCGCGCAGATTGCCGATCGGCGTGGCGACCACATAGAGGCCGGGCGCGAGCGGGGCGGTCGACAGGGCGGGCGGGGGCGGGTGCTGGGCCATCGACCCTCGCATAACAGGTTACGCCGCCGGGACGAAAGTCAGACGATCAGGGCGGCGGTGAGGGAGTCCAGCACCAGCCGACCCTGGCGGGTGGCGCGCAGGCGCTCGCGGTCAGGGACCAGCAGTCCTTCCGCCGCCAGGTGGGCGATCTTGGGGTCGTCCGGCGTCAAGCCGAGGGCGGCGATCTCTTCGAAACCGACCCCGGCGTCGATGCGCAGGCCCATCAGAAGGCGTTCTTCCGCCGCCTCGACGGCGGTGAGCGCCTCGCGCTCGAACCCCGTCCCTTCGGCGGTCACCCGGGCGATGTAGTCGCTGATCCGGCGCTCGGCGGCGGTGGCCGCGCGCCCGCCGGCGCCGGTCAGGCGGCCATGGGCCCCGGGACCGACCCCGGCGTAGTCGTAGCCTCGCCAGTAGGCGAGATTGTGCCGTGACCGCGCCGCCTCGCCCCTCGCGTGGTTGGACACCTCGTAAGCGTTGAAGCCGGCGTCTTCCAGCACCGCCTGGGTGGTCTCGAACAGGGTGGCGGCGAGGTCTTCGTCCGGCGGGGTGAAACGGCCGCGCCCCACGGCGCGGTCGAAGGCGGTGCCGGCCTCGATGGTCAGCTGATAGGGCGAGACGTGCTCCGGCCCGAAATCCAGGGCCTCGCGAAGCTCCGCCGCCCAGCCGTCCGGCGTCTGGCCGGGGCGGGCGTAGATCATGTCCATGGACAGGCGCGGGAAGGTCGCCGCCGCCTTTCGCGCCGCCCGGCGTGCGGTGTCGGCGTCGTGGTTTCGGCCGAGGAATGTCAGGGACGCGTCGTCCAAGGCCTGCACGCCCAGGGACAGCCGCGTCACTCCCGCCGCGGCGAAGGCCTCGAACCGGTCGGCTTCGGCGTCGGTGGGATTAGCCTCCAGGCTGATCTCCAGATCAGACTCGGCGTCCCACAGGCGTCGCGCGGTCTCGATCACCCGCGCGGCCGCCGCCGGGTCCATCAATGAGGGGGTGCCGCCGCCCAGGAAGATCGAGGTCAGGCGGCGCGGCCCGGTCAGGGCGCGCCAGCCTTTCAGGTCGTCGATGATCGCCGCCGCCAGGGCCGCCTGTTCGTCCGTCCGCCCACGATCGCGCACGACGTTGAAGTCGCAATAGGGGCAGACCTTCGCGCAGTACGGCCAATGGACATAGACGGCGAGCGGCAGGGTCAAAACAGGGCGGCTTTCAGCTTCTCGAAGGCGCGGGTGCGGTGGCTGAGGGCGTCCTTGGCCGCCTGCTCCATCTCGCCGAAGGTCTGGTCGCAGCCCTCCGGGATGAAGATGGGATCATAGCCGAAGCCCTTGTCGCCGCGGGGCGGGAAGACCAGCGTCCCGTCGACGCGGCCCTCGACCACCACGGCCGGACCGCCGTCGGGCCAGCAGACGGCCAGGGCGCTGGTGAACCAGGCGCTGCGGTCCTGCGACCCGGTCTCCTCGATCCGCTCCTCGACCTTCTTCATGGCCATGGCGAAGTCCTTCTCCGGTCCCGCCCAGCGGGCGGAGAAGATGCCCGGCGCACCGTCCAGGGCGGTGACCGAGACGCCGGAATCGTCGGCGATGGCGATCATGCCGGACAGCTCGGCCGCATGCCGCGCCTTGAGCAGGGCGTTGCCCACGAAGGTGCTTTCCGTCTCGTCCGGTTCGGGCAGGTTCAGCGACCCGGCGGTGACGATTTCGAAGCGCCCTTCCAGAAGGGCTGCCAGCTCCTTGGCTTTTCCTGGGTTGTGCGTGGCGGCCACGATCTTAAGTCCGGGGGCGAGGGTCAGAGCCATGGCCGTCTCCTAGGGTTCATCCGATGCAGCTGCTCTACTCGCCCACCTCGCCCTTCGCCCGCAAGGTGCGTGTGGCCATGATCGAGCTTGGACTGGAGGATCGCATCCAGCTGGCGGCGGTCGATCCCTGGACCGACGAGACCCTGCGAGGCCAAAATCCCCTGTCGAAGGTGCCGACCCTGGTCACCGGCGAAGGTGAGATCATCTTCGACAGCCGGGTGATTTGCGAGCATCTGGATGTCCTGGCCGGCGGCGGCCTGTTCCCGGCCAATGGCCCTGAGCGCTGGCGCGCTCTGACCGCCCAGGCCCTGGCCGACGGCATCGGCGACGCGGCCCTGCGGGTGGTTGGCCAGGAAAAGCGTCCGCTCGCGGATCAGCACGCCGACCAGATCGCCCGTCAGCGCGCGGCCATTCTCGCCGCCCTCGACAGCCTGGAGGACGACGCGTTCGACGGCCAGTTCCAGATCGGCGAGATCGCCGTGGCGGCCCAGCTCGGCTATCTCGACTTCCGCAAGGTGCTCGACTGGCGCGAAGGTCGTCCGCATCTGACCGCCTGGTACGAGACGATCAGCGAGCGCCCTTCCATGAGGGCGTCCCAACCTCGCGAGTGAATGCTGCAGTGCATTACAAACGATTCATTTCATTGCAAAGGTTTAATATCGTTTTTCGATATGACCCTTGATCGCTAAACGGCGAAATCCTAAGTAGCGCTTCAGACGACGAGGCCATCGCGGCCTCATCGGAGCGGGACCGTCCCGCCCCATGTTGCACCGCAAAAGGATAACTTAAATGACCGCCTCTCGCTTCATGAACACCCTCGACCGCCTCTCCATGACGGCTCTCACCGCCGTCCTGCTGTCGAGCCTCCCGCTGTCGGCCGCCATGTTCCTGGTCCGCTCGATCTAGCGGCCGTCGTCGGCGGCTTCCAAGGCTCGCCGACGCAAGGCATTCTCGCCGTCCGCCCTGGCCTCGACCTTCCGGTCAGCCGGGCGCGGCGGGTTCCGGGGCGGAACCCCGGACGATCGACGCAAGGGGAATTGAGGCATGCGCGCCTTGGGGCCGGGCTCGGTATCGAGCTTTCTGAAGATCATCCTCGACGTCGTCTATTTCGCGCTCTGGGCCGGCGTGGCCCTGCTTTCGCTTTGCGCCCTCGGGGCGTTGCTGCTCAGCTTCAATCCTGAACTTCTCAAGGGCATCCACATCAGCGGCGACGACGGCCGCGAGGTGACCGCCAAGGGGCCGCTGCTGGCCGGCGTCCTGGCCGCCGCCGCCCTCTATCTGGGCGGGGTGCTGATCATCGTCGGCCGTCTGCGCCGCATTTTCGTCACCCTGACCGCCGGCGACCCCTTCCATCCCGACAATGTGCGCCGCCTACGGGTCGTGGGTCTGGTGCTGGGCGGGCTGGAGCTTGGTCGTTACGCCTTCTGGGGCTTGGCTGCGTGGCTGGCCCCCGGCTCCAACCGCATCGACGGAGGCGTCAACCTTACCGCCTGGTTCTCGGTGCTGGTGGTGCTGGTGCTGGCCGAAATCTTCCGCGAGGGCGCCCGCCTTCGCCGCGAAGCTGAACTGACCATTTAGAGTTTTCAGGCAGAGCCTCGCCCCATGGCCATCCGTGTTCAGCTCGACCGCGTCCTCGCCGAACGGCGCATGTCCCTCACCGAACTGGCGGACCGCGTCGGCGTGACCATCGCCAACCTGTCGATCCTCAAGACCGGCAAGGCGCGGGCCATCCGTTTCTCCACCCTCGACGCCCTTTGCCGCGAGCTGGGCTGCCAGCCCGGCGACCTAGTGGTCTTCGAGCCGGGGCCCGGCGATGACGACGACTTCGAAGAAGAGCTGCAGGGCGGCCTCAGCTAGACCAGCAACATGATCGCGTTGCCGAAGTTGTGCAGCACAATCGGCAGCAGGATACTCCGCGTCCGCAGCACGATCCACACGGCGATCAGCGACGGCAGGGCGGTCAGCGCCATGGTCGGCGGATCGAACGAGAAGCCGCCGCGCGAGAAGCCGAGGGCGTGCGCCAGGCCGAACAGGGCGCAGGACAGGATCGCGCCCCAGCTCCAGTCGACGCCCAGCAGGTTCACCCGTCCGGTGAAGGCCCGGCCCAGGGCCAGCAGCAGAACCCCGCGATAGAAGGTCTCCTCCATCAGGCCCGGCATGGTCAGCTGGAAGGCGATGTTCTCCGCCGTGCTCGGTTCGTTGGGAAACATCAGCGCCAGGGCGAGGAAGAACCCCATGTATAGCGCCGAGACGAGTAAGGCGGGCTTCAATCCACCCGACGCCTGGACGGGCGTAAGGTAGGCGGCGCGCCACCCGAAGGCCGGGGTCGAGGCGACGATCAGGGTGGCGGCCAGGGCCACGATCATCCCCTGCCAATTGCGCTCCCCGCCCCAGATCAGGCTCGGCAGCAGGCCGTAGCCCCGCGTAAGCAGGAAATCGACGAGCAGGACCAGCCCCGCCGAGATCAGCAACCACCGCAGGCTGAAATGGCTTGGGCGCGTCAGTCCGATCACCCCGCCCGCCGCGAGCAGCAGGGCGAGGATGCCCAGGATTCCGATGAAGCTGTTCACGTGCTTGTCTCCGCGCTTGTCATGCGGGGACAGCTAGCCTGGCCTTGCACGGCGCTCTTCTCAGAACCCGGCCAAGCGTTCCTCAAAATCCGGCGCGGGCGCGAAAGTCGCTGGGCGTGGTGTGCTCTACCTCCCGAAAGGCGCGGTTGAACGAGGCGAGCGAGGCGAAGCCGCTGTCCAGGGCGACGGCGACCAGCTTGTCGTTCCGACGCGCGGGATCGGCCAGCAGGCGGCAGGCTTCGGCCACGCGCTGGGCGTTCAGAAAGTTGCGGAAATGGTCGTGGCCGAGCTGGTGATTGATCAGCCGCCGCACGGTCCGCTCCGGCGCCCCCATCTGGCGGACGAAGGCGTCGAAGGTCAGTTCGGGATCGAGGTGGACACGCTCGACCTCGATCAGGAAGCCCAGTCGGTTCTTCAGACGCGCCTCCTCGGCCGTATCGGCAGGTTGGGGCGCGGGCTTGGGCGGCTTAGCCGGCTCATCGCTGTCGAACCCGACCCACAGCAGCCAGCAGATGAACAGCAGGAACGCCCCGTTCTGGGCGATGGAGAAGGCGTGCGGCTGCCACTCCATGCCGAGGAACACGTCCACCAGCAGGTCGGCCAGGAACTGGCCCGCCAGCAGGATGACCAGCGTCACCCGCGCCGCGCGCCGCCGGTCGAGCAGGTCGCCCCCGCAGTCACGGATCACCCGCCAGGCCAGATGGGCCACCATGCCAAGACCCAGGGTCACCAGGATCCAGGACAGACCCCTGTCTTCCAGCGCGGGTCCGAACAGGCCTCGGTCAGCGCTGGCGATGACGATCCAGGCGAGGCCGACGGTCAGGATCCAGCCCCTCGGCCGGAAGGTCCGGTCGAAGACGGCCAGGCAGAACCACCACAGGAAGGCGGCGGCGTATCCGCTCAGGAACTTGCCCACATAGCCGACAGCTCCGCCCAGACGCAGCGCGCCTTCCGGCGTGTTGCCCGCCAGGAATCCGCAAAGCCCCAAGGCCAACGGCAGGAAGGCCAGGGCCAGACGGCGGTGGCCGTCCCGATGCAGCAGAAAGACCCCCGCCAGCAACAGGGTCGCGCCGGCCACGCGCACGATCACGTCCAGGTCTTGCAGGGACATGATCTGCATCGTCGCCAGCCCCTCCGCGCGTTAAGCCCCCGCCATCTCCGCCACGACCTTCAGGGCCGCCTCGCGCGGGTCCTCCGCCGCCGTGATCGGTCGGCCGCAGACCAGGTGGCTGGCCCCGTTCGCCAGGGCGTCTGCCGGGGTCGCCGCCCGCGCCTGATCGTTCTTGGCGGACCAGGCGGGCCGCACGCCCGGCGTCACCACCAGGAAATCGGGTCCGGCGATTTCGCGAGCCAGGGCCGCCTCCAGCGGGCTCGCCACCACCCCATCGACCCCTGCCTCCACCGCCTGGCGGATGCGCTTCGCCACCAAGTCGCGGGCGCTCTCGCGATAGCCCATCTCAGCCAGATCAGCTTCCGACAGGCTGGTCAGGACGGTCACCGCCAAGATCTTCAGGTCGGAGTCGCCGCGCCCGGCCACCGCCGCCTTCATCACCTGCGGCGTCGCATGGACCGTCAGCAGGTCGCAACCGGCTCCGGCCAGCACGGCGGTGGAGCGGCGCACCGTCTCGCCGATGTCGTGCAGCTTCCAGTCCAGGAACACCTGCTTGCCCTGGCTCTTCAGCTCCGCCGCCAGGGCCATGCCGTCGCTGGCCAGCAGCTCCAGCCCCACCTTGTAGAAGGACACGGCGTCGCCCAGCCGTTTCACCATGGCCCGGGCCTCGTCGGTGGAGGGCAGGTCGAGGGGGACGATCAGGCGGGCGTCGGCGGTCATGGCGGGCAGGCTCCGGGCATGGCGCGCGGACCATCGTATCGCCTAGGATGAGGCGACTCGCGGCGGGCGCGGGTACAAGTTGAGGCTGAAGACGCCAGATGATCCACAGCGACCTCGCCGTCAACTTCTTCGTCGCCCTGTTCGCTCTGATCGACCCGATCGGCAATGTGCCGCTGTTCGCCGCAGCGACGGTGGGGGCCAGCATCTGGGGGCGGCGAATGGTGGCCGTCTATATCGGCCTGTTCGTCCTGGGCTTTCTGACCTTCTTCTTCTTCTCGGGCCTATCGCTGCTGCAGTTCTTCGGCATCTCCCTGCCGGCCTTCCGCATCGCGGGGGGCGTCATCCTGTTCCTGCTGGGCCTGGAGATGGCCCGCGACGACTTCACCGCCAGCTTCGCCGACGTCGCCGATGCCGGGGAACAGGTCCCCACTGCCCGCGCCTATGCCCGCAAGCGGTTCGAGCGGCTGATCGTGCCCTTCGGCATGCCGCTGCTGATCGGTCCCGGCGCGATCTCGACGGTGGTGATCTATGCGTCGGAGGCCAAGACCGCCGGCTTGGCCGGGGCGCTGGCGGGAATCCTGGCCATCGCCGGGGTGTCGCTGACCGTGGTCATGGCCTTCTGGGCGACGCCGCTGATCACCCGGCTGCTGGGCCGCATCGGCCTGACCATCGTGGTGCGGGTCCTGGGCCTGATACTCTGCGCCATGGCGGTGCAGTTCATCATCATCGGCGCCGCCGACGCCACGCGCGGCATCATCCGCTACGAGGCGGCCAGTCCCTACGCCGACGGAAACTAGACCTTCCGGAACTTGTTCTGCTGGCTGGCGATCAGGGCCAGGGCCCAGTCGTCGGGCAGGATCTTGGCCAGGGCGACGATGGCCTTGTTGGGGGCGCCGGTGACGCAGACGGGACGATTGGCCTCTGCGGCCTCGTAACCGGCGGCGGCCACCTCGTCGGCGCCCAGCCACATCCAGGGCGGGGTCGAGCCCTGAGTCTGCTCGCGGGTGCCGTTGACGTCGTGAAACTCGGTGAAGGTGAAGCCGGGCGCGAGCGCGCTGACGTGCACCCCCGTGGACAGGTTCTCCAGATGCAGGCTCTGGGAGAATTTCACCAGGAAGCTCTTGGACGCCGCGTACAGGGTATGCCCCGCGGCGCCCGGCACCATGCCCGCCACCGAGGCGACGTTGACGATTCGGCCGAAGCGGCGCTCCACCATGCCCGGCAGGACCTTGTGCGTGGTCTCGCAAACCGCGGTCACCATCAGCTGCAGGAAGGCGGCCTGATCGGCCCAGGTCGTCTGGGAATAGGCGCCTGGCAGGCCGTAGCCGGCGTTGTTGACCAGGGCGTCGACCACCCGGCCCTGCTCCTCGATGCCGGCGAGCACCGCATCGACCCCGCCCTCGGCGGCTAGGTCGCCGGGAACGGTCAGGGCCTCGACCCCGAACCGCAGGGAGATTTCGGACGCCAGCTGCTCCAGCCGGTCGGCGCGGCGAGCGGTCAGGGCGACGTCATAGCCGTGGGCGGCGTAGATGCGGGCGAAAGCGGCGCCGATGCCGGCGGAGGCGCCGGTGATCAGCGCGAGGCGGCGGGCCATGGAAAGGTCACCTCGTCAGGAACGCGCCGAGATTGGCCCGCTGCGCGAAGCTAGGCAACAGCGCGCGGCGACTCGGCTTCGGCCAACAGGTCGGCCACGGTGATCTGCGACAGACGATCACGAGCGGCCTCGTCGGCGGCGGCCAACACGCCGCGCACGGCGTCCGGAATCTTCTCGCCGATGGGGCAGCCCTTGGCCCCCGGCGGGGGGGTGCCGAGGTGAGTGCAGCCGCCGACCGCCCTCAGCACCTCGTCCAGGCGGATGTCCTGAGGGGGCTTCAACAGCCAAGCGCCGCCGCTGGCCCCGGCGCGGGCCCCGACGAGGCCGGCGCGGCCAAGCATCGCAGTCACGCGGCGAACGACCACCGGATTGGTGGGCATGGAGGCGGCCAACATGGCGCTGGCGACGGCCTTATCGGCTGAAAACGCTTCCTTATGGGCCAGATAGGCCAAGGCGTGGGCCGCCACGGGAAATTTTTGGCTGTCTGACATCTTATCGTGGAACGTAGGTCAGTCTGGCGCGTGTTCAATGGCTAGTTTCGTGAATCAGACCTTGCTGTCATTGAATGGCGCCCGGAAAGGGTGTATCGCGCGCCGCTCGATCAATGGGGCTCCGCCTTCACGGACCATGCCCCGGAGGGATTGAATGGCTGATCAGGCCTCTGGCGGTTCCAACGATTCCGCCGCGTCGGCGACTTCGGCCGACTCCCCGCACAATAACGGGCACGACGGCCACAGGCCTAAGGGTCAGGCCTTTCTGGCGCTTGCGCTGGGCTCGGTCGGCGTCGTCTTCGGCGACATCGGCACCAGCCCGCTCTACGCCTTCCGCGAGGCGCTGCACACGGCCGCCACGGATGGCGTGACCCGGGGCGAGATCCTGGGCGTCGTCTCCCTGGCCCTGTGGGCCCTCATCCTGGTTGTGACGATCAAGTACGTCTTCTTCGTCATGCGCGCCGACAACAAGGGCGAGGGCGGGGTTCTGTCGCTCATGGCCCTGGCCCAGCGCGCCATCGGCAAGCGGACCCGAACCGTCTTCGTTCTGGGCGTGATCGGCGCGGCCCTGTTCTATGGCGACGCGGTCATCACGCCCGCCATCTCCGTGCTTTCGGCCGTTGAGGGCCTCGGGACCATCCCGGCCCTGGAGGGCAAGATCAGCACCCAGCTGGTCATGCTGATCAGCGTCATCATCCTGGTCGGGCTGTTCATGGTGCAAAGCCATGGCACCGCCAAGGTCGGCCGCTTTTTCGGCCCCATCTGCGCCATCTGGTTCCTGACCATGTTCGCACTGGGAGCCTATCGCTTCTTCGAGCACCCGGACGTGCTGATGGCGATCAGCCCGCACTACGCGGTGATGTTCCTGGCCGACCACGGCCTTGTCGGGTTCCTGGTGCTGGGCGCGGTGTTTCTGACGGTGACCGGGGCCGAGGCTCTGACCGCCGACATGGGCCACTTCGGCCGCTGGCCGATCCAGGCCTCCTGGCTGTTCTTCGTTCTGCCCTGTCTGGTGGTGAACTATCTGGGCCAGGGCGCCTTCGCGCTCGCCACCCTGGACCGCGTGGCGGCGGCGGGCGGCGTGTTCCCCAATTCCAACTGGTTCTTCGAGATGGCCCCCGACGCCATCCGTCTGCCGGTGGTGATTCTGTCTGTCCTGGCCACCATCGTCGCCTCTCAGGCGGTGATCACCGGCGCCTTCTCCCTGACCCAGCAGGCGATCCAGCTGGGGCTTCTCCCCCGTATGGACGTGCGCCGCACGTCGGAGACCCAGTCCGGCCAGATCTTCGTTCCGCAGATCAACTGGCTGATCCTGATCGGCGTGCTGGCCGTGCTGGTCAGCTTCAAGACCTCGTCCGCCCTGGCCCATGCCTACGGCCTGGCGGTGACCGGCACCATGGTGGTCACCACCTTGATGGCCTTTGTGGTCACCCGCCGCCTGTGGAGATGGCCCCTGGCGCTCAGCCTGGCCTTCATCGGACCTTTGCTGCTGCTGGACTTCGCCTTCCTCAGCGCCAACGCCCTTCGCCTGTTCACCGGCGGCTGGCTGCCGCTGCTGATCGCCGGAGGCCTGTTCCTGGTCATGACCACCTGGGTGCGCGGCGCCCAGATCCTCACCGACAAGACCCGCCGCGACTCCGTGCCCCTGATCGACCTGATGGGCATCCTGTCGGCCCGCGCCCCGCACCGCGCCCCGGGCACGGCGATCTTCCTCACGGGCGACCCGGACATGACGCCGGTGGCCCTGATGCACAATCTCAAGCACAACAAGGTGCTGCACGAGAAAAACGTCATCCTGACCGTCGCCACCGCCGAGACTCCGCGCGTCAAGGAGGAGGACCGGGTGCGGATCGAGAAGATCAACGACGACTTCAAGAAGGTGGTCATCACCTACGGCTTCATGGAGAGCCCCAACGTGCCCAAGGCCCTGGGGCTGTGCCGCAAGCAGGGGCTGAAGTTCGACATCATGGCCACCAGCTTCTTCCTGGGCCGCCGCTCCCTGGTGCCGTCGGCCCAGTCGGGGATGCCGCTCTGGCAGGACCGGCTGTTCATCTTCCTGATGCGCAACGCCGCCAACCCCACGGACTTCTTCAAGATCCCCCCCGGCCGCGTGGTCGAGCTGGGCGCGCAGGTGACCGTCTGATGGACTGGATGAGCCTCATCGTCGACGGCCTGTGGATCGCCGTGCTCTCGATCATGGCCGGCGCCTCGCGCCAGGCCTGGCGCCTGATCCTGCCCGACGCCCAGGTGCCGATCGCCTTCGACAAGGCGGGACAGCCCAAGGCGCGGACGAGCAAGGCGATCGCCCTGCTGGCCCTGCCGGTGGTGGGGGCGGTCCTCTGGATCGTCCTGATGGCTCTGGGGCGGCGTTTCGGCCCCAACGAGGCGATGATCAGCCTGGGCTTGCGCGCCCTGTTCGCGCCGATCTTCGCCCTCGTGCATCTGAGCCATCTGCGCCGCGCCATGAAGGCCCTCGACGACGAAGGCCAGCTTAGGGGTTGACCTTCAGCGTCCGGCGCCCTTGAACGCGCGCGACTTATCCAAACACCCAAATCCAAGGACGCGCCCATGGCCGCCGACAAGCCGATCAAGAAAGTGGTCCTCGCCTATTCGGGCGGCCTGGACACCTCGATCATCCTGAAGTGGCTGCAGACCGAGTACGGCGCGGAGGTGGTGACCTTCACCGCCGACCTGGGCCAGGGCGAAGAGCTGGAGCCGGCCCGCAAGAAGGCCGAGCTGCTGGGCATCAAGCCGGAGAACATCTTCATCGAGGACGTGCGCGAGGAGTTCGTGCGCGACTTCGTCTTCCCGATGTTCCGGGCCAACGCCGTCTATGAGGGCGTCTACCTGCTGGGCACCTCCATCGCCCGCCCGCTGATCGCCCAAAAGCAGATCGAGATCGCCCGCAAGGTCGGCGCCGACGCCGTCTGCCACGGCGCCACCGGCAAGGGTAACGACCAGGTCCGTTTCGAGCTCGGCTATTACGGCCTGGAGCCCGACATCCATGTGATCGCCCCCTGGCGCGAGTGGGACTTCAAGAGCCGCGAGGCCCTGCTGGAGTTCGCCGAGAAACACCAGATCCCGATCGCCAAGGACAAGCGCGGCGAAGCGCCGTTCAGCGTCGACGCCAACCTGCTGCACTCCTCGTCCGAGGGTAAGGTACTGGAAGATCCGGCCGTCGAGGCTCCGGAATTCGTGCACATGCGCACGATCGCCCCGGAAGACGCGCCCGATAAGCCGCACGTCTTCACTATCGACTTCGAAAAGGGCGATCCGGTCGCCATCGACGGGGTGAAGCTGTCGCCAGCCGCCCTGCTGACCAAGCTGAACGAGCTGGGCCACGACAACGGCGTCGGACGCCTCGACCTGGTCGAGAACCGCTTCGTGGGCATGAAGTCGCGCGGCGTCTATGAGACCCCCGGCGGCACCATCCTGCTAGCGGCGCACCGCGGCATGGAGTCCATCACCCTGGACCGCGGCGCCATGCACTTGAAGGACGAGCTGATGCCGAAATACGCATCGCTCATCTACAACGGCTTCTGGTTCTCGCCGGAACGCGAGATGCTGCAGGCCGCTATCGACCTGTCGCAGAAGAACGTCACCGGCCAGGTGCGCGTGAAGCTGTACAAGGGCAACGTGACCGTCATCGGCCGCACCAGCCCCTACAGCCTCTACGACCAGGACCTGGTGACCTTCGAAGAAGGCAAGGTCGCCTACGACCACCGCGACGCCGGCGGCTTCATCAAGTTGAACGCCCTGCGCCTCCGCGTCCTGGCCAAGCGCGACCAGCGCGCGAAATAAGGCTCAGGCGCAGCGGTTGTAGGGATAGCGGTCCCGGATCATCCGCTGAAAGAACCGCCCCTTGGAGGGTGCGCGGACGAAGGCGTCCCGCACTCTCTGAGGCACGCCCACATAGACGTACTCGTCCCCGTCGATGAACCGCACGAACAGCTTGCCGTGCTCGGTCTCGTAATCGATGGCGGAAATGGCGGTCGAGTCCACGTGCATGGGGCGGAGCTCCGTCTAAACCTGCGGCTACAACGCCTGAAGGCCCGTGATGGGTTCCTCAGGCGAAGCTTTCGCGTTTTGCGCGAAGCGTGACAGCATTCCTCAAAAGGGAGGGCTGAACGCCATGAACCAACCTCACAATCTCGTCGCCCTGGTGACGCTGCTGTCTCTGCTTCTGCTGCTGTGGAAGATCGCCCGCGTGGGCAAGGCCCGCTACCGCTTCGGGGTCGAGGCGCCGGCCGTGACCGGCCATCCGGAATTCGAGCGGCATTTCCGCGTCCAGATGAACATGATCGAGGGGCTGGTGATCTTCCTGCCGTCCCTGTGGCTGTTCGCCATCTACTGGAACGACCTGATCGCCGCGGCCCTGGGCGTCGTCTTCCTGATCGGCCGCGTGATCTACATGCTGGCCTATGTGAAGGAGCCCAAGAGCCGCAGTCTCGGCTTCGGCCTGCAAGGCTTGGCGATGATCCTGCTGTTGCTGGGCGCTGCGGCGGGTGTGGTCCGGGCCCTGATGGTCACCGGCGGCGTTTAGCCGAAATCAGATCAGGTCCGTCCAGACGGCGGCGGCCAGGCCCATGATCAGGCCGCCGTGATCCAGGGGTGAAGCGACGTTCGTGACGACTTCGCGGACGTTCGCCGCCACCTGGGTGAAGCTGACCTCGCTGTCGCCGCCGAACAGGATGTGGACATCCTCGCGGCCGTCGCCGTCCAGGTCGAAGCCGATGCGGCGGCCGGCGATCGATGCGCCGACGAAATTGGCGGCGGGGTCCAGGCCGGTCAGGCTGGCGCCCTCGACGCTGACGATCTTGGGCGGGTTGGCGTCGTTGGCGAACACCAGACGGTCGCCCTGCGCCTCGTTGTAGTCGAGAATCACGCCCGCGCTGCGCGAAGCGTCGTCGGCCGGCTTGCGCCAGTTGACGATGAAGGTGTCCGCCCCCTCGCCGCCGAAGGCGACCACGCGCTCGCCCATGACGATGATGTCGGCGCCCTTGTCGCCCTGGACGTAGGTGAGGGCGTCCATGTCGGAGCCGCCCACGCCCGGAGCGACGCCCTTGTCGCCGCCCTGGCCGTTTTCGGAGCCGACGCCCGGCGGTGCGACCGGAGGCTCGCCGCCGCCCGACACCGGATCTCCGTCCGCCTCGTTCGAGGCTTGGGCGGCGGTGGAGATCACGGCCGGTTGCGGCGCGGCGAAGGCCGGCAGCGGCGCCGAGGCGCCGGAGACGACCGCCGTGGTCGCAATGTAGGCCTGAAGCTGGATGATCTCGGCCGTGGGCTGCAGCGGCGCGCGCGGGGCGGCCGGCGCCGCGAACACGTGAAGCGGCGCGTCCTCCAGGGCCGGGATCGGCAGATCGTCGACCTGCAGGCCCAAGACCGGCTGGTAGGTGTCGCTGTGAACCGGTTCGAAGCGGGGCGCCGTCTCGGCGCGCTGCGGAACGGCGTCGGCCGGATTGTCGTGCAGGGTTGCGCCGGCCACCAGCGTGAAGGGCGCGTCGGTGGGCAGGACGTCGGCCAGGATCGGCTGGACGCGGGCCGCACGGGCCGGCGGTCGCTGCTGGATGAGGGTGGCGGCGGTGAAGACGTCCGACGCCTCGCGCACCATGCCGTCGAACATCCGATGGATGATGATCCGGCCGCCTATGCGGGCGATGTGCAGGACGACGTCTTCATTGTCGTCCGTGGCCACGACCCACGGGTCGCCGTCCTCGGTCATGCCGAAGACCAGATTGGCCCCGGTCCGATCCCCAGTCAGGGCGGCGGACATCTCCCGCAGCTGCGTGCGCTCGGCGACGGTCCAGTCGCCGTCCGCGAGGCCACGGCCCATGAATTTGAGGATGGTCGCCAACCGCTCGGGTTCCCTTAGCCTGCCGCCTTTTCCCGCGTCGTCTGGGCGCGGGGTTCTTCCGTGAACAGCAGGCGATGCAGTTCGGGTTCGTAATACCGCAGCAGGGTGCGCGCAAAGCCTTTCGGATCGAGGCCCAGGGCTTCCGCCCAGGCGGCCTGCATTTCGATCGGCACGCGTCCCAGCCCGCTCTCCACCTGCGAGATGAAGGTGTAATAACGGAGGTTTACACGCTCCGCGAGCCCTGCTTGGGTCAATCCGGCGGATTCTCGCGCGGTCTTGAGCCAGCGGCCGGCCTCCTGACGGAGACTCTTAGTCTCTGCTGCTCGTGCTGGATCGACGGCCTGTCTCGGCATTTCACACCTGATCTGACGGGGGCGGACACGCGCGACACTCGCAAAACCCCCTGGGCGTAGGGTATCCAGTTCTTACACAACCCACAAGGGGCGAGTGACCCGCGCAAAAAAGTCACGCTTCAGCATTTACTTATCCAGTAAGAACTATATTCTCTCTCTGGACGACGCCGCCTCGGCGCTTAGCGTATTGCCGGGCAGCGACGTCCATTCCTGGGGCCGCGGTTCCTCCACCCCATTCTGCGAATCGCGGCTCCGACGCCCGTCCCTCCCTCGGGACGGGCGTCGCCCCATCCCAAGCAGCGCTCCTCAACACGGGCCTTGACGGTCAGGCTTGCTCGGCGGAAGGAGCCGCCATGGCTCTTCCTGTCGATCCCGCCCGCTACGGCGCCTTTCTGTCGGTGATGGCGGTGATGGCCGCCACGCCCGGCCCCGCCAACCTGTTCGCCATCGCCAACGGAGCCGAGAAGGGCAAGGCCGCCGCCGTGATCGGCGCGATCGGCATGAACAGCGCCTCGCTTGTTTGGTTCGCCGCCGCCGCCCTGGGCCTCGGGGCCCTGGTGGCCGCCTTCCCCCAGGTCTTCCATATCCTCACCCTGCTGGGCGCCGCCTATGTAGCCTGGCTGGGACTGAAGTCTCTGATCAAGGCATGGAAGGATAACGGCGAGCCCCAGGCCGAAGTGCGGGTGAAGACCGGGCGGTCGGCCTTCCGAGACGGTTTCATGGTCCAGATCGCCAATCCCAAGGTCCTGCTGTTCTTCACTGCGGTCCTGCCGCCCTTCGTGGACGTCAATCGACCGGTGGCGCCGCAGATGGCCATGTTCGCCGCCGCCGCCGTCACCATGGACATGATCAGCATGACCACCTACGGCCTCGGCGGCGCCGCCCTGGCCGCGCGGATGACCGAGCCGAGGTTCCGCCGGATTTTCGCCGTCTTCGTCGGTGTTCTGCTGATCGCGGCGGCGGTGCTCATCTTCCAGCGCGGCTAGGCCGTATATTCGGCGGAAGGGTTCGGGGCGGGCTTGCGCAACCAGCGCCGCTGCGCATGTGTTGTGAGTAGACAGAAGAACGCGCCTTTGGAGGACGCGAGCCATGAAGACCAAATCCATCGCCGTCGCCGGACTTCTCGCGGTCGCCGCCACGCTTTCGGCCTGCGCCACGGCCACCCCTTACCAGCCGGCGGCACCCGGTCGCGGAAGCAGCGCAGGCGGCTTTTCGGAAATGCGCATTGAGGCGGATCGATTCCGCGTCAATTTCGCCGGCAACAGCCTGACCTCGCGCGACACCGTCGAACGCTACCTGCTCTATCGGGCGGCCGAACTGACCGTGGCCGAGGGCTATGACTGGTTCGAGCTCGCCGATCGCAAGACGGACAAGACCAGCCGCACCTATGTGGATCGCGATCCGTTCTACAACCGCTGGGCCTACAGCTACTGGGCGCCGTCCTGGAGCTATTTCGGCCCGCGCATGGGCTGGCGCAGCTGGGACCCCTACTGGGGCGATCCGTTCTGGGCCGACCGCATGGACGTGCGCACCATCAACAAGTTCGAGGCCAGCGCCGAGATCGTCCTGCGCAAGGGCGCCAAGCCCGCCGACCGCAACGCCTTCGACGCCCGCGAGGTGATCGCCAACCTGGGCCCGAGCATCCAGCGCCCGACCTCGTAGTCGGCGGCGATGACAAGACAAAAGGCCGGTGGGCGACCACCGGCCTTTTCCTTTTCAGTTGGCGACCAGTCCTAGCGCGGCGCCATCCGGATGCCGCCGTCCAGGCGCACGTCCTCGCCGTTGAAATAGCCGCACTCGATCATGGTCAGGGCCAGCTGAGCATATTCGTGCGGATGGCCCAGGCGCTTGGGGAACGGCACCGAGGCGGCCAGGGCGGCCTTCACGTTCTCCGGCGCGCCGTTCATCAGCGGGGTGTTGAAGATGCCCGGCAGGATGGTGTTCACCCGGATGCCGTCGTTCATCAGGTCACGCGCGATCGGCAAGGTCATGCCGATGACGCCGCCCTTGGACGCCGAATAGGCCGCTTGGCCCACCTGGCCGTCCTCGCCCGCCACGCTGGCGGTGTTGACGATGGCGCCGCGCTCGCCGTCCTCCATCGGCTCCAGGTCCAGCATGCCCTTCGCCGACTTGGCGATGCAGCGGAACGTGCCGACCAGATTGATCTGGATGATCTTGTCGAACGCATCGAGCGGGAAGTGCTTGGTCTCGCCCGTCGCCTTGTCGCGGCTGGCGGTCTTGATGGCGTTGCCGGTGCCGGCGCAGTTGACCAGGATGCGCTCCTGGCCGTGGGCGGCGCGGGCCTTTTCAAAGCCGGCTTCCACATCCGCGTCCGAGGTCACATTGACCTTGCAGAACACGCCGCCGATATCCTTGGCCACGGCCTCGCCGGCGGCTTCGTTCATGTCGAAGATGGCGACCTTCACGCCCTTGGCCGCAAGGGCGCGGGCGGTGGCCTCGCCGAGGCCGGAGGCGGCGCCGGTGACGACGGCGGCGATGGTGTTGTCGAGCTTCATGGACGTCTTCCCATTTCAGGCGTTCTGATGGACCGTTCGAGCGGCGTTTGAGGAACCCATACAAAGATGAGCGCGCAAGCCAAGCCGTCACCCGACGTCAACCAGACGTTGGATTCGACAAAAGCCCTTGTTCCAGCCGTCGTCCGCGTGAATGAGCAGCGCGTGGCCCGCGGCTTCTGGCCCAAGATCGCCCGCACGGCCGGCAAGATCCCCTTCGCCGCCGACGCCCTGGCGGTGTTCTGGGCCGCCCGCGATCCGGCCACGCCGAAGAAGGCCAAGGCCCTGATGCTGGCCGGCCTAGCCTATTTCGTTCTGCCCACCGACGCTATTCCCGACATCCTTGCCGGGGTCGGCTTCACCGACGACGCGGCGGTGATGGCCGCCATGATCGCCTTGGTCGGCCGTCACCTGAAGGCCAGCCACCGGCAGGCCGCCCGCGAATGGTTGGAGAAGAAGGGTCAGGGATAGGAGACTCTGGAGACGGATACTCCCGCGACTCTTGGACCCTTTGCGGAGACATCGGCGCCCCGCGCGGCCTGACTTATTCGCCCGGCGATGTTCTCGCCCATAATCAAGCCTGCTCATCCCCGCGAAGGCGGGGACCCAAGCTGAGTCCGCCAGGATGACGGGTCCGCCCAATGGATCCCCGCTTGGGCGGGGATGAGTGCTGGCGGGGCGGTTATTCGCTCAGCAGGTCTGCGGCCAGGACCATCGGAGACATCGACCCCTTGTCGTCGAACGGCGTGATGCTAGACCTCGATAAAACAAGCGGGGGATGCGCATGAGCACGGCGACGGACAGCGCCTCGAACGAGAAGGGCGCCTCCATGCGCACGGTGGTGGCGGCCTCGTCCGCCGGCACCGCCTTTGAGTGGTACGACTTCTTCATCTTCGGCGCCCTGACCCAGGTCATCTCCAAGACCTTTTTCGCGGGCCTGAACGACACGGCGGCCTTCATCGCCGCCCTGGCCCTGTTCGGGGCCGGCTTCGCCTTCCGCCCGCTGGGGGCGCTGATCTTCGGACGCATCGGCGACAAGGCGGGGCGCAAGGGCGCCTTCCTGATCACCGTCTCGATGATGGGGGTCGCCACCTTCGCCATCGGCCTGCTGCCCACCTACGGCCAGGTCGGAATCATAGCGCCGATCCTGCTGGTCCTGCTGCGGATCATCCAGGGCACGGCCCTGGGCGGCGAATACGGCGGGGCCGCCATCTATGTGGCGGAGCACGCGCCGGCGAACCAGCGCGGCTGGGCCACGGCGTGGATTCAGACCTCGGCCGCCTTCGGCCTGCTCGGAGCCCTCGCGGTGATCTTGGTCACCCGGACGGCTCTGGGCGAGGACGCCTTCGCCGCCTGGGGCTGGCGGATTCCCTTCCTGGTCTCGGCCGGCCTGCTGGCTATCTCGATCTTCATGCGGCTGAAGCTGACCGAAAGCCCCAGCTTCCAGAAGCTGAAGGCTGCCGGCGAGGAGACTAAGGCGCCCTTCAAAGAAGCCTTCGGCGAGTGGAAGAACCTCAAGCTCGTCCTTCTGGCCTTCTTCGCCATGATGAGCGCCCAAGGCGGCCTTTGGTACACCGCCTTCTTCTACAGCCAGGTGTTCCTGGAGAAGTTCCTCAAGGTCCCCGGCGCCACGGTCAACGGCATGATCATGGTCGTGACCCTGGCCAGCGCCCCGCTCTACGTCTTCTTCGGGTGGCTGTCGGACAAGGTGGGCCGCAAGTGGGTGATGCTGGGCGGCATGGCTTTGGCCACCGCGCTCTATTTCCCCGGCTTCCACCTCATGACCCAGTTCGCCAACCCGGCCCTGGCAGAGGCGCAGGAGCGCACCCCCGTGGTCGTG
This sequence comes from uncultured Caulobacter sp., assembly GCA_913776195.1. Lineage (GTDB taxonomy): Bacteria > Pseudomonadota > Alphaproteobacteria > Caulobacterales > Caulobacteraceae > Caulobacter. The sequence goes on from CAJYMH010000031.1 coordinate 56,385, forward strand.
GTCGCCGACCCCGCCGCCTGCTCCCTGCAGTTCGACCCGGTGGGCAAGGCCGCCTTCGTCACCTCCTGCGACATCGCCAAGAGCGTTCTGGCCAACGGCGGGATCTCCTACGGCAACGAAGCCGCGCCCGCCGGAACGGTCGCCAGCGTCCGCGTCGGCCAGACCCTGATCGCCTCGATCGAGGGCGCGGGCTTGCCGCCCGCCGCGCTGAAGGCGGCCAAGGCTGGCGTCGAGGCGGACATTAAGGCCGCCCTGACCGCTGCAGGCTATCCGGCCAAGGCCGACCCGGCGCGGATGAATCTGGTCGGGGTTTTCGGCGTGCTGATGCTGTTCACTGTGGCGGCCACCGCCCTCTACGGCCCGATGGCGGCGGCCCTGGTGGAGCTGTTCCCCACGCGGGTGCGCTACACGGCCCTGTCCTTGCCCTATCACATCGGCACCGGCTGGGTGGGCGGCTTCCTGCCCTTCACCGCCTTCGCCATCGTAGCGGCGACGGGCAACATCTATGCGGGCCTATGGTACGGGGTGTTCTTCACCGCGCTCAGCGCGGTGACCACCCTGTTCTTCCTGCCCGAGACCAACGGGCGGCCCCTTGATGCGTAGGGGGCGCGCTTAGCGAAACCGGCTGGCGGCGTGGCCGACGACGTCCGCCGCCAGCACCGCCGCCACCGCCAGACCGGCGGAGGCGAAGCACAGGATCGCCGCCCGCGTCTCTCCGCCCGGCGTCTGCACGGCGGCATAGATGGCGGCCGGCAAGGTCAGGGTCTCGCCCGGTATGGCGGCGACGAAGGTGATGGTCGCCCCGAACTCGCCCAGGGCCCGGGCGAAGCCCAGCACCAACCCCGCGCCTATCCCCGGGGCCGAAAGCGGGAGCACAATGCGGGCGAACCGGGCGAGGCGACCAGCGCCCAGGGTCCGGGCCGCCTCCTCGACCTCGGCGTCGATGGCCTCCATCGACAGGCGGATGGGCCGCACCATCAGGGGAAAGGCCATGATCCCGGCCGCCAGCGCCGCGCCGGTCCAGTCAAAGGCGAAGACGACGCCGATCTTTTCGAGCGCCGGCCCCATCAGGCCGCGCCGCCCGAACAGCACCAGCAGCACGAACCCGGTGGCCACAGGCGGGATCACCAGCGGCAAGTGCAGGGCGGCGTCCAGCAAGTTGCGGCCGGGAAATCGCCCCCGCGCCAGGGCCCAGGCGGCCAGGATGGCGGGCGGCAAGCCGGCGATGGCCGCCACGGCGGCCACCTTCAGGGACAGGACAAGGATCGCCAGATCGCCGGGCTCCATCAGCCCCGGTTATCAGGCCGCCCCTTTAGGCGCTAGGCGCGGCGAGCAGGACCTCGACCTCGACCTTGGCCTTCATCAGGGCGCGCAAGTCTGCGGGGTTCACCGGCCCGGTGATGACACGGGCCACCTGCAGGCCGGTGTCGGCGTGGGCGATCAGGCCCTTCACGTCGATCTCGGCGGGGTCGATCCGCTCTGCGTCGCGGCGGGCGAGGCTCAAGATCTGCGGATCTGCGTCGTCGTCGGCGATCAGAATGTCGGCGGCGGCCAGGGTGCGGGCGGCGCGCAGGGTCAAAAGGTCGGCCGGACCCCGCCCGGCGATATAGCGCACCCGGCCCCTGACCTTGCCCCCCTGGGCCAGGGCCTCGACCAGCTGTTCGCCGGCGGCGTCCATGTCGCCGTCCATGGCCAGTTGAGCGATGGGGCCGTTCAGGACCTCGCGCATGAAGAAGCGGCGCTTGGCTTGGTCGGGCAGGGCCTTGCGGACCTCGATCTGGTGCTTGTGCAGCAGGGCGGCCACCCGGCCGGCGCCCTCGGGCACCCGGGCCTCGATGTCGCTGCGAAGCAGAGACGACAGCAGGGGGGCGGCTCCGGCGGTGCCGACGGCGGCCACCACCTCGCCCCGGTCGATGACGGCCGGGGTCTGGAAGTCGGAAAGTCGGGGCTTGTCGACGACGTTGATCATCGCTCCAGCCGCTTTGGCGGCCTCATGGGCGGTCTCGGCGAACAGGTTGTCGCCGGCGATGAACACCAGGGTGGCCTCGAGATAGGGCGTACGGGTGAAGGCCTCGGGCGCCTCGATGCGCACCACATGCGCAGGCGACCCGTCGAACAGACGCGCCTTCGCCTCAGCCGCCTCGCCGGTCCCGGCGATGACGATCTTGGCGCCTTTCAGGGGAAAATAAGCCGGAAACGCTTCCACTCGGGCCTCTCAACACACACGCTAGAATCTGCGCGGCCCCTAACCGCATGGCGACGCTTAGCCGCACATCGTGAATTTTCCACTCGCGCCGGAAAACTTATCGGAGCCAAGATGCGCTTCGCTTGACGTGGATCAAGGAGTTCTTCCGTGGCGATGACCTTGCAGGTGAACGGACGCGCGATCAGCGTCAAAGCCGACCCCCAGACGCCGCTCCTATGGGTCCTGCGGGACGAGCTGGGCCTGACCGGCACGAAGTTCGGTTGCGGCGTGGCCCAGTGCGGCGCCTGCACCGTCCATGTGGACGGCCAGCCCATGCGGGCCTGCCAGACGCCGATCGAGCTGGTCGGCGGCGGCCAGATCACCACCATCGAGGGGCTGGGCGGGGCGCACCCGCTGCAGCACGCCTGGGTGAAACATGATGTCCCTCAGTGCGGCTACTGCCAGTCCGGCCAGATCATGAGCGCCGCGGCCCTGCTGGCTCAGACGCCTCAGCCCACCGACGACGACATCGATGCGGTGATGAGCGGGAATATCTGCCGCTGCGGGGCCTATCAGCGCATCCGCGACGCCATCAAGGACGCGGCGGGCATGGCCCCCGCCGCTCCGGCCAAGGCCTGAGGGAGGGCGCGATGAACAAGATCGTCCAACCCTCGACCCTGACCGGCGCCACCCGGCGTGAGGTGGTGATCGGCGCGGCCCTGGCGGGCGGCGCGCTCACCGTCGGCGCCTGCTCGCCGGCCGACATCATGTCGCTGGGCGCCAACAACGATTTCGGGGCCTTCGGGCCGTTCCTGAAAATCGCGCCGGACGGCGCGGTGACCGTCATCTCCAAGCACATCGAGTTCGGCCAGGGGAACCACGCCGGCCTCGCCGCCATCGTGGCCGAGGAGCTGGACGCCGACTGGACCCGCGTGCGGGTGGAGCAGGCCGCCGCCAACACCAAGGTCTACATGAACACCGGCATGGGAGCCCAGGGCACGGGCGGCTCCTCGGCCATCGCCAACAGCTGGGAGCAGCTGCGCAAGGTGGGCGCCAGCGCCCGGGCCATGTTCGTCCAGGCCGCCGCCGCCCGATGGTCGGTCCCGGCGGGCGAGGTCTCGGTGAAGGACAGCGTGGTCAGCCACGCCGGCAGCGGCCGCTCCGCCGGCTTCGGCGAACTGCTGGCCGACGCGGCCAAGATCGCTCCGCCCGAGACCCCGGTCCTGAAGGACCCCAAGACCTTCACCCTGGTCGGCTCCGATCGGGTTCGCCGCAAGGACGCCGTGCTCAAGAGCACCGGCCAGGCGCGCTTCACTCAGGATGTCCGCCTGCCGGAGATGCTGGTGGCCGTGGTCGCCCACCCGCCGCGCTTCGGCGCCGTTCCGCAGAACTTCGACGCCGACAAGGCCAAGGCCGTGCCGGGCGTGATCGACGTGTTCTCCGTCAAGTCCGGCGTGGCGGTGGTGGCCGACAGCACCTGGGCCGCCCTGCAGGGTCGCGACGCCCTGAGCGTCACCTGGGACGAAGGAAAGGCCGAAAAGCGCGGCTCCGACGCCCTGGCCAAGACCTTTCGCGACATCGCCGCCGGCAACGGCGGCGAGATCGAATGGCAGGCCTTCGACAGCAAGGGGACGGTGGGCGACCTGTCCAGCCCCGACGTCCTGACCGTCGGCTACGACTTCCCCTATCTGGCGCACGCCACGATGGAGCCCATGAACTGCGTGGCCCAGGTGAAAGGGCGCAAGGTCAAGCTCACCTTCGGCTCACAGTTTCCCACCCTGGATCAGCTCAACACCGCCAAGATCGTCGGCTGCCTGCCCGGCTCGGTGGAGATCGAGACGCTCTATGCCGGCGGCTCCTTCGGCCGCCGTTGCAATTTCCAGTCGGACTACGTGGCTGAATGCGTCCGCATCGCCAAAAAGACCAACGGCAGGCCGGTGAAACTGGTCTGGACCCGCGAGGACGACCAGCGCGCGGGCTATTTTAGGCCGCTGACCCACCACGCCGTCTCCGTGCGGGTCGATAAGGACGGCTATCCCGCCGCCTGGCGGCACCGGATCGTCACCCAGTCGATCATGAAAGGCTCTCCCATGGGCGGCGGCGACGGCCCCGAACCGCCGGCGGTGGAAGGGGCCCAAGGCTCGCCCTATCTGAAGGCGACCCCCGCCGTGGACGCCCAGGTCGCTATGCCGGACGTGGGCGTGCCGGTCCTGTGGTGGCGTTCGGTGGGGGCGACCCACACGGCCTACGCCATGGAACACACTATCGACCAACTGGCGCGCAAGGCGGGCAAGGATCCCGCCGACTACCGCCGCGCCCTCTATCAGAAGGCAGGCTCGCAGCGGCATCTGGCGGTGTTGGACCTGCTGGTGGAGCGGTCGGGGTGGAAGGGCCCGGCCCCCGAGGGATGGGTGCGCGGCCTCGCCGTCCATGAAAGCTTCGGCTCGGTGGTCGGGCAGGTCGCCGACGTTCAGCTCGTGGACGGCCAGCCGCCCCGGGTCGGTCGGGTGGTGACGGTGATCGATTGCGGCACGGCGATCTCGCCTGACCAGATCGCCGCTCAAATGGAGGGCGGGACCTGCTACGGCCTTTCAGGAGCCATGTACGGTCAGATCACCCTGATCGACGGCGTGGTGCAGGAGACCAACTTCGACACCTACCGCGTCCTGCGTATGAACGAGGCGCCGAGGGTCGAGACCCACATCCTGCCCTCGGCCGCCGCCCCGTCGGGGGTGGGCGAGCCGGGAACGCCGGTGATCGGACCGGCTGTGGCGAACGCCATTCTCGCCGCCACCGGCAAGGCGACGCTGAGCCAGCCCTTCGTGAAGCCGGTCTAGGCGGGGGGCGGCTGATCCACGTCGAACAGCACGCCCTCGTCCTCGGTGGGGATCAGCGCGAGACGTTCGCCCAGGCCGTCCAGGATGGCGCGCGCGCCCTGGTCGCCGCTGAGGCCGCGCAGGGCCTCGAACAGCTCGGCGGAAATCAGGGCGGGATGACCGCGCCGGCCATTGACGACCGGGGCCGCAGCCGCCGCGCCTTGATCCAGGGCGTCGGCCAGGGCGTCCAGAAGGTCATGGGGGATGCGCGGCATGTCGCCGAGGAAGATGAACGCGCCGCGGCAGTCGTCGACGGCCTTCAGCCCTGCGCGCAAGGAAGCCGAAAGACCCTGCGCGTGATCCGCCGCGTAGACCAGGTTCAGTCGGCGGGATTCACCCCAGCGGCGGGCGAAGGCCAGGGCGGCCTCCTCCACGCGGTCGTCGGCTCCCAGCACGACGGTGACGCAGCGCGCCGGCGCGGCGAAGGCGGCAGCCAGGGCGCCTTCGATCAGGGGCGCGCCCCCGAAATCGGAAACCAGCTTTCCACCGCCGAACCGGCTGCCGGATCCGGCAGCCAGCACGATCGCTTCAAAACCCCTGCGCATGTCCGCGCCCCTGTAACCTTGGCTCCAGACAGCCTATGTTGACCGACTGCAGCCATGACGCCTTTCGACGCCACGCCCTCACTGATCCGCCAGCCCAGCCCCGATCGGGGACTGGTGGACGGATTCGGTCGCCGGGTGACCTATCTTCGGGTCTCGGTGACCGACCGATGCGACCTGCGTTGCGCCTATTGCATGGCGGAACATATGACGTTCCTGCCCAAGAACGAAGTTCTCGGCCTCGATGAACTGGATAGGGTGACCTCCGCCTTTATCGCCCTGGGGGTGCGCAAGGTGCGGCTGACCGGCGGCGAACCGCTGGTGCGCAAGGGCTTGATGGATCTTGTCGCCGGCCTGTCGCGGCATATTCGCTCAAGAGCGCTGGACGAGCTGACCCTGACCACCAACGGCACGCAGCTTGCGCGCCATGCTGATGATCTGGCCCGGCATGGCGTGCGGCGGATCAATGTCTCCCTAGACACCCTTGATCCCACGCGCTTCCGGCGCCTAACCCGCGGCGGCGACCTGGCTCAGGTGCTTGCCGGCCTCGACGCCGCGAAGGCGGCCGGGCTCAAGATCAAGATCAACGCCGTGGCCCTGGCCGAGGACAACGCCGCCGAACTGCCTGCGCTGATCGGCTGGGCGCATGGTCAGGGCTTCGATATGACCCTGATCGAGACCATGCCCATGGGCGAGGTGGAGGCTGACCGCACCGATCAGTTCCTGTCTTTGGCCGATGTCCGCGCTCAGCTTTCCGCCTTCTGGACGCTGGAGGACCTGCCCCTCAACACCGGCGGACCGGCCCGCTACGTTCGGGTGGCGGAGACCGGGGGGCGGCTGGGCTTCATCACGCCGATGACGCATAACTTCTGCGAGGCCTGCAATCGCGTGCGCCTGACCTGCACCGGCGTGCTTCACACCTGCCTAGGGCGCGATGACGCCGCCGACCTGCGAGCTGTCGTGCGCGGCGGGGGTGATGATCGGGCGCTGACGGCGGCGATCCGCTCGGCGGTGGCCGGCAAGCCGCTGGGGCATGATTTCCGCATCGATCGCGGCGCGGCTCCGGCCGTGGCGCGGCACATGTCAATGACAGGCGGCTGATGCGGGTTCTGCTGTTCGGACGACTCGGCGATGTGGCCGGCTGGCGCGAGCGCGTGCTGGCGACGCCGCCGGTTGACCTGTCGGCTCTGCGCGACAGCCTGGCCGGTGATGACCCCGCCCTGGGCGAAGCCCTGACTGGCCCTGGCGTGCAGGTCGCCGTCGATCAGGAGCTGACGCGAGGCGAGCGGATGCTTGCCGGCGTCGCCGAGGTCGCGTTCCTGCCCCCCATGAGCGGCGGATGATCCGGCTGCAAACCGAACCCCTGGACGTAGGCGCCCTGACGGCCGCGTTCTGCGCGGGGCGCAGCGAAACGGGCGCAGTAGCCACCTTCATCGGCCTGGCTCGCGCCGAGGGCGGGGCGACAAAGGTTCTGGAGCTGGAGGCCTATTCGGGCTTCACCGAGAAGCGGATCGCCGAGATGGTCGAGGAGGCGCGGACTCGCTTTGGTCTGCATGACGTCAGCGTCGTCCATCGTATCGGTCCTGTGGCTCCGGGCGAGGCGGTGGTGTTCGTGGCGACCGCGGCGGCCCATCGGCGCGAGGCGCTGGAGGCCTGCGATCATCTCATGGACTATCTCAAAAGCCGCGCGCCCTTCTGGAAGAAGGAGCACGGTCCGGACGGCGAGCGCTGGATCGAGCCCACAGGCAAGGATCTGGCTGACGCCAAGCGCTGGGACCAGTAGGACGAAACCATGAGCACCCTTATTCCAGGCGGCCGCATCGTCGAAGATTTGCCCTTCACCCCCGTCCGGGTGGCGGTCTTGACCGTGTCGGACACCCGCGACGAAGAAAGCGACACCTCCGGCGCCCTGCTGGCGTCGCGGATCGAGGGGGCGGGCCACATCCTGGCCGGCAAGACCCTGGTCCCAGACGACGTGCTCGCGATCCGCACGGTGGTGAAGGCGTGGATCGCGTCCGGCGCTGTGGACGCCGTGATCACCACGGGCGGCACCGGCATCACCGGTCGCGACGTGACGCCCGAGGCGCTGGAGCCGCTGTTCGACAAGACCATCGACGGCTTCTCGGTGGTCTTTCACATGGTCAGCTACCAATCAGTGGGCCTGTCGACCCTTCAGTCGCGCGCTGTGGCGGGGATCATCGATGGAGTGTTCGTCTTCTGCCTGCCCGGCTCCAACGGGGCGGTGAAGGATGGCTGGGACAAGGTGATCAGCGCTCAGCTCGATAGTCGCCACAAGCCCTGCAACATGGTCGAGCTGATGCCCAGGTTGCTGGAGAAATGAGCCGCCTGACCCATATCGACGACCAGGGCCGCGCCCGCATGGTCGATGTCTCGGACAAGGCGGTCACCGCCCGCGAGGCCGTGGCCGAGGGCTTCGTTCGTATGAAGCCCGAGACCCTGGCCCTGGCGGTGTCCGGCGAGGGCAAGAAGGGCGACGTGCGCGCCGTGGCCGAGATCGCCGGGGTGATGGCGGCCAAGAAGACATCCGACCTGATCCCGCTGTGCCACCCGCTCGCCCTGTCCAAGGTCGAGGTGGCGGTGGAGCCGGTCAACGGTGGCATGAGCGTCCGCGCCCGGGTCAAGACCAGCGGCCAGACCGGCGTGGAGATGGAGGCCCTGACAGCCGTCTCCCTCGCCTGTCTGACGATCTACGACATGCTCAAGGCCGCAGACAAAGGCATGGCCATCGAGGCCGTGCGCCTAGTCGAAAAGACGGGCGGCAAGTCCGGGGATTGGCGACGTCAGGTCTGAATTCCGCACGGCGGTGATCTCGCCCAGAACCGCCAAGGCGACCTCGAACGGAGCCTTGCCGCCCAGATCGAGACCGATCGGCGCGCGCAGCTTGGCCAGCGCCCCCTCCGAAAGGCCCGCCCTTCGCAGTCGGGCCAGACGGTCGGGCAGGCGGCCTCTGGCGCCCAGCAAGCCCACATAGGGCGCCGGGGACGGTAGGGCGGCGGTCAGCGCGGCCTCGTCCAGATCCATGTCGTGATGGCAGATGGCGACGGACGTCCACGCGTCCAGGCCGATCGCCTCTAACGCCTTGCTCGGTTCGGCTCGACTGTAGTTCAGGCCGGCGATGGGCGGCGGCTCGGAGGGGCCGCTGGGGCGAACCAGCCAGGTCTCATGGCCGCAGGAGACGCCCAGGCTGGCTATGGCCAGGGCGGCGGGATCGCCGCCGAAGACGATCAGACGAGGCGCAGGATCGAAGCGGCGATGGAAGGCGCCGTCCCAGGGCCGGGCGTGCTCGACCAGGGTGCAGGCCCGTTGAGCGCCGTCGCTGAGCCACAGCGCCGGCTGTCGGGTCTTCGTATAGGCGCGCAGAGCCGCGGCGGCGGCGTCGTCCGGCATAATGCGCTCGACCAGCACCTCCAGCCGCGCCCCGCACATCAGGCGGATGTCGGGCCAGGGGCTGCCGGCCCCGTAGACCAGCCGCCGGGGCTCGCCGTCGTCCAGGCAAGCGGCGGCGTGAAGAGCGACGTCGGCCTCGATGCAGCCGCCGGACAGGAATCCGGAAGCTTTACCATCAAAGAACACCATCTGGGTCCCGATCGGGCGCGGACCGCCGCCCTGGAGGTCAATAATCGTGACCAAAATCGCGGGACCTTTTTGCAAAGCGCGGGTCAGGGCAGGCCGTGCATCGTCGGAAAAACCGAAGACCGGCCAGGGGTTTAGCTGGAATGGTGTCGTCGTCCCCATGCAACGACCTTAACGCCTCGGAAAGACTTCAGATACCGCTTCTTAGGCCTTCGGCGCGATGCTCCCCACATGAGCAGCCTCGTCTCAAAACTCGGCCTTAACGCCGCGCAGTTCGGTCTGGACGGTTCGTCCAGCATGCGCTCGCGTTCGCCCCAGGCCGAAACCCGGGAAATTCTGGGCATCGCCGCGCGCGCCGGCCTGGGCGTTCTGGACACCCAGGGCCTGTATGGCCACGCCGAAGGTCTGCTGGGCGAGGTCCTGCCTCGCCCCGTGCCGTTCCGCGTCACCATCGGCGCCGGCCGCGCCGACCGTGGCCCGATCCATGTGGAGAACGAGGCTCGCGCAGCCCTGCGTCGTCTGCAGGTCGAGCGCGCCGACGCCATCATCGTCTCGTCCATGCATGACCTGCTGGGCCCGAACGGCGACCATTTCTGGAACACCCTGCTGGCCCTCAAGGATGAGGGCCTGTTCGCCAAGGTCGGCGTCTCGGTGCACGCCACCGACGATTCCGTGGGCATCATGCGCCGCTTCAAGCCGGACATCATCCAGGCCCCGGGCAGCCTGCTGGACCAGCGTCTGCTGGCCGACGGCACGCTGGCGCGCCTGGCCGGGCTTGGCGCCGAGGTGCAGCTGCGTTCGATTTTCCTGAACGGCCTTCTGTTCCTGCCGCCGGACCGTGTGCCGGCGCAGCTGAAGGGCGCTTCCGGCCGTCTGTCGCGCGTGCGCCGGATGATCGCCGAGGGCCGTTCCGACCCGCTGCAGGCGGCCTTGGGCTTCGCTCTGTCGCGCGTCGAGGCGCATTCGGTGCTGGTGGGCGTGACGTCCGCCGCCGAGCTGTCGGCCGTCGTGGCCGCCGCGGCGAGCCCGCCGCCGGATCTGGACTGGGACGAGATGGCGATCGACGACCCTATCGCCCTCGATCCCAAGAACTGGGCCGCGGCCTAGTCCTTCTTCAATCTTCCGATTGGGAGGCGCCCTCGGGGCGCGCCGTGCTCAACTTCGGCGCGGCCCCGAGGAGCCGAACACCGACCGCGTTCTGACCCGCGGCCGGTGTCGTCTCTTCAGGTCCGTCCTGTGGGGACGGACCTTGGAGTCTATGCTCAGCCCCACACGCCGTACGGATCGACCGACGGCTTGCCCAGCGCCTGGGCGACGGCCGGGTGGGTCAGCTGACCCTTCAGCACGTTCAGACCCTTGGCCAGGTGAGGGTTGGTCTTCAGCGCGTCCAGGCCGTGATTGGCGAGGGCGAGGCCGAAGGGAAGGGTTGCGTGACCCAGGGCGTCGGAGGAGGTGCGGGGGGCCGCGCCCGGCATATTGGCCACGCAATAGTGGACCACGCCGTCGACCGTATAGGTCGGGTCGGCATGGGTGGTGGGCTTGCTGGTCTCGAAGCAGCCGCCCTGGTCGATGGACACGTCCACCAGGACCGAGCCGGGCTTCATGCGCTTCAGGTGCTCGCGCTTGACCAGGGTCGGCGCGGCGGCGCCGGCGGTCAGCACGGCGCCGATGACGACGTCAGCCTTCAGGATTTCGTCCTCGACGGAGTCGAGCGACGAGTAACGGGTCAGGATGCGGCCCTGGAACAGGTCGTCCAGCTGGCGCATGCGGGGAATCGAGCGTTCGAGTACGACCACCTCAGCGCCGAGGCCGGCGGCCATGCGGGCGGCGTTGATGCCGACCACGCCGCCGCCCAAGACGGCGACGCGGGCCGGGGGCACGCCAGGCACGCCGCAGAGCAGCAGGCCCATGCCGCCATTGTGCTTCAGCAGGGTTTCGGCCGCCGAGAACACGGCGATGCGGCCGGCGACTTCCGACATGGGGGCCAGCAGCGGCAGGCCGCCGGTGGCGTCGGTGACGGTCTCGTAGGCGATGGCGGCGCAGCCCGAGGCCAGCAGGCCTTCGGTCTGGGCCGGATCGGGCGCCAGGTGGAGATAGGTGAAGAGGATGTGCTTCTCGGTGAGCTTTTCCCACTCGACCTTCTGCGGCTCCTTCACCTTCACGATCATCTCGGCGCTGGCGAACACCGCGTCGGCGTCGGCGACGATGGTCGCGCCGGCCTTCACATAGGCGTCGTCAGTATAACCCGCGCCTTGGCCGGCGCTGGTCTGGACGAGGACGTCGTGGCCATTGGCCACGTATTCACGGACGGCCGAGGGGGTCAGGCCCACTCTGTGTTCGTTCGGCTTGATTTCAGAAGGGACGCCAACGCGCATGATGTTTCCTCCACTATCGGGATGTTGAAACCAGTGTGCCGCGCGAAGCCTGCCGCTTCCCGGCATAATGCCCATGAAGATCTTTGTTATATGGAGTGATCATGCGATATCGATCGACATGACGCAGGATTCCGCCAAATCGATTGACGGCTTTGACAGAAAGCTGTTGCGCTTCCTCCAGCGGGAGGGGCGCGCCAGCTACGTGGAGATGGCGAAGGCGGCCAATCTTTCGGAGTCCGCCTGCCTTCGCCGGGTGAAGGCGCTGGAGCAGGCCGGGATCATCGATCACTACTCCGCCGTGCTGGACCAGCGGGCCGTCGGATTGCCGCTCAGCGTCTTCGTCACCGTGACCCTGGCCTCCCAGGCCGAGGCGACCCTGACCGCGTTCGAGACGGCTGTGGCCGGGGTGCGCGAAGTGGCCGAATGCTACCTGATGACCGGCGGCTCGGACTATCTGCTGCGGCTGGTGGTGCGGGACGTGGATGACCTGGAGCGGGTCCACAGCCGCGAACTCACGCGGTTGCCGGGAGTGACCCGGGTCAGCTCCTCCATCGCCATGCGCACCGTGGTGAAGCGGGCGGAACTGCCGCTTTAGCCCCCTCTTCCATCAAGGCAGAGGGAAGAAGATTAGCCGTCCAGGGCTTCCTGGTAGCCTTCCAGGCTGTTGATCGTGACGCCAAGGTCGGTGACCAGGCCGTTGGCCAGGGAATAAACCCAGCCGTGGACGGACAGGATCTGGCCGCGCGCCCAGGCGTCCTGCACGAAGACGTCCGAGGCGACGTTGCGCACCTGGCGAATGACGTTCAGTTCGCACAGGCGGTCGAGCTTGGCGCGTTCGCCGTCGATGGCGTCCAGTTCGGCCCGATGCTCGGTGTGGACCTCGCGAATCGGGTGCAGCCAGTGATCGACCAGGCCCCGGCGCTTGCCGTCGATGGCCGCCGCCACACCGCCGCAGCCGTAGTGGCCCACGACCATGACGTGTTTCACCTTCAGCACGTCGACCGCGAACTGCAGCACGCTCAGATAGTTGGCGTCCTGCGGCGGAGCGAGGTTGGCCACGTTGCGGTGGACGAACAGCTCGCCGGGATTGAGGCCGACGATCTCGTTGGCCGGGACGCGGCTGTCGGAGCAGCCGATCCACAGATATTCGGGGCTCTGCTGGTTCTCCAGCCGCTTGAAGAAGTCGGGATCGACCTCCGTCTTCTTGCGCGACCAGTTGAGGTTGTTGAGCTTCAGATCATCAAGCCGAGGCATTGGCGGCGTCCGGTTGCATGTCGGGATGGGCGGCGGCGAAGGCGGCGTGTTCGGCGGCCTCGGCCGCGACCTCGCGGATGTGGGGATAGGGCGACAGGTCCACGCCGAAGCGGCTGGCGTTATAGACCTGCGGGATCAGGTAGCAGTCGGCCAGGCCGGGCGTGTCGCCATAGGACCAGCCCTGGCCGTGGCGGGCGATCATGCCGTCCAGCACTTCGAAGCCTGGGGCGATCCAGCGGGCGACCCAGGCTTTCACCTGGTCGTCGTCGGCGCCGAGGTCCTGGCGCAGACTGTTGAGGACCCGCAGGTTGTTCAGCGGGTGGATATCGCAGGCCACCACCATCGCCATGGAACGCACCAGGGCGCGGCCGTCGTCATCGTCCGGCATCAGGGGCGGCTCTGGATAGGTGTCCTCCAGCCACTCCAGGATCGCCAGGCTTTGGGTGATGATCTTGCCGTCGACCTCGAGCGCGGGAACGAAGCCCTGAGGATTGAGCGCCTTGAAGGTCTCCGACCTCTGGTCGCCGGCGACGAGGTTCACGCCGCGCTGCTCGAACTCGAGTCCCTTGAGATTGAGGGCGATGCGGACGCGGAAGCTGGCGCTGGAGCGCCAATAGTTATGCAGAGTGAGGTTCATGGAAATCAGACCAGGTTGAAGCTCAGGGCGCCGACACCCTCGACGGCGCCGTCGATACGGTCGCCCTTGACGACGGGGCCGACGTTCTCGGGCGTGCCGGTGAAGATCAGGTCGCCGGGCGCCAGGCGCCACAGCTTGGAGGCTTCGGCGATCACTTCGGCGACGTTCCAGATCATGTCGGCCACGGCGGCGTCCTGCTTGACCTCGCCATTGACCGAAAGGTGGATGCGCCCGGTGGGCGCGGGGCCGTCGGCGCGGCGGATGGCCGAGATCGGGGCGCTATGGTCGAAGGCCTTGCCGGCTTCCCACGGGTGGCCCTTGGCCTTGGCGCCGTTCTGCAGGTCGCGGCGGGTCAGGTCGACCCCGGCCGCGTAGCCGAAGACGAGATCCAGCGCCTGTTCGGACGAAACCTGGAAGCCTTCCGCGCCGATGGCGATCACCAGCTCCATCTCGTAGTGCAGGTTTCCGGTGGCCGGCGGATAGGGAACATCCTGGCCGGGGGGGACCACGGCGTCGGCCGGCTTGGAGAAGAAGAACGGCGGGTCGCGGTCGTCGCCGCCCATCTCCCGCCTGTGAGCGTCATAGTTACGACCGACGCAAAGGATGCGCCTGACCGGGAACACCGCATCGCTGTCGAGGACCGGAACGGTCGGCGCGGGCGGTATGGCGACGGCGTGGTTTGTCATGGCGCGAAGCGTTAGCGCGCCGACGCCCGCGGCTCAACCAAGGGCGGGTGAACGTTGCCGTGATTTGAGGCGGGCCGCGGGGGGTGACTCTTCTTTCACTTGCTACCATCGCCGTGGAAGGCCAAGGAGCAATGGAGCCGCCACGGGCCCGCAGCGACATCATTACCCCATGCTGATCATCGAGAACCTGACCCACGTCTACGACAACGGCGTTCGAGCGTTGGACGAGGTCAATCTCCTGGTTCCCCGAGGCATGTTCGGGCTTCTGGGCCCCAACGGCGCGGGCAAATCGACCCTGATGCGGTCGATCGCGACGTTGCAGACCCCGACCAGCGGCCATATCCGGTTCGGCGACATCGACGTGCTGCAGAACCCGCAGGCCCTGCGGCGAACGCTGGGTTACCTGCCGCAGGATTTCGGGGTCTATCCGCGAGTCTCCGCCTACGAGATGCTGGACCACATGGCGATCCTGAAGGGGATCGCCAACGCCGCCGACCGCAAGGAGACGGTGGAGAGCTTGCTGGCCCAGGTGAACCTGTGGGGCGTGCGTAAGAAGGCCTTGGCCGGATTCTCCGGCGGCATGCGCCAGCGGTTCGGCATCGCCCAGGCCCTGATCGGCAATCCTAGCCTGATCATCGTCGACGAGCCCACGGCCGGTCTCGACCCGGAAGAACGCAACCGCTTCCTCAACCTGCTGGCCGAGATCGGCGAGAGCGTGGTGGTGATCTTGTCGACCCATATCGTCGAGGATGTCTCCGACCTGTGCCCGGCCATGGCCATTATTTGCGACGGCCACATCGTCGGGCGCGGCGCCCCGGCCGACATGATCGCCGCCCTTAAGGGCCGCGTCTGGATGAAGACCATCGACAAGGCGGAGCTGCCGGCGCTGAAGGCCGGCATGCAGGTGATCTCCACCCGACTGTTCGCGGGCCGCACCATGGTCCACGTCCTGTCCGACAATGATCCTGGCGACGGCTTCTCCCCAGCCCCCGAGGGGCTGGAGGATGTCTATTTCACCACCCTCGCCGCCACGCGCGCGGCCTGAGGCGGAACGCCCGATGTTCGGCAAGATCGCGGCCTTCGAGTTTCGGTTCCAGACGCGCCAGCCTGTGTTCTGGGTGGCGGCGGGGCTGTTCTTCCTGCTGACCTTCGGAGCCGTGGCCATCGACCAGATCCAGGTCGGCTCCGGCGGCAACATCCACAAGAACGCGGCCTTCGCCATCGCTCAGATCCATCTGATCTGGTCGATCTTCTACATGTTCGTCACTGCGGCTTTCGTGGCCAATGTGGTCCTGCGCGACGACGAGACCGGCTTTGGGCCGATCATCCGCTCAACCCGGATCAAGCGGTTCGACTACCTGTTCGGGCGGTTCGCCGGAGGCATGGCTGCGACCTTGCTGTCTTTCCTGGCCGTGCCGATCGCGATCCTGGTCGGATCGGCGGCGCCGTGGGTGGATGCGGAGACCTTTGGGCCGCTGGCGGCCAGCCACTACCTGTTCGCCTACTTCGTTCTGGCGGTCCCTAACCTGCTGCTGACCGGGGCGATGTTCTTCGCCCTGGCCACGGTGACCCGGTCGATGATGGCCACCTATGTCGGGGTGGTCGTGTTCCTGGTCTTGTGGCTGGTGGCCGGCATTGTGCTGGACCAGCCGCAGTATGAGCGGGCCGCCGCCCTCTGGGAGCCGCTCGGCACGGCGGCCTACAGCCTCGCCACGAAATACTGGACCGCCTCCGAGCGGAACAATCTCATTCCGGCCGTCGGCGGCGCGCTGCTGTTCAATCGCGCCCTGGCCATGAGCCTGGCGGCGGCCCTGCTGGCGGGGACCTATTTCCTGTTCCGCTTCAGCCCGGCGCCGCGCTCAGCCAAGGCCCGAAAGGTGCGCCGACTGCGCAAGGCGGAAGCCGACGCCGCGCCGCCGGAAGTGGTGGAGGCGGCTCGTCCTGCGCCACGCTTCGGCGCCGGCTCGGCCTGGACCCAACTCAGGGCGCGGACGCGGCTGGAGATGAGCCAGATCTTTGGTCATCCGGCGTTCCTGGTGCTGATGGCCATGGGCGTGGTCAACGCCATCGGCAGCCTTTGGTTCGCCACCCAGACGCGCTATGGCAGCGATATCTGGCCCGTCACCCGTCTGATGATCCAGGCGCTGGACGGCTCTTTCACCTTCATCCCGATGATCGTCGGCATCTTCTATGCGGGCGAGCTGGTCTGGCGCGAACGTGACCGCCGCACCCACGAGATCATCGACGCCACGCCGTTGCCCGACTGGGCCTTCGTGCTTCCCAAAACCCTCGGCGTGTCGCTGGTCCTGCTATGCAGCCTGGCGATCAGCGTCGTGGTGTCGATCATCGTCCAGGCGCTCAAGGGCTATTCCGCCTTCGCCCTCGACGAATACCTCCTCTGGTACGTGCTGCCGCGCAGCGTCGATCTGATCCTGATCGCGGCCCTGGCGGTGTTCCTGCAGGCCATTTCGCCCCACAAGTTCGTGGGCTGGGGCCTGATGGTGCTGATGCTGGTGGCTCAGCTGACTCTCGGCAGGTTGGGCCTGGAGCATAACCTCTACCAGTACGGCGTTTCGCCGAACGTGCCGCTGTCGGACATGAACGGCCTGGGCAAGTTCTGGATCGGCGCATGGTGGTTCCGGCTCTACTGGTCGGCTTTCGCCCTGATCCTTCTGGTCCTGGCGCATGTGCTTTGGCGGCGCGGAACGGAGACACGCCTGACGCCGCGTCTGGCCCGCGCGCCTCGCCGGCTCGCTGGACCGGCCGGTTTGGTGCTGGGCGCGGCGGCGGTGCTGTTCGCCGGCGTAGGCTGCTGGATCTATGTCAACACGAACGTCTGGAACGAGTACCGCACGCGCATCGACGACGAGCGCTGGCTGGCGGACTACGAAAAGACCCTGACGCCGCTGGAGAGTATTCCGCAGCCCAAGATCGCCTCAGTGAAGCTGGAGGTGGACATCCACCCCCACGCGCCGCGCATCGACACGCGGGGCGTCTATGTGATCGAGAACCGCACCGCCCAGCCGCTGCGGGAAATCCACGTGCGCTTCGCCCGCGACCTGAAGGTGAAGGGGCTGTCTATCGAGGGCGCGCGGCCGGACCGCACGCTCGACCGCTTCAACTACCGCATCTTCGCCTTCGACACGCCGATGCTGCCGGGCGAGCGGCGGACGCTGTCCTTCATAACCGAGCTGTCGCAGAAGGGCTTCCGCAACCGGGACGACACCACGCGGGTCGTCGACAACGGAACCTTCGTCAACGATCAGGAGATCGCCCCCGGTCTCGGGATCGATCGCAATCTGGTGCTGAAGGACCGCGCCAAGCGTCGCAAGTACGGTCTGGCGCCCGAGCTACGCATGGCCCGCCTGGGCGACCCGGCCAGCCGGCAGTTCACCTATCTGCGCCGTGACGCCGACTGGGTCCACGCCGACATCACCGTCACCACGGAGGCGGACCAGACCCCGATCGCGCCCGGCTACAAGACCAGCGACCGGACCCTGGCCGGCCGCCGCACCGCGCGCTTCGTCACCGAGGCGCCGATCCTGCCGTTCTTCTCGATCCAGTCGGCGCGCTACAGCGAGATGTCGGAGGTCCATAACGGGGTGACCCTGACGGTCTTCCACCATCCGGAGCATGACTGGAACACCGAGCGGATGCTGAAGGCGCTGCGGGTGGGGCTGGATTACTTTCAGACCAACTTTGGGCCATACCAGTTTAGGCAGGCCCGGATCCTGGAGTTTCCGGGCTATGGCGACTTCGCCCAGGCCTTCGCCGGGACCATTCCCTGGTCGGAGAACATCGGCTTCATCTCCGACTCCCGAGATCCGGACAAGATCGACTTCGTGACCTATGTCGGGGCGCACGAGCTTGGCCACCAATGGTGGGCGCACCAGGTCATCAGCGCCGACCAGCAGGGCGCCACCGCCCTGTCGGAGACGCTGGCGCAATATTCGGCGCTGATGGTCATGGAGAAGCTTCACGGCCGTGAGCAGATCCGCAAGTTCCTGAAGTTCGAACTGGACCGCTATCTGCGCGCCCGCGGCGGCGAAGTGATCGAGGAGCTGCCGCTGGTCCGTGTCGAGAACCAGCCCTACATCCACTACCAGAAGGGGGCGCTGGTCATGTATCGACTGCGCGACGAGCTGGGCGAGGAGGCCGTGAACCGCGCCCTGCGCATCCTGCTGCAGCGCTACGCTTTCCAGAGCGCGCCGTTCCCCATCGCGTCGGACCTGGTGTCCGCCCTGCGCAGCCAGGCGCCGGCCGACAAGCAGGCCCTGATCACCGACCTGTTCGAGCGGATCACCCTTTACGACGTCAAGGCGCCGAAGATGGCCGTTCGCCGTCGGTCTGACGGCAAGTTCGACGTCACCCTCACGGTGGTCGGGCGCAAGCTCTATGCCGACGGAAAGGGGGTGGAGCGCGAGGCCCCGCTGAATGAGACGCTTGACCTAGGGGTCTTCGCCGCCGAGCCGGGCAAGGCCGGGTTCCGTTCGGGCGACGTTCTGGCTTTCGAGCGCCGGACTGTGCGCTCTGGAACGCAGGTGTTTCGTTTCGTCACCGAGCGCCAGCCACGCTTCGCGGGCGTCGATCCTTACAACAAGCTGATCGACCGCAATTCCGACGACAACCTGACCCGGCCTCAATAAGCCCAACGCAAAACGCCCCTCCGTTTCCGGAGGGGCGCTGAAAGCTTTCCGCGAGGCGGGTCGCTTACTTCATGCCGTTCTTCAGGCCCTCGGCCTGGTTCAGATGTTCCTGGATCTTCGGCGCGCCGGCGGCGGCGAAGGCCTTCAGGGCCGGCACGTCGCCGTCCTCGGCGTAGCGCTGGACGGTGTTCAGGGCCGTCTGGTGAACATCGACCATGTCGTCGGCGTACTTCTTGTCGAAGTCCTTGGCGTCGGCGGCGCGCAGGTCATCCAGCTTGTCCTGCAGGTCAGCCGGCAGGGCGGTGGCCGGAGCCAGGGTCTGGCCCGACGCGGCGATGGCCGACTTCAGGTCAGCCGACATGGCGGTGTGCATGTCGACCATCATCTGAGCGAACTTCTTCACCTCGGCGTTGGTCGAGCGCTCGACGGCCAGCTTGCCGGCTTCGATCTCGAACATGTCGGTGGCCGAGGCCTTGACGACGAAGTCCGGAGCGGCCGTCTCATTGGCCATGGACGGCACGGTTGCCGCCGGGTTGGCGTCCGGCGTGGCCGCTTGCTGTTCGGCGCTGGTCTTCTCGGCCTTGTCGCCGCAGGCGGCGACGGTCAGGGCGGCGATGGCGGCGCCGACGATGAGCAGTTGGCGTTTCATGGGAATTCCCTCCTGATGTTCTGAAGCGGAACGACGCCGGACTGGGTCGCTCGATGGCCTCAAAACCTCACGAGGTCGTGATCGGTTCCGGGAACTCGCGAAGAAACGCGATTATCTTCAGGCGGGCTTGGCGACCTGGGCCAGAGCGGCCGCGATCTGCCCGACGTTATAAGGCTTGCGGATGATCGGGGCGTCAAAGCCCATGGGCGCGGCGCGGTCAGCATAACCGGTGGCGAAAACGAAGGGCACGCCGCGAGCGCGCAGGGCTTCGGCCGCCGGGGCGACGGACAGGCCGTCGAGATTGGCGTCCAGCACGGCGGCGTCGAGTGGAAGGTCGGTCATGCCAATGGCCTCGTCCAGGGTCGCGGCCAGGCCCGCGACCGTGGCGCCGAGCTCGGTCAGGCCGGCCTCAAGCTCCATGGCGAGAAGCACCGAATCCTCGACGATCAATAGACGCAGGCCCGACACATCCGTACGGCCGCCGGGCGAAGGCGCCGGGGGTGTGAATTCGGCGGTGATCTGACCGGCCACGTGTTCGGCCTCGAACGCCACGTCCAGGCTGCGACGCTCGCCCACGGCGTCCGGCGACGCCACGATGCGGGCCGCGACCCCGGAAGGGCGGTAGTCGATCTCGACCTGGCCGCCCAGCTCCCGGCCGGCGACGTCGGACAGCAGCGTGGCGCCGAAGCCCCTGTCGCCGGCGGGGGCGCTGACCCGAGGCCCGCCGCTCTCCACCCAGTCGAGAATGAATCCGCCGCCGGCCGACACCCTCCAGGCCACGTCCACACGGCCCATCTCCACTGATAGGGCCCCGTACTTCACGGCGTTGATCGCCAATTCGTGCAGGGCCAGCGACAGGGCGCTGGCGGCCCGAGGCGTGAGGAACAGCTCGGGCCCGTCCCAACGCGTCTGCAGCGGAGCCAAGCCGCCGAGCTCAGCTCCGACGATGTCGCTGAGCATGGCGCCGCGCCAGCGGGTGGCGGTCAGCAGGTCATGGGCCGAGGCCATGGCCTTCAACCGGCCTTGGAAGGTCTTGAGGAAGCTGTCGAGAGATCCGCTGCGGCGGGCGGACTGGACCGCCAGCGACTGCACGGCGGCCAGGACGTTCTTCACCCGGTGGTCCAGTTCCGCCAGCAGAGCTTGGAGGCGTTCCTCCTCTCGCTTGCGGTCGTCGATATCCTGGGTGACGCCGATGACCCGTTCGGCGGTGTTTCCGGGCCCGTAAAGAACCACGCCAGCGGTGTAGCGCCAGGACGGGCGGCTGTCGGGGCTGCGGATGTGTCGATATTCGACCTCGTACACGCCAGTCTCGTCGATGGCGCGCTTCACCGCCTCGGTCACCGCGTCACGGTCGTCGGGGTGGATCATGCCGCGCAGACGCTCGCCCTGCTCGGCCGCCATCAGGCCCGATGGATAGTCCAGAAGAGAGGCGGTGCGATCGCTTAGGATCACCTGATCCTCGGCGATATCCCATTCGTATTCGCCCATGCGGGCCGCTTGCAGCGCCAGGTGCACCCGTTGCTCGTCCAACTTGCGTCGGGCAACCGTCGCGGCGGCCTCCACGTCGCGGTTGAACTCCTCCATGGCCAGATCCGCCAGGTCGGCGAGAGCGGTCATCATGTCCGGGGTCGCGGGAGGATGGGGCTCCGGATCGCCGAGCGCGAGGAGGCCGATCATATCGCCCTTTCGGGTGAACAGCGGCGCGCAAGCGTAGAAGCGCACATCGATCACAGGCATGTCCCGGATCAGAGGTTCGAACACGGGATCGGCCTGCAGATCACCGCAAACCACAAGCTCGCGGCGACGCAGCATGCGATCACCCAGGGTGCCGGCGCGAGGGTGTTCCTTGATGGGCAGACCGAGCTTGGCCTTGAACCACAGGCGGTCAGCGTCGATCAGGATGATGGCGGCGCGGGGACAGCGGAAGACCGCGGCGGCGGTGCGCACGATGCGATCGAACCGCGGATCGGGCTCGCTATCGAGAATGCCCATGTCATACAGGGCCCTGAGGCGGTCCGCCTCTTCGGTCCCGGTGACTGGTTCACCATGATCGTCCATGCTGCGACCATAGACCGCATCGCCGTTCTAGGCGAAGATGAAAACGAAGACTGGCGATGATGCTCGCCCCTGTGCTTTCGGAACAACCCCGGAAGCTTTGCGTTGAGCCCGCATCGCCCATTTCCCCGCCCCCCTCCCCGGGGGCTTCCAAGCCGGAGACCGCCATGTCCGACGCGCTCAATCCCGCCCTGTCCGACGCCAAGGACGCCAAGGCCACGGCCCGCGACGCCATCAACGAGACCAAGCGCAGCTTCAAGGACACGGCCAGCACCGCCAAGGCTGGCCTGACCGACGCCGCCCACAAGGCCGAAAAGGCCCTGAAGGAAGGCGCCGAAGCGCTCCGCGCCCAGAGCCGCACCTATGTCGACAACGCCGGCCAGTACTGGGACGACGGCCAGCGCTACGTGGTCGAGCGCGTGAAGGAGCGTCCGGTCACCGCCACCCTCGCCGGCCTCGGCGTCGGCGTGCTGCTCGGTCTCCTCCTGGCGAACCGCAGCAACAAGTGATCATCCGCAAGGTTCTCAGAACCACGGCTGCGGCGGCGCTCATCGGCGCCGCCGTTCTCGTGTCCGTCGTATCCGCCGGCTTCGCCGTCTATGCGGTGCTGAAGCCGTTCGTCGGCGTGCCCGGCGCCGCGGCCATCGTGTCGGCGATCTTCTCGGTCATCGCTCTCATCGCGGGCTTGGTCCTCGCTGACCGGGCAGAGGACGGCGGCGGCAGGCATCATCACCACAATGCGCCGGCGCCCGACGCCAGCTTCATTGAGCGGGTGATCGAGCTGGCCAAGGACAAGCCCATTCTGTCCAGCGCCGCCGCGCTTGGGGCAGGCCTTTTCTTCATGCGTAATCCGGTGCTTTTCGCCGCCTTGGCGAAGGCTTTCATGGATACGCGCGGGCCAGATCGCGACTAACGGCCTATATGCAAGCTGACCCTCAGGGCGCCGCCGGACACGGCCGCGCGTTGAGGGTCTGTGCGTACCCTCAGGAGACCTCCCCCATGTTCATCCTTCCCGATCTTCCCTACGCCTACGACGCGCTGGAGCCGACGGTGTCGGCCAAGACCTTCACCTTCCACCACGACAAGCACCACAAGGCCTATGTGGACGTGACCAACACCCTGGTCGGCGAGCTGCGCCTTGAGGGCAAGACGATGGAGGAGGTCACCCTCTTCGCCGTCGGCGACAAGTCGAAGAAGAAGCTGTTCAACAACGCCGCCCAGTCGTGGAACCACGCGTTCTTCTGGGACGCCATGACCCCGTCCTATGCCGCCCCCGAGGGCGATCTGAAAGCCGCCATCGACGCCGCGTTCGGCGATCTGGCGACCCTCAAGGAAAAGTTCGTCGCCGAGGGCGTCGGCCACTTCGGTTCCGGCTGGGTCTGGCTGGCGGCCAAGAAGGACGGCTCGCTGGTGATCACCTCGACCCACGACGGCGAGAACCTGCTAGACCAGCCGGACCTGATCCCGCTGCTGGTCTGCGACCTGTGGGAGCACGCCTACTATCTGGATCACCAGAACAACCGGAAGGGTTTCCTGGAGGCCTGGTTCGACAAGGTGGCCAACTGGTCGCTGGCGGCCTCGCAGCTGTCGGCCGCCAAGGGCTCCGGCGCAGTCTGGGCCTATCCGGCCCCGCAATAGGCGGACAGGAACAGCGGAGCGATGCGGGCGTTTTCCTTTCAGGCTCTAGCTTAGAAGGAAAACCGCATGCTCCGTTGGGCTCTCATCTTCCTGGTGGTGGCGCTTATCGCCGGCCTGCTGGGTTTCGCCGGGATCGCCGGCGCCGCCATGGGCGTCGCCAAGATCCTGTTCTACGTCTTCATCGTCCTGTTCCTGGTCTCGCTGGTCATGCACCTGTTCCGGGGCGGACGCGGATCGCTCTAGCAGCGATTGACCCAAGAACGACAAACCCCGGAGCGGTCAGCCACTCCGGGGTTTTTTGTTCAATGCCAAGACTGAGCTCAGGATGGCGTTCGACGATCCAGCGCCCAGGTACGATGGGGCTCGAAGCTGGAGCCGGTCCAGACCAGGGCGGTCACGGTGATGGTCGTCTCGTCAGCCTCGATCAGATTGAAGCTGGGCGGCACGCCACGCTCCCGCACCGATAGGGTGCCCGCCCCGACGGCATAGGTCTTCTGGTCGCCGCAGGGGTAGGCCATGGCGAACGGCACGTGGATGTGGCCCGTCAGCACGATGTCGGTCCGCGCTTCGGTCAGGGCGGCGGCCGTCCGCGATCCGCCGCGCACCCGCGCCGTCATCGGCCCGCCGATGATCTCCGCCAGGGGGTGATGGCAGACGACCACGCGCAAGGCTCCCGCCTGCGCCGTCGCCAGCCGATCGACCACGCGATGACGCTGGATGCGCGAGACGGCGCCCTTCGACCAGTCGAGGCGGACCTGGACGCCCCGGGCGCTGTTGAAGCCGGTGACGAACAGGCGGGTTCGAGAAATGGACGGCGGACGGGTGGTTTCGAAGCAGTCGTTGTAGCGCCGCCATGGATGCAGGATGCGCTGGGCGATGTCGAAGTAGGGCGTGTCGTGATTGCCCGGGACAATGAACTTGTCGCCCTTGAGGGCGTCGATCCATCGGCGCGCGGCGATGAACTCGTGGCGCTCCGCGAAGCGGGTGACATCGCCGCTGATGACGATCAGGTCGGCGGGCTCCTGGGCGATGCGCGCGGCGGCGGCGGCCACGGCCTCGGGGTGCTCGCCGCCGAAATGGATGTCCGACAGATGGATCAGCCGGACCGTCACAGGGACTCCGGGACCAAGGCGCGGAATGCGCCGGGGCGGAACTTGATTTCGGCGGTGCGGTTCAAGCGTTGGGGCTCGCCGTCCAGGATCGCGGGTATGCGCCCACCGGCCCATATGGCGCCGTAGCGGCAGCGATCCACGTGCACGGACGGGGCCGCACGCCAGTCGCCTACCGCGGCGTGGAAGCCGAGACGAAACACGTCCCGTGCGCCGGCGGGGTCCACGGCGGTTGCTTCGAGCACCTGCGCATCGCTGTCCATGATGGTGGAGACCAGAGGACACATCAGAGTGAGCGCTTCGGTCTTGCGGGTCTTGCCGCCGTCAAGCGCATAGCGCAGGCGGCCGGTGAACGCGCGGCGCACCGCGCGGCGCGCGCGCTGGATGGCGAGCCATAGCTGGCCTTCGCGCACGGCCTCACGAGCCTCCGCCCAATGGGCGGGCGCGCCCAGGATGGCGGCCACGAAGAACATTCGGCCGTCGACCTCTCCGCCGCTGACTGGCTTTACGACCCCATTCGTCAAAATCTCATCTAGGGCTGTCTTCCAGTCGCGATCCCCATAGAGCTGCTTGGGCAGCATGTTCATCGTGCCGCCCGGCAGAGGTGCGACAAGAGGGCCGTCGGGTCCAGCCATCTCCGCAGCGCAACGGGCCGTGCCGTCTCCGGCGACGACGGCCAACAGGTCCGGCCCCGCGTCGATGGCGCGTTGCAGGCAGGCGACGACGCCGTCTTCCGGCGTGCTGACGCGCGCCTTAGCCCCGTATTTGGCGAGGATGGCTTCGGCTTCGGCTACCGCGTTTGGTCCGGCGGAGCCGGACAGCGGATTGACGACGACCTCCACATGGCGGATCGGCAGCCGAGTCTCGGTATTGCTCATGACGCCCCCGGGTCGAGATGGATTCAGCCGCCCACGGGCGACGCATACTCTCCAAGCGCGGACGGCGAGCGTCCAAGCGCGCGGTCGATGGCGGCTCCGCCCTGGGCGAAGGAGCCGTGCGTGGCGGCCGTGGTCAGCAGCACGCCGCCAGCGAGGGCCAGCAGCACCACGAGGCAAACCAGAAGCGGAGAGTCGCGACGACGGCTGCGCTCATCCTTGCGCCCGCGCTCATAGGCCTCGCGCACGATAGCCGCCTCGTTGGAGAAAGCGTCGAGCTGGCTCGGCTCATCGGCGACGGGATTCCGGTTCCAGAAACGCATGCTCTCCTCCTGTCGCTCAATCTTGACCTTGGACTGTGGTCGAAACGCCGCGGCGCGCGGTCCGTTCCTGCGCATGCCGGAACCTGCACCGTTGGGGCACGTTCGTTCAGCGAAGCAACTCGATAGGAGATTCGAGATGTACAGGACCTGGATTGCTCTCGCTGGGGCCGGCGTGCTCGCCGCCGCCTGCACTTCGACGGGCGCGGTAGAGCGCAACGCCGCCGGCGGCGCGGCGCTCGGCGCTCTCGCTGGAGCGGTGATCGGCAACAATGTCGGTAGCGGCAGCGCGACGACGGGTGCGGCGATCGGCGCGGCTCTGGGCGGCGCCGCAGGGGCCGTGAAGGGCTGCCGTGAGGATGGCGGCTGCGGGGCCGAGGTGAACCGTCGCCAGTACTACGACGAGCGCGCGGGCCGATACTACTATTACGACAGCCGCGACAGCCGCTATTACTGGGAAAATGGCGCGCCGCGCTACTGATCGTGGCGCAAGCCGATCAGAAGACGCGGCGGCCGGCGTTGATCGTCCGCCGCCGCTTTTCGTGGCGGCGGACGGCGGATCAGGGGACCCGAAGGGGTCGGGTTAAGGGGTTGTTTGAAATGCGAAATATCCAGGGCAAGGGAATCTGGCTTGCTACAGGCGTAGCGGCCATGGCGGTCGCCGGGTGTGCGTCATTGCCCATGAAGCGCGGCGACATCGTCAAGGCGCCGGCGTCGTGCCAGGACTTCACGGTCTCCATCTACTTCGATCGCGATTCCGCCGCGGTGACGCGCGAAGGGCGCGCGGTTCTGCGCGACGCCTCGTCGATGGCGGCCGGCTGCAAGATCGAAAAGGTCACGGTGATCGGGCTGGCGGACGCCGTGGGCGCGCCTAACGCCAATCTTCAGGTGTCCGAATCCCGCGCCAAGTCGGTGGAGCAGGCCCTCGCCCGCGCCGGTTTCCCCAGCGTTGAATTCTCCACCGCGGCGGTTGGCGACGCTGGCGCTACGACCCCTGACGGTCAGGCCCGTCCTCTACGCCGTCGCGCCGACGTGGCTGTGGATTTGGGTGGCCCGCTCTAGCTGCGAATTCGCCTCTTAATATGCATGAAAAAGAAGGCGGCCTTTGCGGGCCGCCTTTTTTGAAGTCTGCATCATCGAGAAAAGGGGGTGCGGAGACGGCAGGCTGGCTGTCGCCAGCCTCAAGTCGGGGGGGCGTCGCCGCCTCCGCAGACATAAAAAGCATTCCCCGGGACAAGTGTTCCCGTCGCCTCAAAAAAAATTTCAGCGCTCGGCGAACCGTCAAGATACGGCCAAGATTCAACGTGGCGGCGGAACAGCTCAACCCTCCCCCGCGTTGATCGAAGGATGGCGCGGAAGGTCCGCGTCCCAGGAGCCTCGCCATGATCCGCACCTATCGCGCAGAGCTGGGCGGTCTTGTCTTTTACGGCGCGCCAGAGCGCCGGCGTCCCGGTCGTATCATGCTGGCCATGGCGGCCGGCGGCGCGGCGATCGCCGTATCCGGCGGCATCGCCAACCAGCTCCTGCAGCCGGCGGCCAAGACAGCCGCTCCCGTCCAGGTGGCGCAGACCGATGCGCCGCTGTCCTATCTGCCCCAGTAAGGAGCTTCCATGCCCGCCTCCAACACCGCTCCCCGTCTGAACGCAACACGCGCCCGCCAAGGTCGGTGGGGCCGCCACGTCCTGTGGGTTCTGGTGATCTCCACCGCGCTGGCCGCCCTCGCCCTGTTCGGCAGCTGGGGCATGCGCAGCAATGACTATGCGAATATCCAGGACCAGAACCGCCCGACCCAGGCCGAAACCGGCGTGACGCCGGCGGACTCGGTGGCCGCCAAACAGAACTAGAGGCGTCTATCAGGCGTCAAAAGCAGACGGCCGCCCGATGGGCGGCCGTTCTTCTTTGTGAGATCGACAATGGATCAGATGACCGACTGACCGCGAACGGCTCGCACCACAAATCCGGCCACCAGCAGCACCAGGAAGATGATGAAAAGAATCTTGGCGATGGTGGCGGCCAGGCCGGCCAGCCCCATGAAACCCAGATAACCGGCCACGACGGCCAGGATCGCAAAAACCAAAGTCCAGCCGAGCACGACGCTCTCTCCCTTCGTCAAGCCGCGGTGCGCGGCGGTTCGAAGAGCGAACGTCGGCTCGCTGGAGCAGGTTCCTTACGCCGCTTTGCGGGTGCGGCGCGGGTGGAAGAACAGAGCCTGACCGATGGCCGCCTTCACCGTTTCCGGCTGGAACGGCTTTGTGATCAGGAAGGTCGGCTCCGGGCGCTCGCCGGTCAGCAGGCGTTCCGGGAAGGCGGTGATGAAGATCACCGGCACGTCCAGGCGGGCCAGGATGTCCTTCACCGCGTCGATGCCCGACGAGCCGTCGGCCAGCTGGATGTCGGCCAGGACCAGGCCCGGCGTCTTGCGGGCCACGGCGTCGACCGCCTCGCTGCGGGTGGCGGCGATGTCGGTCACTTCGTGGCCAAGCTCGCGCACCAGGGCCTCGATGTCGGCGGCGATCACCGGCTCGTCCTCGATGATGAGGACGTCGGTCGCCAGCTCGGCGTCGATCTCGTTCTGGGCTTCGGAGATCAGGGCTTCGACTTCATCGAAGTCGGTGCCGAGAATCTGAGCCGCCTCGGTCGGCGTGAAGCCTTCGAGAGCGGTGAGCAGGAACGCCTGGCGCGACCGCGGCGCAATGCGCATCAGGCGCCGCGAGGGGTCTTCGCCGGTGGAGATGTCATCTTGGCTGGTGGCTTCGAGCTGCGCGCCCGAGGTCAGCCAGATGGCGTGAAACACGTGATAGAGCGCCACCCGTGGGGACAGGGACGATTCCAGCGAGCGCTCTCCGGCGGCCAGCGCTTCAAGCGCCACCCGCACATAATGGTCGCCCGTCGTCTGATCACCGGTCAGCGCACGCGCATAACGACGAACATAGGGCAGATGCGGCGCAAGCCGAGCAAGAAGACTCATGACCCCTCCCGACTTTCAAAGGTCTTCGGAAACAAGCGTCGGTCTACGCATAGCGTCCCGACAAACAGCCAAACGTGTTCCCAAAGCTACGGTTCCAACAAGCTTCACCTTTCGTCATGATATGGGCGAATGCAATGGAACCCGGCGGGTCCGAAGGCGTTTTCGGCTCACGGCGCGTCATGCGCCCTAGAGTTTTGGGCTTTATTCAGGGGGCGGTCGCCGGTTCCGGCGTCGGAGTCATGATCGAACAAAGAGCCATGGATGAACGTCGCAAGGGGCCCTCTTCGCCGGCCCTGGACGAAGCGCGCCTGCGCCAGCAGGCGATCGGCGTGAAGCTTCGCGCCATGTTCGACGAAGTCGTGAACGAACCCGTTCCCGACGAGTTTCTCGATATTCTGCGCAAGGCCGACGACAAAGCGGGAGACCGCTAATGACGGGCGATACGCACGCGGCGCCGACCGCGAACGGTCCCACGGGGGCCGAGCGCGACAATATTTTCAAGCGTGAGCTGGTTCAGCTCATCCCGCACCTTCGCGCCTTCGCGCGGACGCTGGCGGGCGATCCCACCTCGGCCGACGATCTGGCGCAGGACGCTATGATGAAAGCCTGGGACGCGCGCGAGAGCTTTCAGCTGGGCACCAACATGAAGGCCTGGACCTTCATGATCCTGCGCAACCAGTTCTATTCCGAGAAGCGCCGTTCCTGGCGCCAGAGCCAACTGGACCAGGAAGCCGCCGAGCGGACCCTGGTGGCGGTGGATGATCCGGAAGCGCCGGTTGCCCTGGACGAACTGCGCATGAGCCTGAACATGCTGCCGGCTGAACAGCGCGAAGCGCTGATCCTGGTGGGCGCTGGCGGCTTCGCCTACGAAGAGGCTGCGGAAATCTGCGGTTGCGCGGTGGGTACGGTGAAGAGCCGGGTCAGCCGCGCGCGTCGCGCGCTCCAGTCGATCCTCGAAGACGGCAACTATGATCGCGACGGCGGCGCGGCAGGCGACGCCATGAAGTCGATCCTGGCCGATGCGGAGCGGCTGAGCTCGGTTCGGTGAGGCTGGCCGAAAGGCTGGGTTGGGGCCCTTCGACCACCATCCGCGTCCGTTTGGCCGCGGCCGTGGCCGTTGCGCTCCTGCCCGTCCTCATCCTCAGCGGCGCGCAGACTGTCACGGCGTTTTATCGCGACGCCGAGGCCCAGCGCGAAAGCCTGGCGCTCGGCGCGCAACGTAGCGCCGCCACGGTCCAGGCACGGATCGAGGCGGCGGGCGTCCTGCTGGAGACCCTGGGTCCCGGCTCGACCGGTCTCAACTGCGCGCAGCGGCTGAACGACGTCAAACGGCGCCTTCCCGGCTACGCCAACCTGATCCGCTTCGACCGGATAGGGCGGGTCGCCTGCGCCTCCGACACCGTGCCTTCCGACGCTCAGCGCGCCAGCCGGTCATGGTTCTCGCGCATACGCGGCGGCGCCAGCATGACGGTGGAAGCCCAGCCCGGCGTCGCCTATTCGGCCGAGCCGGCCCTGCTGGCCGCTGTCAGGGCCGAGCGGGACGGCGCGTTCGACGGCGCCCTCGTGGCGGTGATCGCCCTGTCCAGCCTGCAGCCTGAGACGCAATCGCGCGCCCTGCCCGGCGGCGCCCAGATCGCCATGATCGACCGCGAGGGCCAGTACTTCGCCATGACCGATCCGAGCGCTTTCCCGGCCGCGCCGCCGAACCTTTCGTCCGCGACGTCGGAAAAGCTGCTGTGGACCGCACGTGACACGGCGGGCCGTCTGCGCACTCTGTCGGCCGCGCCGTTGGTGGCGAACGAGGTCTATGTGGTGCTGTCGGCGCCGTCGCCGGGTCTGTTCTCCTGGGCGAGGCTCAACCCGATTTCCCGCCTGCTGCTTCCGGTCTTCGCGTTCGTGGCCGCTCTGGCGGCCGTGCTGCTGGCGGCTGAACGCAGCATCGTGCGCTGGATCTTCTACCTGGAGCGTGTCGCGGCCATCTATGCGCGTGGACGCTTCACCGTGCGCCCGGTGCGGGCCGACAAGGCGCCGCCGGAAATTCGCGAGCTCGCCTCCACGCTGGACCATATGGCCGGGGCGATCGTCACGCGTGACGCCTCCCTGCATGACAGTCTTCACCAGAAGGACGCGCTGATGCGCGAGATTCATCACCGGGTGAAGAACAACCTGCAGGTCATATCCAGCCTGCTGAGCTTGCAGCAGCGCGCCCTCACCGACCCGGCCTCGCGCCAGGCGATCATGGACACGCGCCAGCGAATCTCCGCTCTCGCGCTCGTCTACCGGGCGCTCTACCAGGGGCCGGACCTGAAGCAGGTGGACCTGCGGCCGTTCTTGGAGGAGCTGACCGCGCAGCTGCTGTCCGGGGACGCCGGGCCGCACGGGGCGGTGCGCACCGAGGTGCATGCCGACCCGCTGATGATCGATCCCGACCGTCTCGCGCCCCTGGCCCTGTTCGCGGTCGAAGCGGTGGCCAACGCCCAGAAGCAGGTCTTCTCCGAGAGTTCCGGTCTGTTGCGGGTCGAGTTCCGGGTCCGAGAGGACGAAGGCTTCCTCGACATCGTCGATGATGGAGGCGGTGTGGGAATTCCTGGCGCGCCGCCCAGCGGCATGGGCATGACGCTGATGAACGCCTTCGCTCGCCAGCTTCGCGGCCGAGTCAGCTTCGACCCGGTGGAGACGGGCGGCCTGAGGATCAGCCTGGTGTTTCCGGCGCCTGAAGCGAAAGCCGTCCACGCCGCGCCGACGGAATCCGCAACTGCGGAACAAAGCTGAGCCGCTGACGTTTTTCCGGCGCGATACAAGGCCGTTCTCCAAAACGGCGTTCAGGAGAAACTCTCATGCGTAAGCTCATTGTCATGGCGATCGTCGCCGCTGGTCTGACCGCCGCCGCCTGCAACACCGTTTCGGGCGCTGGCCAAGACGTGACGGCCGCCGGCCGCGCGGTCACCAGCACGGCGGAAGACGCCAAGAACTAAGCCGTCTTTCTTTGGAAGGATGAGAAAGGCCCCGCAATGTCGGGGCCTTTTTGCTTTTTCGCGCTAGGCGGCGCGGCGGAAGTTCGGGTCGCGCCCAAACACGCCGGGATGGCCGTCCAGGGGCGTGAGCGCGCCGGGCACGCCGGCCTTTTCGTCACCGGGGCTCAGGACCAGGAAGCCGTCGTCGGCCAGGGTCAGGGCGACATTCTCCAGCACCCGCTCGCGCATGGTCTCCTCCATGGTGGCCAGCACGCCACGCAGGAAGATGATGTCGAACCGGCCCAGGGCCGACAGGTCGGAGATCAGGTTGATCCGCCGCCAGCGCACCATCTGGCGCACGCGCGGCTCCAGGGCCCACATCTCATCGACCTTTTCGAAGTGGGTGACGAGTTTGCGGATCGGCAGGCCGCGCTGCACCTCGAACTGGGTGTAGAGACCGCTCTGGGCCTTCTCCAGACAGCGCTCGGACAGGTCTGAGCCGAACAGTTCGGGGCGCAGGCCGGGAATTTCCGCGCGCGCCTCCTCAGCCATCATGGCCAGGGAATAGGCTTCCTGCCCGGTGGAGCAGGCGGCGCTCCAGATGCGCACGGTCCCGCCCGGTCGGCGTTGCGCCATGGCCGGCAACAGTTCCTTCTCGAACTGGTTGAAGGCCTCTCGCGGGAAGAAGAACGCGGTCTCCGCGCCGGTCATGGCTTCGACAACGGCCCAGATCAGGCGCTCCTCCCGCTTCGCGCGCACGGCGCCGAGCAGATCGTCGATGTTGCTGAAGCCTTCGCGCCGGGCCACCGGTGAAAGCCGGCTGTTGATCAGATACGTCTTCTCAAGCGCGATCTTCAGTCCCGCGCGGGAGCGGCACAGGGCCGCCAGAAATTCCAGGTCGGCGGGTTTCAAAGGGCGCCCGCCTCGATGAACTTGGCCTCGATCACGTCGCCGTCGAACGGCTTCATGATGTACTCGTCGGCGCCGCTGCTCAGGGCCTCGCGGATGTGCTCCATGTCGGCCTCGACCGTGCAGAACACCACCACGGGCGCGGCGCCGCCGGGTTCCTGGCGCAGTTGGCGCAGGAAATCCACGCCGTTCATCACCGGCATGTTCCAGTCGAGCAGGATGGCGTCGGGCATGGCCGCGCGGCACCAGGCGAGCGCCTCCATCCCGTCGGCGGCCTCGGCGATCTGAAAGCCGATGTCCTCCAGGATGCGTCGGGCGACTTTCCGGATCACCCGGCTGTCATCGACGACAAGGCAGGTCTTCACAGGCGCGCGGGCTCCAATCCAATGAGCCGTTTTGCGCCGGTTTGGTTAAGGAGGGGTAATGGCGCCGCTCAGGCGGGGACCCACGCGGCCAGGGTGACGCGTTCTTCGGCGATTTCGGCGGCGACCTGCCCGCCGCAGGCCTTGACCAGATTGTGCAGGTAGGCGGCCTGGATCCACTGGCCGCCGATGCCGTCCCCCAGGGGCTCGCCCTTCAGGCCGGCGACCACTTCGGGGCGCAGGCGGGCGCGGGGGCCGGCGGCGTCCACGGTGATGACATAGCGGTTGTCAGCCAGGAGGACGCGCAGGCGGGCCTTGCCGCCGGTGGGCAACGCGCCGGCGGCGATCTGGGCTAGGTTGAGCAGGGCGCGGGCCGCGGGCTTGTTGACCTGCGGGGCGTCGGCGATCCACTCCAACTCCGGCCGCACGTGGGCGTAGACGCCCTGCGCCAAGGCTTCCAGGTCGCGGCTGTCGAAGCTCTCCGCCGCCGCCGAGGCGCCGAAGGCTACACGGCTGAACTGCAACAGGTCCACCAGCTTGCGGGCGCTGGCGTTGATCAGGCCCAT
Organism: uncultured Caulobacter sp.; assembly: GCA_913776195.1. Classification (GTDB taxonomy): domain Bacteria; phylum Pseudomonadota; class Alphaproteobacteria; order Caulobacterales; family Caulobacteraceae; genus Caulobacter. The sequence goes on from CAJYMH010000031.1 coordinate 89,585, forward strand.
GGCGTCCTCACGCATGTCCTGCGCCGTCGGGTCTTCCAGCAGGTCGAGGCCGGAGACGATGGCGCTGGCCGGACTGATGAAGTCATGACACAGGCGGGCCGCGAGCAGCGCCGCCAGTTCGGAGGGGGTCTGTTGGGCGGGGGTGTCTGCGGCGTCTATCATCGACGCGGACCTTGACCTGATTTGGCGCCCGGGAAAATGGCCCTTAAAGACGGCGTCGATGGACCTGTTTCTCGAACCGGGCGCTTTGGTGCGCCACCCTGACAGGGACGACTGGGGACTGGGTCAGGTCCAGTCCGTGGCCGGCCGCCGGGTGACGGTCAATTTCGAGCAGGCCGGCAAGCAGACGATCGACACGGACGCCGTCCGCCTCATCTTCGTCGGCGATGATCCGAGGGGACAATAAGTTGAGCAACGACGCCATAGGCGAAATCCTGGCCGATATCGTGGAGGAGGCCGCCCGCCTCATCCTGCCCTACTGGCGCTCGGACCTCACGGTGATCCGCAAGGCCGACGAAAGCCCGGTGACCGAGGCCGACCAGCGCGGAGAGGCGTTGATTCTGCAGCTTTTGGCCCGTCACTTCCCGGACATTCCTGTAGTTTCGGAAGAGGACTCCGCCGAGAACGGCGTGCCCACCGATGCGGCCGGACGGTTCTTCCTGGTCGATCCGCTGGACGGCACCAAGGCCTTCGTGCGCGGCGATCCCAATTTCACCGTCAATATCGGCCTGATCGAGAACGGTCGCTCCGTGGCGGGCGCGATCTGCGCGCCCGTGACCATGGAGACCTGGTTCACGGCGTCGGGCGGCGCGCTGAAGCGTCAGCCGGACGTGGCGGCCGCGCCGGTGCGCGTGCGGCCCTGGCCCAAGGGCGAGGCGGTGGCGCTGGTGTCCCACACCATGAAGGAAGAGACGGCTGAAAAGCTGCAGGCCGAATACGGCTTCGATCTGCGTCAGCCGATGGACAGCTCGATCAAGCTGTGCCGCATCGCGGAGGGCGCAGCTGACATCTATCCCCGCCATGGGCCGACCATGGAGTGGGATACGGCCGCCGGTCAGGCGATCCTGGAGGCGGCCGGCGGGCGTTTCGCAACGCCCGACGGCTCTCCGTTCGTTTATGGCAAGGCCGAGGCGGGCTTCCGCAACGGCTGGTTCGTGGCCCGCGGAGGGGCGTGAGCCTTACTTCTTGGTCCAGCCGCCGCCGTCGGGCTTGTACCAGGCGCCGGCCGGCAGGCGGTCGAACAGCTGGCGAGCGGCGGCCTGGCCGGCGGCTTCCGGCGTCACGCCGGTCTTGGCGGCGATGTCGCGATAGACCCCGGCGCGGCCGGCGTTGATCTCGCGCACGGCGGCCTGCAGGGCGGCGTCGCCCATGGAGACGAAGCCGAGATAGCCGTCGGCCTGCTCGCCGACCACGCCGGCGCTCTTGGCGATATCGACCTGGGCCTTGGCGTTGGACTGGGCCAGGGCGGGAGCCGAAGCGGCGCCGAGCGAAGCAGCGATGGCGGCGGCGGTGAAAAGCTTGCGCATCATGATGAAACTTGTCTCCTCAAGCGCCTAGAACAGGTTCGGATTCTGGCTGATCAGCGTCTGGACTTCCTTGTCCAGGCGCACCCGAACGTCGGCGTCCAGCTTGGCGTAGATATTGATCGGGTCGACCTTCACGCGCACGGTCGGCGTGCAGGCGGCTCCGAGAAGTGAGGCCGCCAGGGCGGCCGTGGCGAGCGCTGCTGCGCGTTTGGTCATGATCGTATCTCCGTCATGGCTCAGTTAATCGGATTCTATGGCTGAACGGCGTCTGAACGCGAGGGGGTCTCTTGCGGATCGGCCCATTTGCGGCGCCAGCCGGCCAGCAGGTCGTCGAGATTGAACGAGGTGTCGAGGGTCAGGTTGACCGGCGTGCCGGACGGCAAGGCGATGCGCTTGTCGAAGGCGCGCCCGCGCAGGACGTCGAGAATCCCCACCCTCGCCTTCTCCTTCACCTTGGGCGCGTGCTCGCCCTCGATATGGAAAAGGATGCCCAGGCGGCCGTCGTCGGTGCTGTTCACGGTAGCCTCGAGCTCGTCGTAGTCGAGGTTCTCCATGGCCTGATAGGCGAAATCCTGGATGGCGTTGGTCTGGGCCTGCTGGCCGTTGGCCGTGGCGTTGTTGATCAAGGAGCGGCTGATGGAGATTCGGCCGTTCGGTCGGCCGGTCAGCTTGCCGTCGTGGACGCGGATCTGCTCGCCGTCGATCTCGAAGGGGATCCGGCCGTCGAACACGCCGTCGATCTGCAGACGATCGGCCAGGGAGGTCCCGGTGACGAGCTCGCCGAGCTGGACGCCTTCCAGGACCACGGCGCCGCGGATGGGGCCGCCCTCGTAAGCGATGGTCATAGGTTCGACCCGGACCATGCCCTTCAGAGTCTGTGCGGTCGCCCCTTCCAGGGCGAAGCCGGTCTCCTCCAGATGGAAGCGGGCGGCGACCTGCTCCAGGGGGGCGAAGGCCTCGACGCGGGCGATGGTCGCCGTCTGGGCCGGGGCGCTGATCAGGGGCGTCAGGCTGGTGAAGGTGATGTCGGCGGCGACGCCGGTGCTCAGGCCCGCCGGACCCTTGAAACTCAGACCCGATCCCGTCAGGCGCCCGCTGCTGGTCATGCCCGCGGCGTTCCAGTCGAAGCGGCCGGTGAAGCTGAGCGCGCCTCGAGCGCTTTCCAGCGGGGCCGCCATGGGCGAAATCTCGCCCGGCTGCAGACCGTCTGGCGTGAAACTGATCTGCGATCCGTCGATCGCCGCCGAGCCGACGCCGGTGTTCATGTCGTGGGCCACATCGATGCGGGCCAGGGCGCGCCCGGCCTCGGTCCGCAACGTCACGGGGCCGTTCCAGCGGTTGCGGGCCAGGCGAAGGGTCCCGTCGGCGATGATGGGATTGAAGCGCGGCGCCGGCTGGCGGTCGACCACCTTGGCGGCGCTGAGGGTCACTTGCCCGTCCATAGACCCAGCAGCGCCGGTCAGGGCGAAGGCCGCTTCGCCGCCCGCCAGCTCGGACTCGGCGGCGGTGAGCCCGGCTTTGGCCTTGGTCAGGCGGCCGTCGGCGCGCCAACCCCGGGGGCCGACCTGCAGGATCGGACCGGTGGCGCACACCTGGGCGGCGATCCCGTCGATGCTGGTCTCGCCGATGACGAACTTTTCCGCCTCGGCGTCGGCGCAGCGGTCCAGGCGCACGGTCCACAGGCCGTTGCGGCTGGCGGCGCGGGCGTCGCCCTTGACCGTCAGGTTCTGCAGCGGCGGGACGTCCAGGGTCGCGTCCAAAGACAGGGCCGCGTCGATGCCCTGGGCGCCGCTGGTCCAGCGCGAGATGCGCAGATTGGCCGTGGGCAGGCCGCCGCCGGTCAGCTCCAGCCGCGCCGCGCCAGAGGCGGGCCCGCCGACAGCCTGGATCAACGGGCCGCCGCCGGTGTCCAGCGTCAAGCGCGTTCCGCCCGCGCCACGCACCGTCAGGGGGCGGACGGCCGTCGTCCGCAGGCTGCCGGGGCGAATGGCGACAGCGAGGGACGGGGCGTTGAGGGTCAGGCGGGTCAAGTTGCGGGTGAGAGCGGCCTGATAGTCCGGGTTCTGGGCGACCACCGGCGTCTGCGCGGCGAGGCGGCGGGCGGTGGCGGCCGAGGTCGAGGCGGCGCCGTCGACCGCGAACTGGCCGTTCAGCGAGAAGCCCTGCACGTCGTTGCGGGCGTTCACGCGGCCCGCGCGGGCGCCGAAGGCCACGCGTTGCAGGTCCAGCCCGCCGGCGTCCACCGCATCGGCCTGCGCCTGGATGCGCGCCGCCCCCTCGAAGCTGTCGCCGGCCTTGTCGTGATTGAAGCGGAAGCCGTCCAGCAGCAGCCGCGCCTCCAGATCGCGCGCCTCCTGGCCGGCCTGCATAAGCTGGTCGGCGGCAAGCGTAGCGTCGAGGCGGCCGGAGAGGGCGGCGCGCTCGGGATAGCCAAACACCGAACCGTTCCATTCCACCTTCAGGCGCGCGCCCTGGATGGAGGCGTCGCCCGCCTGACCGCGCTGAGCGGTGAGCGCGCCCTGAAGGCTGGCCGGTCCGGCGGCGGACATGCCCCGCAGGTCGGGATACGGCAACTCGCCCGCCACGGCGCCCTGCAAGCCTTCAAGGCGGGTCTCGCCTTGGGTCAGGGTCGAAGGCGAGAGGTGCAGGGAGGCCCGAAGACGCGCGTCGCGCTTGCGAAGGGAGAAGCGGCCGCCGTTACTGACCAGGGTCAGGTCATCCTTGCGTAGCTGCGCCGGCATCAGGGCCCCGTCGAGCCGAAACAGCGCGCCCTGATCCATGGCTCCGTCCCCGATCAGGGTGACGCGGCCGAATTCCGTGCCCAGGTCCAAGCGCGCGCTCTGGATCAGGACGGCGGGGCCGCCTTCCTGCTCCGGGCGCGGGGTCTTGGTGAAGTCCTCGATCAGCGGGTCGAGCGCGCCGAAGGACAGCTTGCCCTTCACCAAAGCGGCCTTCAGGTGCGGGCGCACCAGCCGCACCGCTCGCGTCTCCAGCAGGAACTTGTCGCCGGCCCAGGGCGGGGTGAGGGCGTAGGCCACCTCCAGCCGTTCGGCGGTGAAGATCGGATCGGCTTCGGAACCCACCCGCACGCGACCGACGAAGCCGTCCACGTCCAGGGCCTCGATATCGACCGCCGCCTCGACCCCGCGCTCACGCAGCCAGGATATGGCTAGTTCGCGGGCGATCTCCCGCCGCTGGGCGACCACGATCAGCCCGCCGGCGGCGACGCTCCACAGGGCGACGGCGCCGACCTCCAGCGCAATAGCGGCCAGCCGCGCGCGCCGCGAGGCGCTGCGGCGGACGGTCGGCTCGGGAGTTTGCGTCGTCTCCGTCATCAGCCTTTAGGGTCTCGGCTCGCGGGACAAAAATAAGGCGTCAACGCCCGGACTTCAGTCCCAGCACGTCCTGCATATCGTAGAGGCCTGGAGCTTGACCGTTCACCCATCTTGCAGCTTGCAACGCGCCACGGGCGAAGAGGCTGCGATCGCGGGCCGAATGCGACAGGGTGAGAATCTCCTCTTCGCCGGCGAAGATCACGCTGTGCTCGCCGATGATCCCCCCGCCGCGCACCACCGAAAAGCCGATAGCGCCGGGCCCGCGCGGCCCGGTCAGGCCGTCGCGGCCGCGTTCGGAGGCGGCGGCCAGGTCCACGTTGCGCCCGTCGGCGGCGGCCTGGCCCAGCATCAGGGCGGTGCCGGACGGGGCGTCGACCTTGCGCCTGTGATGAGCCTCGAAGACCTCGATGTCCCAATCCTCGGCCGGAAGGGCGCGGGCGGCTTGCGCCACCAGACCCATCAGCATGTTCACGCCGAGCGAGAAATTGCCTGAACGGACGATGGCCACCTTCTGGGCGGCGGCGGCGAGGCGGGCCTCCTGGGCGGCGTCGAGGCCAGTGGAGCCGATGATCAGGGCCGGCCCGCCATTGGCGGCGCAGCGCTCGGCCAGGGCGACGGAGGCCTCCGGCACGGTGAAGTCGATGACCACTTGGGCGACGGCGAGGGCGGTATCGGCCTCCACCAGGCCGTCGCCGGTCGCGCCGGGACGGTCGAAGCGGGCGAACACATCGGCGTCGCCGCTCGCCTCCACCACGGCGGCGACCGCCTTGCCCATGCGGCCGAGCGCGCCGGCGACGGCGATGCGAAGGGTGTCGGACAAGGGAGGCTCCAAGGCGGCGGTTGGCGGTCGAGCTTGTCTAGTCCCGCGCCCGCTTCGCCGGGTCAAGCCGCAGCACGCGCAGGTTGGCCCGCCTCTGACCGAACGCGTGTTCGCCGAGGCGCCTGTTGTGGGGCGTTGAGGCGCTCGCTAGGGTGCATGCCCTTCACCACAAGGGATCGGCGCACGTACGGCGGTCCCCAGACGATGCAGACGGGGACGAACGCCGCATGAGCGACGCCGAGAAACGCACCTTCACCGACGAAGAGGCGCTGGCCTTCCACCGCTACCCGACGCCGGGCAAGCTGGCGGTGACGCCGACCAAGCCGATGGCGACGCAGCGTGACCTGTCGCTGGCCTACTCCCCCGGCGTGGCCGTGCCGGTTCACGCCATCGCCGCCAATCCGGACGCCGCCTACGACTACACGTCCAAGGGCAATCTGGTGGCGGTGATCTCCAACGGCACCGCGATCTTGGGTCTGGGCGATCTGGGAGCCCTGGCGTCCAAGCCGGTGATGGAGGGCAAGAGCGTCCTCTTCAAGCGCTTCGCCGACGTGGACTCCATCGATATCGAGCTTAGCTCCAAGGACGCCGACGAGATCATCACGGTGGTCAAGAACATCGGCGTGACCTTCGGCGGCATCAATCTGGAAGACATCAAGAGTCCCGAGTGCTTTCGCATCGAGACCGAGCTGCAGGACCTGCTCGACATTCCGGTCTTCCATGACGACCAGCACGGCACGGCGATCATCTGCGCCGCCGGCCTGATCAACGCCTGCGCCATCACCGGCCGCAAGATCGAGGACGTGAAGGTCGTTCTGAACGGCCCCGGCGCGGCGGGCATCGCCTCGCTGGAGCTGATCAAGGCCATGGGCGTGCGGCCGGAGAACGTGCTGGCGGTGGATTCCAAGGGCGTGCTCTATGAGGGCCGCACCGAGGGCATGAACCAGTGGAAGAGCGCCCATGCGGTGAAGACCGACAAGCGCACCTTGGCCGAGGCGGTCGCGGGAGCGGACGTCCTGCTGGGCCTTTCGGCCAAGGGCGCCTTCACCCCCGAGATGATCGCCAGCATGGCGCCCAACCCGATCATCTTCGCCATGGCCAATCCCGATCCGGAGATCACCCCCGAAGAGGTGAAGGCTGTCCGGCCGGACGCGATCATGGGCACGGGCCGCAGCGACTATCCCAACCAGGTCAACAACGTCCTGGGCTTCCCCTATATTTTTCGCGGCGCCCTGGACGTGCGCGCCCGGCGTGTGAACCACGAGATGAAGATCGCTTGCGCTCGGGCGCTGGCCGAACTGGCGCGCGAGGACGTCCCGGACGAGGTGGCCGCCGCCTATCACGGTCGGCAGCTGAAGTTCGGGCCGGAATACATCATTCCGTCGGCCTTCGACCCGCGGCTGATCTGGTACATCCCGCCGTTCGTGGCCCAGGCGGCCATGGACACCGGCGTGGCCCGCAAGCCGATCGAGGACATGGACGCCTATCGCGCCAGCCTGGCGCAGCGCCTGGATCCCACCGCCGGCTTCCTGCAGCGGATCAGCGGTTCGGTGATGAGCGGGCCGCAAAAGCGCGTGGTGTTCGCCGAGGGCGAGGAGCCGTCGGTCATCCGCGCCGCCTACGCCTTCCAGACTCAGGGCTTCGGCAAGGCGATCCTGTGCGGCCGTGAAAATCTGGTCCACCAGAACATGAAGCTGGTCGGCCTGAACCCCGACGAGGCTGGGCTGGAGATCGTCAACGCCCGTCTGTCCGACAAGAACCCGGTCTATGTGGATTTCCTGTACGAGCGCCTGCAGCGCAAGGGCTACCTGCGCCGCGACGTGCAGCGCCTGATCAATCAGGACCGCAACAGCTTCGCCGCCGCCATGGTGGCGGTGGGCGACGCCGACGGGATGGTCACCGGCGTGACCCGCAGCTTCGACCAGGTGCTGGAGGAGGTCCGCCGCGTGATCGACCCGGCGCCGGGCGGCCGGGTGATGGGCATGTCCATCGTGCTGGCCAAGGGCCACACGCTGTTCATCGCCGACACCAACGTCACCGAGCTGCCGGAAGCAGAAGAACTGGTGGAGATCGCCTGCGAGGCGGCGCGGGACGTGCGCAAGCTGGGCTTCACCCCTCGCGTGGCCTTCATGTCCTATTCGACCTTCGGCAATCCGATGGGCACGCGGTCGGACAAGGTCCGCAAGGCCGTGCAGATGCTCGACGCGATGAAGGTCGATTTCGAGTACGAGGGCGAGATGCCGCCCGAACTGGCCCTGGACCCGAGCCTGCGGGCGAACTATCCGTTCATGCGCCTGACCGACAGCGCCAACATCCTGATCATGCCGGCCATCCACGCCGCTTCGATCTCGACCAAGCTGGTGCAGTCCCTGGGCGGCGCCACGGTCATCGGGCCGGTGCTGCTGGGTCTGGAGAAGTCGATCCAGATCTGTCCGCTTTCGGCTTCGGTGTCGAAGATTCTGAACATGGCCATGATGGCCGCCTACGATCGGCCCCTGGCCGAGGCGGGCGCTTGATCGGCCCTCACATTTCGATGGCGAGACGCGCCTGACGCCCTGAGAAGGACGGCGGGTGATCCGCCGTCTCTTTTCTAGCGTTGGAGCGCACCATGAACACCGCCCCTAATTCGGCGGCGATCGGCGTCGATTTCGGCACCACCAATAGCGTCGTCGCCCTGGGCGACGGCGCTGGCGGCGCGCATCTGGCTCACTTCGCTGCGCCGCAGGGCGAGACCGCGCCCTTCCGCTCGGCTCTGAGTTTCCATGCCTCTCCCCACGACCCCGCCGAGCGGATCGTCGAGGCGGGTCCCTGGGCGATCGAGAGCTATGTGGAGGACCCGCTGGAGACGCGGTTCATCCAGTCGTTCAAGAGCTATTCGGCCAGCGCCCTGTTCACCGAGACCCAGATCCTGCGCAAGCGGTACGGGTTCGAGGACCTGCTGTCGGCCTTTCTGCTGCGCTTGCGTGAGCACGGTCCCGGCGCGCTGGAGGCCGGGCGTCGGCTGATCGTCGGGCGGCCGGTCAACTTCGTCGGCTCCAATCCCGATCCGGACCTGGCTCTTCGCCGCTATGAGGCGGCGTTCCGGCGGCTGGGCTTCGACGACATCTGGTACGCCTTCGAGCCGGTGGCGGCGGCCTTCTTCTTCGCCCGTCGGCTGGAGCAAGACGCCACGGTGCTGGTGGCCGACTTTGGCGGCGGCACCTCGGACTTCTCTCTGGTGCGGTTCGAGCGTCACGGCGGGCATATCCGCTCGCACGGCCTGGCCAACAGCGGGGTTGGCGTGGCGGGGGACGCCTTCGACTACCGGATCATCGACAATCTGGTGTCGCCGGCCCTGGGCAAGGGCTCGTCGTATCGCGCCTTCGACAATGTGCTGCCGATCCCCAACCGTTATTTCACGGCCTTCGCCCGATGGGAGCAGCTGGCTTTGCTGCGCTCTTCCAAGGACATGAAGGATATCCGCGCCCTGGTTCGCACGGCGGTGGAGCCGGAGAAGATCGAACGGCTGGTGGAGCTGCTGGACGACAACCACGGCTATAGCCTGTATCGCGCGGTGTCGGGACTGAAGGAGGCGCTGTCGGGCGCCGAGGCCGCGCCCTTTGTCTTCGAGGGCGGCGACGTGCGGATCGAGGCGCGGGTGGAGCGGGCCGATTTCGAATCCTGGATCGCGCCGGAACTGACGGCCATGGAGCGGGCGGTGGACGAGGCGCTGCGCAAGGCGAACCTGACAGAGGCGGAGGTCGATCGCGTGTTCATGACCGGCGGCTCGTCCTTCGTGCCGGCGGTGCGGGAGATCTTCGAGCGCCGTTTTGGCCCCGCCAAGCTGGAGAGCGGGGCGGAGCTGGTGTCGATCGCGTCAGGTCTCGCCCTGATCGGGGCGGAGGACGACCTGTCGGCCTGGTGCGCCCGGGCCCCGGCCTAGAAAGCATCCCCTCGCCTCCTCTGGGGGAGAGGGGAAGAGTTATCCGCTTTTCTCACGCCTCCAGTACTCTTCCCCGGTCTTGGTCACACCGAAGGGCGCTCGGCCAGCGCCGGCCATGTCGGGGATGCGGTCGAGCGCGAAGCGCTCCGCCGGGTGCGTTGCTGCTCCTGCGGCCCGCAAGGGTTCGTCAGCGGTGCTGTGTCTGCCTCCCTCTCCCTCGATGGGAGAGGGACCGAGGGTGAGGGTGACGGCGTCGGCGGGCTTCGCCACATCCTGAACCGCTTTCACCCCCATCCCCGCCCTTCCCCCATCCACGGGAAGGGAAAGTAGGACGGGACTACTTCGACCCCTTCAGCGAGGCGCTGTCGAGATTGAGCTGATCGACGGGAATGACCTCCGCGGCGGGCAGGGCCTGGACGATGCCGTCGCCCATCTTGCTGCGATCCCCGACCACGATCACGCTGGCCTTGGATGGATCCAGGCGGGCGCCCGCGAAGGCCTGGACGTCGGCGGGGGTCACCGCTTCCACCTTGGCGGTGTAGCGCTGGATCTCGGCCAGATCGATGCCGTTGAACGACAGGTCGCCGAGGATGCCGGCAAGCCCCCCCGCGGTGCCGAGCGAGCGGCCATAGCCGCCGATCAACACCGACTTGCGGGCGGTCAGCTCCTCCGGCGCGGCCGGCTGGGCGGCGAGGCGCTCCAGCTCGGTCTTGATCAGGCCGACCACCTCGGCGGCGGACTCGTTCTTGGTCTGGGCCGAGGCCGAGAAGCCGCCGGTGGTCAGGCGCGGCGACAGGCTGGAGTTGGCGCCATAGGACAGGCCGCGCTTGATGCGGATCTCCTGGTTCAGGCGGGCTGAATAGCCGCCGCCGAGCAGGCTGTTGGTGACGATGCCGGCGTAGTAGCTTGGGTCCTTGCGCGGGATGGCCGTCTTGGCCACGACCACGGCCGCCTGGCCGGTGCCGGGCAGATCGACGATCACCTGGCGCGGCGCGGCGGCCGGATTGACCGCAGGGGCCGTCAGGGCCTTGCCCGCCGGAGCCTTCCAGTCGCCGAAGGCCGAGCGCGCCAGGGCGAAACCTTCGTCCGGGGTGATGTCGCCGGTCAGCACCAGGACGGCGTTGTCCGGGCGCCAGGCGCCGGCATGCAGGGCGGCCAGGTCGGCGCGGCCGATCTTCGGCAGGGAGGCGGGTGTGCCGCCGGCCACATGGCCCATGGGCGTGCCGGCATAGAGCACCGGCGCGGTGACAAAGCCCGACAGGGAGCCGGGCTGCTGATAGGCCACCTTCAGCCCGTCCAGGGACTGACTGCGGACCCGCTCGATCTCATCCTCCTTGAAGGCTGGATTGCGGGCCAGGTCGGAGAAGATGGTCATGGCGGGGGAAAGGTTGCCCTTCACCACGCTGAGGCTGAGGGAGGAGGACTCCCAGCCCGAACCGGCGGACAGGTTCGCGCCCAGCGCCTCGCTCTGGGCGGCGATGTCCTGGGCGCTGCGGGTGGCGGTGCCCTCAGTCAGCAGGTCGGCCATGAGGCTGGCCGTCCCGGCCTTGCCCATCGGATCGGAAGAGGCGCCGGCCTTTACGGTCAGCTGGGCGGCGACCAAGGGCAGGGCCGAGCTCTTGGCGACCACGACCTTCAGGCCGTTGGGAAGCACCGTTTCGGCGGGCGACGGCAGGACCGGATTGACCGCCTGGCCGACGGGTGGCGGCGCCTGGCGCTGGTCCGCGGGGCGCAAGGTGACGATCTCGCCGGCGAACTTCACGCTGGGCACGCTCGGGGCGGGCGTGGTCACGGCCGCTTCACCCTTTGGGCGCTCGGATTCGGCCAGGTAGCGGATGGTCACGGCGCGGTCGTCGGCCATGTACTTGCGGGCGGCGGCCTGGACGTCGGCGGCGGTGACGGCCGACAGCTCGGCCACGGCGCTGTTGGCCTTGGCGGCGTCGCCTTCGGTCATCAGGGCGTAGCCCAGGGCGAAGGCGCGGTCGTCAATGGTTTCGCGGTTGCGGACGGCGGCTGCGATCAGCTCGGTCTTGGCCTCGTCCAGCTCGGCGGCGGTGACGGGAGCCGAGCGGATGCGGGCCACCTCGGCCTTCAGCAGAGCCTCGTTCTCGGCGATGGTCTTGCCGCCGGCGACGATGGCCCCGGCGTAGATCAGGCCGGGCTGGGCCGGCAGGTCGGCGCCCGAAAACGCCTCCGCCGCGACCTGCTTGTCATAGACCATCGTGTTGTAAAGCCGGGAGGACTTGCCGCCCGACAGAATGGTGTTGAGCACCGCGGTCGCCGCCGCGTCCTTGTCAGACGCCTTCGGGCCGAGCCAGGTCATGACCACGGCCGGCAGCGGCACGTTGGGGCCATAGGTGGTCACGGTCTTCGGACCGGTGCGGGCCGGCTCCACTGCGGTCACGCGCGGCAGGGGCGCCGAAGGGGTCTTGATCGGCGCCAGGTACTTGTCGACCCAGGCGTTGAACTGCGTCTCGTCGAAATTGCCCACCACGATCAGGGCGGCGTTGTCGGGCCGATAGTAGGTGGCGTGGAAGGCGCGCACGTCGTCGATGGTGGCGGCGTCCAGCTCCTCGATCGAGCCGATCCCTGGGCGCTTGTAGGGGTGCGTCGTGTAGGAGTTCTGCGGGATGTAGAGGCCGAACAGGCGGCCATAGGGCTGGGCCAGGATGCGCTGGCGCAGCTCCTCCTTCACCACGTCGCGTTCGGACTTGAAGATCGCTTCATCAACGACGAGGGCGCCCAGGCGCTGGGACTCCGCCCACAGCAGGCGCTCTAGGTGCGCCGCTGGGACCACCTCGTAATAGTTGGTGAAGTCGTCATAGGTGGAGGCGTTGTTGAAGCCGCCCACGTCCTCGGTCAGGCGGTCCAGCGTCTCCGACGGCATGTCGCGCGTGGCCTTGAACATCATGTGCTCGAACAGGTGCGCGAAGCCGGAGCGGCCGTTGGGGTCGTCCTTGGAGCCGACGCCGTACCAGACCTGCACCGTCACGTTCGGGGTCGCGGCGTCGCGCGCCCAGTAGACCTTCATCCCGTTCGCCAGAGTCCGTTCCTTGTAGGCGATGGGCGGGACGGCGATCTCGGCCGCCATCGCCGGGGCGGCGGCGAAGCCGGTCAGGGCGGTGGTCGAAAGCGCGAAGGCGAGGACGGCGGCTTTGGCGAGGCGCATGGGGGTCTCCAGATCGAACGGAGACCCTAGCACCCGCCTTTGGCGTGGGAAGATTACGGAACGGTCATTCTTGTTCCGCCGCCGATCACACCGGCGCGCGGTTCTTCACCAGGTCATCGACCACGGAGGGATCGGCGAGGGTGGAGGTGTCGCCCAGGCTGCCGAGTTCGTTCTCGGCGATCTTGCGCAGGATGCGGCGCATGATCTTGCCGGAGCGGGTCTTGGGCAGGCCGGGCGCCCACTGTATGGCGTCGAGGGTGGCGAAGGGGCCGATCTCGGCGCGGACCCAGGCGATCAGCTCCTTGCGCAGGTCGTCGCGGGGCTCCATGCCCGCTTTCAGGGTGACGTAGGCGTAGATGCCCTGGCCCTTGATGTCGTGCGGGTAGCCGACCACGGCCGCCTCGGCGACCGTCTCGTGGGCCACCAAGGCGGACTCGATCTCGGCCGTGCCCAAGCGGTGGCCGGAGACATTGATCACATCGTCCACCCGCCCGGTGATCCAGTAATAGCCGTCCGCGTCGCGGCGGGCTCCGTCGCCGGTGAAGTACTTGCCGGGATAGGTGCTGAAATAGGTGTCGATGAACCGCTGATGGTCGCCGAAGACCGTGCGCATCTGGCCGGGCCAGCTGTCGGTCAGGATCAGATTGCCGCTGACCGCACCCTCCAGCACCGCGCCCTCGGCGTCGACCAGCTGAGGCTTGACCCCTGGCATGGGCTTGGTGGCGGAGCCGGGCTTCAGGTCCGTGGCGCCGGGCAAGGGCGAGATCAGCACGCCGCCGGTTTCGGTCTGCCACCAGGTGTCGACGATGGGCAGGCGGCTTTCGCCCACCACGCGGTGATACCAGAGCCAGGCCTCGGGATTGATCGGCTCGCCCACGCTGCCCAGCAGGCGCAGGCTCTTGCGCGAGGAAGAGGTGACGAACTGGTCGCCTTCGCGCATCAGGGCGCGGAGGGCGGTGGGGGCGGTGTAGAAGATCTCGACCTTATGGCGGTCCACTACCTCCCAGAAGCGGGCCGGAGTCGGATAGTTGGGCACGCCCTCGAAGATCAGGGTCGTCCCGCCATTGGCAAGCGGGCCATAGACCACATAGGAGTGGCCGGTGACCCAGCCCACGTCGGCGGTGCACCAGAACACTTCTCCCGGCCGGTAATCGAAGACCAACTCATGGGTCCAGGCGACCCAGGTCAGGTAGCCGCCGGTGGTGTGCAGCACGCCCTTGGGCTTTCCGGTGGAGCCGGAGGTGTAGAGGATGAAAAGCGGATCCTCGGCGTTCATCGGTTCCGGCGGGCAGTCGGCCGCAACTGTGTCCTTTACGTCGCCATAGACCACGTCGCGGCCGGCGACGACGGGGACGTCCTTGCCCGTAAGGCGAACCATCAGGACCTTGTCGACCGCGACCTGCTCCAGCGCCTTGTCGACATTGGCCTTCAGCGGGATGGACTTGCCGCCGCGACGCCCCTCGTCGGCGGTGATCACAATTTTTGAGCCGCAGTCCTCAATCCGGCCGGCGATGCTGTCGGGGGAGAAGCCGCCGAACACGACGGAATGCACGGCGCCTATGCGGGCGCAGGCCAGCATGGCCACGGCGGCGGTCGGGACCATGGGCAGGTAGATGGTGACCCGGTCGCCTTTGCTGACGCCCAGTGACTTCAGGACGTTGGCCATGCGGCACACCTCGGCGTGCAGCTCGCTATAGGTCAGCGCGCCGCCGGTTCCGGGCTGGTCGCCCTCGAACAGGATGGCGGTCTCGTCGCCGCGCGTCGCCAGATGGCGGTCCAGGCAGTTGACGCTGACGTTCAAGACGCCGTCCTCGAACCAGCGGATGCGGAAGTCGGCCTTGTCGAAGGAGACGTCCTTGATCTTGGTGGGCGCCTTGATCCAGTTGAGCCGGCCGGCGACCTCGCGCCAGAAGCCTTCCGGATCGGCCTCGACGCGGGCGATGGCGGCCTCGTAGGCGGCCTTGTCCATGTGCGTCTTGGCGGCCCATTCGGCCGGGACCGGAAACAGCTCGTCGCTCAAGGGTCTTCTCCCGCTTTTCGTTGCGGGGCACTATGCGGACCAGAAGAGGCGGCGCAAGCAGACCAATCGACTATCCGGCGCGGAAGTCTTATACGCCGCCGCTATGTATCAAGGTCTCTCCCACACCGCCCAGGCCGCCAAGGCGTGGCCGTTCGAACAGGCCCGCGCCCTGCTGGCCCGCGTCCTGCGCATCCGTCTGTCCGAGGCCGAGCGCGATCTCGCCGCGACGCTGATCAATGCGGGCAAAACGGACGAGGCGGTAAAGACCCTGCCGGCGCTGCTAAAGCCGGTGATCTTCGAGACCGGTTACGGCCCGTCGGGCTTGCCGCACCTGGGCACCTTCGGCGAGGTGGCGCGTACGACCATGGTCCGCGCGGCGTTCCGTGCGCTGACCGACGACGCCATTCCCACGCGGCTGATCTCGTTTAGCGACGATATGGACGGCTTGCGCAAGGTTCCCGAGAACATCGAGAACAAGGCGGTGCTGGAGGCTGACCTTGGCAAGCCCCTGACGGTCGTGCGCGATCCGTTCGGCACGCACGACAGCTTCGGCGCGCACAACAACGCCCGCCTGCAGGCGTTCCTGGACGGCTTCGGCTTCGAATACGAGTTCGTCTCAGCCACCGACTGCTACAAGGGCGGCCGGTTCGACGAGACTCTGCTGGTCGCCCTGGAGCGTTTCGACGCCATCCAGAAGGTGATGCTGCCGACCCTGGGCGAAGAGCGCCGGGCCACCTATTCGCCGTTCCTGCCGGTCAGCCCGACCACGGGCCGGGTGCTGCAAGTCCAGACCCTGGAGCGCAACCTCGCCAAGGGCACGATCGTCTTCGAGGACGAGAACGGCGAAAAGACCGAGGTCCCGGTCACCGGCGGCCACGTCAAGATGCAGTGGAAACCCGACTGGGCCATGCGCTGGACTGCCTTGGGCGTCGACTACGAGATGGCGGGCAAGGACCTGATCGACAGCGTCAAGGTCAGCTCGCAAATCTGCAAGATCCTGGGCGGCACGCCGCCGGAAGGCTTCAACTACGAGCTCTTCCTAGACGAAAACAACCAGAAGATCTCCAAGTCCAAGGGCAACGGCCTGACCATGGAGGATTGGCTGCGCTATGGCGCGCCGGAAAGCCTGTCCTACTACATGTTCCAAAGTCCGAAGTCGGCCAAGAAGCTGTACTTCGACGTCATCCCCAAGGCGACGGACGAGTATCTGCAGCAACTGGACGCCTATCCGCGCCAGGACGAGAACCAAAAGCTGGGCAATCCGGTGTGGCACGTCCATTCGGGCCGCCCGCCGCAATACGGCTCGCCGGTCAGCTTCTCGCTGCTGCTGAACCTGGTGTCGGCGGCTGACGCCTCGACCAAGGACATCCTTTGGGGCTTCCTGAGCCGCTACATCCCCGGCGCGGACGCGCAAAGCCAGCCGCTGTTGGACCGTCTGGCCGGCTATGCGATCAACTATTACGAGGACTTCGTGAAGCCGAACAAGGCGTTCCGGGCCCCGACGGAGCAGGAACGCGCGGCCATGCTGGACCTGTTGGCGAGGTTTAAAGCCCTGCCCGAAGGCTGTCAGGACGCCGAGGTCATCCAGAACGAAGTCTATGCCGCGGGCAAGGACGGCGGGTTCGAACCGCTGCGCGCCTGGTTCCAGGGACTGTACGAGGTTCTGCTCGGTCAAAGCCAGGGGCCGCGTTTCGGCTCATTCGCCGCGATCTTTGGTCTGGATCGCACCATTAAGCTTCTGGAAAGCAAAATTCTTGCCGACTAATGCGTAGTTAATGTGAATTAATGCCGACAGATTTGTGATTACGGGCATGTAATTCTATTAAATGGGCGTAATGACGGCAATTTAACATGACCATTCCTCCGGCGAGGAGGTATCACTTCCTCACGTTCAACGGCGGCCGCGAAATGGTCGCCCCTAGGGGAATAAGATCATGTTCAAGACCGTCATCGCCGCCGCCGCTCTCACTGTCGCCCTGGCCGGCGCCGCCCAAGCCCAAGTGTCCGTGAAGGTCGCTGACCTGGACCTGTCCAAGGCCGCCGGCGCCGCCAAGCTGGAGCAGCGTATCGCCCGCGCCGGCCGCGCCGTCTGCAACACCGAGCGCGCCACCTGGTCGCGTGCTCCCGAATGCCGCGCCGCTGTCCGCGCTGAAGTCCAGTCGCGTCTGGCTTCGAACGGCGCGATCCAGCTGGCCGCGCGCTAAGCCAAGTCTCCTCCTCCCGAACTGACCCCCCCAATCCTCCGTTCGGGAGGATCAAGGAGCGGGCCGCCTTCCTCCCAGGCGGCCCGCTTTTCTTTTGCCTCAAGCTTTGGTGCGGCCGAACTTTTTGCCACGAACAGCAATTGTTGCCGCTATCCAGCAATCAATGAATGAAACGGACGGATTAATACACAAATATTGCTTGGATTATTCTTGATTAAATCAGTGTAATGACGTCGAGTTAAGATGAATTGCGCGCCCGGCGGCAGTATTCGTCAAACCGGTTCAAACGACGGCCCCATAGCCCCCCGCCCAGCCGTCAACACCGGAGAGTTGGAAATGCTCAAGACCGTTTTCGCCGCCGCCGCGTTCAGCAGCTTCATCGTCGCCGCCGGCGCCAGCCAGGCCGAAGTCGCGGTCAAGTTCAGCGACCTGGACCTGACCAAGGCTTCGGGCGCCGCCAAGCTGGAGCAGCGCATCACCCGCGCGGGCCGAGCCTTGTGCGCCGGCGATCGCGGTTCCTGGGGTCGGCAGGCGGAATGCCGCGCCGCCGTGCGTCAGGAGTTCCAGACCAAGTTCGCCGCGGTCCGCTCGACCACGCAATTTGCGGCGCGCTGATCCGATCACATCGCTGACGTCGATGGGCCGCTCCCTTTTGGGGCGGCCCTTTCATTTGGCTACTGGCTCGCCCAGAGGATGCGGGCGATCCAGGCGATGTCGCGCCGGTCGAGAACGCGGCCTTCGTATTCGGGATTGAGCGAGGCCAGCTCGATCCGGCCAGCGGTGATCCGCACAAGCTCCTTGGCCATCACCTCGCCTTCGACGGTCTTGACCACCACCCGATCGCCGCGCCGCGCCTCGGTCGCGGGCGAGACGACGATGCGGTCGCCGTCGCGGTAGACGGGAGACATGGAGTCGCCGGCGATCTCCAGGGCGTAGACGCCGTCCTCGGCGACGCCGGGGAAATCCACTTCGTCCCAGCCCTGGCCCACGGGAAAGCCGGCGTCGTCGAAAAAGCCGTCGGAACCGGCCTGAGCCAAGCCGATCAGCGGCACGCCGCGCTGGGCGATCGGGCGTCCGCCTTCTGAAAGGGCGGCGAACTCGCCGAGGGTGACGCCGGTGGCGTCCAGAACCTTGGCAAGGCTTTCCGTGGACGGCCAGCGGGGGCGGCAGTCCGCCTCGCCGCCGAACCGCTTGGAGCGATTGAAGCTTGTGGGATCAAGGCCGGCCAGCTTGGCCAAGGCCGACGGCGTCATGTCAAGGCGCGCCGCGAGCGCGTCTATGGCCGACCAGATCTGGGAATGGGAAAGCGGCGACATGGCCCTTCGGCCCGTATCCTTTGCGGCTATGTGCAAGGAAAATAGGCCGGCAATGTAGGAATGTAAACCTATAATAGGCTGTCATTCCAGGCGCCGCCAAGCGCTGAAGGCCGTCGTCTAGTCGGTCGCAGCGCGGCGCGGCTTGATCGGCGCGCCGAAGGCGCAGGCGGGCGGCGACAATCGCTGGCCCGGCGTCTCCAGCGCCGCGTGGGCGCCGACGATATCGCTTCGCGCGCCGACCAGGTTAATCATGGCCTGGCTGACCAGGGCGGGAACGCGGTATTCCTGGCTGGCGCCGCCGCCCGCCTCGGGGCTGGCGCGCGCCAAGGTCTCCATGAGGCGAGAGGCTTCGGCCAGGGCGACGTCAATGGCCATCTCGGCCGCGAGCAGGCGCTTGGCGATCTGAGCGGCGATCTGCGGTTTGTCCAAGCCGGCCTCCAGAATCATGAGTTGCCACGGAACTTCGCCGCCCGCCGCGGTCGATATCAACGGCATGCAGAGCCCATTCGCATGAGGCGCTTGCGTTGACGCTAACGTAAAGGGAATATAGGCTTCTTGAACAACAAGACCGCAAAGGTCGAGACAGGGAGCGTCTGATGCTTGCCGAGCTGCGTCGTCCGGAGCGGACCTTCACGATCCGCCAGCTGTGCCAGGAATTCAAAGTCACCCCGCGCGCCCTGCGCTTCTATGAGGACAAGGGCCTGCTGGCGCCGTCGCGCGACGGCATGAACCGGGTCTATTCCTACAAGGATCGCGCCCGCCTTCAGCTGATCTTGCGCGGCAAGCGCGTGGGTCTGCCCCTGGCTGAGATCCGGGAGATTCTCGAGCTCTACGGCGCTGAGGACGGCCCAGTGATGCAGAGCGCCCACTCCCTGAAGCGCTTCCGCCACCGGATCGTCGAGATGGAGCAGCAGCGAGAGGATCTCGACCAGGCGATCATCGAGCTGAAGAGTGCATGCGAGCGCATCGAAAAGCAGCTGGCCGAGGTCCGCCCCGATCTGCTGCCCCGCGCCGAGGATTATGACCAGATGCTGCGCGCGCGCCTCGACGGTCATTCCTATCCCCTCTCGGCCAAGTAACCCCTTCACCCAGCCTTCCTGTTCGGAGCTCCCATGGCTTACCAACCGCCCGTCCGTGACCACGCCTTCCTGCTGCGGGACGTGCTGAAGATCGACCAATACGCCGAGCTGCCGGCCTTCGCCGACGCCTCGATCGACGTGGTGGATCAGATCATCGAGGAGGCCGGCCGCTTTACCGGCGAGGTGCTCGCGCCTCTGAACAGCGTCGGCGACAAGCAAGGTTGCGTCTGGAATTCCGACTACACGGTCAAGACGCCGGAGGGTTTCAAAGAAGCCTACAAGCAGCTGTGCGAAGGCGGCTGGACGGCGATCGGCTCCGACCCGAACTATGGCGGCCAAGGCTTGCCGCACGTGGTCAACCTGTCGTTCTCGGAGATGAGCAGCTCGGCCAACATGGCCTTCTCCATGTATCCGGGCCTGGCGCACGGCGCTTATTCGGCCATCCACTACGGCGGGTCCGACGAGCAAAAGGACCTCTATCTGCCCAAGATGGTGTCGGGCGAATGGACCGGCACCATGAACCTGACCGAGCCGCACTGCGGCACGGACTTGGGCCTGCTGCGCACCAAGGCGGTCCCGCAGGCTGACGGCAGCTATCGCATCACCGGCCAGAAAATCTGGATCTCGGCCGGCGAGCACGACATGGCCGACAACATCGTCCACCTGGTCCTGGCCCGGATCGAGGGGGCGCCGGCCGGGGTGAAGGGCATCAGCCTGTTCATCGTACCCAAGTTCCTGCCCAAGGCGGACGGCTCGGTGGGCGAGCGCAACGAGGGCGCCAAGTGCGTGGGCCTCGAAGAAAAGATGGGCATCCACGGCAACGCCACCTGCGTCATGCAGTACGAGGACGCCAAGGGTTGGCTGATCGGCGAAGAGAACAGCGGCCTGAAGCTGATGTTCGTGATGATGAACGAGGCCCGCCTCGGCGTCGGCCTGCAGGGCGTGGCTCAGGCCGAGGCCGCCTATCAGGCCGCCGTGGCCTTCGCTAAGGACCGCCTGCAGGGCCGCTCCCTGACCGGCCCGAAGAACCCAGACGGCCCGGCCGATCCGATCATCGTCCACCCGGACGTGCGCCGCATGCTGCTGGATTCAAAAGCGGTGATCGAGGGCGGCCGCGCCTTCCTGTTCTGGACCGCCCTGCACGGCGATCTGGCCCACGCCCACCCCGACGAGGCGGTGCGCCAGAAGGCCAACGACTATATGGGCCTGATGACGCCGGTGCTGAAAGGCTACCTGACGGACAAGGGCTTCAAGATCTGCTCGGACGCCATGCAGGTGCACGGCGGCTCGGGCTTCACCGAGCACTTCCCCGCCAGCCAGTACCTGCGCGATTGCCGTATCGCCCTGATCTACGAGGGGACCAACGGCATCCAAGCGCTCGACCTTGTCGGTCGCAAGTTGGCGGCCAATGGAGGCCGCGCGGTGATGAGCTTCTTCGCCGAGGTCGATCAGTTCGTGAGCGCGAATGGCGACGACGCCGAGCTGAAGCCGTTCGTCGAGGGATTGGCCTCAGCCAAGGCTCAACTGCAGGACGCCACCTTGTGGCTGATGCAGAACGGCCTGCAGAACCCGGACAACGCCGGCGCCGCGTCGACCGACTACATGCATCTCTTCGGCCTGACGGGCCTGGCCTACATGTGGACGCTGATGGCCAAGGCCTCCCTGGCGAAGATCGCCGACGGCTCCACCGATCCGCTCTATGCGACCAAGCTGACCACCGGTCGATATTTCATCGAACGCCTCTTGCCTGACGCGGCGTCGCATCTGGCGAAGTTGAAGACGGGTTCGGCGACGCTGATGTCGCTGCCGGCGGAGGCCTTCTGATCATGGGCGTGCTTCAAGTCGAACGGCCGGCCTTCATGGCCGAAGAGGACATGGTGATCTTCGAGGACGCCGTGGGTCGTTTCTTCGACGAGCACGCCCCTGAAAGCACCGTGGCCCGCTGGCGCGAAAACGGTGTCGTGGACCGCCAGATGTGGAACAAGGCGGGGGAGGCGGGCCTGCTCTGCCTCTCCACGCCCGAGCAATACGGCGGCCCGGGCGGCGACTATCGGCACGAGGTGGTGCTGATGGAGCAGTTGGGCCTCAAGGGCGTCGATGGCTTCGGCGCCAGCCTGCACAACGCCATCGTCGCGCCGTACATCCTTCACTACGGCACCGAGGAGCAGAAGCAGCGCTGGCTGCCGCGCATGGCCACCGGCGAGCTGGTCGGCGCCATCGCCATGACGGAGCCAGGCGCGGGCTCCGATCTGCAGGGCGTCAAGACGACGGCGGCCAAGGTCGGCAACCAGTACGTCATCAACGGCTCCAAGACCTTCATCACCAACGGCCAAACCGCCAACCTGATCTGCGTGGTGGCCAAGACCGACCCGGCGCAGGGCGCGCGGGGCGTGTCTCTGATCTTCGTGGAGACCGACGGCGCCGAAGGCTTCGAGCGGGGCCGCAACCTCGACAAGATCGGGCACGAAGCCCAGGACACTTCCGAGCTGTTCTTCAACGACGTGAAGGTCCCGACCGAGAACCTGCTCGGCGTGGATGAGGGACACGGCTTCTTCCAACTGATGGGCCAGCTGCCGCAGGAGCGCCTGAACATCGCGGTCCAGGGCATGGCGACCATCGAGCGGGCGCTGATCGTCACCCTCGACTACGTCAAGAACCGCAAGGCCTTCGGCAAGGCCCTGATCGATTTTCAGAACACGCAATTCAAGCTGGCGGAATGCAAGACCGAGGCGACCGTCGCCCGAGTCTTCGTCAACCACTGCATCGAGCAGCACCTTGCCGGCAAGCTCGACGCCGCCACCGCCTCCATGGCCAAGTATTGGGTCAGCGATCTGGAGAACAAGATCGTCGACGAGTGCCTGCAGCTGTTCGGCGGCTACGGCTACATGAACGAATATCCGATCGCCCGGATGTACCGCGACAGCCGCGTGCAGCGCATCTACGGCGGCACCAACGAGATCATGAAGCTCCTCATTGCGAGGACGCTGTGACCCCCAGACACCTGAACTAGTTACGCAGGAAGGAGCCACCCCCATGGCCGACGCTTACATCTTCGACGCCGTGCGCACTCCGCGCGGCAAGGGCAAGAAAGACGGATCGCTCCACGAGATCACCGCCCTGTCCTTGGCGACACAGGTCCTGGAGAACCTGCGCGACCGCAACAACCTCGACACCTCAAAGGTGGACGACGTGGTGCTCGGCTGCGTCGCCCCGGTGGGCGAGCAGGGCAGCGACATCGCTCGCACCGCCGTGCTGACCGCCGACTACGCCGAGACCACGGCCGGCGTGCAGATCAACCGCTTCTGCGCCTCGGGCCTGGAGGCGGTGAACATGGCCGCCGCCAAGGTCATGTCAGGTGAAGCCGACCTGGCCATCGGCGGCGGCGTCGAAAGCATGAGCCGCGTGCCCATGGGCAGCGACGGCGGCGCCTGGCCGACCGACCCGTCCAGCGCCTTCAAGACCTATTTCGTCCCCCAGGGCATCAGCGCCGACCTGATCGCCACCCTGTACGGCTTCAGCCGCGACGATGTGGACGCCTATTCGGTGGAAAGCCAAAAGCGCGCCGCCAAGGCCTGGGCCGAGAAGCGTTTCGACAAGTCGGTGATCAAGGTGAAGGACCAGCTGGGCCTGACCATCCTGGATCATGACGAGCACATGCGCCCGGACACCTCGATGCAGAGCCTGGCCTCGCTGAACCCGTCCTTCCAGGGCATCGGCGACATGGCCTTCGACGCGGTGGTCACCCAGCGCTATCCGCAGGTGGAGCGCGTGAACCACGTGCACCACGCGGGCAACAGCTCGGGCATCGTCGACGGCGCCGCCGGGGTTCTGATCGGAACCAAGGAGATGGGCGACGCCCTCGGCCTAAAGGCCCGTGCTCGCATCAAGGGCATGGCCTCGATCGGCTCGGAGCCGTCGATCATGCTGACAGGTCCGTCCTTCGTGACCGAGAAGCTGCTCAAGAAGCTCGGCATGAACGTGGCCGATATCGACCTTTATGAACTGAACGAGGCCTTCGCCGCGGTGGTCCTGCGCATGATGCAGGCCCTGGATATCCCGCACGAGAAGATGAACGTGAACGGCGGCGCCATCGCTATGGGCCACCCCCTGGGCGCCACAGGGGCGATGATCCTGGGCACGGTGCTGGACGAACTGGAGCGGACCGACAAGGAAACCGCTCTGGTCACCCTGTGCGTCGGCGCCGGCATGGGCACCGCCACCGTCATCGAACGCGTCTGAACCTCGATTTCAAGGAACTAAAGTGATGGAAAACTTCAAGATCGAGGTTGATGGCGACGGCGTGGCCCTGGTCACCTTCGACGTTCCCGGCCGCACGATGAACACCCTCACCGCCTCCGTGATCAAGGAGATCGGCGAGGTGGTCGAACGCATCAAGACCGACGACGCCATCAAGGGCGCGGTGATCACGTCGGGTAAGGCCAGCGGTTTCTGCGCTGGGGCTGATCTGGGCGAACTGGGCGGCAATGGCGGCCTGGGCGGCGGTGATCTGCAGGCGGCGTTCGACGCGGGCTTCGCACTCAACAAGGCGTTCCGCGCCCTGGAGACCTGCGGCAAGCCGGTGGCCGCCGCCATCAATGGTCTGGCGCTTGGCGGCGGGCTGGAGATCACGCTCGCCTGCCATTATCGCGTGGTCGGCGACAATCCGAAGACCCAGCTGGGCCTGCCGGAATCCAAGGTCGGCCTGCTGCCGGGCGCCGGCGGCACCCAGCGTCTGCCGCGCCTGATGGGCGTGATGCAGGCCGCGCCGTACCTGCTGGAAGGCAAGTCGATGAGGCCGCAGGAGGCCCTGGCCTTCAAGGTGGTGCACGAGGTCGTCGCGCCGGGTTCGGAAGTCGAGGCGGCCAAGACCTGGGTCAAGACCAAGGGCGACCCGGTCGCGCCGTGGGACAAGAAGGACTTCAAGCTGCCCGGCGGCGGTCCCTACACCCCCGGTGGCAGCCAGGTGTTCGTCATGGGCAACGCCATGCTGCGCAAGCAGTCCTATGGCAACTATCCGGCCCAGCTGAACATCATGAAGGCGGTCTATGAAGGCCTGCAGGTGCCGATCGACGCGGCCCTGCGGATCGAGACCCGCTACTTCCTGAAGACGATGATGTCGCCCCAGGCCAAGGGCATGATCCGCACCTTGTTCCTGTCGCTGCAGGAGCTGGGCAAGGGTTCGGGCCGTCCGGCGGGCGTGCCGCAGTACGACGTCAAGAAGGTCGCCGTGCTGGGCGCCGGCATGATGGGCGCGGGCGTGGCCTATGTTCAGGCCATGGCCGGCATCGAAACCGTGCTGATCGACCAGAGCCAGGAAGCCGCCGACAAGGGCAAGGGCTATGCCGAGGGTCTGGTCAAGAAGGCCGTCTCGCGCGGGAAGATGACCCAGGAGAAGGGCGAGGCCGTCCTGGCGCTGATCCATCCGACCGCCGACTACGCCTTGGTGAAGGGCGCCGACCTCGTCATCGAGGCGGTGTTCGAGAACCGTGAGGTGAAGGCCGAGGTGACCAAGAAGGCTGAGGCGCAACTGGCCGACACCGCCGTCTTCGGGTCCAACACCTCGACCCTGCCGATCACCGGCCTGGCCGAGGCCTCCGCGCGCCCGGCCAATTTCATCGGCATCCACTTCTTCTCGCCGGTCGACAAGATGGGCCTGGTCGAGATCATCATGGGCGGCAAGACCAGCCAGGAGACCCTGGCCAAGTCGATCGACTACGTCCTGAAGATCCGCAAGACGCCTATCGTCGTGAACGACAGCCGCGGCTTCTACACCAGCCGCTGCTTCGGCACCTTCGTGCAGGAAGGCCTGGAGATGCTGGCCGAGGGCGTCGCCCCGACCATCATCGACAATGTCGGCCGCGCCACGGGCATGCCGCGCGGTCCGCTGGAGATGAACGACGACGTCGCCCTGGACCTGTCCTACAAGATCGCCCAGCAGACCAAGAAGGACCTCGGCGATAAGTACGAGGACCGTCCGTTCACCCCGATCATTGAGAAGATGGTCGCCGACCTGGGCCGTTTCGGCCGCAAGAACGGCAAGGGCTTCTACGACTATCCGGAAAGCGGCCCCAAGACCCTGTGGAAGGGTCTGGCGGACATCGCGCCGGTGAAGACGGCCGAGGCCGATAAGGCTCTGATCGAGGAAATCCGCACGCGGCTTCTCTATCGCCAGGCGGTCGAAGCGGCGCGCTGCTTCGAGGAAGGCGTCGTGGTCGATCCGCGCGAGGCTGATGTCGGCGCCATCCTGGGCTGGGGTTTTGCGCCCTGGACCGGCGGCCCGATCAGCCTGATCGACGGTGTGGGCGCGGCGAAGTTCGTCGAGACGTGCGACCAGTTGGCGCAGAAGTACGGCGCGCGATTCGCCCCGCCGCAACTCCTGCGGGACATGGCGGCCAAGGGCGAGACCTTCTACGGTCGCTTCGCCGGCGCCAAGAAAGCCGCCTGATACCAAGCGGTTCGAGCGAGATGGGAAGGGGCGGCCCGATGGCCGCCCCTTTTTTTTAGATAGCGCCAGCCCAGCTTGCGGTTGTGGCGTCTCTGGCGCGCGGTGATCGTGCCTTTACAATGCGTTAGCGACGATCTGAGACCCTTGTTCTTTCACGGAAGATCAGGCCATGGCTTCCATTTCTGAGCATTACGCAGGTCTTCTGCGCGTCATGGCGGCCCGCCACGACGGCGCGCCCGTGCGCCTGCTCATCACCTTGTTCGTCTGCTGCCTGTTCTTCGCCATCATGGGCCCGTCATGGGTCTGGATCTGGGCCTGGGGCCTGGCGTACGCCAGCGTCGATATCTTCGGATATCTGCTGAAGGGCGGCGCGACCGCACGGCGTTGGAGCGAGCCGAGTCGACTTCGCCTGGCGGCTCTGACGCTCGTATCAGGCCTGCCTTCGACACTCTGGGCCTCGGCCGCCATCCCGATGTGGCGGGCGGGCGAGGTCAACGCGTTCGCGCCGGTGGGCGCCATTCTGGTGCTGGGCGGCGGTCTGCTGCAGGTGATCGCGGCCTCCGCTTATTCGCGTCTCGCCTTTCTGGCCATGTTCACGCCGCTGATGCTCGTCGCCGCGACCCTGGTCCTGCTGGATCCGACGGCGACGCCAGCGGTCAAGGCCGTGCTGCTGGTCGGTGGGGCGATGGTCGCGGTCAACGCCATGACCGCCTGGCGGATGGCCATGGCCGCTCTGCTGCGTGAGCGGGCCATAGCCGCCGAGCATGAACGCCGCCGCGCCGAGGCCGAGGCGACCTCCGCCGCCAAGTCGGCCTTCGTGGCGGTGGTTTGCCATGAGCTGCGCACCCCGATCAGCGCCATCCTGTCAGGCGCGAGTGTCCTGGAGCGCAACGCCCCCGATGCGGCGACCCGCATCCAGACCCAGGTGATCGGCGACGCCGGATCGATGATGCGCAATCTGCTCAATGATCTGCTTGATCTATCGCGGATCGAGGCTGGGCGCCTGTCGGTGGAGACTGTGTCCTTCGACATTCGCCAGACCCTGTCAGACGTCCTGCGCCTTTGGCGACCGGACGCGGCGAAGAAGCAGCTTCGCTTGCGGGTCGAGGGCGCCGCGGGCCTGCCCCGATGGGTGCATGGCGACCCGACCCGCTTGCGCCAAATCCTCAACAACCTGCTGTCCAACGCCATCAAGTTCACGCCCGCAGGCTCCGTGACCCTGAAGGTCGCGGTCACGCCCCTTGGGGACGGGCGAGCGATCGTGCAGCTTGGCGTCGTCGATACCGGGCCCGGCTTTGATGCCGAGGCGGCCCAGCGGCTGTTCACCGCCTTCAACCAGCTCAACGCCGGCGTGGCGGCCAAGTATGGCGGCTCGGGCCTGGGCTTGGCGATCAGCCGCGAGCTGGCCCGCTTGATGGGTGGGGAGCTGACGGTCGACAGCCGCCCAGGAGGGGGCGCGACCTTCACCCTGACGCTGGAGCTGGAGAAGGCCGCCTCTCCGCCGCCGGTCAGCGAGCCGACCCTTGCCGGGGTGCGCGTTCTGGCGGTGGACGATCACATTCTGAACCGCCGCGCCCTGGAGGTGATCCTGGAGCCCTTCGGGGTTTTGCCGGTGACGACGGACTCCGGTGAGGCGGCGCTGGAAATCCTTGCGGACCAGCCCTTCGACGTTGTCCTGATGGATCTCTACATGCCGGGCATGGATGGTCGTGACGCCGTGCGCCGGCTGCGCCGCGAGACCGGCCCCAATCAGACGACCCCGGTGATCGCGGTGACCGCATCGGCGACCGACAAGGATTGGGACGATTGTCGCGAGGCGGGGATGGAGGCGCATGTCGCCAAGCCGGTCATTCCGGCCGAACTGCACGCGGCGCTGCGCCAGGTGCTGACTTCCCGGGCCATCGCCTCCGAGGCCGCATAGTCAGAGAATATTCGCCGAACGCGGATCGATTATGGACGAAATTCCCAAATATCGAGCAAAGTTTGTAACCTAATACCGTTGGTTGAATTGTAGCTGAGTTCCGCGCGATAGTGCGCCGGGCTCGGGTTTTGACCATGCGCGATCTTTCAGTGAGTTACGCACGCCTCCTGGAAGCTGCGGAAGCTCGACGACGGCACATGCCGTTGCGGGTGATCACCGCCTTTCCGATCGCCCTGGTCGTCTATCTGATCACTGACTATGCATCAGTCTGGATCTGGACAGGCGCCTATGTCGCCGCCCAGGTTCTGGAGGTCTGGGCTATTCGCCCGTCCCAGGCGCGATGGCGCCGGCCGTCGTTGGGCCGCATGATCTTCATCGTTTGCCTGTTCGTCCTGCCCGCGATGATCCTTTCGGGAATCTGCGGAGCCCTGTGGCTTTTGGGCGGCAGCTATGGGCCGGCGCTGGCGGTGTTTCTGATCTCCGGTTCAGTGATCAACCTGATCGTCATCAGCGCGCAGTCCCGTATCGCCTTCCTGACTTCCTCGGCGCCCTATCTCATCACCGCGGCGCTCGTCGTCATGTTCGATCCGGATGTCGCGCCCTTCTACCGGCCGGTGATGATCCTGGCCTGCCTGCTGATGCTCAGCAGCTCGATGGTCACTTGGCGGATGTTCGAGCGGGCCATCACCGCCCAGCAGGACGCGCTTCGCGAGGCCGAGGCGCGCCGCCGGGAAGCTGAGGCCGCCCTGCGCGCCAAGGCGGGCTACATCGCCACCGTCAGCCAGGAACTGAAGAGCCCGATCAACGCCATCCTCTCCTCCGCCGCTCAGCTTCAGACTCCGGCGCCGGCAGCCGAGGTGAAGGGGCACGCGCAGCGCATAACCCGCTCGGGGTCGACCATGCGCGGGCTGCTCAACGACCTGGCCGACTTCGCCCGCCTGGAATCGGGCGGGATGCTGGTGGAGCACATCCCTTTTGATCTGCGCCGAAAGGGGCACGACGTCTTGCGGGCCTGGCGGCCCACCGCCCGCCGCAAGGGCTTGCGGCTGAAGGTGGAGGGCGGCGTCTCCTTGCCTCGCTGGGTCAATGGCGACCCTATGCGGATCAGCCAGGCGCTCAACGCCCTATTGGCCACCGCTCTGCGCGACGCCGAGGAAAGCGCCATTATCCGACTTTCGGCCAAAACGGGCGAAGACGGGCGGATCGGGATCACCGTCATGCTGATCGACACCGGTTGCGCGCTCTCAACGGAAGAGCTTCAAGAACTCTTCTCGCCATTCGAGCGGACGGCGGCTCGGGTCGGGGGCGGCTCCGGCCTGGGTCTGGCGATCAGCCGTGAACTGGCTCGCCTCATGGGCGGCGACCTCACGGCCGAAAGTCGGGCGGGCGAGGGCTGCGTCTTTACGCTCAGCTTCCGGGTCTATCCCATCGACGCGCCGGAGCCGCAGGACATCTTGTCAGCGGTGATCGGCGCGCGGGTGCTGATGGTGGGGCCCGCTTCACTACACCAGCAGGCCATGGAGCTGCTGCTGCCCCTGGGCCTTCGGCCGTCGCTAGCCGAGACGGGCGAGACGGCTCTGGTCATGCTGGATCGCCAGGCCTTCGACATCGTGCTGATGAGCGCCACCCTGCCGGGGATGAACGGCTTCGAGGTCACGCGCCGCCTGCGCGCCAGCCCCAATGGCAACCGCGCCATTCCCGTCGTGGGGCTAGTGCCAGCCGCCGCTCCACGCGATTGGGATGGCTGTCGCCGAGCGGGGATGAACAATTGGGTGGCGACGCCCATGGATTCCGCCGAGCTCTACGCCGCTATGGCTGAGGCCCTGGTCACCCGTCGCCGAGCGCGCGAGGCGACGACGGCCTAGGCGTCCAGAAGGGCCGAGAGGCGTTCGTGCAGGGTCGCTTCGTCCTTCATCTCGCATTCCCAGAGCGTTTCGACCCGCCAGCCGGCCGCCTGGAGCGCTTCGCGCGAGGTGATGTCGCGGGCGCGGTTGCGGGTGATCTTGGTCAGCCAGTAGTCGGCGTTGGCCTTGGGCGCTCGTGCGCCGCGCTTGCAGTCGTGGCCATGCCAGAAACAGCCGTGGACGAAGATCGCCAGCTTGCGGCCGGGCAGGACGACATCGGGCGAACCCGGCAGGTCCTTGCGATGCAGGCGATAACGCGCGCCCAGCTGTGTCAGCAACCGGCGCACGCGCATTTCGGGTTTAGTGTTCTTGCCCCGGACTTGGGCCATGACCGCCGAACGCTTTTGGGCGTCAAAGACGTCAGTCATGGCGCAAAGGACCTAGAGCCCTTCGAAAAGGGCCGTGGACAGGTAGCGTTCGGCGAAGCTGGGGATGATGGCCACGATCAGCTTGCCGGCATAGGCGTCCTGGGCGGCCAGATGGAAGGCCGCCGCCAGGGCCGCCCCCGAAGAGATGCCGACGGGTAGCCCTTCCACCGCCGCGGCCTTGCGGGCCATGGCGAAGGAGTCGTCGTTGCCGACCTGAACGATGTCGTCGATCACGCCCCGATCCAGGATGCCCGGCACGAAGCCGGCGCCGATGCCCTGAATCTTGTGCGGGCCGGCCGCGCCGCCCGACAGGACGGGTGAGGCCTCGGGCTCCACCGCCACCATTTTCAGGGACGGCTTGCGCGCCTTCAGCACCTGGCCGACGCCGGTGATGGTGCCGCCAGTGCCGACGCCGCTGACGACGGCGTCCACCTTGCCGTCGGTGTCGTTCCAGATTTCCTCCGCCGTCGAGACGCGGTGGATCAGCGGATTGGCGCTGTTCTCGAACTGTTGCGGCATGACCGCGCCGGGGGTGGCCTCGACCAGTTCCTGGGCGCGGGCGACGGCGCCGCGCATGCCCTTCTCGGCGGGGGTCAGCTCCAGCTTGGCGCCGAGCAGCAGCAGCATCTTGCGGCGCTCGATGGACATGCTTTCGGGCATGACCAGGGTCAGCTTATAGCCCTTGGCCGCCGCCACGAAGGCCAGGGCGATGCCGGTGTTGCCGCTGGTCGGCTCGATGATCGCGCCGCCCGGCTTCAGGATGCCTTGAGCCTCCAAAGACTCGACCATGGACACGCCGATGCGGTCCTTCACCGAGCCGATGGGGTTGAAGAACTCCAGCTTGGCGACAACCTCGCCCTTGGACTTCAGCTCCGCCGACAGCCGCGGCAGGCGGATGAGCGGCGTGTCGCCGATGGTGTCGAGGATGGAGTCGTAAATCTTGCCGCGCCCGGCGCGCTTGTAGCGCGCGGCGTCGTACAGGTTGGAGGCGTCGTCCATGGCGGGGAGTTCCGTGACTGATTTCGTTGGCCGGCCCTTGAGCGGGGACCTTATGCCGACAGGGGCGGCCTGTCAGCGGCTCATTCAGCGGCGACGGCGCGAGGGCCCGCCGCCAGCGGCTCCAGCAAATGCTCGGCCAGCCAGCGAACCACGGGCGCGGCCACGCCGTCGCCCATGACATGCAGGCCGCCGCTCTGGCTTTTCGGCACGCGGTAATCCTCGGGCAGGCCCATCAGACGGGCGGCTTCACGGGCGGTGATCAGGCGCGACCGCACCTGTCCCTTTTCGATCACCAGCACCGTCTGGCGGGATGAGCCGCCGCGCGGCGTGCGCAGGCAGCCTGCCAGGCCGTCGAAACGGACCTCGGCCCGCTGCACGCCGCCGCGCATCCTGCGGAATACGGCGCCGACCGCGCGGCCGCCGTCGGCGCGCGCCGCTTCAACGCGGCTGCGATGCAACGGGGCCATCATGTCGAGCAGGGCGTCGGTGTCGGAATCCTTGCGCCAGGCGACGTCGTCGTCGGGCTCCAGAATGCTCGCGAGGTCTGCGTTGCGCGCGGGCGCGCCTGGAACCGCCCACCAGGCCCAGGACTCGCGAAGGCTCGCGGGCAGGCGATCGTGGGCCGTACGGACGGCGTCGGTATGGAAGGGGCTGGCGTCGATCAGATGCGGGTCGGCGTGGCGCGCGGCGATGACGAAGATGCGCGGGCGGGATTGGGGCGTGAAGGCGGCGGCGTCGATCTCCAGCGCGCCGACTCTATAGCCGCGCCTGGCGAGCACTTCGCACAGCGCCTGGAAGTCGCGGCCGCTGTTGGAAGTCAGCAGGCCGCTGACATTCTCGATGACCAGCACGCCAGGCGCGCGGCCATCCGCGTCCAGGGATTCCATCAGCCGCCAGAAGCCGAAGAAAGCCGACGACTTGCCGCCCGTCAGGCCGGCGCGACCGCCCGCGAGGCTGAAATCCTGGCAGGGCGAGGAGGCCCAGGCCAGATCGGCGCGGCCGGGCAGGGCGGACGGTTCGATGGACCAGACGTCGCCCTCATGCATATGGGCTTGCGCGTCGGGGAAGTTTTCGCGGTAGGTTCGGACCTTCAGCGGGTCGAAATCGTTGGCGAACAGGCACGTCCAGGCGTCGCCCAGGCCCAGGCGGGCCATGCCGCCGCCGGCGAAGAACTCGTAGAAGGAAAAAGGCGCGGCGCGATTCATCGCGGACGCAGGCTAAAGCGTGTTGGGAAGAGACAAAAAGGAAAAGACGATGCGAGGCGTCGCTGTGCTGGCCGTGGCTGGGTTGTTGTCTGCCTGTCAGGCTGTTCCGGCGGGCGCCGCGCCGACGTCAAAGACGCTTTTCTCCATTCCGGATGCGGTGGACGCTGTCGGAACCGAACCATTCTGGGCGGTGATGATCGACGCGGATCAGATCGCCCTGACCCGTCCGGATCATCCGCCGGTCACCGCGCCCAACGCAGGCGCGACCCGCACCGCCTCAACCGCCCAATGGCGGGCCAAGACGCCTGAAGGCGTGTTGGAGTTGACGGTGACGGCGGGTCCCTGCTCCGACGGCATGTCGGACCGCAGCTATCCCTTCAAGGCCGAAGCCCTGATCGGCGGGCGCAAGCTCAAGGGCTGCGCAGCCGCCGCGGGTGGGCGCGGCGAAAACTAGCCCTTGTTCAGATTCAGCGTCGGGATGGCGGAGGTGGCCTTCGCCTCATTGTCGTGATGCGGCACGGGCAGAAGAAGTCCGACGGAGATGGCCGCGACGGCGGCCAGTGCGATGAGAGCCTTGAGGGCCATGGTGCGCTCCACAGCGACAAATTAATAAATGTGACAGAACAACCGGCGTGTACGGCTGCGGGTTCCTAATGTGGAGCTTTGAACGGTTACGGGGCGGCTCTCGCCAATATCTAGTATAAATACGGAAGTTCGCTTCAAGCGCGAGTGCGCTACAGGCCGCTGAGGGTTGTTCGGAATAGCCGCAACTCCAGATGGTTTGAGGTGAGGCCATGGCGCGCAAGGTGGGTACGGCTCTCGGCGAAGAGCTTTATGGGGACAGCGGTCCGGACGAACTGCTCGGCATGGGCGGCGACGACAAGCTGTACGGCAACGATGGCGACAACCTTCTCGACGGGGGCGATGGCGTCGACCAGTTGTTCGGGGGGAACAACGCGGACCGTATGCTCGGCGGCGCAGGCAACGACCTGCTCTATGGAAACGAAGGCGCGGACGTCCTCGTGGGCGGCGCGGGTTCGGACAAGCTCTACGGCGCTGGCGGCGCCGATGTGATCTACGGCGATGCGGAGAGCACGGTCAGCGCGCTTTCGTCCGGCGTGCAGACCGTAACGACCGCCGCAAGCGCGACCTCGACCTTGCGATCCATGAATTTCATCATCGCGGGCGAACCGGGCGTGATGGTGACGGTTGCGGAAACCGCCGCCGGGGCACTGGCCTTCGAGCTGGTGGTCACCGACACGATCACCTCTGCGGCTGACAAGGTCGATGTCGGCGACCTTCGCGGCTTGTTCTTCCACGTCTCCACCGAAGGCCTGCTCAACGCGTCCAAGTTCACCATCAGCGGCGCCGACGTAACGAGCCGCCAAGTCGCCGCCAACGCCGTGATCGATCTTGGCAACGCGGCCAACATGCAGGGGCGCGACCATGCCCCATTCGACATCGGCGTCGAGTTTGGAACCTCGGGCGTCGGCAAGGACGACATCCGCAAGACCAGCTTCACCCTGTCCCATGCCGACCAACCGCTGAAGCTGGAGTTCGTGGCTCAACAATGGTTCGGCGCAAGGCTGACCAGCGTCAGCGAGAACGGCGTCGGCCGCGAGCAAAGCCTGAAGCTGGTAAGCCAGGCGCCGGCCGTGCCCGCCGCGCCGACGCTTCCCACGACGCCGACCAACCCCACGACGCCGTCTTCGGGCGGCGATGATCTGATCGAGGCCGGGGCTGGAAACGACCGCATCTATGGCGGAGCCGGCGATGACGAGATGCAGGGTGAAGGCGGCGACGACCTGATCGCGGGCGGGACCGACAACGGCAAGCTCGGAGCGGTGATCAGCGTCGGCGACAATCTCTACGGCAATGACGGCCGCGATACCTTCATCTTCGCCAAGGGCGACGGCGTCGATATGATCTGGGACTTTCAGCCCGGGATCGACCACATCGAGATCAGCGGCTACAGCGCCGGCTCCATCGACTCGGTCATCCTGGTGGGCGGGGTGACCAACCGCATCGCCACTGGCGCGCATCAGAAGATCGCGCTGATCCTGGACGGCGGTTCGGACGCGATCATCTTCAACGACTTCCCCAACCCGCAGGCGGGTGATGGAGCCATCCGCTTCGCTGACGGGACGGTATTGTCCTCGGCGGAACTGGTCCAGCGCGCCCAGGCGGGGTCTGTGACCTCTGCGGTGGCGGCCACGGTTCTGCGCAGCGCCAACGCCCTGGCCGCTAACGACATCGGCGCAAGCGGAAGTCTGGACACAGATCTCGCCACGGTCGAAGCGATCATCGACGCCGCCGATGCGACCACCTCGGTGGCGACCCTGTCCTATCAGTTCTTCACCGGTAAGACGCCCACGGCCGGGGGGCTGGACTATCTGGTGTCGCCGAACGGATCGAACGCCAACAACCTCAACTCCGCCTACTTCCAGTCCTTCAACCTGGAGAACCGCTACATCAACTTCGCGGTGAACCTGGGGCGCGACGGCGAGGGCAAGGACAAGTTCGCCGCCGCCTACGGCAATCTCAGCCTCATCGACGCGACGAAGAAGGCCTACAAGGAGATCTTCGGATCCACTCCCAACGACAAGAAGGCCGGCGACCTGATCGCCGGACGCGAGGCCTACTTCTACAGCTACGGCAAGACGGACTTGGGTGCGAAGGCGGCCATGGTCGGCTGGCTGCTGGCCGAGGCGGAAAAGGGCGACATCGGCGTCTACGCCAAGTCCAACGCCGACTTTCTGGCCCACCTCATCGAGGGCGCGTCGGCGTCGGTGGACCTGATCGGCGTCTACGGAAAGCCTGACTACGCCTTCGGAGGTTGATGCGAAAAGGGCCGCCGTCGAGAGACGGCGACCCCTTCATAAGCCAGTCTTCACCTGGATCAGAAGATCTCGAACAGGCCCGCCGCACCCATCCCGCCGCCGATGCACATGGTGACGACGGCGGTTTTGGCCTTGCGGCGCTGGCCTTCCATCAGCACATGGCCGACGCAACGGGCGCCGGTCATGCCGAAGGGGTGGCCGATGGCGATGGAGCCGCCGTTGACGTTGTATTTCTCCGGGTCGATGCCCAGGCGGTCGCGGCTGTAGAGGCACTGGGAGGCGAAGGCCTCGTTAAGCTCCCACAGATCGATGTCATCGACCTTGAGACCATGGCGCTCCAGCAGGCGCGGCACGGCGAACACCGGGCCGATGCCCATCTCGTCCGGCTCGCAACCAGCGACAGCGAAGCCCTTGAAGGCGCCCAGCGGCTTCAGGCCGCGACGCTCGGCCTCCTTGGCCTCCATGATCACCACGGCGGCGGCGCCGTCGGACAGCTGGCTGGCGTTGCCCGCAGTGACGAAGTTGCCCGGACCCTTCACCGGCTCTAGCGAAGCCAGGCCCTCCAGGGTGGTGTCGGGGCGATTGCACTCGTCGCGATCAACCACGTAGTCGACCAGGCTCTCTTCCTTGGTGGCCTTGTCGATCTTCTTCATCTTCACCTGCATCGGGACGATCTCGTCCTTGAACAGGCCGGCGGCCTGGGCGGCGGCGATGCGCTGCTGTGAGCGCAAGGCGTATTCGTCCTGATACTCGCGGGCGACATTGTAGCGCTTGGCCACGATGTCGGCGGTGTCGATCATCGCCATCCACAGGGCCGGGTGGGTCTTGAGCAGCTTCTCTTCGGTGATGTGGAAGCGGTTCATGTGGCCGCCCATGTTCACCAGGGAGATGGACTCCACCCCGCCGCCCACGGCAACGTCGGCGCCGTCGTTCTTCACATAGTTGGCGGCGGTGGCGATGGCCTGCAGGCCGGAGGAGCAGAAGCGGTTGATCGTTTGGCCGGAGGTGGTCACCGGCAGGCCGGCCCACATGGCGGCGTTGCGGGCCACGTTCATGCCGGTGGCGCCTTCGGGGCCGCCGCAGCCCAGGACAACGTCCTCGACCTCGGCGCCTTCCAGTCCGGCGCGTTGCACGGCGTGCTGGATGGCGTGGCCGGCCATGGCCGCGCCATGGGTGTTGTTGAAGCCGCCGCGGCCAGACTTGGCGAGACCGGTTCGGGCGTAGGAGACGATGACCGCTTCACGCATGGCGTTTCCCTCTTAAACGTTAGTTTGAATTGGGGCGACCCTAGGCCATGCGCGAGGCGAGCGCCAGTTCCCGTAAACGTCAACCTAAGTGACCTTAGGTCGCGTCAGGCGCGCGACAGCATTGCGCCCAGGCCGGGGATGGAGGCGAGGGTCTCGTTCAGCAGATCGCGTCCGCCCGCGCGCTGGCGCACCCAGTCGCCCGCCACTGGCAGCATGGCTTTCAATCCATCCTGATCGACGCCGGCCCGGGACAGGCTCTGCATCATCGCCATGCCGTCGGACATGGCCGCGCCCGAGGCGCCGCCGGCCGCCTTCATCAGGCCGCCGAACAGACCGCTCTTGGTCGGTTGGGCGGCGCCCTGGGCCGCGAGGGCCTGGGCGCCAGGGGCGGCGGCGAACAGCTCGGCGACCTTGGCGGCGTCGCCGTGCTTGGCGATCAGGGACAGAGCGCCGGCCAGGGCCTTGCGAGCCTGGTCATGGGTGAGGGGCGTCATGGCCGAAATCTCGACGATCAGATCTTCGATCATCGTGGTCTCCTCAGTCGCGTCCGGGTCTAGGAAGAACGACCAGGCCGTCGGGAAGTTCGTTCGGGTTCTCACCATTCGGCGGCACATGCTCCGCCAGGATCTGGCCGGAACGCTCGATGGCGGCGACGAAGCCGCCCGCCGCGTCGCCCGTCTTGAGGCCGGCGATCAGCAAGGCGACCACCTCGTCCCACACGGCGTTCGGGGCCTTGGCATAGATGCCCTCGTCGGCGACCACCTCTGCGCGGTGGTCTGCGAGCGAGGCGAACAGCAAGACGCCGGTGCGGTTCTCGGTCAGATGCAGGCCGTGGCTGAGGAACTGCTGCATGGCCGCCTGATGTACGCGGGCCGCTTTCAGTGGTCCCGGCGTCAAGGCGCGGCGCACGGGGCTGACCGAGATCACCAGGGCGGCGATGACCAACACCGCCGCCTGGATCGCGATATAGATGGCCAGGGCGGAAAAGATGGTGGCGTCTGTGGCGCTGTCGTGCGCGGCCGTCCAGCCGCCGAACAGGTCGGTCAGCATATGCGGCCTTAGCCCCGCGAACAGAGCCAGCGCAGGCAGGACCAGGGCTGAGGCCGCCGCCCAGACCAGCGGCGTCTCGCTATAGTCCGAAACCTCCGGCGCCAGGACACAGTAGATTTCGCCGGCGGTGGTTCGTTCGGCTGCGGCGACGGCCGCAGCGATGCGTTCATGATCTTGCTTGCTCAGGTCCATCACCAGCTCCCCGAAGATCCGCCGCCGCCAAAGGAGCCGCCGCTCCCTCCGCCCCAACCCCCGCCGCCGCCGGACCAACCCCCGCCGCCGCCGCGGCCGTTGCCGAGCGAACTCAGGATGATCCACGGCAGGGCTGAGGCCAGACCGGATCGCCGTCCGCGTCGTCCGGGCAGCAGTCTGCTGACGAAGAAGAAGATCAGGATGATGACGAAGATCGCCGTGCCCCAGCCTTCGCCGCCCGTTTCGCGGCTCTCGCTCGCCTGGGCGACCTTGGCCTTCGCCTCGGCCTCGGGCAGGGATAGCTGCTGCAGGATCGCGTCGGCCCCGGCGACCACCCCGCCCTCCATGTCGCCGTCGCGGAAGCGCGGCAGGACCTGGCTTTGCAGGATCACGCTGGACAGGGCGTCCGTCAGGACGGGTTCCAGGCCGTAGCCGACCTCGATACGCACCTTGCGGTCGTTGGGGGCGACGACGAGCAGGGCGCCGTCATCCTCCTTCTCACGCCCGATCTTCCAGTGGCGGCCGAGCTGATAGCCGTAGTCCTCGATCTCGTACCCCTGCAGGCTTGGCAGGGTGACGACCACAAGCTGGCGGCCTGTGGTCTCCTCCAGCGTCGCCAGCTTGTCGGTGAGCGAAGCCTCCGTCTGCGGCGACAGGATGTTCGCCTCATCGACGACGCGGCCGGTTAACTTGGGAAAGCTGGGGGCGGCGAAAGCGGGCAGGGCGATGAGGACGGCCAGCGCCAGGGCCAGCAATCCTCCTGCCCGCGGGATACGGAGACCGAGGAACATCAGCCTACTTCGTCGGGGCCGGAGCCGCCGCCGGAGCAGCCGGGGCGTCGAAGCTCACCGACGGCGCCGACTGGGCGGCGGCGCTGGCCTGGAACGGCACGGCGGGCTTGGCCCAGCGATGCACGGTGCCGGCCCACAGGGCGCCCGGGAAGGTGCGGATCTCGGTGTTGTAGACGCGGACGCTCTCATTGTAGTCGCGGCGCGCGATGGTGATCCGGTTCTCCGTGCCTTCCAGCTGGCTCTGCAGGGCCAGGAAGTTCTGGTTGGACTTCAGGTCCGGATAGTTCTCGGTGATCATCATCAGGCGTCCGAGCACGCCCGACAGCTGGTCCTGGGCCTGAGCATAGCGCTCGAAGGCGGCGGGATCGGTTATGGTCGAGGCGTCGACCTTGACCTGGGTCGCACTGGCGCGGGCCTCGGTCACCGCCACGAGCACGTTCTGCTCCTGGGCGGCGTAGCCTTTGACTGTGGCGACGAGGTTAGGAATCAGGTCGGAGCGGCGCTGGTACTGATTCTGCACCTCGGCCCACGAGGCCTTCACCTGCTCGTCGCGAGTAGGAATGGTGTTCACGCCGCAGCCGGCCAGACCGATAGCAAGAGCCAGGGGTAGAGCAATCTTGGCGACGTTCTTCAGAAGACGGTTCATTCATCCCTCCAGACGGGCGAAGGCGCCCGGCAGTCACGCTAGATAAGGACAGGCCGAACGCCGTGTCAGGACCCGCGAGGTTAAACCTTGTCCATGTCGGGTCCGTGAGATTGGTCAAGGCGGCGGTCGGGCTCCAGGATAAATTTCGACGGGAGCAAAAATTTCGCTTTGCGCCTTCGGGCGACCCTGTTATCTAAACATCGCTTAGTTCGTGCTGAGCCGCTGATGGGGATCGGCGGCCATTCCCCCGGCGCGACGGGCCAGTGCTCGATCCTTACGCTTATCAAAATCAGATCACTCGAAACGCTCGGAGGGCTCCTCATGAAGCTCCAATCCCTCGCGGCCGCCGCCGCCCTGTCCCTGATGTTCGCCGCCCCGGCCTTCGCCGACGGCAAGATCACAGCCACCTTGGCCGCTCCCGTGGCCGCCAAGACCAAGGTCGTCGCCGCCGGCGCCGTGTTCGCCTGCGAAGGCTCCGAATGCGTCTCCGCCTCGGCTCCCAGCCGCGCCTTGACGGCCGCCGGCTGCAAGGCGCTGGCCAAGGAAGTCGGCCGTGTCGCCACCTATGGCGGCGACCGCAAGTCGCTTGAGGCCGCCGAACTGGATCGCTGCAACGTCGGCCAGGCCGCCGCCGCGACCCAGACGGCCGCCAACTGAGATTTTTCCCGGCCGCGTATTCTGGCCAGATCGTTCCTCGATCAATCCACTGGGGCGGCTTCGGCCGCCCCTTTCTTTAGATCCCGAGACGGAGGGGCGGCTGCGGTCGCCTCTTTTCTTTTGCGGCTATGCTTCTATGTCCAAAACTATGACCTCGACCTCCAACATTGTTGCGGCCCTGCAGTCGGCCCTCGCCGCCGCCGCCGCGCAGGCGGGCGGAACCGAGCCGGTTTCGCTGACCATCGACTACGGCGAGGGCGCCCTTACGGAAGGTCTGGACGTCGAGGCTCAGGTGGAGCGAGCCACCCGCACTCTGGTCTTCGTGCAGGCCAAGGCGATTTCTCGGCGGGGGGCGACCGCGGCGACGGCCAGCGCGGTGTTCCGCGTTCCAGCCGTGACGTAGCCTTAGCGGCGAACGTGAGCGGAGCCCTCTGTTGCGAGGGCGAAATGCACATGCTATCAGGCGCGCGGCTTCGGCCCGGCGGTTTTTAACGATCGCGGGGCCAGCGTGTTTTTCTCGAGCGCAATCAAGCCTTTAAAAACGCGGCGAACTTAACCTTTCGCCCGCGGAAGACAGACAAACCCACCGGGCGGATTTACGTGGCGGACGATACCAAGACGACGGATGCGGGCGACCGATACGCCCAGGCCCTCTTCGATCTGGCGAACGAAGCCGGTCAGACGGCGGCCGTCGAGGCCGACCTGAAGAGCCTGAAGGCCGCCTATAAGGACAGCGCGGACCTGCGCCGCCTGCTGACCAGCCCGGCCTTCACCGCAGAAGACAAGTCTACGGGTCTGAACGCCGTCGCCAAGAAGGCGAAGTTCAACGCCGTCACCATCAAGTTCCTCGGCCTTCTGGCCGCCAACCGCCGCTCGTCCGACCTGATGTCGGCGATCGTCGCCTTCGAGCGCCTGTCGGCCGCTCAGCGCGGCGTCGTCTCGGCCGAAGTGGTTTCCGCCGTTCCGCTCAGCGCCGCCCAGTCCAAGGGTGTCGCGCAGGCCCTGCGCACTGCGCTGGGCAAGGAGCCCGAAATCTCGACGCACGTCGATCCGTCCATCCTGGGCGGCCTGAAGGTGCGCGTCGGTTCGCGTCTGTTCGATGCTTCGCTGAAGTCGAAGCTCGATTCCCTGAAATTCGCCCTGAAGAGAGCCTAAGCCCGCCATGGACATCCGCGCCGCCGAAATTTCGGCCATCCTGAAGTCCCAGATCGCCAACTTCGGCGAAGAAGCCGATGTGTCCGACGTCGGTTCCGTGCTGTCGGTCGGCGACGGCATCGCCCGCGTCTTTGGTCTGGACAAGGTCCAGGCCGGTGAAATGGTCGAGTTCCCGAAAGCCGGCGTGAAGGGCATGGCCCTGAACCTCGAGCGCGACAACGTCGGCGTCGTTATCTTCGGCGAGGACCGCAACGTGCGTGAGGGCGACGAAGTCCGTCGCCTGGGCGAAATCGTTGACGTGCCGGTCGGCAAGGGCCTGCTGGGCCGCGTCGTGAACCCGCTGGGCGAGCCGATCGACGGCAAGGGTCCGATCAAGAACGTGGCCGAGCGTCGCCGCGTGGACGTGAAGGCTCCGGGCATCATCCCCCGTAAGTCGGTGCACGAGCC
Source organism: uncultured Caulobacter sp. (assembly GCA_913776195.1). Classification (GTDB taxonomy): domain Bacteria; phylum Pseudomonadota; class Alphaproteobacteria; order Caulobacterales; family Caulobacteraceae; genus Caulobacter. The sequence continues at coordinate 130,843 of CAJYMH010000031.1, forward strand.
CGTGCAGACCGGCCTGAAGGCCATCGACACCCTGATCCCCGTCGGCCGCGGCCAGCGCGAACTGATCATCGGCGACCGCCAGACCGGCAAGACCGCCGTGGCGATCGACACCATCCTCAACCAGAAGGCCGTCAACGCCGGCACCGATGAGAGCGCCAAGCTCTACTGCGTGTACGTCGCTATCGGCCAAAAGCGCTCCACCGTCGCTCGCATCGTCAAGACGCTCGAGGACAACGGCGCTCTGGACTACACCATCGTGGTCTCGGCTACGGCGTCGGAACCGGCTCCGCTGCAGTTCCTGGCTCCGTTCGCCGGCTGCGCCATGGGCGAGTGGTTCCGTGACAACGGCATGCACGCCCTGATCATCTACGACGATCTGTCCAAGCAGGCCGTCGCCTACCGTCAGATGTCGCTGCTGCTGCGCCGCCCGCCGGGCCGTGAAGCCTATCCGGGGGACGTGTTCTACCTGCACTCCCGTCTGCTGGAGCGCGCCGCGAAGCTTAACGAAGACTACGGTTCGGGTTCGCTGACGGCTCTGCCGCTCATCGAAACCCAGGCCAACGACGTGTCGGCCTACATCCCGACCAACGTGATCTCGATCACCGATGGCCAGATCTTCCTCGAGACGGACCTGTTCTATCAAGGCATCCGTCCGGCGGTGAACGTCGGCATCTCGGTGTCGCGCGTGGGCTCCTCCGCCCAGATTAAGGCGATGAAGCAGGTGGCTGGTCCGATCAAGGGCGAGCTGGCGCAGTATCGTGAAATGGCCGCCTTCGCGAAGTTCGGCTCGGACCTGGACGCCGCCACCCAGCGCCTGCTGGCCCGCGGCGAGCGTCTGACCGAGCTGCTGAAGCAGCCGCAATACGCGCCGCTGTCGGTCGAAGAGCAGGTCTGCGTGATCTACGCTGGCACCCGCGGCTACCTGGACAAGATTCCGACCGCCTCGGTCGGCCGCTTCGAGTCCGAGTTCCTGTCGCGCCTGCACAGCCAGCACAAGGATCTGCTGGACGGCATCCGCACCAAAAAGGCCCTCGACGACACGCTGGAAGGCAAGCTCAAGAGCGCGCTGGAAAGCTTCTCGGCGACCTTCGCCTAAGCAGGAACACGATGACCTCGGTCCAACCCAAGCCTCTCAGCGCCTGGACGGGCGCGTTCGGGGACGCCTACACGGAGCGCAATGCTCTGTCGGCGAACCTCGAGCGTGCGCGCCTCCATATGCTGGCGAAATGCTTGGCGCCGATCCAGGTCGAGCCGCTCGGCAAGATCTTGGAGGTGGGGACCAATCAGGGTCTCAACCTTCGCGCCTTGCCGCAGCTGACGGGCGCCGAGCTCTGGGGAATAGAGCCCAACGCCTCCGCCCGCGATGTCGTGGTCAACCAAGGCGTCCTGCCGGCCGAACGCATGATGGCGGGCTTCGGGCATGAAATCCCGATGGCCGACGGCGCGGTCGACCTCGCTTTCACCTCGGGCGTGCTGATCCATGTGGATCCAAGCCTGCTCGAGCAGACGATGCGCGAAATCCACCGCGTCTCGTCGAAATACATTCTGTGTATCGAATACTTCGCGTCAAAGCCGGAGACGGCCAGCTATCGCGGCGAAGAGGGCCTGCTGTTCAAGCGGGACTTCGGGGGCATGTACCTCGACCTCTTCCCCGATCTTCAGCTGGTGGACTACGGCTTCTTCTGGAAACGGGCGACAATGATAGACGACAGCACCTGGTGGCTGTTCAGAAAGGCGGGCGCGTAAGCCATGGCCAGCCTGAAGGAAATGCGCAATCGGATCTCGAGCGTGAAAGCCACGCAGAAGATCACGAAGGCGATGCAGATGGTCGCGGCCGCGAAGCTGCGCCGCTCACAGGACGCCGCCGAAAGCGCTCGTCCCTATGCGACGCGGCTGGCCAGCGTCATCGCCAACCTGTCGGCGGGCGTGTCCGGCGACGGGCCCAAGCTGCTGTCGGGCACGGGATCGGACCAGCGTCAGCTGGTGGTGGTCGCGACCTCCGACCGTGGTCTGGCGGGCGGCTTCAACAGCTCGATCGTCCGCGCCGCCAAGGAGTTCGCCCAGGGCCTGCTGGCTCAGGGCAAGGACGTGAAGATCATCACCGTGGGCAAGAAGGCCCGCGACCCCCTGCGCCGCGTGTTCGGTGAAGAGCGGATCGTGGAGAGCTTCGAACTTGCCGGTCAACGGACCTTGACCCTGGCCAGCGCCCAGCCGGTCGCCGATGCTATCACCCGCATCTTCGAGGCGGGCGAAGCCGACGTCGTCACCCTGTTCTACAGCCGCTACAAGTCGGTGGTGTCGCAGGTCCCGACCGCGCGTCAGCTGATCCCGGCGGCGGTTGAGAGCGACGGCCCGGCGAAGTCCGGCGAGGCCGTCTACACCTACGAGCCGTCGGAGGAGGAAATCCTCGAGACGCTGCTGCCGCGTTACCTGACAGTCCAGATCCTATCCGCGCTGCTCGAAAATCAGGCCGGCTTCTACGCCAGTCAGATGAGCGCCATGGACAACGCCACGCGCAACGCCGGCGACATGATCCGTCGCTACACCCTTGAATACAACCGCACTCGCCAGGCGCAGATCACCAAGGAGCTGATTGAAATCATCTCCGGCGCCGAAGCTATCTGACGAAAGACGATTGAAGCTCGCCATGGCCAAGACCCCTGCTGCTACGGCCCCCAAGGCCGCCGCCAAGACCGCCGCTCCGAAGGCCGCCGCCGCGCCTAAGAAGGCTGCTGCGCCGAAGGCTCCCGCGAAGGCCGCCGCCACCAAGGCGGTGGTCCCCGCCGGCGCGACCGGCCGCATCGTCCAGGTGATCGGCGCCGTCGTCGACGTCGAGTTCACCGGCGCCCTGCCGGCGATCCTCAACGCCCTGGAAACGACCAACACCGACCAGCGCACCGGCGAGACCTTCCGCCTGGTGCTGGAAGTCGCCCAGCACCTGGGCGAGAACACGGTCCGCACCATCGCCATGGACACCACCGAGGGTCTGACCCGCGGTCAGCCGGTGAGCGACACCGGCGCGGCGATCAACGTGCCGGTCGGCCCGGCCACCCTGGGCCGCATCATGAACGTGGTCGGCGACCCGATCGACGAGGGCGGTCCGATCGCCACCGCCGAGCGCCGTCCGATCCACGCGGAGGCCCCGTCCTTCGCCGAGCAGACGACGACCGCCGAAGTGCTCGTCACCGGCATCAAGGTCATCGACCTGCTCTGCCCCTACACCAAGGGCGGCAAGATCGGCCTGTTCGGCGGCGCCGGCGTCGGCAAGACGGTGACCATGCAGGAACTGATCAACAACATCGCCAAGGCTTACGGCGGTTACTCGGTTCTGGCCGGCGTGGGTGAGCGCACCCGCGAAGGCAACGACCTGTATCACGAGATGATCGAGTCCGGCGTGAACAAGGAAGGCGGCGGTGAAGGCAGCCGTTGCGCCCTGGTCTACGGCCAGATGAACGAGCCTCCCGGCGCTCGCGCTCGCGTCGCCCTGACCGGCCTGGCCCAGGCCGAATACTTCCGCGACGAAGAAGGCAAGGATGTGCTGCTCTTCGTCGACAACATCTTCCGCTTCACCCAAGCCGGCGCCGAAGTGTCGGCTCTGCTGGGCCGCATCCCGTCGGCCGTGGGCTACCAGCCCACCCTGGCCACCGAGATGGGCAACCTGCAGGAGCGCATCACCTCGACCAACAAGGGTTCGATCACCTCGGTCCAGGCCGTGTACGTTCCCGCCGACGATCTGACCGACCCGGCCCCGGCCACCTCGTTCGCCCACTTGGACGCGACGACGGTGCTGAGCCGCGACATCGCCGCCCAGGCCATCTTCCCGGCCGTGGACCCGCTGGACTCCACCAGCCGGATCATGGACCCGAACGTCATCGGCGAAGAGCACTACGCTGTCGCCCGCCGCGTTCAGGAGATCCTGCAGCAGTACAAGGCGCTGAAGGACATCATCGCGATCCTGGGCATGGACGAGCTGTCGGAAGACGACAAGCTGACCGTCGCCCGCGCCCGCAAAATCCAGCGCTTCCTGTCGCAGCCGTTCCACGTGGCCGAGCAGTTCACCAACCTGCCTGGCGTGTTCGTCTCGCTGGAAGACACGATCCGCTCGTTCAAGGCGATCTGCGACGGCGGCTATGACCACCTCCCGGAACCGGCTTTCTACAACGTCGGCACCATTGAGGACGCCGTCGCCAAGGCCGAGAAGCTGGCCGCGGAAGCCGCCTGATCATGGCCAAGCTGCACTTCTCCCTCGTCGCGCCCGAGCGCGAGCTGTTCTCGGGTGATGTCGACCAGGTCGACGCCCCGGGCACCGAGGGCGACTTCGGCGTCCTGGCCGGCCACGCGCCGTTCATGACGGCCCTCAAGGAGGGCCGCGTGACGGTGCGTGACGGCTCGGCCGTACGCGCGTTCGACATCCAGGGCGGCTTCGCCGACGTCACGCCGGAAGGCCTGACGATCCTGGCCGAACACGCTGTTGAGGCCGCCTGAGGCGGTTCGCCGCCGCATTACTGTCGTAAACCGTCTCTAGAGGGGTTGCGATAGCGTTCTGCCCGGTGTGTCATGCCGCGCCGTCAAGTTAAGGGGAATTGCCGTATGCGCCTTGTGCTCGCCAGCCTGATCACCGCCGCCACGTTCGGTGTCGCCGTCGCCCAGGACGCGGCTACGCCGCCCCCGGCCGAAACCGCTCCGGCTCCGGCCGCGGCGCCGACCGATCCAGCGGCCCCGCCGGTCGCCCCGGCTCCGGAAGCAGCGCCCGCCGCTCCGGCCGAACCGGCTCCGGTGACCTATCCGGCTCCGACCGATCCGACTTCGATCGCCATTATCAACGCCCTGAACAGCATCTGCGTCCCGGGCGTAGCGGACGGCGGCGACCAGGCCGCCCTGGCCAAGGCCGCTGGCTTCAAGAAGAAGCGCGACCAGTGGATTCAAGTCCAGACCAAGCCGTATCAGATCGTCGTCGAGCCGGCCGGTTCGAACAAGAACGTCTGCACCCTGACCATCAACCATCCGACGGGCCTGGCCCAGACGCTGGTGACCGATCTGCACGGCTGGGCCTCGACCCGCCAACCGATCCTGCAACTGTACCGCAATGACCAGATGACCGGGTCCGACTTCAAGCGAAATACGGTGTCGTGGGAACATGTGGGCGAAGGCAACGCGTCCACCGGCATGGTATTCGTGCAGCTGAAGAAGCTGGATGACACGCCGGTCCTGAAGAACGCTGACCAGTCCAACCTGCTCTACAGCGTCCGCAAGTAAGCTTTCATCGGGCGTCGGATCTTTTTGGTTCGACGCCCGAATTGCGTCTAGGCCGCCGCCCGGGCGTCTTGCGCCAGCCAATGCAAGCAGGCGTCAGCCACCGCCTCCCAGCCCGGTTCGGCGGGCAGCCAGTGGCTCATCTCATCAAAGACCTGAAAGCCGCCGCCTACACGCACGGCGACCTGCCGCACGGTTGCGGGCGGATGGATGACGTCCCGGCCGCCGGCGATGGTTAGCGCCGGCGCGCCCACCGCGCCGACGCTGGTGGTCATCATCGGATCCAGCCACCAGTTCAGCGTCTCGAACAGCGCGCGACCGCTTTCAGCCGTCATCCGGTCGAAGGTCGGCCTCACGTCCTCGCGTGGCAGGCGGTCCAGGCTGTAGGTGCGCGCCAGATCGTACTGCGGGCCGACGGCCTGCAGCCAATAAGGTCCCAGGCCATAGAGCCCGACGGCGCTGACAGCCTCCTCCATGGAGACGCCCATGACGCCCCAGGGCGCGGAAGGGGCGAGCAGGATCAGTCCGGCGGCGGCACGACGCCGCGCCAGGCGTGAAGCCGCCATTTGGGCGACGAGGCCGCCCATGGAGTGACCGATGAGAATGGGAGCGTCCGATTGCGCGTCGCACAGCTCGACGACGGCGCGGGCGTAGTCGCCCATGGACAGGCCGGCAGGACCGCGTCCATCGCCATGGCCGGGAAGATCAGGGGCCAGAACCGTGTAGCCGGCCGCCTCGAAGGGCTTGCGAAAATGGTCGAACACCCATCGACCGCAAAACGCCCCGTGGATCATCACCACGGGGCGCAGAGTCTGCGAGGCGTCAGATCGTGACGCCAAACGCCTTACTTCTTGGCCTTGGGCTTGGCCGCCGCCTTGGGAGCAGCCGGCTTCTTCGGGGCTGCAGCCTTGGCCGGCGCCTTGGCGGCGGCGGGTTTGGCGGCGGCCTTGGCCGGAGCTTTCTTCACGGCGGCGGGCTTGGCTGCGGCCTTTGGGGCAGCCTTGGCGGCAGGCTTCGCAGCGGGCTTGGCCTTCGGCGCGGCCTTGGCGGCCGGCTTAGCGGCGGCGGCTTTCACCGGAGCAGCCTTCTTGGCGACCGGCTTTGCGAGCGGCTTTGCGACCGGCTTGGCGGCCGCCTTAGCAGGCTTTGCGGCGACCTTGGCCGGAGCTTTCTTCACGGCGGCGGGCTTGGCCGCGGCCTTCGGAGCAGCCTTGGCCGCCGGCTTGGCTGCAGGCTTTTTGGCAGCCGGCTTTTTGGCGGCCGGCTTCGCCGCGGCCGGAGCCGCAGCCGGAGCCGGGGCAGCAGCGGGCTTGGGCGCCGGAGCCGGAGCCGGCGTGGGAGCCGCAGCGGCCGGAGCCGGCGCGGGGGTCGGCTTGGTAGCCGGAGCAGGAGCCGCCGGCTTGGCGGGTTGCGGGGCCGGCTTGATGCCCAGCCAGGTGAGAATTTTGTCGATCACTTTATCGGTTCCCTGTCAGCGACGTACGGCCAAGTCGGCCCGTGGGTTGAAGTGCGGCCCTCGTGGTCGGCCGGTCTAGCGTCCGCTTGCGGTCGCATGTCGTGGATCATGGAACTGGCCCCCGCCAATACGCCCCAGAACGAAGCCCGTAACTAGACCCCCGCGAAACGCCGGAAAGCGTCAGCCACTTGTCCGTACACGTCTCGCTTGAAGGGTATGATCAATTCGACTGCTTCGTCGAGTGCGCCCCACCGCCAAGCGTCAAATTCGATATCCGCGTGAGATGAAAGATTGATTTCCGACTCATCGCCGTCGAAGCGAAAGGCGAACCAGACCTGTTTTTGACCTTTCCAGCCCCGGGCTATCTGCTTGTTCAGCACTTCCGGCGGGAAATCATAGACGATCCAACCCTCGGTTCGCCCCAACAGCGTGGCGCTGACGACGCCCGTCTCCTCGGCCAGCTCGCGCTTCGCCGCTGCTTCCAGGTCTTCGCCGTCATCGACCCCGCCTTGGGGGAACTGCCAATTCCAGGGATCGGGCGTGTTGGCGCGGCGGCCCAGCCACACCTGGCCTTGGGCGTTAAACAGCACCACGCCGACATTGGGACGATAGGCGGAGAGATCGTCGTTCATCATTTACCGGTCATGGCCGAGGCGGGCGCCAGCTGGAATCCGCGGGCCGACAACCCCTGAGCCCAGTTGGAGACCTGATTGATGGTGACCGGATAGGCGAACCCCGAGCCCATGGCCTGGCCCCGCTGGATCGCGCCGCCCTCGATAGCCTTGAGCTGGCGGTCGATGGCCTGCGCCGATAGCTGGTCGTCGATGATGCGGTCGGCCGACGCCCTCAGGCCCGCGCCGCGTCCGTTGGCCTGGCCGTCGTCGATGAAGGCGAGGCCGCGCTGCTTCAAAACGGCGCTGAGCGTGGTTACCGCCATGTCGGATTTCAAAAAGCGTGAACCCAGGTAGTTGGTCAGGCCGAAATAGCCGGTAGCGCGGCTCATCAGCCATTCCAGCTTGCGCACCGTCTCTTCCGGTCGCGCGCGCGACATCAGGGTGTAGGGCCCAGGATCATTTTGAGGATAGTCGTCGGGCTCCAGCGGCGTTTCCAGCAGAACCTCGTGGCCGTGACGACGGGCCAGGTCGATCCAACCTTGCAGGTCTTCGCCATAAGGGGCGAAGGACAGGGTGATCTCCGCTGGCAGCTGCTCGATGGCGGCCCTGGTGGTCTGTGCGTTGAGGCCGAGGCCGCCGATCACCAGCGCCACGCGTGGGCGTCCGTCGGGCGTGAAGGGACGCGCATAGGCCTCCGCCGGGGTGCGCCCGCCAGGCGCGACGACCGGCAACTTGCCGCCGCCTGGACCCGGCGCCCACAATCCTGCGATCGGCGCGGCGGGAAGCGGGCCATGCGCCGCCAGAGGTGGCGCGTCGCGGACTTCCGGCGCCTTCGCCGTTTCGATCGACGCCGCGCGAGGGGGCCCTTCGGACAAGGTGAGAGCGCCGGGAACGAGCGGCGCTTCTTCCTTCGGTTCCTGGGCCAGAGCCTCCAGCCATCCGGGAGGTGCGTCCTTGGTGGCGCCGATGCTCTGCAGGCGCACACGGACGGCTGGCCCCCCCGCCATGGGGTCGCCAAGCGCGAGCACCAGGACGCCCAAGGTCACGGCGAACAGCAACGCAGCTGCGGCCGCGCCGACATAGGGATTGGCGCGCAGACCCAAGAGAACGTCGCGCACGCCGACACCGCCCGCGCTGGAGGCGGTGGCGAACGCGAAGGCGGGCTTCTTTGAAAACATGACGGCGACGGGTTCCGATGCGCGCGTCAGGCTCGACAATTATGGTTAACGAAACCGTAAGCGTAGCCACAAGAGCGAGCCGTCTTGACCTGAGTCAGATGCGCGCAGGCCTTGAAAGGTGTAGAAGCCGCCTCCGTCCTCCATGGAGCCGCGCCTTGACCACCTCCGCCATCGAGCCCGTTTCGTTCAAGCGTTACGCCGACGACTTCGAAGGCTTCTCCCGTGATCTCGGAGCCTCGTTCCAGCGCTTCGGGTTCGCGGTGATCTGCGACCACGACCTGGACCAGCCGCGGATAGACGGCGCCATCGACGCAGCCAAGGGCTTCTTCGCCCTACCGGACGAGACCAAGAAAGCCTACGTGGTCGGCAAGGGCGGACAGCGGGGGTACGTTCCCTTCGGCATTGAGACCGCCAAGGGCGCGACCCATCACGATCTGAAGGAATTCTGGCACATCGGCCGGGATCTGCCTGAAGACCATCGTTTTTCCGAGGTGATGCCGCCGAACGTGTGGCCGTCGGAGACGCCAGGCTTTCAGCGTGAGTTGAGCTGGCTCTACGGCGCGCTGGACCACATGGGCGTGCGGGTCCTGCAGGCGATCGCCAACTATCTCAAACTCGATCGGCATACCTTCGACGAGCCCGTGCGCGAGGGCAACTCGATCCTGCGCCTGCTGCACTATCCGCCGGTGCCGGCGGATGCAGGCGGCGTGCGCGCCGGCGCGCACGAAGACATCAACGCCATCACCTTGCTGCTGGGCGCCGAGGAAGCCGGTCTTGAAGTGCTGGACCGCGATGGTCGCTGGCTGCCGATCAACCCGCCGCCTGGGGCGCTGGTCTGCAATATCGGCGACATGCTGAGCCGAGCGACGAATGACGTCCTGCCCTCGACCACGCACCGGGTGGTGAACCCGCCGCCGGAGCGTCGCGCCTTCTCGCGCTATTCGACGCCGTTCTTCCTGCATTTCGCGCCGGACTATCTGATCGAGACCCTGCCGGGCTGCGCCACGGCGGAGAATCCGAACCGCTATCCCGAGCCGATCACGGCCGACGATTTCCTCAAGCAGCGCCTGCGCGAGATCAAGCTGCTTTAGTCGCCTCGAAGAAGGGCTGACGGGCCCAGGCGAGCCCGTCAGCAATACGGCCTACCAGCCGCACTTCTCGTTCTTGTTCTGCTTGGTCAGCCACAGGTTCAGGGGCGCGAAGTAGTCGGCCACCGCGCTGGCGTCCGTCTGCTTTTCGCCGGTGAAGGCCGCCATGGCGTCGGGCCAGGGCTGCGAGGCCCCCAATTCCATCATGGCGTTGAATTTCGCCCCGACTTCCTTGTTCCCGTAGATCGAGCAGCGGTGCAGCGGCCCCTGCCACCCGGCCTGCTTGCAGGCGGCGCGGTGGAACTGGAACTGATAGACCCGCGCCAGGAAGTAGCGCGTGTACGAGGTGTTGCCCGGCACGTGGTACTTGGCGGCCGCGTCGAAGGCGTCCGCCGGACGCTCGCCGGGCGGAACGATGCCCTGGTACTGGGTGCGCAGCTTCCACCAACCGGCGTTATACTGATCCGGAGTGATCTGGCCTGCGAACACCTGCCAGCGCCACTTGTCGACGATCAGGCTGAACGGGAAGAAGGCGATCTTGTCGAGCGCGGTCTTAAGCAGGAACGGAATGTCGCCTTCCTCGCCCGGTACGGTGTCTAGAAGACCGATCTGCTTGAGGTAGGTGGGCGTCGTCGCCGATAGAGCGGCGAAGTCGCCGATCGCCTCATGGAAGCCGTCATTGGCCGCGCCCCGGAACAGATAGGGCTGCTTGGAATAGGCGCGCTGGTAGTAGTTGTGCCCCAGCTCGTGGTGGATAGTGACGAAGTCCGTCCCGTTCACCTTGGTGCACATCTTGATGCGGATGTCCTCCTTGTCGTCCACGTCCCAGGCCGAGGCGTGGCAGACCACCTCGCGGTCTTGCGGGCGGACGAACATGGAGCGCTTCCAGAAGGTCTCCGGCAGCGGCGCCAACCCGATCGAGGAATAGAAGCCCTCGCCCGCCTTCACCATCTTCACTGGGTCATAGCCCTTGGCGACCAAAAGATCGTCGAGGTTGTAGCCAGCAGCCGCACTGGCGGTCTTGGGCGCGGCGATGTCGTAGATGTTGCCCCATTCCTGGGCCCACATATTGCCCAGCAGGTCGGCGCGGATCGGGCCGGTGCGCGGCTGCACCGCGTCGCCATACTTCTCGTTCAGACGGGCCCGGACGTAGCAGTGCAGGTTCCGATAGAACGGCTCAAGCTGCTTCCAGACGCGGTCGGTCTCGGCGGCGAAGGCCTCCGGATCCATATCGTAACCCGCGCGCCAGAGCGTGCCGGTGTCCTTGTAGCCTAGGCCCCGAGAGCCCTCGTTAGCCAGCTCGACCATCTTGACGTAGTCTTCGCGCATCACCGTCGCGGTGGAATGCCAGCCTTCCCAGGCGGCCTTCAGGTCCGCCGGGTCACGGCTTTCGGCCAGCACATCCTCGGCGTCGTTGAGGGTGATGGTCTTGCCCTTGTAGGTGAACTTTCCGGTGGAGAAGGTGCTGTCCAGCCGCGAGGCGATGGTCGCCAACGCCTCGGCCCCGCCCGGGCGTTGCGGGGCCGGCAGGTTGAGATTGCGCTTGAGGATGTCCAACTTGCGGCGGGTCACCGGATCGGCCGGACTCTTGTCGTACTTGGCGGCTTCCATGGCCAGGCGCGTGGCCAGCTCGGTGATCTCGGCGCCGGCCTTGGCCTCCAGCCACTGGGTGTCCTCGGTGATGTAGGTGGCGCGCACCCAGGCCGAACGGGCCGCGTACTCGCTCAGCTTGGCGAGGTCGGCTTCGGCCTTGTCGGTGAAAGCCTTCGCTTCGGCGGCGGTAGGTGCGGCCTGGGCCAGGGCGGGCAGCGGCGCGGCGGCCAAGGCGGCGATCGCGCAGGCGGCGAGAAGGTGGAGTTTCATGGAGCGGCCTCTCTCGGAGCTGCGGCCTCTGGCGAGCCGCTGAAAGGTGCATGGGAAAGCCCTTACGCGCCTCCGTCAAGGCGCAGCCGCAACCTCGGAGCTCAGATCACGCAGGCGGCCAGGCCGTCGCGGCGGACCGTGCCGGCGGCGGCGGTGATCTTGCGCGAGCGGCGCTTCACATAGGGGCCGGGCTTGGCGGCCTTCCACTTCAGCGGGCTCGGCAGGATGGCGGCCATGCGGGCGGCCTGAGCGTTGGACAGATCGGCGGCGCTGACCCGGAAGTAGCGCTGGGCGGCGGCTTCGGCGCCATAGATGCCAGGGCCCATTTCGATGGAATTCAGATAGACCTCCATGATCCGCTTCTTGCCCCAGATCGTTTCGATCAGGACGGTGAAGTACGCCTCCAGCCCCTTGCGAACATAGGAGCGCTGCGGCCACAGGAAGACGTTCTTGGCGGTCTGCTGGCTGATGGTCGATCCGCCCCGGATGCGGCTGGGGCGGCGCTCGTTGTTTTTCATCGCCTTCTGCATGGCGCTGAAGTCGAAGCCGTTATGCTGGCAGAACTTGGCGTCCTCGGCGGCGATCACGGCGCGCGGCAGGGCGGGGGACATGTCGTCCAGTGCGATCCACTTGCGGTCCAGGCCTTTGCCCTCGAACATCCGCTGGATCATCAGAAAGGTCACCGGCGGCGGCACGAAACGATAGACGATCACCGTCATCACAGGGCCGACCACGCCCACCAGCAGCAGCAGCATGAAGGCCATGCCGATGATGCGGCCAAGGCGGCTCTTGGCTTTCGGGGCCTTCTTCGACTTGCGGGCAGCCGGCTTCTTCGATTTCGCCATCGGTGTGGATACGCCCCTTGCCTTGACGCGGCGGAGCGATGCTAGCCGTGTGGTTCTGATTTGTCCTTAACGGGAACGCGACCCATGACCGTGACCGACGCCGTCCAGCAGCGCATCTCCGTCCGCGCCTTCATCGACCGTCCGGTTTCCGGGCAAGTGGTTCGCGACATCCTCCAAGCGGCGGCCAAAACGCCCTCTGGCGGCAACTTGCAGCCTTGGCGGGTCCATGCTCTGGCCGGCGAGCCGTTGAATCAGTTCAAGGCGATCATCGCCGGCAAGCTGGGCGCCCCCGACGGGGCCGAGTACGACGTCTATCCGCCCAACCTGTGGGAGCCGTTCCGCACACGGCGCTTTCAATGCGGCGAAGACCTCTACGGCACGCTCGGCATTCCCCGTGAAGACAAGATCGGCCGCATGCGGCAGTTCGGCGGCAACGCCGGCTTCTTCGGCGCGCCCGTGGGTCTTTTCTTCTCCCTGGACCGCAAGCTGGGCCCGCCGCAATGGGCGGATCTGGGCATGTTCATGCAGACGGTGATGCTGCTGGCGCAGGAGCGCGGGCTGGGAACATGCGCTCAGGAGTTCTGGTCGATCTACGCCAGAACAGTCGCCGATTTCCTGAGCCTGCCGGAGGATCACATGCTGTTCGCCGGCATGGCCCTGGGCTGGCCGGACGAGGCCCATCCGGTGAACAGCCTGCGCACGCGTCGCGATCCGTTCGAGACCTGGGCTGAGCTTCGCGGCTTCGCGGATTGAGCGCTACCGTAGGACTACGAGTGGTAGTTCTACCGTATTTAGTCGTGGCCGGGCGCGGCGCTAACTGCCGCCATGACCGACCCCCTCATGCGTCCCGCCCGAATGTTCTTCAAAGCCGCGCTCATCGTGGGCCTGATAGCCGCTACAGTGGGCATCCTGGGTCTCGCCATGCTCGGCGGCGACCTGATGAGCGACATGACCGGTTTCGCCTTCGCCGGCATCGGCGTCCTGATGGTGATCAGCGCCCTCAACGCCCTCTACCAGCTGTTCTGGTGGGGCCGCGCCGACGGCGAGGACTACTAGAGCCAGGGTTTCTAGAGCTCGGGCACATTCAGAACGCCGGCCGCGCCGGTTTCATCACCGAACGCCACACGGGCGCCGTCGGACGACATCGACAAGGCGCTGATCGGCGCACCCTTCTCGGCTTTCAAGGTCTCCAGGCGGCCTGACTTCAGGTTCGCGGCCCATACGCGGCCGTCGCTCATGCCCGCCGCCGTCACCTGACCCTCCAGACGCGCCGCGACCCGCGTCGACAGGCTGTCGCGATGGAAGCCGATCTCGGCGGCTTCCTTGCCCATCGGGCCATTGTTCCCGGCGAACGGCCAGATCACAGCTCCATTGGCGCCGGCCGTGGCCAGGACCTTGCCGCCATCGAAGAAGGCCAGGCTGCGCGGCTTGGCCGGATAGCCGCCCATGCGCATGTCCTTGCCGTCCGCCAGTCGCCAGCCGTGGAGCTGATTCTCCTGCATGGCCGAGATCAGGAATTTGCCGTCCGGGCTCCAGGCGATGGCGATGTGGCTGCCGGCCCATTTCAGGATCTGCGGCTTCTGGTTCTCGATCCGGGCCCACCACAGATGCGCCCCGCCATAAGACGCGGTGGCGATGCGCCGGCCCTTCGGATCGAAGGCGATGTCCGACACCGCCTTCTCGTGGGTGTAGGTGCGGCCGAAGCTCGCGTCGGCGGCGTCGAGCACATGCAGCGCCTTGCCGGCGCTGAAGGCGATCAGTCCGCTGGCCGGGCTGGCGGCGACGGCTTCGATCCACCGCCCCTTCACCTCGGCCAAGCGCGTGACCGCCACTTCACCGCCTTCGATGCGGGACCAGACGACCGCGCCGTCATCGCCGCCGGTCACGACCCCGAGGCCGGAGGGGTGGACGCAGGCCGACAGCACCGCGCCGTCATGCGCTTCCACGGTGACGAAGCCATCCTCGGTCTGCAGGCGGACGGTGCCGTCGCCCAGGGCGAAGGCGGCTCGGCCGTGAGAATCAAAGAGAGCGGCGGTGACGAAGGCGTCGAAGTCGAAGATCATGACCCGCGATTAGCCCGCTGGCCGCCTTCGCGCTAGGCGCGAAGGGCGAAATCGGCGTACCGGCGTGCGGCGAAACACCATCATTTCTGCACGCGAAACGGGAGTCTTGCGAGAGTCTGCGTTTCGGCTCCAACTTGCACTTTACTTCCAAAAATATCCGCGCCAGAAGTCATTCCCGACGATAAGGCTGCGCATAGGCGCGGTGATTGGGAGATTTTTGTCGATGGCTGCAAAGCTTTCCGGCGGTGGCGGTGGTAAGTACGATCTCGGTCAGAACAACGAGATCAACGTCACGCCTTTCGTGGACATTCTGCTCGTTCTGCTGATCATCTTCATGGTCGCCGTGCCGATGGCCACCGTGGCCATCAAGGTCGATCTGCCGCCGGCGACCCCGCCGTCGCCGGAAGACAAGCCGAAAGAGCCGATCTTCATTTCGATCCAGAAGTCCGGCGCCCTGTTCCTCGCCGAACAGCAAACCAGCCTGGAAGGCCTGCCCTCCGATCTGGCCGGCAAGATCGCTGCTCAATCGCCGGGCGCCGTTCCGCAGGAAGAGCGCATCATGATCCGCGCTGACGCCGACGTCCTGTACCAGGACTTCATGGCGGTCCTGAACGAACTGCAAGGCAACGGCTACTACAAGGTCGGCCTGATCAACGAAGACATCTCGTAAGCCTCACGGTTTCGAGCACGGAAAAGGCCGGATGCGCGAGCATCCGGCCTTTTTCTTCGCCTGTTCGGCGGTAGAGAACGGCGCGGCCGAAACCGCGCCGTCGTCCTCTAGGCGGCGCAGGCTTCGAAGCCCGTCCGCAGGGCGGCTTCGTCCAGGTTGCGGCCGATGAACACCATGCGGCTATAGCGACGCTCACCCTCGCGCCACTCACGCTGCAGGTCGCCCTCCAGGATCATGTGCACGGCCTGGAAGACCAGGCGTTTCTCCTCGCCCAGAACGTCGAGGATGCCCTTGGCGCGCAGGATATCCGGCCCTTGTGCGGCCAACAGGTTGTTGAGCCAAGTGGTGACCTTGGTCCCATCCACGGGCGTGTCCAAGGTCAGTGAGACCCCACGGATGCCGGCTTCGGCCACATGGTCATGGGGGTGATGGTCGTGACCATGATCATGATGGTGATGGTCATGATCGTGGTCGTGGCCGCAGTGCTCGTCGTGAACATGGCCGTGCTCGCCGTGGGCCGGGTTCAGGAACTGCGGCTCGATCTCGGTGATGCGGTCCAGGTCGAACGAGCCGCGGCCCAGGATCGCGTCGAGGGGCACGTTGGAGCGCTGGGCGTGATGAATGGGCGCCAGGGGATTGATCCGGCGGACCTGAGCCTCGACGGTGCGCAACTCATCGGCCGAAACCAGATCGGTCTTGTTCAGCACGATCTGATCGGCGAAGGCGATCTGCTCGACCGCTTCTTTGCTGTCGGCCAGGCGTTGCAGGATGTGCTTGGCGTCGACCACGGTGGTGACGCTGTCCAGCTTGGTGCGAGCCTTGACTTCGTCGTCGACGAAGAAAGTCTGGGCCACCGGGCCGGGATCGGCCAGGCCGGTGGTCTCCACCACGATCGCGTCGAACTTGCCCTTTCGTTTCATCAGGCCGGACAGGACGCGGATCAGGTCGCCGCGCACCGTGCAGCAGACGCAGCCGTTGTTCATTTCGAACACTTCCTCGTCGGTATCGACGACGAGATCGTTGTCGATGCCGACTTCGCCGAACTCGTTGACGATCACGGCGTACTTCTTGCCATGATCCTCGGTGAGAATGCGGTTCAGCAGGGTGGTCTTGCCGGCGCCGAGGTAGCCGGTCAGGACGGTGACGGGAGTCTGTTCGATGCTCATGGCGCCTATCTAGTGCGCCGGGGGCGGTTGCGAAACCGCCTTAGACCTCGAGCATCGCCACGATGACCGCCATGCCAAGCAGGGTGACGCCCATAATGGTGGTCTCATGCCGCTGCAGAGCGTCGAGTTTCAGCCGCTGGACGCCTGCCAAGCTTAGGCTGGTGAACAGCAGCATGCCCAGGGCGGTGGCGACCATCAGCACGCCGGTGAGCGCGGCGAAACCGCCCCAACCGTAGGGCGTGCTGGCCAGGAAAATCGGCAGGAAGGCCTCGCACGGCGACAGGGCCAGCAGCGTGACCAAGCCCAGCACCGCCGCGCGATCCGAGCGATAGGAGCGCGGCAGGCCGTGCAGGTGCGCATGCTTGCGCCCGCGCCACAGATAATAGAGCCCCAGTCCCGCCATGCCGCCAGCGACCAGCAGTCCGAAGATGCCGCCCAGGCGTTCTTCCAGCGCCAGGCCGGCGGTGACCAGGATCGCGCCCAGCAGGGTGGTGACCGCCACATGGCCGACCGCCGCCAGCATGGCGACGCTCAGGGTGCGCGGCGCGGACCAGCCTTGTCCCCGCCCCACCAGCACGAACGGCAACCAATGCGTGGGCAGGGCCGCGTGCAGGAAGGCCACGGCGAAGCCGGTCGCGGCGATGGAGGCGAAGAGGGGCGAGGTCACGAGCCCTCTGTACAGGATGCTACACTATAACCGCCAGAGCATGCTGGCGAAGAAGGCGAAGCACTCTATATGAGGCCGGTCGCGACGGGTTTTCGCCCGCCGCCGCGTTGACTCCCCGGTCTTGCGCTGTATAAGAGCGCTCCCTCGCCCGCAGGCTGGCCCCGCGGGCGCAATCCATTTTGAGAACAAGTCTTCGGACTTCATAAGCTTAAGGCGCGACCGATGTACGCGGTGATCAAAACCGGCGGTAAGCAGTACCGGGTTCAGGCGGGCGATCTGCTCGTGGTTGAGAAGCTCGAAGGCGAGCCGGGCGCGGAAATCGCGTTCGACCAGGTCCTGATGCTGGGCGACGGCGACGCCGTCACCGTGGGCGCTCCGCTGGTGGACGGCGCCGCTGTGAACGCGACCCTGATCGAAACCCGCAAGGGCGAGAAGGTGAAGATCTTCAAGAAGATCCGTCGCCAGGGCTATCGCCGCACCCGCGGTCACCGTCAGACCGAAACCGTTCTGCGCGTTACCTCGGTGGCCAACGGCTCGAAGTCGGACAAGTGGGACGGCACGGTCGATCTGACCAGCAAGCGCGTTCTGGACGCCCGCGCCCGCGGTCTCGGCGACGCCGCCGTGACCTCCGCTCCGGTCGAAGCCAAGGAAGCCGCCCCGGCTCCAAAGGCCAAGGCCGCCGCGCCGAAGAAAGCCGCTGCTCCGAAGGCCGCCAAGGCCGAGGGTGAAGCCGCCCCCGCCAAGAAGGCTGCGCCGAAGAAGGCCGCCGCCAAGAAGGACGCCGACGAGGCCTAAAGGCCCCGTCGCATAGGATCAGGAGAGCACAATGGCTCACAAAAAATCTGGCGGCTCCTCGCGCAACGGTCGCGATTCGGCTGGCCGTCGTCTCGGTGTGAAGAAGTTCGGCGGCGAAGCCGTCCTCGCGGGCAACATCGTCGTGCGTCAGCGCGGCACGAAGTTCTGGCCGGGCGTCAATGTCGGTATGGGCAAGGACCATACCCTCTTCGCGCTCGTGAACGGCGCCGTGCGCTTTGTAACCAAGCGCGACAACCGCACCTACGTGACGATCGATCCGGTCGCACAGGCTCAGGCCGCAGAGTAAGCGCGGTCCAGACCTTCCCCGGATCGCGCACCTGAGTGGCGATCCGGACAGACGATCCAAGCGGGGAGTCCGGGAACGCCGGGCTCCCCGCTTTCTTTTTGGCCGCAGCCTGGACGGGGGTCCGGGACGGTGGCGGGATCGACCAGGGAGGTCGCCATGAACGTGATAGGCCAAACCCCCATCATCGAAACGCGCAGGCTGGTCCTGCGCGAGCCGCTATCGACGGATGCGCAGCGCGTCTCCGCTCTGATCGACTACGATATCGCCAAGATGACCACCCGCATGCCGTGGCCCTATGCGCAGCAGGACGCTGACGCGTTCGTGGTGCAGGTCCAGATGCAGGATCGCCGCCGCGACAACACCTTTGTCATCACCCTTGAGGACGAAGGCGTGATCGGTGTGCTGGGGTTCTTCCTCACGCCTGAAGGACGCACCGAGGTCGGCTACTGGATCGGCGGCGCCTATTGGGGGCGGGGTCTGGCCAGCGAGGCGTTGATGGGCGCGCTTGGCTGGGCGGCGCGCGACTGGCGCAAGCGTCTGGTCGTGGCCGGGCACTTCGCAGACAATCCGGCGTCCGGCCGCGTCCTGTGCAAGGCGGGTTTCCTCTATACAGGGATCGTGGATGCAAAGCCGTCACGGGCCAGGGGCCAGTCGGCGGACACGCGGATGATGGTCTGGTTGGCCTGAAGGCCGCGCCGGGGGTCAGGCCGCTTGCGCGCCGGGTCCCTTGGGGCCGGCCCGGAAGCGGGACTCGGCGGTGACGATGCGCTCGCAAAGCTTGTCCAGCTCGGACAGCAGCGAATAGGAGGCGTAGATGGGGATTTCCATCATCGCCGCCTGCGCGCGGGGCATCAGCTCGGTGTACTTTTTCCAGGCGATATGCGCATCGCGCGCGGCTTCGGCGCGATGGCCCAGAGGCGTCCAGAGGTTCAGGTCTATCAGCTCGTCCCGGCATTCCTTCATCATCGGCAGTGCGATGAACAGGAACAGGAAGGTCGGGGTGGCGGCGCGGCTGTAGGGCGGCAGCACCTGCATGTGCCACACGCGGAACGCCTCCAGGAAGCTGTCCTTCTTGTTCTCTTCCGGCGGCAGCCAGTGCGCGTTGCGGTCGATCAGCTCATCGGCCGAACCGGCGCGCTTGACCAGATCGTCGGCGGTCCGGCCATCCTTCAGGGTCTTGGATAGGGCCGCGACCGGAATATTCAGGCGCTTGGCGACTTCCGAATAGCCGACCGTGCGGCCGCCCATGGAGGTCCATTGGCCCATGGTGGGCGTGCCGCCCATCTTAGCCGTCTTGAGGGCCTGGGCCTGCATGAGCAGCTTGTTCTGTTCAGTGGCTTTCGCGGCCAGCTGTTTGTCGAACTCTTCCTCGTGCTTCTTCTGCTGGGCGCTGTTCATCCAGCGGGCCTTACCCGGCCCGTACGTGCGCTCGTAGCGGTTCAGCAGGACGAGATTGAAGCCTTCGCCAGGGCAAGGACCGATGTCATTCAGAAAGGCTCGGAAGTCGCGCCAGTTGCCGGTGATGCCCGTGCCTCGGGTCATCATGATGTTGCGATGGATGTTGCTCTCGCGCTCATACTTCTTGGCGAGCGTCGGCAGAGTCAGGTTCTTGAGGTCCTGCAAGACTTCAGCTTTGGGCGGTGGACCGGACAAACCTTGCAACTCCCTAGTAATGCAACCTATGGTCGTTAATCATCAGAAGCTGTGCGGGCGCTTTGCGCGCTCTGCGTCCTGTTGTCTCAGGTTCACCCTAACAATTCGTCTCCACGACGGAATCATGTCGGGGCGAGGCTCGACGTCGGGGCCCGCTTGGGACAAAAGACGCCCATGAAGTTCCTCGATCAGTGCAAGATCTTCATCCGCTCCGGAAACGGAGGCGGAGGCGCCGTGTCCTTCCGGCGCGAGAAGTACATCGAATACGGCGGTCCCGACGGCGGCGACGGCGGCCGCGGCGGCGACGTATGGGTCGAGGCGGTCGAGGGCCTCAACACCTTGATCGACTATCGCTACCAACAGCACTTCAAGGCGGACACGGGCGTCCATGGCATGGGCCGCAACCGCCACGGGGCCGCCGGCGCCGACGTGGTCCTCAAGGTTCCTGTGGGCACCGAGGTGCTGGAGGAGGATCGCGAGACCCTGATCGCCGACATGAACGAGCCCGGTATGCGCATCCTGCTGGCCAAGGGCGGCAATGGCGGTTGGGGCAACGACCGCTTCAAGGGGCCGATCAATCAGGCGCCGAAGCACGCCAATCCGGGTCAGGAAGGCGAGGAGAAGTGGATCTGGCTTCGCCTGAAGCTGATCGCCGACGTCGGCTTGGTCGGCCTTCCCAATGCAGGCAAGTCGACCTTCCTGGCGGCGGCTAGCGCGGCCAAGCCGAAGATCGCCGACTACCCCTTCACCACACTGACCCCGAACCTGGGCGTGGTCGACCTGTCGTCCACCGAGCGCTTCGTCATGGCGGACATCCCCGGCCTGATCGAGGGCGCCTCGGAAGGCGCGGGTCTGGGCACGCGCTTCTTGGGCCACGTGGAACGCTCCGCGACCCTGATCCACCTGATCGACGCCACCCAGGAAAACGTCGGCGAGGTCTGGAAGACCATCCGAGCCGAGCTGGAGGCCTATGACGAGGATCTGGGCGACAAGACCGAAATCCTGGCCCTCAACAAGGTGGACGCCCTGGATGAGGAAGCCCGCGCCGAGAAGGCGGCCGAGCTGGAAGCCGTAGCGGGGGTGAAGCCCATGCTGGTCTCCGGCGTGTCGGGCGAGGGCGTGACCGAGCTGCTGCGTGCGGCCTGGACCAAGGTTCGCGAGCGTCGCGGCGAGATCGCTCCCGAAGGCGAGGATGATTTCGAGGAGCCCTCACCCGAAGGCTGGACTCCTTAGGATGACATTGGCCGCCGCCCGTCGGATCGTCGTCAAGGTCGGCTCGGCCTTGCTCGTGGATTCGGAAACCGGCGCGGCCAACCGGGCGTGGCTGGAGGCGTTCTGCGCCGATGCCGCGCGCCTGCGCGCTCAGGGCCGCCAGATCGTGGTGGTGTCTTCCGGCGCGGTGGCGCTGGGCCGCCGGCGCATGGGACTGCCCAAACGCGCCCTGACCCTGCCCGAGAAGCAGGCCGCCGCCGCCGCTGGCCAGAGCCTGCTGATGCGAGCCTGGGAAGAGGCGTTCGAGCCGCACGGCGCCGCCTGCGCGCAGGTGCTCCTGACCCGTGACGACACCGAGGTGCGCCGGCGATGGCTGAACGCCCGCGCCACGGTGGAGACTCTGCTGGCCCTCAACGTCGTGCCGGTGGTCAATGAGAACGACACCGTGGTGACCGAGGAAATCCGCTACGGCGATAATGACCGCCTGGCCGCGCGCGTGGCGCAGATGACCGGCGCCGACGCCCTGATCCTGCTGTCGGACATCGACGGCCTCTACACCGCCGACCCGCGTCGTGATCCGGCGGCGGAGCATATTGCGCTGGTGGAGCGCCTGACGCCGCAGATCGAGGCCATGGCCGGCGGCGCCAACGCTGGGGCCGGTGTGGGCACCGGCGGCATGGCGACCAAGCTCGCCGCCGCCCGGATCGCCGCCGCCGCTGGCTGCGCCACCATCGTCACCCTGGGCACGCGGCCTTCGCCGCTGCTGGCCATCGAAAGCGGCGAGCGCTCAACAATCTTCGCCGCCTCGACGACGCCGGCCGCCGCCTACAAGGCCTGGATCGCCGGCTCCCTCGCGCCGCAGGGCGCGCTGGTGGTGGATGACGGCGCGGCGACCGCGTTGCGCGGCGGCAAGAGCCTGCTTGCCGCCGGGGTTAGGGCGGCCGAGGGGCGTTTCGGCAAGGGCGATGCTGTTGTGGTGCGCGACGAGGCGGGCCGCGAACTGGCGCGCGGCCTGGTCCGCTATGACGCCGCCGACGCCGCGCGCATCGCCGGCTTGAGGTCGGACGCCATCGAGGCGGCTCTGGGTTTCACCGAAGGACCGGTGATCCATGCCGACGACCTGGCTCTGGCGGCGCGAGAGACGGCCTGAGCGCTGGCGACCTGAATGCTGGCGGTAATCAGCACAAAGGGCTAAGGCTCACTTTGAGCATAAGTGGCGAGGCCCATGGACGACGCGGGTTCATCCCTGCAGGCGACAATGGTGCGGATCGGGCGTGAAGCCCGGGACGGCGCCCGCGCCTTGCGTCTGTCCACCTCGGAGGTCCGCACAGCCGCCATCGCCGGCATGGCTGCGGCCATCCGCAGGCAGGCTGACGCGATCCTGGCCGCCAACTTCGCCGACCAGGCGGACGCCCGCGCCAACGGGCTGAGCGAGGCCCTTATCGACCGCATGGCTCTGGACGCCGGCCGGATCGCCGCCCTGGCCGACGCCGTGGACGCCATCGCGGCGATTCCCGATCCGGTGGGCGCGGAAATCGCTCGCTGGGACAGGCCCAACGGTCTGGATATCGCCAGGGTGCGCACCCCCATCGGGGTGATCGCCATGATCTATGAGAGTCGCCCCAATGTGACGGCCGACGCGGCGGCCTTGTGCGTGCGGTCCGGCAACGCCTCGATCCTGCGGGGCGGGTCGGAATGCCTGCGCAGCAACCTGGCCATCCATGCCGCTGTGGTCGAGGGGCTGGTGCGGGCGGGGCTGCCAGCGTCCTGCGTCCAGGCCGTGCCGACGACCGATCGCGCGGCGGTGGGTCTAATCCTGGGCGGGCTGGACGGCGCCGTCGATCTTATCATCCCACGCGGCGGCAAGAGCCTGGTGGCCAGGGTGCAGGCGGAGGCCCGGGCTCCGGTGCTCGGGCACCTGGAGGGCCTGAACCACGTCTTCGTCCATGCCGACGCCGATCTGGAGAAGGCCAAGGCGGTTGTGGTCAACGCCAAGATGCGGCGTGTGTCGGTCTGCGGCTCGGCCGAGACCTTGCTGATTGACCGGGCCGACGCCGACCGCCTGCTGCCGCCCATCGCCGCCGCCCTCGTCGCGGCCGGCTGTGAGGTGCGCGGGGACGAGGCGGCGCGGGCCATCGCGCCCATGGCCGCCGCGAGCGCCGAGGACTGGTCCACCGAATATCTGGCGCCGATCATCGCCGTGGCCCTGGTCGATGGCGTCGGGGGAGCCGCCGCCCATATCGCCGCTCATGGCTCCGGCCACACCGACGCGATCCTCACAGAGGACGCCGCCGCCGCCGACGCCTTCGTCGCCTCGGTGGATTCGGCCATAGTGCTGATCAACGCCTCCACCCAGTTCGCCGACGGCGGGGAGTTCGGCTTCGGAGCAGAAATCGGCATCGCTACTGACAAGCTTCACGCCCGCGGTCCGGTTGGGGCCGAGCAATTGACGACATTCAAGTATGTGGTTCGCGGGACCGGCCAGACTCGTCCCTGAGGCTGGCAGGCCGGCGGCGTCGCGGCTGGGCTTCACGCTCCAGCCGGGCATGCGCGTCGGTCTGTTCGGCGGCTCGTTCAATCCCACCCACGAGGGCCACGCCCACGTGGCCGAGACGGCGCTGTCCCGTCTCCAATTGGATCGGGTGATCTGGCTGGTGTCGCCGCAGAACCCACTGAAGTCCTCCAGCGAGACCGAAAGCCTCTCCAAGCGCATGGCCAATGCGCGCCGCTGGGCGCGTGGGCCGGCCATGATCGTAAGCGACGTGGAGACCCGGCTGGGCGTGCAGTATACGCTGGACACCATCCGCCTGCTGAAGGCGCGGCATCCCGGCGTGCATTTCGTCTGGATCATGGGGGCCGACAGCCTGGCGACCTTCCATCGTTGGCGCGGCTGGACGCAGATTATGCGCGAGGTTCCGGTGGCCGTGGTCTCCCGCCCCTGGGCGGCGCTGAAGGCCCGCACCTCGCCCACCGCTCGCCGCTTCGCGCACGCACGTCGGCCGGCTTCCCAAGCGCACCTGCTGCCCGGCGCGAACCCGCCGTCCTGGGTCTATCTGACCGGGCCGCTGAATTTCGCCTCATCCACCGCCCTGCGTGATCGCGCCCGCCAGGAGGCGTCCAAGGCGCCTGGCTGAGTCAAACCGCTCACGGATTGGGGATTTCTGTGATAAGGTCGGACGCTTGCGTGATCACCCATAGGAGCATTCCGCTGAATCGCGAGTCCGCGCACAGCGCGCCGGAAGGCCAGGCGACCGCCGCCGAGCCTTCTTCTGACGGCCAGGGCCCGACTAAGCCCCTGGAGCAACTGATCCTCGCCCGTCTCGATGACGACAAGGCTCAGGACGTCGTTTTCATCGATCTCAAGGACAAGAGCAGCGTCGCCGACAGCCTGATCGTGGCTTCGGGTCGTTCGCATCGCCACGTCGGCGCTTTGGCCGACCACCTGCTGCGCGCTCTCAAGGAAGAGGGTTTCGGCCGAGCGCGGGTCGAAGGCCTGCCGCATTGCGACTGGGTGCTGATCGACGCGGGGGACGTGATCGTCCACCTTTTCCGCCCTGAAGTGCGCGCCTTCTACAACATCGAGAAGATCTGGTCGGTCGAGCCGCCGGTCCGCACCGTCGCCAACTGATCCCGCGGCCCGCCGTCAAGGCGGGCCGACGCTCACTCTCCCATGCGCATCACCCTGCTAACCGTTGGCCGTCTGGGCCGGATGGTCGAGGCGCAAATGGCGCTCGATTACTGCCAGCGCGCCACGGCGTCCGGTCGCGCGCTCGGCCTTGGGCCAGTTGAGATCGTCGAGGTTGAATCCCGCAAGCCGGGCAAGGCCGCCGAGGCCGAGGTGCTGCGTCCTCACTTGGAGGGCGCGCATGTGATCTGCTGCGACGAGCATGGAGCGGCGCGTCCTTCTCGAGCCTTCGCGGGGGAGATCGGTAAGCTGCGCGACGACGGGGTGCGCAAGCTGGTCCTGGTGATCGGCGGGGCCGACGGGCTTGATCCGTCCCTGCTGGCGGCCGCCAATGGCAAGCTCGCCTTCGGGCCTCAAACCTGGCCCCATGCGCTTGCCCGGGCGATGCTCGCCGAACAGATTTATCGCGCGGTGACCATTCTGGCCGGCTCGCCCTATCATCGCGACTGAGGCCAAGTTACCAAGCGCCATGGCCCGCCGCTTCGTGACCGTCGCCGTCGTCCTCGCCGCGCTCGCGGTGGCGGGCGCCGTGGCGGCTTTTCAGCTCGACCAGCGCGCCGCCAACAACGCCGCCGCCCTCCAGGCTCGCCGCGACGTGGCCGCCCTGCGCAATGAGCTGGACCGACTTCAAGCCGAGCAGGTCAAGGATCTGGTGGGCGTGGAGGCCAAGCGCGCCGCCCTGCAATCCCTGAATGTCCGTGAAGCCGCATTGACGGTCGAGCTCGGCAAGAACCGCGCGAGCCTCGCCAAGCTGCTGTCCATGCTGCAGCTCTATCGCCTCAACCCGCCGCCCGCCCTGATGGTCAGCCCGCAAGACGCCCGTAAGGCTGTCCGTGCGGCTATTCTGGTCCGCGCCATGACGCCGGAACTCAAGGCGCGGGCCGACGAGGTCGCCAGCCGCGGCCGTGTGATCGCGGCCCTTCGCCGCGAGGCGGCGGCCTCCGCCGAGGATCTGTTCACCACCGAAAGCGCCTTGGCCGATCGCCGGGGTCTGATCGAGAAGCGCCTCACCGAGGCGGCGGACCTGGAACGGCAGGCGGCCCTTGCCGGGCTGACCCCCCAGGCGCGCGCGGCCGGCCCGCTGTCCCTGATCCGACCGGTTGAGGGTGCGATTATCCGCCGCTTCGGGGAAAGCCTGCCGAGCGGGGGACATTCACGGGGTCTGAGCCTGACCGCCGCCGCTGGAGAGACGGTCAAAAGCCCCGCCCGGGGTATCGTGGAATATGCAGGTCCGCTCGAGGGTTGGGGCCTTGTCTTGATTCTCCGCTCAGAGGGCGCCTACCATCTGGTTCTCGCGGGGCTCGGGGGGGTCTCCGTCGTCCCCGGACAATCCGTCGCGGCCGGCGCCCCTGTTGGGCGAACGACCGATGGTGGAAACTCGGAGGTGGAGCTCTATTTTGAGGTCCGCGAAGGCGAGACGCCGGTTGATCCGGCCAAACGCCTGAAGCCGACGGCCTGAAGAGGCCGTTCGCCACCGGGGCAAGGGGCGGTTTTTTGATCGCGGCGGATGTTTCCGCCGCAAGGGAGCCAGACGGCTGATATGCGCAAGTACCTGGTGATCGGTGTTTCCTCCTTCGTCCTCGGCGCCGGGGCGATGGCCTATCTGAGCCCGATGGCTCAGGCGGCTCTGCAGCCCAAGGCCAAGACCTATCGGATGCTGGAGCTGTTCGGCGACGTGGTGGACACGGTCGAGCGCCAGTATGTGGCTCCGGTGGACGACACCAAGCTGATCGAGTCCGCTCTGGACGGCATGCTGTCCTCGCTCGATCCGCACTCGGGCTATCTGAGCCCCGACGGCTTCGAGGACATGCAGGACAACACCCGCGGCGAATACGGCGGCGTCGGCTTGGAAGTCACCAGCGAGGAAGGCGTGGTGAAGGTCATCTCGCCGATGGACGGCACACCGGCCGAACGCGCCGGCGTCCAGCCGGGTGACTTTATCACCGGCGTCAACGGCGCGAGTGTGCTGGGCCTGTCGACCAATGACGTGGTCAAGCAGCTGCGCGGCGAGCCGGGGTCCTCGGTGGGTCTGACCCTGGCGCGTGAGAAGAGCGACCCGGTCGAAGTGAAACTGGTGCGCGAGGTGATCAAGCCGCGCACTGTCACCGCCCGCATGGAGGGCGATTATGGCTACGTCCGTCTCGGCTCCTTCAACGAGAAGGCCACGGACGAGGTCGAAGCCGCGGTGAAGGACTTGAAGGCCAAGAATCCGGCGTTGAAGGGCCTTGTCTTCGACATGCGCAACAACCCTGGCGGTCTGGTCGATCAGGCGGTCGGCGTAGCGGACCTGTTCCTGGAGGGCGGCGAGGTCGTCAGTCAGCGTGGCCGCGATCCCCGCGACATCGAGCGCTACAACGCCCGCCCCGGCGACATCGCCGCGGGCCTGCCCATCGTGGTCCTGATCAACCAGGGCTCGGCATCAGCTTCCGAAATCGTCGCTGGCGCCCTGAAAGACCGCAAGCGCGCCGAGATCGTCGGCTTGACGAGCTTCGGCAAGGGGTCGGTCCAGACGGTGATCCCGCTGCGCGGCGGCCAGGACGGCGCCCTGAAGCTGACCACGGCGCGCTACTACACGCCGTCCGGACGCTCCATCCAGCAGACAGGCATCGATCCTGATCTGGAAGTCGCTCAAACCCGTGAGCAGGCCCAGTCCATCGCCAATCAAGCTTGGTTCAGCGAGGCCAGCTTCAAGAACGCTCTCAACGCCGAGGAGGGCAAGACCCGTCGCGGCGTGCACGAACCGGCCGAAGCGCCGCCGCCGTCCTTCGACGACAAGAAGGGCGACTTCCAGCTAAGCCGCGCGCTCGAGGTGCTGAAGCATGGCTCCGTCGCCGCTACGCCGAAGCTGCCGAAGCCGGCGGCTAAGGTGGCCGATCTGGTGGCCAAGAGCCTAAAGTCCGAGCCCAAGCCGGCCACCAAATAGGCCCTGGCTCTGGATCATGGATCAACGCCTCTCCGGAATGTCCGGGGAGGCGTTTTTCGTCGGCGCGCCGCCGGTTAAGGTGCGGTCATGGATCAAGACGCCGACACCCTCGCCGCCGCCAACGCCGCTCAGCTGGCATCCCCCTCCTACCGTCTCGCCGCTCTGGACCAGAGCTTCATGCTCGGGGAGTCGATGCGCGGCGTGCGCTTTCTGCTTGAGTTCGCCAAGGCCGACGAGGCGCTTCGCAACTGGGGTGTCCGCTCCACTATCGTGGTCTTCGGCGCGGCCCGGGTGCGCGAGACGGACGAGGGGCGTCGAGGCGGCTGGTACGCCCAAGCCCGCGCCTTCGGGCGCATCGCCTCGGAGCGCGGCGGCGCGATCATCGAGAACAAGCCCGTCCGCGACAATGTCATCGCCACGGGCGGCGGTCCCGGCATCATGGAGGCCGCGAACCGGGGCGCCTCCGACGCCGGCGCGCCCTCTATCGGCTTCAACATCACGCTGCCGCATGAGCAGGCGCCGAACCCCTACAGCACGCCGGAGCTGACGTTCCGCTTCCATTACTTCGCCATGCGCAAGATGCATCTTGCCATGCGGGCCAATGCGCTGGTGGTGTTCCCCGGCGGCTTCGGCACGTTGGACGAACTGTTCGAAATTCTCACCCTGCGCCAGGTCGACAAGGCCCCGCGCATCCCCATCGTCCTGTTCGACGAGGGGTACTGGCGGTCGATCATCAACTTCGACGCCCTGATCGAGCACGGCATGATCAGCCGCCAGGATATGGACCTGTTCCGGTTCGCCGAGACGGCGGAGGGCGTCTGGGAGGCGCTGCTGGCTTGCGGCCTGGAGCCTGGCGAGGTGGCTGAATCGCCGCCGGCCGCGTCCTGAAATCGTCACGCCGACGCGATGGAAAGCCGTCCCGAGATGATGTTAGCTTCTGGCTTGCCAGATAAATTCATCAAGGGTTGAATTTATCGCCATTCCGGGCGAGATCGACGCCAAGCAGGCGCCCATGGGAGGGATCAATGGCCGACAAGGTCAAGCCGAACGCCGTCGAGGCCCTAAGCGGGCTGCTGTTCGACGGCATGACGATCATGGCGGGAGGCTTCGGCCTCTGCGGCATTCCTGAAAACCTGATCGCGGCCATCCGCGAGACCGGGGTCAAGGACCTGACGGTCATCTCCAACAACTGCGGGGTGGACGGCTTCGGCCTCGGCATCCTGCTGGAGAACCGGCAGATCAAGAAGATGATCAGCTCCTATGTGGGCGAGAACAAGCTGTTCGAGCAGCTGTATCTCTCCGGCGAACTGGAGCTTGAGTTCAACCCGCAAGGCACCCTGGCCGAACGCATCCGCGCCGGCGGCGCGGGCATCCCGGCCTTCTTCACCAAGACCGGAGTCGGCACCCTGGTGGCCGAGGGCAAGGAAGTGCGCGAGTTCGACGGAGAGCTCTATGTGATGGAGCGCGGCCTCACCGCCGACCTGTCGATCGTCAAGGCCTGGAAGGGTGACCGCGAGGGCAACCTCGTCTATCGAAAGACCGCCCGGAACTTCAATCCGATGATGGCCACCGCCGGCAAGGTCACGGTGGTCGAGGTCGAGGAGTTGGTCGATATCGGCGCGCTCGACAAAGACAACATTCACACCCCCGGCATCTACGTCGATCACATCCTCAAGGGCGCTGTCTTCGAGAAGCGCATAGAGCGAGTCACCACCCGCCAGAAGGAGACCGTCTGATGGCCTGGACGCGTGACGAGATGGCTGCCCGCGCGGCCAAGGAGCTGCAGGACGGCTTCTATGTGAACCTGGGCATCGGCATTCCGACCCTGGTGGCCAACTACATCCCGGCCGGCATGCATGTGACGCTGCAGAGCGAGAACGGCATGCTGGGCATGGGTCCTTTCCCCTATGAGGGCGAGGCGGACGCCGATCTGATCAACGCCGGCAAGCAGACGATCACCGAACTGGACAGCTCGTCCTATTTCAGCTCGGCGGACAGCTTCGCGATGATCCGCGGCGGCCACATCGACCTGTCGATCCTGGGCGCCATGCAGGTGGCGCAGAACGGGGACCTCGCCAACTGGATGGTCCCGGGCAAGATGGTCAAAGGCATGGGCGGCGCCATGGACCTGGTCGCCGGCGTTCGCCGCGTGGTCGTGGTCATGGAGCACTCGGAGAAATCCGGCGCCGCCAAGCTGGTCAAGGCCTGCACCCTGCCGCTGACCGGCGCCAAGGTGGTGGACATGGTCGTCACCGACCTGGGCGTCTTCCAGGTGGGCCGCGGTGCGGGGGTGACCCTCACCGAGCTGGCGCCGGGCGTGAGCGTCGAAGAGATCACGGCCAAGACCGACGCTGCTTTCACGGTCGCTCTGGGTTAATCAGCGCTACAATCGACGGGGCCGGACGATCGCTGCTTGCGCAGCGCGCCCGGCTTCGGCTTGTCTGGCCCCAGTAATTGAAAAGGGGCCAGGCATGGCGGCTGAAACTTCCGGTCTGGCTCTCGGGCAAGCCGTAGCGTTGTTGACGGCGGGCGTCGTCGCGGTCCCTGTGTTCCGCCGTCTCGGACTCGGCTCGGTGCTGGGCTACCTGGCGGCTGGTTTGCTGATCGGCCCCTTCGGCCTGCGCCTGTTCTCGGATCCGGAGTCGATCCTTCACGTGGCCGAGCTCGGCGTGGTGATGTTCCTCTTCATCATCGGCCTGGAGATGCGCCCGGCCAAGCTGTGGAATCTGCGCAAGGAAATCTTCGGCCTGGGCGCGGCTCAGGTCCTGGTCTGCGGCGGCCTGCTGTCCGGCGTAGGCATCGCAGCCGGGCTGCCGCCCGCAATGGCGGTGATCGGCGCCATGGGTTTCGTCCTGTCTTCCACCGCCGTGATCATGACCATGCTGAGCGAGCGAGGCGAGGCGGGCACGCCGGCCGGCCAACGGGCTGTGTCCATCCTGCTGCTTGAGGACATAGCCATCGTACCGCTGCTGGCGCTAGTGGCGGTGCTGGCCGCCCTGAACGGCGGCGTTGACGCCAATGCACGGCCTGGTTGGCAGGCAGGACTGATCGGCCTGGCGGCGGTGGCCGGGGTGATCGCGGTGGGCCGCTGGCTGCTCAATCCGATGTTCCGCCTCCTGGCCGCCTCGGGCGCGCGAGAAGTGATGACCGCCGCCGCTCTTCTGGTCGTGCTTGGCGCGGCGCTGGTGATGCAGGTGGGCGGATTGTCCATGGCCATGGGCGCCTTCCTCGCCGGCGTGCTGCTGTCGGAGTCCAGTTTCCGCCACCAACTGGAGGCGGATATCGAGCCGTTCCGGGGCATCCTGCTGGGCCTGTTCTTCCTCAGCGTGGGGATGTCGCTGAACTTGTCGGTGGTGGCGTCGCAGTGGGTGCTCATCCTGACCGGCGCCGTGGTGTTCATGGTGGTGAAGGCGGCGGGCATTTATGGCGTCGCGCGCCTGTTCAAGGCGTCGCCGCGAGAGTCGGCGGAACGCGCGGCCCTGTTCGCCCAGGGCGGCGAGTTCGCCTTTGTCCTTTACGCCGCGGCTCTGGCCGCCGGCGTGCTGGACGCGGGCACCAGCGCCTCCATGAGCGCGATCGTCATCCTGTCCATGGCCCTGACGCCGCTGGTCACCATCGCGGTCACCCGATTCCTGCCGGCCGAGCAGCCGTCCATGGATGGGATCGAGACGGCCGACGACCTGGAGGGTCGGGTGCTGATCATCGGTTTTGGCCGTTTCGCCCAGGTGGTCAGCCAGCCGCTGCTGGCGCGTGGCGTGGATATCTCGATCATCGAGGTGGACGTGGAGATGATCCAGGCCGCCTCGAAATTCGGCTTCAAGGTCTACTACGGCGACGGCACGCGCCTCGACGTGCTGCACGCCAGCGGCGCCGGCCGGGCCGAGGCTATCCTCGTCTGCGTCGACAAGCCGGAGGTGGCGGACCAGATCGTCAAGCTCGCCAGGGCGGAGTTTCCCTTGGCCAAGCTCTATGTCCGCGCCTTCGATCGCGGCCATGTGTTGCGTCTGATCGAGCAGCAGGTGGACTACCAGATCCGCGAGACGTTCGAGTCGGCCATGGCCTTCGGCCGCGCTCTGTTGATCGACCTCGGGATTCCCGAGGACGTCGCCGAAGAGACTATGAAGGACGTGCGCGTGCGCGACGAGATGCGCCTGGAGATGCAGATCGTCGGCGGGCTTACAGCCGGTCGCTCGCTCATGCGCGGGAATATGGCCACGCCCGAGCCTGCGCCCCTGGTGCCGCCAAAGCATGGCGGTCGCGGGCTCAATCCGGAGGCCGCCGAGGCCATCGCGAAGGCGCAGGCAGAGGAGAAGCGCGAGGAGGCCGAGGCCTGAGGCGCCGCCCTTGCGCGGCGAGGCTGAAGGGCCATCTCTTCAGGCATGAAGCTGTCGTTCCTCGCCCCTCTATGTGCGCCCCTGCTGTTCGTGATAGCCGCCGCCCTCCCGGCCGCTGCTGCTCCTGTGAAGACAGAAACCGCGATCTTCGCCGGCGGATGCTTTTGGTGCATGGAGCACGACATGAAGATGCCGGGCGTGCTCAAGGTGGAGTCCGGCTACACCGGCGGTCATCTTAAGAACCCGCGCTACGAGGATGTGCTGACCGAAAAGACCGGCCATTACGAAGCGGTCCGCGTCACCTTCGATCCAGCCAAGCTGCCCTATCGCTTTCTGCTGGACCGGTACTGGAAGGTGGTTGATCCCACCGATGACGGCGGGCAGTTCTGCGACCGCGGGCCGTCCTATCGCCCGGCGGTTTTCGTCACGCCGGCGCAGCGCGCAACGGCCGAGGCGTCTCGCGCAGAGGCGGCCAAGCGCCTGAAGCGCGGGACCATGAAGACGCCTGTGCTGGACGTTGCGCCCTTCTATCTAGCTGAGGCCTATCACCGCGACTACGCCAAGAACAACAAGGTGCGATACGAGCTCTATCGCGCCGGTTGCGGGCGTGATGCGCGGCTTACGGCAGTCTGGGGACGCTAGCTCACCGGAACGTCTTGGGCTCCGGCGGTTGGCCGGTGACCGGATCGCGCGGAACGGGGGCGAAGCCCTCGCCGATGAACATGTCGATCTTGCGGGTTCGCTTGGCGTCCAGTCGGACGCGGGCGATCTCCCTGCCCGAAACCTGCTGGAAATCAGCGCCCATCTTGGCGCGGTAGACGCTGTCCAGGCTGGCGGCGAGGACGCGACGGCTGTCCGTTGCCGTCAGCGGGGCCTCGGTCTCGGCCTGGTTGCGAGCGCGGATTTCATGGACCCACATGCGCAGGGGCGGGGCGCCGGCTTGGCCGAAATAGTCGCGGCCATAATAGGCGGCGGCGTTGAACAGGAAGCGGTCGTCCACGGCCACGGCCGACAGAGTCGCGTCGCCGCCCTCCTGCATGGCGCGTTGGACTACTGCGTCGACCGACTGTTCCCAACCTCGGGCGCGCTTGAAGCTGTTTGACACGCCCATGGCGTCCGCCGTGCGGGGGTTGATCGTCCAGGTCAGGAAGAGGCCGGCCACCACGGCCTGGAAGGCCAGGCCCGCCATCAGCCAATTCCGGGCGTTCCAGCGCAGCATCCACGCGCCGACGAGCAGGCAGCCGCCCAGATAGCCAGCCGCCGCCCAGTTGGCGTTGGCGCGGGAGATGAAGCCCTGGATGGACACGACCAGCAACGGCGGCAGGCAGAAGCACAGCAGCAGAACGTCGGCCCCCGTTAGCCGGCGGCGGACCAGCAGCAGGACTGTTCCACCCAAAAGGACGGCGAAGGGCAGTGGCCCGAAGACGCCGAACTGTGAGAGCAGGAAGTCGGCCAGTTCCGCTGGGTCGAAGAGGTGCGAGGACCCGAGATTGGCGTTGGCCGCGGTGTGCTCGACCGTGGCGAAGCTGTGGGCGGC
The DNA here is from genome assembly GCA_913776195.1 of uncultured Caulobacter sp. Classification (GTDB taxonomy): domain Bacteria; phylum Pseudomonadota; class Alphaproteobacteria; order Caulobacterales; family Caulobacteraceae; genus Caulobacter. The sequence continues at coordinate 164,152 of CAJYMH010000031.1, forward strand.
GTTCCAGGCGATGTTCGGGGCGATGACCGCCAGCAGCGCGGCGACGAAGACCGCGATCGTGGCTGGGGTCCAGCTTCGCCGGGCTTCCTTTGAGATGGCGGCGTGAAGGATCAGTCCGCCCAGCGCGTATGCCGCCGCGTACTTGCTGAGCATGGCCAAGCCGATCGCCATACCCATGCCGACCGCCAACCCGATCCGCCGCCCTCGTGCGGCCGGAAGCTCAACATAGGCCCACAGCATCAGCGCCAGGAAGAAAAGCAGGGGCGCATCGGTGCTGATGACGCCAGAGGACAGCGCCACCCCCGGCATGAGTACGTACAAACCCGTGGCCGCGAGGCCGCTTCTCGCATCAAAAAGGCGGCGACCGATAAAGAACAGGCAAAGCGCCGTGCCGGCATGCATCAGAGGGGCTGCGATCCGCACCCAAGGCTCAGTGTCGCCGCCGATGGAGGTCGTCCCCCAGATCAGCCAAGCGATCATCGGCGGTTTGGAGAAGTAGCCAAAGCTTAGGCCCCGCGACCAAAGCCAGTACTGGGCCTCGTCCGGATAGAGTTCGAGGGGGGACGAAAACAGGGCGAATAGCCGCAGCGCCAGCGCCGCCAGCACGATGGCGAAGGCCGCGCGAAGGGCGCGATCGTCGGTGAAAGGCTTGGCGGCCAAGGTCATTTCCCCTGCTTGTCCCGTTGCAAGGGATTTGTCCAATTTCGAGGCGCGGCGCCTATGACACAGACCTGTGGGCGGATTGTGACAAGCCGTGGCGAAACTGTCACCAAAGGTTCGTAAACCAACGCTAAATGGGGCGGAAGATTGACGGATGGTCGGCGCAGACTCTCCGCATCTCGAAACGAGGGGATATCCATGCTTTCCATGAAGAGGCTCGCCTGTGGCGCGGCCCTCGGCGTGCTCGCCGCCGCCGCTTCGGCCTCGGCCGTCTACGCCCAAGAAACGACCGGCGCCGTGCGCGGCCAGATCACCGACGCCACGGGCGCGGGTGTCGCTGGCGCCACCGTCGTCATCACCTACGGCCCGACCGGCCAGGCCATCACCACGATGACCAACGACAACGGCTTCTACACGGTGCGCGGCCTGCGCGTCGGCGGGCCGTACGGCATCAAGGCGACCTCGCCGTCGGGCGAGACCATCGAACGAAACCTGGGCAGCGTCTCCCTGGGCGATCCGACCGACGCGTCGCTGAGCTTCGAGGGTGGCTCGGACCTTTCGGAAGTCGTCATCACCGCCGCGGCCGCCTCGCCGTCGCAGGGCGTGGGCAGCAACTTCACCGCCTCCGACATCGCCAGCCTGCCGTCGCTGAACCGCGACCTGAAGGACGTGGTGCGTCTGGACCCCTTCGCGACCCTGGACGCCACCAACCAGGACGCGCTGTCCTTCGCCGGCACCAACACTCGCTTCAACCAGATCACCGTCGACGGCATCCGTCAGAACGATGACTTCGGTCTGAACAACAACGGCTATCCGACCCAGCGTTCGCCGATCTCGACCGAAGCCATCGCCGGCATGCAGGTCTCGATCGCGCCCTACTCCACCGTGAACAACGGCTTCCTGGGCGGCTCGATCAACGCCGTGACCAAGTCGGGCTCCAACGAGTTCCACGGCGCCCTTTACGGCGAAATCCTCGACGACAGCCTTCGTGGCGACAAGTATCGCTTCTACGATACGCGCACGAGCAGCCCGACCCGCGGCAGCCGCGTCACCCAGGACGTCTCGACGACGTTCCAGGAAAAGGTCTGGGGCGCCAACCTGGGCGGTCCGATCCTGAAGGATCACCTCTACTTCTTCGTCTCTTATGAAAAGTATGAAGGCGAGTACAATCTGGACGAAGGTCCGACCGGCTCGGGCCGCAGCTCGACCATTCCGCGGATCACCGAAGCCGCGCTGAACACCTTCCAGGCCGCCACTAAGGCTCGCTACAACATCGATCCGGGCAACTGGGTCAGCTCGGTTCCGCCGATCGAAGACGAAAAGTGGCTGGGCAAGCTGGACTGGGACATCAACGAAGATCACCGTCTGACCTTCACCTACCAGAACACGCAATCGGCCTCGTTCAACGGTTCGGTCAGCGACCTGTTCGCCAGCGGCAGCAGCGCCAGCTCGGCCCGTATCGGCCTGTCGACGTACCAGTACGTCAAGGACGAGAAGCTGGAGAACTACACCGTCCAGCTGAACTCGCGCTGGAGCGACAACCTCTCGACCGAACTGCGCCTGGGCAAGAAGGAAACGACCACCAACCGTCGCACCTTCGGTCCGGAAGGCGTGGGTGAGATCACGGTCAACGTCGCTGACCTGCCGGGCGTGCAGGCGGGTTCGGGCACACCGGCCATCCGCTTCGGCACCGAGCTGAACAGCCAGCCGAACTTCCTTAACACCAAGACCGACACGGCCGAGCTTCGCGTTCGCTACCATATGGGCGATCACGACTTCCTGCTTGGCGGCCGCATCGAGCGTCAGGACATCCTGAACATCTTCGGCCGCAACTACCTGCCGACCTACAGCTTCGCGTCCTACGCCGACTTCCTGGCCGGCCGCGCCGCCACCGTTCAACTGACCGCCGCGGTCGAGCCGAACGGCGGCACCGTGCCGGCTCAGGCCGGCACCGCCGAGCGCAACGCCGCTGCTGGCGAGTTCTACCTGAACTCGATCTACGCCGAAGACACCTACCAGATCACCGACAACCTCAGCCTGCTGGCTGGCGTTCGTTATGACTGGTACGTCCAGGACGACAGCGCTGACCTGAACAGAAACTTCGTGTCGCGCAACGGCTTCGCCAACAACGCGACGCTCGACGGCAAGAACATCCTGCTGCCGCGCGTCTTCGCCAAGTGGACGCCGACCAGCGACATCGACGTGGGCGTGGGCTTCGGCCGCTTCTCGTCGCAAGGCCTGGGCGTGTGGCTGCTAAACCCGATCGGCAACAGCGGCGTGGTGCAGACCAACGTCGTCTGCCCGGCGGGCCCGTACACGATCAGCAGCCTCAGCGCGGTTCCGGCCGGTTGTACGGCGACCCCGGGCAACGGCAACACCAACGCCCTGTCGCCGTCGTTCCGTATTCCGTCGGCCTGGAAGACCACCCTGACCGCCGGCTACAACTTCGATGTTGACCGCTTCGGCCTGGGCAGCGACTGGCGCATCCAGGTGGACCTGCTGCACCAGAAGAACATGGACAGCGTGTTCTGGTTCGACCTGCGCGCCGAACCGAGCGCCGCGGGCGTCGCCCCCGACGGGCGTCCGGTCTACCAGCGCACCACGAACGGCACGATCGGCGCCAACGTGTTCGACATGATGCTTGGCAACAAGCGTGATGGCGGCGGTTCGGACTCGGCGGCTGTCTCGCTGCGCAAGCGCTGGAACGAAGGCTGGCTCGAAGGCCTGTCGGCGACGGCCTCTTACACCTACACGGAGGCCAAGGATCGCAATCCGATGACCAGCTCGATCGCTGACTCGAGCTACACGCGGTTTGCGACCTACGACGCCCAGAACCCGGCCCTGGCGACCTCGGACTACGAGATCCGCCACAAGGGCCTGCTGCACCTCGGCTATCGTCGCGCCTTCTTCGGCGACAACATGACGATGATCGACGTGGTGACGCAGTACCGCTCGGGCCTGCCGTTCAGCTACACCTTCGCTTCGGCCGCGACCAACCGTCCGGAAACCGAGTTCGGCAACTACGTGTCGACCTACTCGGGCCGTCAGGCGCAGTCGAACCAACTGCTGTACGTTCCGGCGACGGACTCCTCGGGCAACGTCACCGCGACGAGCGACCCGAAGATCACCTACGCCGCCGGCTTCGACGTGGCGAACTTCAACTCGTTCCTGAAGAACACCGGCCTCATCAAGTACGCCGGCCGGATCGCCCCGCGCAACGGCTTCCGTCAGCCGAGCGTCTTCACGACGGACATCAACATCCAGCAGGAAATCCCGGCTTTCTTCCCGACCGGCGCCAAGCTCCTGGGCTTCGTGACGATCGAGAACTTCGGCAACCTGCTGAACAGCAAGTGGGGCGCCCTCGAGCAGTACGACTTCTATCGCGGCGTGCCGGTGGTGAACCCCACCTGCGCCGGCGCTGGCGGCAGCTGCGCGGGTCAGGCCCGTTACACCTACAGCGATCTGCAGACGGCGGTCGGGGCCAACCCGGCGGCCGGCGTCGCCAACCGCGACCAGCCGATCCGTCCGTTCGGCTTCACCAACGCCTCGGTTTGGCAGGTGAAGGTCGGCCTGAAGTATCAGTTCTAAGGTTTTCGAACCCTCGAGCGGGAAAGGGCGGCGCTTGCGCCGCCCTTTTTCTTTGTGCACGTCATTGACGTAACCTCCCTCATCCCCCACCTGCGCGCACCATGATGACCCTGAATATCCCCGCCGAATGGGCCCCGCACCGGGCCATGTGGCTCGGTTTCCCCAGCCACGCCGACCTTTGGGAAGAGGACCTTGAGCCCGCCCAGGAAGAGGTCGCGGCCCTGGCCCGCGCCCTGGCCGGTCCGGGCGGCGAACGCGTGCGTCTGATGGTCTGCGGCGACGCCGCCGAGTCGACCGCCCGCGCGTTGCTGGGCGATGTGCCGGGCGTGGAGATCGTGCGCGGCCTGTTCGGCGACATATGGCTGCGCGACACCGGTCCGATTTTCCGTTCCGACGGCGTGGCCGCCGGTTTCGGCTTCAACGGCTGGGGCGGAAAGTATTCTCTCGAGCACGACGGCGACGTGGGCGCGCAGATCGCCGCAGCCGCTGGCGCGCCCCTAAAGATCAACGACTTCATTCTCGAAGGCGGCTCGGTGGACCACGACGGCTACGGCACGGTCCTGACCACGCGCCAGTGCCTGCTGAACCCCAACCGCAATCCGGGCTGGACCCAGGAGGCCGCCGAGGCCGCCCTGGCCGAGTCCATGGGCGCGCGCAAGGTGCTGTGGCTGGGCGACGGCCTGGTCAACGACCATACCGACGGCCACATCGACAACCTCGCCCGCTTCGTGGGGCCGGGCGTTGTGGCCTGTCCTGTGGCGGTGGGCGCGGACGACCCCAACGCCGAGATCTACAACGAGACGGCCCGTATGCTGGCCGCGATGACGGACGCGAGGAACAGCCCGCTTCAGGTCATGCGCATCCCGTCTCCGGGGCGGATCACCGACGAAGACGGCGAGGTGATCCCCGCCTCCCACATGAACTTCCTGATCGCCAACAAGGCGGTGATCGTCCCGACCTATGGCGAGGCGGGCGCGGCGCTCGCCGTCGAGGCGCTGGAGACCCTGTTTCCGGAGCGCCAAGTCATCGGCCTGCCGTCGAACGCCATTCTGACGGGCGGCGGTTCGTTCCATTGCATCAGCCAGCAGGAGCCCGCCTAGACATGGCCCGCACGATCACCCTGGCCGCGATCCAGACCAGCTACGGCATGGACCTGGACGCCAATATCGAAAAGACCAAGACCTTCATCCGTGAGGCCGCGGCCAAGGGCGCGCAGGTGATCCTGCCGTCGGAGCTGTTCCAAGGGCCGTACTTTTGCGTCGCACAGGAGGAGCACTGGTTCACCCAGGCCTATCCCTGGCGCACGCATCCCTGCGTTGTCGCCTTGCAGCCGCTGGCCGCCGAGCTGGGTGTGGTGATCCCCGTCTCGATCTTCGAGCGTGAGGGGCCGCACTACTTCAACAGCCTGGTGATGATTGACGCCGACGGCTCGCTGATGGGCGTCTATCGCAAGAGCCATATCCCTGATGGCCCGGGCTATATGGAGAAGTACTACTTCCGCCCCGGCGACACCGGCTTCAAGGTCTGGGATACGCGTTTCGGCCGGATCGGCGTCGGCATCTGCTGGGACCAGTGGTACCCGGAGTGCGCACGCTCCATGGCGCTGATGGGCGCGGAGGTCCTGCTCTATCCCACCGCCATCGGCAGCGAACCGCATGACGACACGCTCGACACCGCCTTGCCTTGGCGGCGGGCCATGCAGGGGCACGCGGTCTCCAACGTGATTCCGGTGGTCGGCGCCAACCGCACCGGCTTCGAGCCATGGGAGGGCTATCCCAACGGCGGCCAACGCTTCTACGGTTCGTCCTTCATCGCCAACCATCGCGGCGACCTAGTCGCCGAATTCGGCCGGGACGACGAAGGTGTTCTGACGGCGGAGTTCGACCTGGACTTCCTGACCACGCACCGCGCGGCCTGGGGCTTCTTCCGTGATCGCCGCACCGACCTTTACGGACACCTGCACCAGCCGCGTCCGTGATCGAGAGCAAGCGTCTCATCCTCCGCGCTTGGCGGGATGCGGACCGTGAGCCCTTCGCGGCCATGTGCGCCGATCCCGAGGTGATGCGCCATTTTCCGGCGCCCCTGACCCGCGCCGAAAGCGATGCGGTGGTCGAGCGCATGCTCGCGCACCAGGCCGAACACGGCTTTTGCTTCTTCGCTCTGGAGCGGAAGTCGGACGGCGGGTTCCTCGGTTTCACGGGCATGATGACCCTGAAGCCGGAAAATCCGCTGCAGCCCGGCGTGGAGATCGGCTGGCGTCTGGCTCGCGAAGCCTGGGGCGCCGGCTACGCGTCGGAGGCGGCCTCGGCCGCGATCGTCCACGGCTTCGACAGCCTCGGCCTGAAGCGGATCGTGTCATTCACCGCCACGCAGAACGCGCGCTCCCAGGCGGTGATGCAGCGTATCGGCATGACCCGCCGCGCCGACCTGGACTTCGACCACCCCGCCGTGCCGGAGGGCCACAGGTTGCGCCCGCACGTGGTCTACGCCATAGAGCGCCGCTGACCGGTTGCGGCGACGCGCCACATTGGTCGATCCGCTCATCTCCGTCACATCGTCCCGCAGCCGGGGCGGGCCACATCCCAACTTGTCGTACTTGCGACAAAGAACAGGCGATCCATGGAAATGGCGAGCGAGGCGCGTGCGACGCGCCGCTGGATGATCCCGACCGCCATCGCGGCTACCGTGCTGCTGAGCGGCGCCGCCGCCGCGACCGTGCAGACCCACGGGTTCAAGCCGCTTCGCAATGCCTTCGCAGCCGTCACCGCCTCGCAGGACGTCGAGGTCGAGCCGCGCTACGCCATCCGCTGGGTCGGGGCCGATCTTGACGGCGACGGCGCCGCGGACGTGGCCAATCCCACCGGACAGGCGCCTCGCGTGCATGACGTGTTCGGCGACGGCGCGTTCGGCGCCTCGCGCGACGGCGGCTCCCGCGACCATGAGGGCGTCGATTATCTGGGCCGTGCGGGCCAGGCGGTGAAGGCTCCGGTCTCGGGCTATGTGACCAAGATCGGCTACGCCTATCCCGGCGCGCAGGACCTACAGTTCGTCGAGATAACCAATCCGGCCATCGGCTATGCGGCGCGGGTCTTCTACATCGAGCCGGGCGTGGAGCTTGGCCAGGCGGTGCGCATCGGCCAGACCGTCGGCGTGCTCAAGAGCCTGCAGAAGCGGTATCCCGGGATCAGCGACCACGTGCACCTGGAGATGATCAAGTCGGGCGAGCGTGTGGACGCCACCCGTTTGATCACGGCCCGCCGCGTGCGTCTGCCCGACGAGCCGATCCTGGCGAGCGCCGAGTAGTCACCGACGCATGGCGGCCAGTTCGCCGCGCGCGTTCTCCAGATCAGCCTTGAACTGCGCATCGCCATGCAGGCGGGCGACGAGGGCGGCGCCCAGCATGCGGCCGGCCTCAACGTCCGTAGGAAAATGCACGCCGCAGACCACGCGACTGTCGCCGATCTCACGCCCACGCTTGAGAATCTCGCTCTGCCGGTCCGGCGCCAGTTCGGCCAGCACGAGCGCCCAGGACCAGCCGATCAGGGCGTGACCGGAGGGATAGGAGCCGTTCTTCTCGATCCAGCTTTCGCGGGGTGCGCAGATCGGTCGCCTGTCGCCTACGGGCGGGCGGGGGCGCTGGTACTGCGCCTTGGCATGCTCATAGAGAGGGCCGGCGTCGCCGACGATGCGCAACATGAGGTTGGCCAGCGTGGGGGTGGTCTGCGGACCGATGGGGGCGCCGATGACCTGGGAAAAGCCTATCCAGGCTTGAACCCCGGACAGGTCGGCGTCTGCAATGGCCTGATCCCAGCGCGGCGTATCCACCAGCCTGCGGCCTTCCAGGTAGGCGGCGCGGTCAGCGCGTCCCGCCGGCGTGCCGGGCGCTGGCGGCGCCGGCAGGATGACCAGCCCGTCGGGCGCGGTCCCCGCCGCCAGATATCCAGCCGGCGCCTTGGTCCAGGTGGAGCTGTCCCCTGTCGTCCGCCAGGTCGGCTCCGCCGGCGTGGCGCAGGCGGCGAGGCTGAGCGAGGTGAAAACGAGGGCGGCTGCGATCTTCATGTGGTGCTTCCGTAGGCAGGCCGGCGTTGAAGCGATCTGCGACGGTCGCGTCAAGCAAAGCCGCTTGACGATCGGATATGTTATTTCATAACAGAACATATTGATCGTTCAGTCGGGTAACTGCCTCATGTCCGTCCGCGTGCTTTTCGGCGCCGTCAGTCTCGCCGCGCTTTCCGCCGCCGCCCCAGCCTTTGCGGAGGAAGCGCCGCCGCACGACGTGTCGGAGGTGGTGATCACCGCCGCTCCCTATGCCGTACAAGCCGAAAACATGACCGCCAGCGTGGCGGTGGTGACCCGCCGCGACCTCGACCTGGCGCCCCAGGGCGGTCTAGGCGACGTTCTGGCTGGCATGCCGGGCCTGCGCTCCACCGCCTTCGGCGCCGGCGCCAGCCGCCCGGTGGTGCGCGGCCTTTCCGGTCCTCGCGTCCTGGTCCTGAACAATGGCGTCGGCATGATCGACGCCAGCGCCCTGTCGCCCGACCACCAGGTGGCGTCGGATCCCGGCGAGGCCGAGCGGATCGAGGTCCTGCGCGGGCCGTCCGCGCTGGCCTACGGCGGCTCGGCTATCGGCGGCGTGGTCAATGTTATCGACGAACGTATCCCTACCCATGCGCCGGCCAAGCCCGAAGGTCGTGTGAACGTCTCCGGCGCGACGGTGGACGACAGCTACTCCGCGTCGGCGGCGGTGCGCGCGGCGGCCGGTCCGCTGGTCTTCTCGCTCGATGGCCTGAAGCGCGAGAGCAAGGACTATGAGATCCCCGTGCCGGCGGAGTCCGTGCGCCAGATCCTGTCCGAAGGCGAATTCCCGGAAGGCCGCAAGAGCGGAAAGCTGGAGAACAGCGCCGTCGATCTCGAAGCCTACGGCGCCGGGGTCTCCTATGTCGGCTCCAAGGGCTACCTCGGCCTGGCCGTGAAGCACACGGACACCAAGTACGGCGTGCCGGGCCACTCCCATGAGCATGGCCACGAGGAAGAGGATCACGACCATGACCAGGAGCACGAGGAAGAAGCGCCCGTCACCATCGGCCTGAAGCAGACCCGCGTGGACCTGCGCGGCGAATACGATGGCGACATGGGCCCCTTCGCCAAGCTGCGCTTCTCGGGTGGCTGGGCCGACTACAAGCACACCGAGTTCGAAGGTGACGAAGTCGGCACCCGCTTCATGTCCGACGGTCTGGAAGGCCGCCTGGAGTTGGTCCAGGCCGAGCGTAGCGGCTGGAAGGGCGCGGTTGGCTTGCAGGCCCTGCGCAGGGACTTCGACGCTCAGGGGGACGAAGCCTATGTGCCGAAGGTCCGCATCACCGAATTGGGCGCCTTCACCCAGCAGCGGGTGGACAAGGACGGCTGGGGCTATGAAGGCGGCCTGCGCGTCGACAACCGCAAGCTCGACAGCCTGGTGGGCGAGCGCGACTTCACTAACGTCTCCGGTTCGGTGGGCGCATTCCTGACCCCGACCGAGAACTGGTTCTTCGGCCTGGCCCTGTCGCGCAACGCCCGGGCCCCCACCGAGGCGGAGCTGTTCGCCCAGGGGCCGCACATCGCCACCCGCGGCTTCGAGATCGGCGATCCGGACCTGGATTCGGAGATCGCCTACTCCCTGGAGGCAACCATCCACTACGGCAATGACCGCCTGAAGGCCGACCTGCACCTGTTCGCGGCCAAGTATGATGGCTTCATCGACGCCCGTCCCACCGGCGAGGAGGAAGACGGCCTGTCGGTTTTCGCCTACCAGCAGACCGACGCCGATTTCCACGGCTTCGAGGCCGAGGTCTCTTACAAGCTGTGGGAGCACGACCGGAAGAGTTTCACCCTGGAAGGCGGCGCGGACTATGTGCGCGGCGACACAGACCTCGGCGCCCCCGCCCGCATCCCGCCCTATTCGGTGTCCGTGCGCGGGATTGCCGACAGCCCGCACTGGGGCGGTCGCCTGGAGGTCCGTCAGGTGGGCAAACAGACGCGCGTGGCGGAGTTCGAGCTGCCGACCGACAGCTATACGGTCCTGAACGCCCGGGTCTCCTACAAGCCCTACGGCGACCCGCGACTGGAGCTCTACGTGGATGGCCGCAACCTGACCGACGCCGAGGTTCGGGAACACACGTCGTTCCTGAAGGACATCGCGCCGTCGCCTGGGCGGTCGGTTCGGGGCGGGGTGGCCTGGCGCTTCTAGATCGGCGTTAGCCCGTCGCATTGCCCGGGAGCGGCCTATCGGCTAAGAAGCCGCTCCCATCAGGCGTCGCGGGTCTAGTGAACCGCTGATGCTAGAAGCCAACCTTTCTCCTGCATCCGAGTTCTTCATGACCGATCAGAGCCCGATCACCGGCAGCGTGCTGTTCTACACCCAGCCCGAGCCGCTCAACGCCCAAACCCACGGCAAGCTTGGCATGAACGCCAACGACAAGCCGTACGCCTTCGCCCGCGAAGGCCACATCGTTCCGGCGGTGGTGACCGAGTTCGCTCCGGCGGCCCTGTCTTTCCCGATCATCTTCATCGGCGAAAAGAAGCTGCCGGTGGCCGTGATGGGCATCAACGCCGGTGAAAACCTGTTTGTGAAGGACGACGGCGGCTACCTGACCGGCGCCTACATCCCGGGCTTCCTGCGCCGCTATCCGTTCGTCCTGGCCAATGACGACACCGAAAAGCGCATGGTCGTCTGCATCGACCGTCCGTCGAAGCTGATCCAAGAGAACGCCGAGACCCCGTTCTTCGACGCCAACGGCCAGCCGACCGAATTCACCCAGAACGCCATCAAGTTCTGCGACGACTTCGAGCTGGAGCGCATGCGCACCGAGAGCTTCGTCCAGCTGCTGACCGACCTCGACCTGTTCGAGACCAAGCAGGCTCACTACACCCCGTTCAATACCGACGGCACCCGCGGCGAGCCGCAGGTCATCGCCGAGTACTTCGCGGTGTCGGAAGACAAGCTGAAGGCTCTGCCGACCGAAAAGCTGGTCGAGCTGCGCGATAACGGCGCCCTGGGCCAGATCTACGCCCACCTGACCTCGCTGCTGGGTTGGGAGCGCCTGATCGCCATGCAGATCGAGAAGCGTCTCGGCGAAGGCGGCCAGACCGTCCAGTAAGCGGACCGGTACGGAACGATCCGAACAGCCCTCTCCCGCTCGCGCGGGGGAGGGTTTTTTCTTTGTCGGCGAGCCGACCAAGCGTCGCCATTGGCCTCAATGACGCCGCAACCCGCCGGTCAAAGTTGCTCATCAGCGCTTATGATTTCGGAGTTCGGCGTGTCGTCCAGGCCGTTTGTCGTGCATCCCCATGAGGGAGGCTGGGCCGTGGCTTCGGTGGACGGCGTGCTGTTGGTCGCCGCCACCGAGGACGAAGCGCTTCACCTCGCCGCCGAAGCGGCCAGCATACTGGCGCGGTCCTGGCGGGATGTCCCACGGCGCTCCGCCGAACGCCGAAGCTTCGCGGCGTGGGAAGACTAGCGGGCGAAAACGCTGCGGGTCAGGCAGGAGAAGACCAGTCGTCCCGCTTCATCCAGCAGATCATGTTGGGCGATGACGATGCCCTTGCTTTCGCCGACCGCATCCTTGCCCATCACCGTCATGCGACCGCGAAGCAGCTCGCCCGCGGGCGGGTTGCGGGCCCAGCGCAAAGCGTCAATGCCCAGACGCTTGGTCTGCGGCCAGTCGGCGGACGCGGTGTCGTCCAGCTTGGACCACAAGGCGAACAAAAAGGCGTCCGGCGCGCCCCGTTCGGCGTCCCATCCAGGAGAAAAGGCGGCGATAAAGGCGCTCAGGGCGTCAGGGTTCACGGCCGCCGCGCCGAGGGACACGACTTGGCCGATTTCGATTTCGTCGAAGGATGCGGGCATGATTCGGATCATCACCCGCACCGCGCGCTTGTCGATAGGGCGTATTTCACCGGACGCCATGCCGTTCTATAGCTTGCAGTCATGATCGCTCGCCTTTCCCGACGACTGCTGGGGGGACTGACCGTCGCCCTGGGCCTGGCCTCGGCCGCGCCCGCCCTCGCCGCTCCGGTGAACACCGGCCATATCCAGGCTGACCTGATCGCCCAGGACAGCTGGGCCGTGCCCGGCTCCACGGTCTATGTGGCCGTCACCCAGAAGATCGAGAAGGGCTGGCATACCTACTGGCGCAACAGTGGCGACAGCGGGGAAGCGACCAGCATCGACTGGACATTGCCGACCGGATGGACCGCCGGCGACATCGTCTGGGCCACGCCGCATCGTCAGCCCACCGGGCCGCTGATGAACTACGGCTATTCCGACGCGGTGGTGCTGCCGGTCCCGATCCAGGTGCCGGCCACCGCCAAGCCCGGCGAGACCGTGAGCCTGAAGGCCGACGTCACCTTCTTGGTCTGCGCCGACATATGCATTCCCGAGAACGCCAAGCTCGACCTGGCCGTCGAGGTGCGTGACGAAGCGCCGGAGCCCAATTGGCGCACCGGCCGCATCGTCGCCGACGCCCTCGCCGCCGCGCCGAAACCGGCGGGGCTGCAGGCCGTCTTCCAGGCGTCCGAGACAGGGCTGAAGTTGGCCGTCACCGGCGGCCCCCTGAAGGGCGGGCAATTCCCCGACGCCTATTTCTTCCCCTTTGACGGCACGCTGATCGATCACCCCGGAAAGCAGGCGGTGGAGGCGGGGGCTGACGGCCTGACCCTGACCATCCCGGCGGGGATCGCCCTGAAGTCGGGGCAGGTTCCTGAGCTCGTTGAGGGCGTGCTGACCATCGGTGACCAAGCCTTCGAAGTCTCGGCCCAGCCGGGCCAGCCGCCGGTCGGGGCCGCCGGTCTGGGCGTTCCGGCCGCGCGCCCCCCCTCGGGCGACGGCGGCGGCGTGCCGTTGGCGATCCTGTTCGCCTTTTTCGGGGGCCTGATCCTCAATCTGATGCCTTGCGTCTTCCCGGTGCTGTCCATGAAGGCCGCCTCGCTGGCGGGTCATGCGCACGATGCGCGTGAGGCGCGGACCCAAGGCCTGGCGTTTCTGGTGGGCGTGCTGGTCACCTTCCTGGCGCTTGCCGGAGCCTTGATCGCGGCCCGCGCCGCCGGCCAGGCGGTGGGCTGGGGCTTCCAGCTGCAGTCTCCGGCGGTGGTCGGCGTGCTGTGCCTGATCATGCTGCTAACGGCGCTCAACCTGTCTGGTGTGTTCGAAGTCGGAACTTCCGTCCAGGGCGCGGGGCAGGGGCTGGCGTCAAAGGGCGGGCTGGCCGGATCCTTCTTCACCGGCGTTCTGGCGGTGATCGTCGCCGCGCCCTGCACTGCTCCGTTCATGGCCCCGGCCATCGGTGTCGCGCTGACGCAACCGGCGCTTGGTTCACTGGCTATCTTTCTATTTCTGGGCCTTGGCCTCGCCGCGCCGTATGTGGCGATCTCGTTTTCGCCCGCACTGCTGCGCCGCTTTCCCAAGCCCGGCCCCTGGATGGATGTGCTGAAGAAGGTCCTGGCCTTCCCGATGTACGGCGCGGCGGCCTGGCTGGTCTGGGTGTTCTCGCTCCAGGCGGGATCGACCGGTCTCGCCGCGCTTCTGGCCTGCGGTCTCGTGGTCGCCTTCGTCGCTTGGCTGTTCGGCCTGTCCCAGCGCCAGACAGGCCCGCGCACGCGTTGGCTGGCGGCGGGCGCGGCTGTCCTCACCGCCATCGGCGTCGTCGCCGTCATGATACCTCTGGCCAAGGGCGGCGCGGCGCCGGCGGCCGGCTCGACCACGCAGGTCGCTTCGGCCGAGCTGCCTTCCGAGCCCTGGTCCCCCGAACGCGTCGCGGCGTTGCGAACCGAAGGGCGTCCGGTGTTCGTCAACTTCACCGCCGCCTGGTGCGTCACCTGCCAGGTGAACGACAAGGTCGCCCTGTCGACCCAGCCGGTGGTCGACACCTTCAAGGCCGCCAACGCCGTCTACATGGTCGCCGATTGGACCAATCGTGACGCGAGGATCGCTCAGGCCCTGGCCGATCACGGCCGCGCGGGCGTTCCGCTCTATCTTGTGTATGGCGCAAAAGGCGGAGACGCCGTCATACTGCCGCAGCTTTTGACCCCGGGCGCAGTGACCGAGGCCGTGGAGGCCGCCGCGCTGCGCTGATCGATCTTTCGATTGGAGACTCCCATGAGCCTGACCCGTCGTCTTCTCGTCGCCGCCGCGCCGATCCTGTCCCTCGCCCCCAGCCTGGCGCTCGCCGCGCCCGCGCCCGCCTTCTCGGTGAAGGACGCGGACGGCAAGACGCGCTCGCTTTCCGAATTCAAGGGCAGGACCGTGGTCCTGGAGTGGGTCAACGAAGGCTGCCCCTATGTGAAGAAGCACTACAGCGGCAACATGCAGGCCCTGCAGCGCGCCGCGGCCGCCGACGGCGTTGTGTGGCTGAGCGTGGTGTCCTCCGCACCGGGCGAGCAGGGCTATTTCGCCGACGGTTCGGCGGCCAAGAAGTGGGCCGCGACCAACAAGGCCGCGCCCAGCGCCATCTTGTTGGACCCTGAAGGTAAGATGGGCATGGCCTACGGCGCCAAGACCACGCCGCACATGTACATCATCGATAAGACCGGCCAGCTCGTCTACCAGGGCGGCATCGACGACAAGCCGACCAACAAGGTCGAGGATATCAAGACGGCCAAGAACTACGTGACCGCCGCCCTCGCCGATGTGAAGGCCGGCCGCAAGCCCGCCGTGGCGGTGAGCAAGCCCTATGGCTGCAGCGTGAAATACAAGGCTTAAGCGCCGCTGGAGACCTTTGCGGCATTGGTCTTCATGACGCCGCCGCCTCCCTCTGCTAATCGCGGGTGGTCAGTAGAGGGAGAGCGATGATGAGCAAGCTGGACGCCGCCTGGAGCCGTCTCGAGGCCGCCGCCAAGGACGCGGCCGCCAGGCGCATTGTCGATCTGTTCCACGCCGAGCCTGATCGCCTGTCGAAGCTGAGGGTGTCGGCAGCAGGTCTTTCGCTCGATCTTTCCAAGCAAAGCTGGACCGCAGACGGTTTCGAGGCGGCGCTCGATCTGGCCCGCGCGGCGGATGTGGAAGGCGCGCGCGCCGCCATGTTCGCGGGCGAGGCGATCAATACCTCTGAGGATCGCGCTGTCCTGCACGTCGCCCTGCGCGCGCCCGAAGACGCCGCCTACAAGGCCAAGGGCGAGGCGGTGATGGCCGACGTCGAGGACGTCCGCGCCCGCATGAAGTCCTTCGCCGAGCAGGTCCGTTCCGGGGTGGTGAAAGGCTCCACGGGCAAGCCGTTCAAGGCCATCGTGCACATCGGTATCGGCGGATCCGACCTTGGCCCGCGCCTGCTGTGGGACGCGTTGCGCCCCGTGAAGCCGCAGATCGACGTGCGCTTCGTGGCCAATGTGGACGGCGCCGAGTTCGAGCTGGTCACCGCCGACATGGATCCGGCCGAGACGCTCGTCGTAGTGGTGTCCAAGACCTTCACCACCCAGGAGACCATGGCCAACGCTCAGGCCGCCCGCGACTGGCTGAGCGCCGCCCTGGGCCAGGAGGGCGCAAAGGCGCACCTAGCCGCCGTCTCCACCGCCCTCGACAAGACCTCGGCGTTCGGGGTGCCGGATGAGCGGGTGTTCGGGTTTTGGGACTGGGTGGGCGGCCGCTATTCGCTCTGGTCGTCGGTCAGCCTGTCGGTGGCCATCGCTGCTGGCTGGGAGACGTTCGAGCGCTTCCACGCGGGTGGCGCGGCTATGGACGCGCACTTCCGCGACGCCCCGCTGGACAAAAACGCGCCGGTCCTGCTGGCCCTGGCCCAGGTGTTCAACCGCAACGGCCTCGGCCGCCCGGCCCGCTCGGTGGTGGCCTATGCCTATCGCTTGAGCCGTCTGTCGGCCTTCCTCCAGCAGTTGGAGATGGAATCCAACGGCAAGCGGATCGGAAAGGACGGCAAGCCCGTCGCGCATGGAACCTCAGCCATCGTTTTCGGCGGCGAGGGGACCAACGTCCAGCACGCCTACTTCCAGGCCATGCACCAAGGAACCGACGTAACCCCCATGGAGCTGATCGGCGTGGCGGCGACGGATGAAGGCCCTGCGGGCATGCACGCCAAGCTGTTGTCCAACCTGCTGGCCCAGGCCGAGGCCTTCATGGTGGGCCGATCCGAGGACGATGTCCGCAAGGAGCTAGCCGACAAGGGCGTGGACGCCGCGACCATCGACATCATGGCCCCGCAGCGGACCTTCCCCGGAAATCGCCCCTCGACCCTTATCCTGCTGGACCGTCTAACGCCGGAGACCTTCGGCGCCCTGATCGCCCTCTATGAGCACAAGACCTTCGTCGAGGGCGTGATCTGGGGAATCAACAGCTTCGACCAGTGGGGCGTGGAGCTGGGCAAGGTGATGGCGGGGCGTATCCTGCCGGAGCTGGAAGGCGGCCCCCCGGCGGCGCACGATCCGTCCACCACGGCCCTGATCGCCAAGCTGAAGGCGTGAATCGCGGCGGGGTATGGTCAGTTAATCCCTTCTCGGCTATAGCCCCGCCCGTGACCTGCACCGCGCACCACCATCACGGCCATCACCACCCGACCTCATGGGGGACGGGCCAGGGTCGCGCGGCATAAAGCCCAGCACGTCCCGGCCAAAGCCCCCGCCAAGGCGGAGGCTTGCAGCAAGCGCTCCGTCGTCCTTCCGAACCGACGAAAAGCGCCATGACCGAAGAAACCTTCCGCCCCGAAGCCCGCGCCCCCCGAGGGTTCGCCGACAAGCGCGCGCCGCAGCTGCGCTCTGAGCGCGCGATCCTGGAGGCGGTCTCCAAGGTCTACGAGAGCTATGGCTTCGAGGCGTTGGACACCGGGGCCTTCGAGTATGCCGATGCCCTGGGAAAGTTCCTGCCAGACAGCGACCGCCCGAACGAAGGCGTTTTCGCCCTGCAGGACGATGATGAGCAGTGGATGGCCCTGCGCTACGACCTCACAGCGCCCCTGGCCAGGTTCTCGGCGCAGAACTGGGAGACCCTGCCCAAGCCGTTCCGCCGCTATGCCTTCGGCACGGTATGGCGCAACGAAAAGCCCGGTCCCGGCCGCTTCCGCGAATTCATCCAGTGCGACGCGGACACGGTGGGCTCGGCGCGCCCCGAGGCGGACGCCGAGATCATCGCCATGGCCGTGGCCGGCCTGGAAGCCGCCGGCCTGCCGCGTGGCCAGGCGGTGATCAAGATCAACAACCGCAAGCTCCTCAACGGCCTGCTGACGGCTGCGGGCGTCGAGAGCGCCGGTCAGAAGCTGGGTGTGCTGCGGGCCGTGGACAAGCTGGACCGCCTGGGCGCGGACGGCGTGAAGCTGCTGCTGGGCGAGGGCCGCAAGGACGAGAGCGGCGCCTTCACCAAGGGCGCGGGCCTGGGGGCCAAGGCGATCGACTCGGTGCTGGCCTTCGTGGCCGCCGGGGCGGCCTCGCGCTCTGCGACCCTGGACGCCCTGTCGGCGGTGATCGGCGGTTCGGCCGAGGGCGACGAGGGGCTGGCCGAGCTCGCCGCCATCGACGCGGCGCTGAAGGGTCTGGGCGTGGCCGATGATCAGGCGCTGTTCGATCCGTCTATCGTGCGCGGGCTGGAGTACTACACCGGCGCGGTGTTCGAGGCCGAGCTTCTGCTGAGCACCACGGACGAGAAGGGGGAGGCCGTGCGCTTCGGCTCCATCGGCGGCGGCGGCCGTTATGACGACCTGATCGCCCGCTTCACGGGCCAGCCCGTGCCGGCCACCGGCTTCTCCTTCGGGGTGTCGCGCTTGGCGGCGGCGCTCAAGGCGGCCGGGCGGGACGCGGGCCAGGCGGCGCGCGGTCCGGTGGTGATCATCGCCTTCGATCAGGCGCACATGCCGGAATATTTCGCGGTGGCGGGCGAACTGCGCGCCGCCGGCGTCCCGGCTGAGGTCTATCTCGGCGCATCGGGCATGAAGGCGCAGATGAAGTACGCCGACCGCCGTATGTCGCCCGCCGCGATCATGCTGGGCGGCGACGAGATCGCCGCCGGCACAGTGACGATCAAGGATTTGGACCTCGGTCGCGAGCTCGCTTCGGGTGTGTCCGACAACGCCGAGTGGAAGGCCACCCGGCCGGGCCAGCAGACCATCGCGCGGGGCGAGCTGGTCGCCGCCGTGAAGCGGATCACGGAGGGCGGCTGATGCGCCTCGAACGGGCTATTCCCGCCGCGGCGCTGGAGGCGATCCGCGCACCATTCCTGAGCGCTGGCGCCCAGATCGCCGATTCACCGGTGCTGCAGCCGTTGAGCCTGTTGCTCGACCTGTCGGGCGAATCCATGCGGGCGCGCCTGTTCGTGGTCCAAGGCGACGGGGGTGAGGAACTGGCGCTGCGGCCGGACTTCACCATCGGGGTGGCCCGCAGCCACATCGAGGCGGGAACCGCCATCGGCCGCTACTTCTACGAGGGCAAGGCCTTTCGCGTCGCGCCGGCCGGCTCCGGCCGCGCCGAGGAATTCCTGCAGATCGGCTTTGAGGCCTTCGGTCCCCCGGAAGGAGCGCGCGCCGACGCCGAGGTGGCCGCCCTAGCTTGGAAGGCCGCTGTCGCTGGTGGCCGGGGTGATCTGATCCTGCAGCTTGGCGACGTGTCTTTGTTCAGCGCGTTCGTGGACAGCCTGGATCTGGCCGCGCCGCTGGCCGCGCGCCTGAAGCGCGCCTTCAGTAATCCGCGCCTGCTCAAGGCCGAATTGGAGGGCGAGCCCATTGCGGTCGAGCCGACCAGCTCGGGCAAGCTGGCCAATCTGTTGGCGGGTCTGCCGGAGGCCGAGGCGGAGGAGGTCCTGCGGGAGCTCTGGGCCATGACTGGGGTCGAGCCGGTGGGCGGGCGGCGGCCGGGCGATATCGTTCATCGCCTGATCGCCCGCGCCCAGGCGCAGGACGCCGGCCGCCTGTCCGCCGACGAGATCGCCGCGGTGCGCGGCTATCTTGCGGTCAGCGATGCGCCGCGCGCCGCCCTGGCGGCGGTTAAGGGGCTGGCGGGCAGCAAAGGCGGCGTCCTTGAGGCGGCTCTAGAGAATTGGGATGCGCGTCTGTCGGCCCTGGCGGCGCTTGGCGCGGACGAAGGCCGAATGATCCTGTCGACCGGGTTCGGCCGAGCGTTCGGCTATTATGACGGCATGCTGTTCGAGGTGCGCAGCGCCGCCTTGGGCGACGCGCGGCCCGTGGCGGCCGGCGGTCGCTATGACGGCTTGATGCCACGCCTGGGCGGCCAAGCCGCGGGCGCCGTGGGCTGCATGGTGCGGCCGGCGCGGGCCTATGCGGGAGGGATGGAATGAGCGAGCCCCTGATTTTCGCCATACCTTCCAAGGGACGGCTGAAGGAGCAGGTCGAGGCTTGGCTTGCTGATTGCGGCTTCAAGCTTGAGACCAGCGGCGGCGCACGCGGGTACAGCGCCGAGCTGTCCGGTCTGCCGGGCGTGTCGGTGCGCCTGCTGTCGGCCGGCGATATCGCGGCGGCCCTGACCGCTGGCGAGGTTCACCTGGGCATCACCGGCGAGGATTTGCTGCGAGAGCAGGGCGAAGACCTGGACACGCGCGTGTCTCTGCTGCGCGCCCTGGGCTTTGGGCGCGCCGATCTGGTGGTCGCGGCGCCCAAGAGTTGGCTGGACGTGGACACCATGGCCGACCTGGACGAGGTGGGGCACATCCACCTCGCTCGCACGGGCCGCCGGCTTCGAGTGGCGACCAAGTATCTGGCCCAGACCCGAAGTTTCTTCGCCCGTCGCGGCGTGGCCGACTACCGCATCGTTGAATCCAGCAGCGCCACTGAGGGTGCGCCGGCCGCTGGCGCGGCCGAACTGGTCGTGGATATCACCACCACGGGCGCGACGTTGGTCGCCAACGGGCTGAAGGTGTTGTCCGACGGCGTGATCCTGAGGAGCCAAGCGCAGTTGGCCGCCAGCCTTGGCGCATCCTGGACCCCTGCAAATCTCGCCTCGGCCCGTCGGTTGCTGATCGCCGTGGAATCGCGTGCGCGGGCCATGGCGCTGGCCACCCTCGTCTGGCCGGCCGAACAGGACGTCGCCGCGCGACAAGCCACTGAGAGCTTCACGGCTCAAGGCGCGGCTCGCCGCGCCAATGGCCTGCTGATCGACAAGCGCGATTTGCTGGATGTCTGTGCTGCTCTAGGCGGGGCGAAGGTGGAGCCTGTGACTGTCGCGCGGCCTGACTATGTCTTCGAGGCCGATTCCGCCGCGATTGCCGATTTGGCCGCACGGCTCAGTTTAAAAATTGACGCTATAGTATAAAATTAGCCCGCCGGGTTAAGACTTATCGGCGCTAATGTACGGTTTTTCTTTCAACGCCTTGCAAAAACCCGCTTTGCGACGTTGACAGCCTTCTTAATTTGCCGTTCTTTGTCCCTACCGGGAGACGAGAGCCGCCACAGAACGGCCCAGCTCCTAGGCGTTTCGGGGAGGAAACGCCCTCTAAGATCGAGTGATCGAGCAATAGCTGAACCCGTCGCGATATCCCCCGCGACGGGTTCAGTGTTTTTGGGCTTGAGCGTCAAAACCATAAAACGCGCGTTCCAATGCAAAACGCCCGCCCCGGAGACCGGGACGGGCGCTGAAGCTTGTATGAAACGAAGCCTCTACCAGAGGCGGACGCGGTTCTCCGGAGCGATGTAGAGCGCGTCGCCCGGTTTCACGCCAAACGCCTCATACCAGCCGTCGATGTTCCGGATCGTGCCGTTGACTCGGTAGTAGGCTGGCGAGTGCGGATCGGTGACGACCTGCTGGCGCAGGGCCTCGTCACGGATTTTCTGGCGCCAGACCTGGGCCCAGCCAAGGAAGACGCGCTGGTCGCCCGTCAGACCGTCGAGCACCGGAGCCGGCTTGCCGTTCAGGGAGCGGTGATAGGCTTCCAGGCCCAGGGTGAGGCCGGCCAGGTCGCCGATGTTCTCGCCCATGGTCAGCCCGCCTTGCACCTTCGCGCCTGGCAGGGGCTCGAAGGCGGAGTACTGGGCGCCGAGCTTGTCGGCCTGGGTTTTGAACTTGGCGGCGTCCTCGGCGGTCCACCAGTCCTTCAGCACGCCGTCGCCGTCATAGCTGCGGCCCTGGTCGTCGAAGCCGTGGCCGATCTCGTGGCCGATCACGCCGCCGATGCCGCCGTAGTTGATGGCGTCGTCGGCCTGCGGATCGAAGAACGGCGCCTGCAGGATGGCGGCCGGGAACACGATCTCGTTGAGGGGAGGGTTGTAGTAGGCGTTCACGGTCTGAGGCGTCATGCCCCATTCCTTGCGATCCACCGGGCCGCCCAGGCGATCCACGTCGCGCTTCCATTCGAAGGCGCTGGAGCGGACGACGTTGCCGTAAAGGTCGTCCTTCTTGACCTCTAGACCCGAATAGTCGCGCCACTCGTCAGGGTAGCCGATCTTGACGGTGAACTTGGACAGCTTCTCCAGGGCCTTGGCCTTGGTGTCCGCGCCCATCCACGGCAGGGCTTCGATGCGATCATGCAGGGCGCCGCGGATGTCGGCGACCAGCTTCAGCATCTTTGCCTTGGATTCCGGCGGGAAGTACTCGGCCACATAGGCGCGGCCCACGGCCTCGCCCATCATGCCGTTGACGTTGGCCACGGCGCGCTTCCAACGGGGACGCTGTTCGGGCTGGCCGCTCAAGGTCTTGCCGCGGAAATCGAACTGCGTGTCGACGAAAGCCTTGGACAGGTAGGGCGCGGCGTCGTCCGCCAGGTGGAAGGCCTGCCAGGCCTTCAGGGTGTCCAGCGACGCCTCGTTGTAGATCGCTACGAACTTCGGGAAGGCGGTGTCTGTGGTCAGGACCACGCTTTGCACCCCGCCCAGGCCGGCCGGCGTCAGCAGGGCGCCCCAGTCGAAGCCGGGGGCGTAGGCGTCGAGTTCAGCGCGGGTCTTCAGGGCGTAGGTCTTGTTGGCGTCGCGCTTCTCGATGCGGGTCCAGGAAACCTGGGCCAGCTTCGTCTCGAACTCGACCACGGCTTTGGCATGCTCGGCGGGCTTGTCCCAGCCCGCCAGGGTCAGCATCTTTTCCACATAGGCGAGGTAGGCGGTCTTCTTCTCGGCGAACTTGGCCTCGAGGTAGTAGTCGCGGTCCGGCAGGCCCAGGCCGCCGGTCAGCAGATAGACTGCGTACCTGGACGGATTCTTCTCATCGGCGCTGATGTAGCTGGGAAAAATGGATACGAAGCCCGACGAATGGGTCTTGCCCATCAGGCCGGCGAACTCGGCTTTGGTCTTTACGGCGCGGATCTGGGCCAGCTCCGGCGCCAGCGGCTTGGCTCCCAGCTGCTCAGCCAGGGCCTCGTTCATGAAGGCGTTGTAGGCGTCGCCGATCTTGCCGGCTTCCTTGTCCTGGAGCTTGCCGCTGGCGGCGTTTTGGATGATCGCCTGTGAGCGGGCCTCCGACAGCAGCGACAGCTTGTCGAAATTGCCGAAACGAGTGCGGTCGGCGGGGATCTCGGTGTTCTTTTCCCAAGTCCCGTTGGCGAACTTGAAGAAGTCATCGCCCGGCTTGGCGGTCAGGTCGCGGCCCGACAGGTCGTAACCCCAGGTTCCGTAGCGCGGGGATTCCAGCGAGGTCGCCGCGCCTCCCGAGGCGGCGCCCTGAGCGAGCATGTCCAGCGACTGCATGTGGCAGACCGCATCAAGGCAGTTGTCGTGTTCGTGGGCCGAGGCGCTCGCGGCGCTCATCAGAAGGGCGCCTGCTGCCGCAGCGCCCAGCCATGCCGTCTTCATTCCTGTTGTCCCATTGATTGTTAGTGGATTTGGACGGGCGGCAGTTTGCATCGCCCGTCTGCGGGGATCGATTACAAATCGTTCATGTTCAGCGACGCCTCGTCGCGGCGGCGGCTAGTGGTGATGCCCGCCAGTCGCCATGGCGCGCACTGGGAAGGCGATGGTCTGGGCCGGCGCCTTGGCGAACTTGAGCGTCAGGGTGACGGACGTTCCTTCCGCAAAGGCGGCGGTCGGCTTGATGACCATGATGTGCAGGCCGCCCGGCTTGAACTCGGTCGCCGCGCCGGCTTTCAGCGCCAGCCCTTCCTTCAGTTCCCGCATGCGCATGATGCCACCATCAACGCTCATGGTATGGATTTCGGCATGGTCGGCGGCCTTGGCCTCCACCGCGACGAGACGGTCTTCGGACGCAGCTTTGAGCGTCATGTAGCAGCCGCCGGCCGGCGCCGCGGCCGGAGCCGCGCGGCACCAGGCGTTGGTGACGGCCACGGGGGGCGGGGCGGCGTCGGCGGCCTTGCCGCAGCCGGCTGATAGGAGCCCGATGGCGGCGGCGGCGAAGAGCTTGGCGTTCATTGAAATCCTGCCTTGCGGGCGGCGATGAGCCGCCCAGTCAGTTGATCGAGAATAAGTGCGATGAGAAGGGAAGCGCCGACAAGGGGGTAGAAGATCGCAAAGGGCGCGACCACTGCGGCGAGACCGAAATAGGCGCGCTTGTCGGTTGGCGCGGGCGGAACGCCGAGGCCGCCCCTGGGGCGGCGCTTCCACCACATGACTATGGCCGAACCGGCCATCAGCCAGATCGCCAGGCAAGCCGCAGCCATCAGCCACTGGTTCAGGCGGCCGAACTGTTGGCCCTGATGCACCGAGATGCCCCATTCGATGACCTTGGCGGCCGAGCCGAACTGGGCGTAGCCCACATCGGCCAGCACCGCTCCGGTGGCGGGATCGAGATAGAGGGTCCGGGTGTCCTCCACCCGATCAGGCATGTAGGCGGCGGACCAGGCGGCTCCGGGCCGTAGCGGCGCCCCCAGCACATAGGGTCTGTTCAGACCGGCGCTTTCCACATTTGCCGTGATGATATCGACGGTCGCCTCGGGCCTTGCGGACGCGGGCACGATCCTGGTCTGTAGGGTCCATGGCACGGCGCCATGATCGGCATGAGCGTCCTCGGTCGTCGGCGGCCGAGGACGGCCGAGACCCGCCTCGGTGGTGATCTTACGGGCCTGAGCGCCCCATACCGCAGACCACGGCATTCCGGTGGCGGCGAGGAAGACGATCAGCCCGCCCGCGAATATCCCGGTCACCGCATGCAGATCGCGCCAGAACAGGCGACGGGCGGGCGTGGCGCGCACCGTCACTGCGCCGCCCAGTCCCGGGCGTCTCGGCCACCAGAGGAAGAGCCCTGTGGCGACCAGGACGATGCTCCAGCCAGCGACGATCTCAACCAGCCAGTTCGCCCAGGGGGCCACCAGCTCCAGGCTATGCAGGCGCTTGATGGTTTCGGTGACCCCGCCATAGGCGATGGAGCCAGTGACACGCGCGTCGGACGGATTGACGAAGACGGTTCGCTTCTCTCCGTTCGGACGTTCGATGACAAGCCGGGCGGCGTGGCCCGGTTCCGGAACCGTCAACCGGGTCACGCGTCCGCCAGCCGCACCCTCCGCAGCCGCCACCCAGGCGGAGACGGGTGCGGCCGTTGCGCTGAACGCCGCCGCATCGAAGCGGCGATAGACCGCCGCGTCGATCTCGTCCTTGAAAAGATAAGCTCCCCCGGTGAGGGCGAGCAGCATCAGGAAGGGCAGGACCAGCAAGCCGGCGTAGAAGTGCCAGCGCCAGAAAGCCCGATAGAGCGACGAGGCGGCCTCCGACATCTAGCCTCCTTCTAGAAGCTGACCGTGACGCCGCCGAACACCGACCGACCGTCACCCGGCCAGTAGGCGGCGCTGGCGGCGGCGGCCGTCGTCTGCGCCTGCACATTGGATACGTAATCCTCGTTGGTGAGGTTACGCGCATCCACGAACAGCGAGACCTTGTCGTTCAGCGTCCAGCCGGCGCCCAGATTGAGGATGGCGTAGGACGGCGCACGGGTGGTGTTCTTGAAGTCCACCCATTGATCCGTGGCCGACCATTCCACAGAGGGGGCGACGAACCAGCCGCGCGGGTCCTGATAGCGTAGCTCCGACCGATAGAAATGCTCCGGCACGATGGGCAGTCGGTTGTCGCCGTATTGCACGTCGCCCTTGAAGCGGAAATCGGACCAGGTCCAAGTCTGGCGAAGGCGGATGCGTGAAGTCGCCTGCCAGTCCAGCGCCGCTTCGATGCCCTGATGGATCGTCTCGTCGGCGTTGAAGGTGGCGGCTGGGATGCCGTTGCCGATGGTGTACTGCAGCAGCTCGTTGTCCAGCCAGGCGCGGTAGAAGGTGAGGTCCCAAGTCAGGGGGCCGCGCCGGCCCCGCGTGCCGATTTCAGCCGTCCAGGCTTGCTGAGCCTTTACCGGCGCAAAGCCGGTGTTGGTCGGCGACATGGAGTTGAAGTTAGGCGGCTCGACCGAGCGAGTGAGATTGGCGAACACCTGGGCGCCCGACGTGTCCTCCCACAGAAGCCCGATACGCGGCGCCAGCCAGTCGTATTCCTTAGAGGCCTTCAGGTTGAAGGTCGCGGGCTGCCCCGGCACGGCGAAGCTCTCATAGTCGCGCTTGGCCACGCCCCAGGTCGCGCCGCCAACCAGAGCCAGTTGGTCCGTAACGAACAGCCGGCCCTCGGCGAAGAGGTCAAGGGCGTCGGCGTTCTGCTGGGTGATGGAGGTGGGGGCTCCGCGCGCACCCTTCACGTTGACGTAGAAGTTGGAGTCAATGTCGCCAGCGCGCAGCCATACCCCGGCATAGGCGTCGGCCCTGAGGCCGGCGATCCGGCCGTCCCAGTCCAGGCGACCGAAGGCACCCCAGTTGCGGCTCTGCTGGTCGATGACCTGGAAGATCGGATGGTCCAATTCCTTCCAGACCCCGTAGACCGCACCCTCGAACACCGTGCTGTCCGACAGTCGCCAGGTGGTGCGCAGCGAGGTGCGAACGCCGCGCAGATCGCGGCCTTGGTCGTTCGCGTAATTGCCGGCCGCCGTCTGGCGTGGGTTGGTCTCGAATTGGGCGCGGGTCAGGGCCCCCGGGATTTCCTGCTTGATGTTCGAGGCGTTGACCAAGAGGCGAACCTCGCGGTCCTCGCCGAAGCTGCGTCCGATATTGAGCGCCCCGAACTGGATGTTCTGCTGGCTCTGGCCGCGCCAGCCCTGGCTGCGCTGGTTGGTGGCGGCGGCGTAGACGTCCCAGTCTCCGCTTTGGCGGGCGACAGCCACATTCTCGCGCATATAGCCGAAGGAGCCGCCATCCACGCGGATTCGGTTCTCGAAACCTGCATCGCGACCCGTGGGCGTGACCATGTTGATCGCGCCGCCCAGCAACGCCCCCCCGAAGCGCAGAGCGTTGCCGCCGCGATAGACCTCGGTGTAGCGGGCTTGCAGGGGATCGGCGATCTGGCTGTCGCCGTAGCCGTCGGCCTCGTTCAAAGGCACCCCGTCCTGGGCCAGCAGCAGCCCCCGATTGTGGTTGGCGTTGCCGATGCCCGATCCGCGGATGGAGATGCGGATATCGCCGCCCCACTTGCGCTGGGCATAAACGCCCGGCGCGTCGCGCAGGATGTCGTCCAGGGCGAGGGCGAAGCGATTGGCGTAAGACTCGGCGGAAATGACCGACACCGCGCCGGGCGTCTCGGACAGGCGCTTGCGCGCCGCCGACACCACGGCGGGGTCCTCCGGGTTAGGGGCGGCGGTGACGATCACCGAATCGACGGTGGTATCAGCCTCGGCGGCGAGGCAGAGGGCCGGCATGGCGGCGGCGGCCGCGCCCAGCATAAGGGCGCTGCGAATATGAGAGAGCATGAAAAAATCCAGCTAAACGACGGACGATCACGCACGACGAAGGTCGCGCGTGCTTGGGCAAAGCGGTGTCGTTTAGTGGATAGGCGGCGCCTGGCTGGGCGGGCGCGGTGGGGCTCGTGAACGCGGACGTTCATGTTGGCGCATCGCCGTCGCCATGGGCGCGGCGGCGGCATAGAAGACTGGGAAGACGGCCGTGGTCGGCGTCTCGACCACGGCGAGGGTGATCGCCAGACAGTCCTGACAGGGCAGCCCGGCGAAGCCTGACTTCACCGGCTGCCCGTCCTGATCGACCGCGATGGTCATCGCACCATCGGCCGAACAAATCTGGATCAGGGTCTTGTCACCCGTCGCGGCGGCCGCCCCGACGCTGAAGCCGGGCAGGAGGACGGCCAGGATCGCCAGCCATAGCAGCCAGCCTCCCTTGCGCCGATGTCGTCCCGCGACGTGCATGCCGCCGCCCCTAAAGGCGCGCCGCCGCTCGGTCAAGTCGGACGGGGCTTGGCTTTCGTCAGGGCGATCATGCCAAGCGCGATCTCGCGTTCGCCCATGATGGTGTTGTCGGCGCCGCGCGCGGCCAGGAACTCCACCTCCGCGTCCGAATGGGCGCGAGCGATGATGCGGACCTTCGGATTGATGCGGCGGGCGTGCTCCACGATGGTGGCCGCCTCGAAAGCGTTAGGTACGGCCACCAGCAGGTGCGTGGCGTTCTCCAACCCGGCTTCGATGAGGATTTCGGGCTTCACGGCGTTGCCTTCGACCACCGTGATGTCCCGGGCGCGTAGTTCGTCGAGGCGTTCGCTTTCGGCCTCGACGACCACCAGTCCGGCGCCCTTGAAGCCTTCGGTCACCGCCTTGCCGACACGGCCGTAGCCGACCAGCACCACGCAGGAGGCGGACTTGGATGGCGCGACTTCTTCGGGGGCCAGGGTCGGCTTGAGCGGCTTCTGGGTGTGGCGGTCGACGAGGCGGAATAGGATCGGGTTGACCAGGATCGACAGGATAGCGCCCGCCAGGATCAGGTCTCGGCCTTCGGGCGGCAGCAGCTTCAGCTCCGTGCCCAGGGCGGCCAGGATGAAGGAGAACTCGCCGATCTGGGCCAGCGAGGCGGAGATTGTCAGCGCGGTGCCGGTGGCGTGTTTGAAGGCGCGCACGATCAGATAGGCGGCGATCGACTTGCCCACGACGATGATCGCCAGGGTCGCCAGCACCGGCAGGGGGTGCTGGATCAGGATCATCGGATTGAACAGCATGCCGATGGAGACGAAGAACAGCACCGCGAAGGCGTCACGCAGCGGCAGCGTCTCGTTGGCGGCCTGTTGGCTGAGCTCGGACTCGCTCATGATCATGCCGGCGAAGAAGGCGCCGAGCGCGAAGGACACGCCGAACAGCTCGGCCGAGCCGAAGGCCACGCCTAGGGCGATCGCCAGGACCGCCAGGCGGAACAGCTCACGCGAACCGGTATGGGCGGTCCAGTGCAGAACCCACGGGATCACCCGGCGTCCGACGATCAGCATCAGGGCGATGAAGGCGCCGACCTTGCCGAGGGTCAGGCCGAGGGCGCCGGCCATGCCCGCAAGACCGCCGCCGCTATCGCCGCTGAGAGCCTCCGTCACCGCCGGGATCAACACCAGGGCGAGCACCATGGCCAGATCCTCGACGATCAGCCAGCCGACGGCGATGCGGCCGCGTTCGGTCTCGATCAATCGACGCTCCTGCAGCGCCCGCAGCAGCACGACGGTGGAGGCGACCGACAGGGCGAGACCGAAGACGATGCCGCCGCCGATCGGCCAGCCGAGCAGCGTCGCCATGCCCATGCCCATCAAGGTCGCGGCCAGAATCTGCGCGACGGCGCCGGGTATTGCGATCTTGCGGACCGCCATGAGGTCCTTGAGCGAGAAATGCAGGCCGACCCCGAACATCAGCAGGATCACGCCGATCTCAGCTAGCTGGTTGGCCAGCGGCTGGTCGGCGACATAGCCCGGTGTGAACGGACCCACCGCCACGCCTGCGAGGAGATATCCAACGAGAACCGGCAGCCGCAGACGATTGGCGATCGCGCCAAAGATGAAAGCCAGCACGAGGCCGGCGACGATGGTGGCGATCAGCGGCACGTGATGCGGCAAGCGTGTCTCCTTGACGATATGATCATGAGGGGGTGATAGTCGTCCAATATGGGTGACTTCGCCCGGATTGGCTATCATGCCTCATACGAAAATACTGTGTCCGTCCCAGTGCCGCGCGGCGCGCGGCCTTCTCGACTGGTCTCAGGAGGACCTAGCGAGCCGGGCCGGGGTTTCGCGCAGCACAGTGCGCGATTTCGAGACTGGACGCCATGAACTGCATGGCGGCACCGAGCGGTTATTGATGTCCGCGCTTCGAGACGGAGGAGTTCTGTTGATCTCCCCGGGCGATGAGGCGGGCGATGGCGCCGGGGCGGGCGTTCGGCTGGTCGGATAGATTTTAGAGGGCGGGCGGACATTGGACCACGGGGTCGCGGCGGAGAACTACAAGGATCTGGTGCTGTTCCTGGCGACGGCGGGCGTTGTCGTTCCTCTATTTCGGCGCTGGCGGATCAATCCGATCCTCGGCTTCCTTTGTGCGGGTGTCGTGCTTGGCCCCTTCGGCTTGGGCTCGCTCGGCGAACGGGCGCCCTGGCTATCCTACTTCACCATAGGCAATCCGGCGGACGTGGCCCAACTGGCCGAGTTCGGTGTCGTCTTCCTGCTGTTCATGATCGGCCTGGAGCTGTCGTGGGAGCGCCTGCGGCTCATGCGGCGGCTGGTGTTCGGGCTTGGCGGTCTGCAGGTAAGTTTCTGTATTCTCGTGATCGCCTCGGCGGCCTGGCTGCTGGGGCAGCCCGTAGCGGCCGCCTGCGCCATAGGCGCCGCCCTGGCCCTATCGTCCACGGCCATCGTCATGCCGATCCTGGCCGATCAGAAGCGCCAGCATAGTCCAGCCGGTCGGGCCACTTTCTCCGTTCTGCTGTTTCAGGACCTCGCCGTCGCGCCGATCCTGATCACCATCGCGATCCTCGGAGGACGCGGCGAAGCGCTTTCGCCGGCCATGTTGCTGGCCGCTGCGCCGGCGGTGATCGGTGTCGGCGCCATCGTTCTTGCAGGGCGACTTCTGCTTCGCCCGATGATGCGGTCGGTGGCCAAGGCCAAGAGCGACGAGATGTTCATGGCCGCCTCGCTGCTGATCGTCATCGGCGCGGGCCTGATCAGCGCCTTGGCTGGCCTATCCATGGCTCTGGGCGCCTTCGTGGCGGGCCTGCTTCTGGCTGAGACTGAGTATCGTCACGAGGTCGAGGTGAAGATCGAGCCCTTCAAGGGGTTGCTGCTGGGCTTGTTCTTCGTCTCCATCGGTATTGGGCTGGACCTCTCCCTGCTGGCTCAAAGTCCGGCGCCCATCATCGGCATGGCCTTCGGAATGGTCGGGTTGAACGCCAGCGTGGTGTTCGTCCTGGGCCGCATCTTCAAGCTCAGCTGGGAATCCGCAGCTCAAGCGGCCCTGCTTCTGGCCGGCGGCGGTGAATTCGCCTTCGTCATCTTGGGGTCCGCCATGCAGGAAGGCCTTGTCGCCCAGGGCGCGGGTCAGATGATCCTGGTGGCTTCCACCCTGTCTATGTTCTCAATTCCTTTTCTGGCCGCGTTGGCGAGCAAGGTGGCGGGTACGCCGCGCAGCGGCCGGACCGCCGCTTCGCCTCCGCCCACCGCCGGCGTGCCGGATCCTGAGGAAGCGCCGTCCGTCCTGGTGGTCGGCTATGGCCGAGTTGGGCGGCTGGTTGGGGAGATGCTGACCCGGCACGATATCGCCTGGATCGCCGCCGACCGTGATCCGCGTCTGGTTGAGGCGGGGCGCCGATCCGCAGGGAAGGTCTATTTCGGCGACGCCTCACGACCGGACTTTCTGCGCCGATGCGGGCTCGACAATGCTCGAGCCTTGGTCGTGACCATGGACAATCCCGACGGAACCGAGGCGGTGGTGGGGGCCGCGCGCGACCTGAGGCCTGACCTGCCTATCGTCGCCCGCGCCAAGGACGCCCGCCACGCCGCGCGGCTCTATGAGCTCGGCGTCACCGACGCCGTGCCAGAGACCATCGAGGCAAGCCTTCAACTGTCGGAGACGGTCCTGGTGGACATCGGCGTGCCCATGGGCCTCGTCATCGCCTCGATCCACGAGCGCCGGGACGAGTTCCGCAAGGAGTTGAATCATCCCGAGGCGCTTGGCGGGCGTACGCGCCGCTACCGACAAACCACCCGAAGGTGACGCGTCCGCGCCGCTCGACGGAAGAAAAATGTCGATTTCCAGACAAACAATCGGAACCATTGCGCTGTGCGAGCATTTCGCCGGTCGTAAGGGGCGCTCCGCAACACGCGGGGCCTGGGAGCACCATGGTTCGATCGCGAGGTCATTTCGTCCTAAAAGGACGTCACGACAGCCTTGCTGGCGGCTTCGCCGCAGGCGATGGCCGCGGCGCGTGGTCCCTGCGTCCCTTTGTCAAATTCTCCAATAATGGCGGACCCAAGCTTCAGGGACTCGGCGAAGATCGACCGGCGTTCGATGGAGCTCCGCAGGTTTTCAGGTCTCGTCGCCGCGCGCCAGGCGCGGCGTTGAGGTCTGGGCGTGTCGTTCGGACCAAAGGTCCGCATAAGATCGCGGTCGAACGAAATGCCGATTATTTGTAGTTTCCTGGCGTGTGCTCGCGGACTGGGAAAAGACAAAGGTGTTGCTTCGTCGACACTTTCGTCACCTGACCGCACTGATATAACAAGTCCGGCTGTTCCGAACTGGAGCAGTGGGCAAGAGAGGGCTCTTGAAATGAAACTGAAACTCCTGGCGGGAGCCGCTTTCGCCGCGGTCGTCGCCGCGACGGGCGCTTCGGCGGCCGAACCGGGTTGGTACGGCGCCGTTGATCTCGGCTATCACTGGCAAAAGCCGCTGCGTGCTGACGGCAGCGCCAACAACACCGATGGCGCTCCCTACCGCTACGATTTCGACACCGATGCTGACTGGGCTGGTTTCGCCCGTCTCGGCTATCGCGTGGCTCCGAACTGGCGCGTGGAACTGGAAGGCGGCTATCGCACCGGCGGCATCGACACGATCCGCGGCCGCGCTGACCGTCCGCAACCGATCGCTCTGTGCTCCGTCGGCGTCGGCGGCACCACGGGCTATGCCTGCCCGGCTCCCGATGGCGACATCGACAGCTGGACCCTGATGGGGAACGTCCTCTACGACTTCTTCCCGGATTCGGCCTTCAACGTGTTCGTGGGCGCCGGTATCGGCGTGAACCGCGTCGACGTGAACGTCACCGGCCAGTTCAACACCGTTCCGGGCACCACCCTGACGATCGACGACGCCGACACGACCTTCGCCTACCAAGGCATCGCGGGCGTGTCGTGGGCCGCTACGGAAAAGCTCAACGTCGACCTGACCTACCGCTACCTGGGCGGTTCGGACGTGGACTTCGTCTCGACCTCGTCGGGCGTTCCGGCTCCGGGCACCTTCTCGGGCGAGTATGAAGATCAGTCGGTGACCATCGGCCTGCGCTATTCCTTCGCTTCGCCGCCCCCGCCCCCGCCGCCCCCGCCGCCGCCCCCGCCGCCCCCGCCGCCTCCCCCGCCGCCTCCGCCGCCGCCGCCTCCGCCGGCTGCTCCGGAAGCCAAGGAGTTCATCGTCTACTTCCCGTTCGATCAGTACGTCCTGACGCCGGAAGCCCAGACGGTGGTCCAAGAGGCCGCTCAGTACGCGACTTCGGGCAATGCGACGAAGGTCGTGGTCGTCGGTCACACCGACACCTCGGGTTCGGACGCCTATAACGCTCGCCTGTCTGAGCGTCGTGGTAAGGCCGTCGCCGACGCCCTGGTGGGCCTGGGCGTGGGTCAGTCCACCCTGTCCGTCGACTGGAAGGGCGAAACGGCTCCGGCCGTCGCCACCGGCGACGGTGTGAAGGAACCGCTGAACCGTCGTTCGACCATCTCGATCAACTTCTGATCGGATCCGAACGCCGTAAGGCAGATCTAGCGGGAGCCCGGCCGAAAGGCCGGGCTCTTTGCTTGTGGGCCTAGCTTGCCCAGCCGCCGGAGTCGACAGGCCTAAAAATCAGCCAGCAGACTCGCGCACCGTCTCCATCGCCACGAAGGTCGATGTGCTGGCCACATGTGGCAGGGTCGAAATCTTCTCCCCGAGAACGGACCTGTACCGGCGGATGTCGGGCGTGCGGACCTTCAGCAGGTAGTCGAAGCTGCTGGCGATCATGTGGCACTCCTCCACCTCGGGAATTTGCCGGACCGCGTTGTTGAAATCCTTCAGGGCCTGCTCGCGGGTGTCCGACAGCTTCACCTCGGTGAAGGCCACGTGGTCTAGGCCGACGCGCGCGGGATCCACGATCGCCCGAAAGCCCACGATTACGCCGCTCTCGACGAGCCGCTTGACGCGCTGCTGGCAGGGCGTCTTCGAAAGGCCGACCTTCTCGGCCAGTTCGGTGAACGTCATTCGCCCGTCACGGCGCAGGTTGGCGAGGATCTTGCGATCGAACTCGTCCAAATCGACTTTTGAGGGCAATGCTTTCATGAAATCTGGCTAATCTTGCGCGACATAAAAGTCAAAATTTGCAGATATCCATCGATCTGAAGGGAAAACGCCTGCGCGCGAACGCGTAAATTCTCGACCATGAACACGCCGAGTCCCTTCGCCAACTTCGCCCCGTCCGTGCGCGTACCGTCGCCGTCCCGCCGGGCCATTACCGCCGCCTATCGGCGACCCGAGCCGGAGTGCCTGGCGCCTCTGCTCGCGGCGGCGACCGTTCCCGCCGAGCAGCAGGCGGCGATCCGGACGACGGCAGGCAAGCTGATCAAGGCGCTGCGCGAAAAGCGTACCGGCGACGGGGTCGAGGGCCTGGTTCAGGAGTTCTCGCTGTCGAGCCAGGAAGGCGTGGCGCTGATGTGCCTGGCCGAGGCCCTGCTGCGCATTCCCGACGACGCGACCCGCGACGCCCTGATCCGCGACAAGATCGCGACCGGTGATTGGAAGTCCCACATCGGCGGCGGGCGTTCGTTGTTCGTCAACGCCGCCACCTGGGGTCTGGTGGTGACCGGCAAGCTGCTCGACAGCGTCAACGATCGCGGCCTCGCCGCCGCCCTGACGCGTCTGATCGCGCGGACGGGCGAGCCGGTGATCCGCCGCGCGGTTGATCTGGCGATGCGAATGATGGGCGAGCAGTTCGTCACCGGCGAGACGATCAACGAGGCGCTCAAGCGCTCGCGCGCGATGGAGGCCAAGGGCTTCACCTACAGTTACGACATGCTGGGCGAAGCAGCGACGACGGCGCAGGACGCGGCGCGCTACTTCAATGACTACGAGAACGCCATCCACGCCATCGGAAAGGCCTCGCGAGGGCGCGGGATTTACGAAGGCCCGGGCATCTCGATCAAGCTGTCGGCCCTGCATCCGCGCTACTCGCGCGCCCAGGCCGATCGCGTGATGAATGAGCTGCTGCCCAAGGTCCGATCCCTGGCCGCGACGGCCAAGTCCTATGGCATCGGCTTCAACATCGACGCGGAGGAAGCCGACCGCCTGGAGCTGTCGCTTGATCTGCTCGAAAGCCTGGCCCTCGACCCGGGCCTCGCCGACTGGAACGGCCTGGGCTTTGTGGTCCAGGCCTATGGCAAGCGCTGCCCGTTCGTGATCGACTGGATCATCGAACTGGCGCGCCGCGCGGGCCGCCGGATCATGGTGCGGTTGGTCAAGGGCGCCTATTGGGACGCCGAGATCAAGCGCGCCCAGGTCGACGGCCTCGCCGATTTCCCGGTCTACACCCGCAAGGTTCACACTGACGTCGCCTACATCGCCTGCGCCCGCAAGTTGCTGGCGGCGACGGACGCCGTCTTCCCACAGTTCGCCACGCACAACGCCCAGACGGTTGCGACGATCTACAATCTGGCCGGGCCCGACTTCGAGGTCGGCCGTTACGAGTTCCAGTGCCTGCACGGCATGGGCGAAGGCCTTTATGAAGATGTCGTCGGCGCTGAAGGCCTGGCGCGACCCTGCCGGATCTACGCTCCCGTCGGCACGCACGAGACGCTGCTGGCCTATCTGGTGCGGCGTCTGCTCGAGAACGGCGCCAACTCTTCGTTCGTGAACCGAATCGGCGATCCGACTGTCTCCATCGACGAGCTGACGATCGACCCGGTCGCTCAGGTTCTCCAATCGGCGCAGCCCGGCCGCGGCCACGACCAGATCGCCGCGCCCGCTCAGCTCTATCCCAACCGCCTGAACTCCGCCGGGCTGGACCTGAGCAACGAGGACACGCTGGCTGATCTGGGCCAGACGCTGGTGCAAAGCGCGGCCATGGACTGGACCGCCGGCGACGCCGGCGAGATGCGTACGGTCCTCAATCCCGCCGATCATCGCGATGTGGTGGGCGAGGTGCGGGAGGTCTCCGCCGAGCAGGCCGCTGCGGCGGTCGTCCGCGCCTCGCAGTCCAAGTGGAGCGAGACGTCCCTGGAAGACCGCGCCGCGATCCTGGAGCGCGCCGCCGACGCCATGCAAGATCGCATGCCGCTGCTGCTAGGCGTTCTGGTGCGTGAGGCCGGCAAGTCGCTGCCGAACGCCATCGCCGAAGTGCGTGAGGCGATCGACTTCCTTCGCTACTACGCCGAGCGCGCTCGCGAGACGTTCGGCGCGTCACAGGCTCCGCTGGGGCCTGTGGTCTGCATCAGCCCCTGGAACTTCCCGTTGGCGATCTTCGCGGGCCAGGTCGCAGCCGCTCTTGTCGCGGGCAACCCGGTGCTGGCCAAGCCGGCGGAAGAGACGCCGCTGGTGGCCGCCGAGGCTGTGCGCCTTCTGCATGAAGCCGGCGTACCGCGCGACGCCCTACAGTTGGTGTGCGGCGCGGGCGATGTTGGCGCAGCCCTGGTCGCCGCGCCCCAGACGGCGGCGGTGATGTTCACCGGCTCCACCGAGGTCGCGCGGCTGATCCAAAAGCAGCTGGCGCATCGGCTCTCGACAGCGGGCAAACCCATTCCCCTGATCGCCGAAACCGGCGGTCAGAATGCGATGATCGTCGATTCCTCGGCGCTCGCCGAGCAGGTGGTGGCCGACGTGATCGCTTCGGCCTTCGACAGCGCGGGCCAGCGCTGTTCGGCGCTGCGCGTCCTTTGTCTGCAAGACGAGATCGCCGACCGGACGCTCAAGATGCTGAAGGGGGCGCTTGCGGAGCTGCGGATCGGCTCCACCGACCGTCTTTGCGTCGATATCGGCCCCGTCATCACGGCGGAAGCGAAAGCCAACATCGAACGCCATATCGATGCGATGCGGGCCAAGGGCCGCGCGGTCGAACAACTGGACATGCCGGCCGAGACGGCTCTGGGCACGTTCGTCCCGCCGACGATCATCGAGCTCGACAGCATCGCCGATCTGGAACGCGAGGTGTTCGGTCCGGTGCTGCACGTGATCCGCTACAAGCGCGCCGACCTCGACGGGCTTATCGATGCGATCAACGCTACGGGCTACGGCCTGACCTTCGGCGTGCACACACGGCTCGACACCATGATCGAGCACGTGACCGACCGCATCAAGGCAGGCAACCTCTACGTTAACCGCAACGTCATCGGCGCGATCGTCGGCGTGCAACCGTTCGGCGGGCGTGGCCTGTCCGGCACGGGGCCCAAGGCGGGCGGCCCGCTCTATCTTGGCCGTCTGGTCCAGGCTCCGCCGCAGTCGGCAGTCGAGCCTTCTGCAACCCCGGACGCCGCGCTGCAGGCTTTCGCGAGCTGGCTGGAGACCAAGGGCGAAGCGCAGGCCGCGCAACTGGCAAGGGAGTATGGCGCGCATTCAGCGTTGGGCCAGATGATCGAACTGCCTGGGCCGGTCGGCGAGCGCAACCTCTACGCGCTGCACGCACGGGGCCGGATCCAGCTGCGACCGCAGACCGAGCATGGCCTCTATCAGCAGATCGCCGCAGTGCTGGCTTCAGGTTGCGTGGCGCAAGTGGAGGGCATGGCTCTTCCTGCTGGCCTGCCAAAGATCGTTGTCGATCGTCTGACGGCGGCGACCGACGCTCCGTTGGCCGGTGTGCTCGTCGAGGGCGTAGGCGAGGTCGTCACGACCGCCGCCTTGGCCATGGCCGAACGGCCGGGGGCCATCGTGTCAGTCCACGCCGCTTCGCCGCAGGCGTGCCGTGACGGGCGCGCCTACTCTCTGGACTGGCTGTTGGAGGAAGTCTCGACCTCGATCAACACCACCGCCGCCGGCGGCAACGCCAGCCTTATGGCCTTGGGATAAGACGCTGGGCGATCGGTCTGACTGGGCCGGATCGATCGCCTCCAGCCTCTAGATCGGCAGGCGTCCGTCGCTTTTCACTTCTTCGAGGACGGCGTAGGTGCGGGTCTCTCGCACGCCGGGCATCTGCACCAGGGTGTCGCCTAGGAAGGCGCGGTAGGCTTCCATGTCCTTCACGCGCGCCTTGATGAGGTAGTCGAATCCTCCGGCCACCATGTGGCACTCCAGGATGTCCGGGGCGCGGCGCGCGGCTGCGGCGAAGGCCTCGAAGATGTCGCCGGTCGTGCGATCCAGCACCACCTCCACGAAGATTAGCAGACCCCGTTCAACCTTAGTCGGATCCAGCACCGCCGTGTAACCGGTGATGTAGCCTGCATCACGCAGGCGCCGGACCCGCTCCAGGCAGGCGGCGGGGCTCAAATGGCAGACCCGCGCCAGTTCCTGGTTGGTGATGCGGCCGTCGGCCTGCAAAGTGCGCATCAGCCGGCGATCGGTGTCGTCAGGGGTGAAGGGTCTTCGATCCATGGCATCCGCCCCGTATAATATTCTGGCTAACGCCTGATCGAAGATCGCACATCTCGCCAAGGGTTGGATATGTCGAAGCAACTTCGATTTCGAAGGCCCGACGCCAAGGTGGATGGCCCCGATTCTCTGAAG
Source organism: uncultured Caulobacter sp. (assembly GCA_913776195.1). GTDB lineage: Bacteria > Pseudomonadota > Alphaproteobacteria > Caulobacterales > Caulobacteraceae > Caulobacter. The sequence continues at coordinate 201,964 of CAJYMH010000031.1, forward strand.
TATCGCGACGAGGCTGAGGCGCTGCGGTGTGGAGCCCGCGGTCAGCGTCAACATCACCGCCAGGGCGGCGACCCGAGCCTGCTGAACCTCTAGCCGGCGATCAGCACCCACAAGCCTACCGCGGCGAAGCAGGCCGCTGCGGCGTAGCGTATCGCCTTGAGGGGCAGCTTGGTCGCCGCGGCTTCGCCGATCAGCACCGCCGGCACATTTGCGATCATCATGCCGAGGGTGGTTCCCGCGGTGACGAGCGCGATGTTCTCGAACCGTGCGCCCAGGGCGGCGGTGGCGACCTGGGTCTTGTCGCCCATCTCCACGAAGAAGAAGGCTATGGCGGTGGCCAGGAACACCGAGCCCCCCCCGCGCATCCTGGGCGCGTCGTCCTCTTCAAGCTTGTCGGGGATCAGCGCCCAGGCGGCGAAGGCCAGGAAGGTCGCGCCTAGGATCCAGCGCATCCACGGCCCCTGTAGGAACTGACCAGCCACCGCGCCGATGCCCGCCGCCATGGCGTGGTTCAGCAGGGTCGCGACTAGGATGCCGGCGATGATGGGAACGGGCTTGCGGAACCGGCTGGCTAGGACCAGGGCCAGCAACTGGGTCTTGTCGCCGATTTCAGCGATGGCCACGAGACCCGTGGAGACGAGGAAGGCTTCCATGAATTAGGTGTCCGGCGGGGCCGTGTTAGTTGGACCTATGGCGTCTCACGCACACGGCCCCGCTAGACCGCGCGTGAAAGCCAAAGGTCTCGCCAGGCCTTGAAAGGCTGATCGCGCCATGGGCCGTAACCCAAGTTTGTTGACGCGAACCCCGCTGATAGGCGCGGGCGGCTACTCCCCAGTGACAGTGGGGTCTTTAGGCTCCTCCTGCGACGAACGCAAGCCGCGCCGCCGTTCGAAGAACCAGGCGGTCAGCCAGCAAGCCGTGGCCCAGGCCGCGCCCAAGCTCCAGCCACCCAAGACGTCGCTAGCCCAGTGAACCGCCAGATAGACCCGGCTGATCCCCACCAGGGCGGCGATTAGTATGGCGGCGGCGAATATGAAGATTTTCAGCCGTCGGCGATCCATGGCCTGGGCCAGCAGGGCGCCGAGGGTCAGGTATGTGATGGTTGACAGCATGGCGTGGCCGCTGGGGAAGCTGGCGTTGATCACTTCCTCGGCACGGTAGATGTCGGGTGGCCTGTCGCGGTCGTAGAAGGCCTTCAACAGCTGACTGATGACGACGCCGCCGCTGAGGGATAGCGCGACCAGCAGCGCCGAGCCTCGTCGCCCGCGCAGCAGCAGGAAGGTGACCGCCAGGCTGGCGATCAGCACCAGCGGGGCGATGCCGCCCAAGGCTGTCAGCTCCCCTAAGGCGCGTTCCAGCCAAGGTGGTCCAAGCGCGTCGCGTGGATCGGCCCCTGGCCGCAGCCAGTCCAGAATCGACTGGTCAAATCGCTGGCCGTCTGTCTCGGTGGCGTCGTCGGCGATCTCGATGAACGCGAGACTTCCGCCTGCCGCCACGATGAGGGCGAACAGGACCGCCAACTCGGCCCGACCGAAGCGGATGGCGCGCTCCAGAGCGGCGGGTATTCTTTGGGCAAGCGGCGCCATGGCGGTTGAACGCCCATGCGCGTGGCGGGTTGCGGTCTAAGGTGTCGATCCCGTCTTAGCCTTGGGGTCGATTGTCGCATCCAAAATTAGTTAAGTGTTCCATCAGCCGGGCCGGGCCATAGCGGGCCATATTTTGTATCGAGATTCCGATGGCCGACATGTCCCCCGCCGTTCAAAGCCGCGCCTTGCGCGTGGCGATCGCCGCCGCCCTGGCCGTCGTGCCGGTGCTGCTGCTGGCGGGCTACGTCCTCGTCCAGGCGTTCGCGCGCGAAGACGCCATGCGCGACGCGCTGAACCGTTCCTTCCTGACGCGAACCCAGACGCAGAAGGTCCTGTCGCTGATGCAGGACGCCGAGACCGGTCAGCGCGGCTACATGATCACCGGCGATGACGTCTTCCTCGGCCCCTATGTCGTGGCGTCCAAAGAAATTCCGGACGCCTTGTCCAAACTGGAGGCTCTGGCTGACCCGGCGCAGTCGGAACGGATGCGCGCGTTGCGCCGTAGCAGCGACGCCAAGCTGGCCGAGCTGGAGCTGACCATCTCCATGCGTCGCGCAGGCCAGATCGAGCAGGGCATGACCCGGGTCCGCTCCGGCCTAGGCCGAAAGATCATGGATGAGGTTCGCGCGACGATCGCGGCCATCGAGGGCCATGAGGTCGCCTTGCTGGAACATCGTCTGGACGAGGCGAGGCGTGCGCGTCGCGGGACGGAACTGCTGACGTCTGGTCTATTCGCCTTCCTGGCGCTGCTTGTCCTGGGCGCGGGCGTCTCGATCCTCAAGACTCTGCGCGAGCGTGAGGTCATCGCCCTGCGGCTGCGCGAGACGGCGGCGCGACACCAGGCGGTGTTCGACAGCGCCGTGGACACCATCATCACTCTCAATCCGAGCGGCAGCATCGAGACGATCAACCGCGCGGGCGAGCGTACCTTCGGCCGCAAGAGTGCGGAGCTTGAGCGGCGGGACCTTGGCGTAGTCATCGAGCTGCCGTCGGTGGGTGAAGGCGCCTTCCTCAAGCGCATCGGCCTTACGGGTGAGAGCCTGCGCGCCGGCGTGGTGATCGAGGGCGTGGGACGACGGGTTGACGGCTCGGTCTTCCCCGTCGACGTCGCCTTCGGCGCCATGCGTCTCAGCCGCGGCCTGCACGTGGTGGCCGTGGTCCGCGACATTTCCGAACGCAAACGCGTGGAGCAGCTGAAGGACGAGTTCATCTCCACCGTCAGCCACGAGCTGCGCACGCCTTTGACCTCCATCGCCGGCTCGCTCGGGCTACTGAAGGGCGGGGCCGCGGGGCTGCTGGAGGACCGCGCCGACCGGCTGATCACCATCGCCCACAAGAATTGCGAGCGTCTGGTCCGCTTGATCAACGACATCCTCGACATCCAGAAGATCGAGTCCGGCAAGATGCGCTTCGCTGAGACGGAGCTGGATCTGGTCAAGGTCGTGCATCAGGCGGTCGAGGGATTACGCGGCTATACCGGAAAGCTGGGAACCGAGGTCGTGGTGAACGAACCGGCCGCGCCGTTGATGGTGCGCGGCGACGCCGACCGATTGACTCAGGTCGCCAGCAACCTGATCGCCAACGCCGCGCGCTTCTCGCCGGCGGACCGGTCGGTCGAGGTGTCATTCCTCGTTGATGGCGACATTATCCGCGCCAGCGTGCGTGACCATGGGCCAGGCGTGCCCGAGGCTTTCCACTCGCGCATCTTCAGCAAGTTCGCCCAGGCCGACGGGTCCAGCACCCGCGAAGACGGCGGCACAGGCCTTGGCCTGGCGATCAGCAAGGAGATCACCGACCGCCACGGCGGCAAGCTGTGGTTCGAATCAGAGACGGGTCGGGGCGCGGTGTTCCATATTGACCTTCCTATGCTCACGCCCCGCGCGCCACGGGTCGCGGAAGGAGTCTCGCCCATCCTGATCTGCGAGAACGACCCCCAGGCCGGAGCTCTGCTGCAAGCCCTGCTGGAGGCGGAAGGCGTGCGCACCGAGCTGGTGACCGATCTCGCCACGGCCGAGACGGTCCTGTCGGAGAAGAGCTATGCCGGCCTGTTCCTGGATCTCAATCTTCCCGACGGCCATGGCCTCGACCTTCTGAAGCGCTTGCGTCTGCAGGGAACCAATCGCGCCCTGCCGGTGGTGGTGGTCTCGCTCGAAGCGCCCAGCCCCGATGACCTGAAGGGCGCGGCGGTGGAGATCGTCGACTGGATCGCCAAGCCGCTCAACGCGGCGCGCATCCGCGCGGCCATCGAGACGGTGATGCAGCGTTCGCGACCGGAGGGGCCGCTGATCCTCCACGTGGATGACGACCCGGACGTTCTTCACCTGGTCGGAGAGGCTCTGGGGGCCGCTGGCGAAGTGATCCGCGCCCAAAGCGTGATTGAGGCCCGAGCGATTCTCGCCATCCGCCGACCCGACCTGGTGATTCTTGACCTGGGACTTCCCGATGGTTCGGGGCTCGAGCTTCTGCCCTTACTCAAAGGGCCGGACGGCGGGGCGATTCCCGTTATCGTCTTCTCAGCCCAGGAGCTGGAGGATGGCATGTTCGAGAGCGTCGACGAGGTTCTGACCAAGTCTCGCACCACGCTCGAACATCTGGCGTCGCTGGCGCGCAAACTGTCGGCTGAGGCGGGCGGCGCAGAGGCCTGAAAATCTGTCCCGCAGGACATTCCGCGCGCCTGAAATTTTTCGGCGCAAGGCGGCTCGAAAGGGCGGCGCCCCGCAAGGGCCCGCCATTGCTGAACATTGGGTTAGGGAACCCGGGTCCGAGCCTTCTCCGTCAACAGGTTGTTAACGAAAAAGTCTGGTTAAGCCCCATTCACCCCGTTGACGATTCAGAGCCCTCGTGGCCCCATATGTAGGTCGGCGGCGGGCGGCCAACACAACATCTAGACGACTGACAGCGAGCTTCAGGCTGGGCTGAAAGTGTTTAAAGTACAGGATCTTGGGGCAGATGATGGCGACTGAAGCGGCGAAGCAGCAGGCAAACACGAGCGCCCGGACCGCGCCGATGCGGCCCGCCGAGCGGCCCCACCTGCATGTCGTCAGCAAGGTCCAGCTGGACCGGTCGCGTGACGCTCTGCTGACCGACTTCGGCAAGACCACCCTGGAGGATCGCTACCTGCTGCCGGGTGAGTCCTATCAGGACATGTTCGCTCGCGTGGCGACCGCCTTCTCCGACGACGCTGATCACGCTCAACGCATCTACGACTACATCTCCAAGCTCTGGTTCATGCCGGCGACTCCGGTGCTATCAAACGGCGGCGCCGACCGTGGCCTACCGATCAGCTGCTTCCTGAACTCGGTTTCTGACAGCCTCGACGGCATTGTCGGCGTCTGGAACGAAAACGTCTGGCTGGCGGCCAACGGCGGAGGCATCGGCACCTACTGGGGCGGCGTGCGCTCAATCGGCGAGCGCGTTAAAGGTCAAGGCCAGACCAGCGGCATCATCCCGTTTATCCGCGTGATGGACAGCCTGACCCTCGCTATTAGCCAGGGCAGCCTGCGCCGCGGCTCGGCGGCGGTGTATCTGGACATCCACCACCCGGAGATCGAGGAATTCCTCGAGATCCGTAAGCCGTCAGGTGACTTCAACCGCAAGTCCCTGAATCTCCACCACGGCATCTCGATCAGCGACGCCTTCATGGAAGCCGTCCGCGACGGCGCCAAGTTCGGGCTGCAGTCGCCCAAGACCGGCGAAGTCGTCCGTGAAGTGGACGCCCGCGACCTGTGGCAGAAGATCCTCGACCTGCGCATGCAGACGGGCGAGCCGTATCTGATCTTCTCCGACACCGTGAACCGCGCCATGCCGCAGCACCAGAAGGACCTGGGCCTGTCGGTGCGCCAGTCGAACCTGTGCAGCGAGATCATGCTGCACACCGGCGCCGACCATCTGGGCAACGACCGCACGGCGGTCTGCTGCCTGTCGTCGGTTAACGCCGAGACCTTCCTGGAGTGGCGCGACGAGCCCCGCTTCATCGAGGATGTCATGCGCTTCCTCGACAACGTGCTGGAGGACTTCATCCTTCGCGCGCCTTCGCCGGCCGCCGCCGCCGTTTATGCCGCCCAGCGCGAGCGTTCGGTAGGCCTGGGCCTGATGGGCTTCCACTCGTTCCTGCAGGCCCAGAACGTTCCGTTCGAGAGCGCCCTGGCCAAGAGCTGGAACATGCGCCTGTTCAAGCACCTGCGCCGCGAGGCCGACAAGGCCTCCAAGCTCCTGGCCGAAGAGAAGGGCCCTTGCCTGGACGCGGCCGAGCGCGGCGTCATGGAGCGCTTCTCGCACAAGCTGGCCATCGCCCCGACCGCTTCGATCTCGATCATCTGCGGCGGCACCTCAGCCGGCATCGAGCCGATCCCGGCCAACATCTATACCCACAAGACCCTGTCGGGCTCCTTCGCGGTGAAGAACCCCTATCTGGAGCGCCTGCTGGACGAGAAGGGCCAGAACACCGAAGCCGTCTGGGGGTCGATCCTCGAACAGGAAGGCTCGGTCCAGCACTTGGACTTCCTCACTCAGGACGAGAAGGACGTGTTCAAGACCGCCTTCGAACTGGACCAGCGCTGGATCGTCGAACTGGCTGCCGACCGTACGCCTGAAATCTGCCAGTCGCAGTCGGTGAACATCTTCCTGCCGGGCGACGTGGATAAGTGGGACCTGCACATGCTGCACTGGCAGGCCTGGGAGCGCGGCGTGAAGTCGCTGTACTACCTACGCTCCAAGTCGGTTCAGCGCGCCGCTTACGCTGGTGCGGACGGCGCCGAAGGGGCCTCCTCCTCCGAAACCATGAGCACCCCGCGCACCGACTACGAAGAATGCCTCGCCTGCCAGTAAGGGGAAGCGTCGAAGAGACTGAAGACACCGAATGGGCCGCTCCGAAAGGGCGGCCTTTTTTCGTCCGGCTAGCCGAACACCGCGACTGTCTGGCGGCCGATCAGGGCGGGGCGATCGCCGGCTCCCCACAGGGTCATCGCCTGAGCCGAGTATCCAGCGGCGGTGACTTCGGCCCGACTTTGACAAAGCCAGAAGCCGTCCAAGGGCGCGGGGTCCGTATCGGTGAACTCCACCATCCAGGTCATGGAGCTGATCGGAGCCCACTCCTTGTAGAGCACCGCCGCGGCGGGCGGCAGGACGTCGCCCAACGCCAAAAGGGAAGCCGCCTGCGACCCGGCCTGAGCGTCACGGTGGCGAATCCACCACAAGATCTCGGCCTCGCCGCCTCCCGCCAGCGGTGTGGACCCGCCAGCCATGCGTCGTTCGAAATGTTGGCCAAACCCAGGCCCGCCGCGGCTGGGCAGGACGACGGAGTCGGCCGGAGCCGCGGTTGTCGGACGCTTGATACTTGTCACGTTCAGTTGTGATGCTCGCGCTGCGCCGAAGCAAAGGGTCGCGCGGGTCGCCAGGCCGCCCTGGCTCTCCATGTCCACATTGACCACGGTGACCGACTTGCCCTGACGCAGGATTTCAGTGCGGAACCTCGCCTCTCCCGCTCCCGGTCCTACGAAGGTGAGCATGGCTGAGCGTAAAGGCGGCAATCCGTCGAACGCATGCAAGGCGGCTTCCGCGCACAGGGCCGCCGACAGTCCGCCATAGGTGGTGCGCCCTTGCAGCCAGTCGTGGGGAATGTAGGCCCTACCCGAAGTCCGCACAGTCTCAACGAGCTGGGAGTAGGGCGTCGTGGGCGTAGTGACGTCGGTCATGCGGGTTATTGGTCCTGTTTGAATACTCACTCTGGAGCTCGACTCTATGGGCGTCAACCTCAGTGACCCCGCGCCGCTGAGGGAACCCGACGCGCTGATCAACGATTGTTTCAGCGGATGACGATCGCGCGGCCCGGATAGGCTAGGTCGTGGCGGATCGAGGATGATGGGGGATCCGCCATGCGGATCTGGGTTGGCATAGGATGTATGGCGGCGTGCGCCGCCGCGGGCGGGGCCTGGGGTCAGGATTTGGACGCTTCGAACTTCTCCGCGCAGGGCCAGCGCCAATCGGGCCTGGGCGGTGCGTTCGCCGCTCACGGACCGTCCACATCACCGCTTTCCATTTCATCCACGCGCTATGACCCCGCCCACGGCGTTGTGGACTGGTCGACGCGTGAGACGGTCACGCCCAGCCGGAGCGGAAAGCGCGTCGATTCGGTCCGTGTCAGCGTCGCCAGCTATGCACCCCGCGCGGGCGGCCTTGTCCTACCGCAGCCCGGTGTGGATGCGGATGATTTCGCGAGCATCGACGCCTACGACGTCACCCTGACCCGGGGCTGGCCGGCCGCCTTGGCGTTTTCCGCCGGCAAGGTCGATATCGACGTGTCGCCTCACGCGTCCGTTGGTTTCGGCGACGGCGGCAACAGCGCAGAGGCTGGCGCCATGCTGCGCGTGGGAAAGAACCTGGAGGACCGGGTTGACGGAGCGCTCGGTCAGGTCGGCGTGAAGGATGGCTCGTCTTTTGGCGACAAGGGGCGCTGGTATCTGTTCGCCGCCGCTTCAGGGCGCGCGGTCGGCATGAACATGACGCAGGGCTCCGGGGGCTGGGAGCGGGCCGGCTGGTCCACCGACGCCACCAGCCGACTGGTAGGCGACGCGCAGGCTGGCGTCGCTTGGCGCAAGGGCGCGATGCAGGCCTCGGTCGGCTATGTGGGCCGCCGCATCAAGGGCAAGGAACAGTTCCGGGGCATGGACACCATCCAAAGCTCGATGGTCGGCGTCAGTTTCAGCCTTAGGCCGAAATGGTGATCTAACCCGTCCAGGGCTTGCGGGATTTCGGGCTGTTGAGGCCCATGGCCTGGTCCCGCTGAAACCGCCCGCCCCGAGGCGGCTTGGGCTTGGCCGCGATCGCCGCCTTCTTCAGGCGTAGCGCGCGCTGAATAGGCGTCTCGCCCTGGGGCGCCTCATCGTCGGTCATTGGACTTTCAACTTCTCGCTTCGGCGGCGCTTAGGCCGCGGCGGGTGCGGGCTCTGGACGATGAGGCCGCCGAGAGTGGAGAGCAAGGTCTGCGGAATCACCGGCTTTCCGACCCAGGCGTCGAACACCTCCATCAGAGCGGGTGTCGCAGATCCGGCGGAGAAGGCGATGATCGGGCGACGCGCACCCGGAGCTTCCGCGGCGCGCAGGCGACGGGCCACGCCTTCACCGTCGAGGCCCGGCATGCGCAGGTCCAGGAGAATTGCGTCGAACGATTCGCCCTCGGCCAGGCGCAAGGCTTCCAAGCCATCATGGGCTAAGCGCACATCAACGCCGACGGCGTTGAGCAGCACATGCACCAACTGGCGGTTGGCGAGGTTGTCGTCGGCGAACAACACCCGCCGCCCGGCCATGGCGGGCGGGAGGTCCTCGATCTCGACAATCTCGGCCTTGCCCACGGGCCCGGGAATCCAGAAGCTGAAACGCGACCCTTCCCCAGGAGCGCTGCTCACTTCGATGCCGCCGCCCATGGCCTCGACCAGGCCCTTGCAGATGGCGAGGCCCAGGCCGGTGCCGCCATGGGCGCGGGTTGAGGAGCCATCGATCTGAGAGAAGCGCTTGAACAGCTTCTCCATGTCTTCGGGCGGAATGCCGGGGCCGGTATCGGTCACGGTGATGTGCAGGGTTTGGGCTGTGGTGTCATAGCGAGCGTCAAGGCGCACTTCGCCGGCCTCGGTGAACTTCACGGCGTTGCCCAGCAGATTAAGCAGCACCTGCCGCACCCGATCGGCGTCTATGCTGATGGTCTGGGGCAGGGTTTCGACCCCGGCGGCGCAAAGGGTCAGACCCTTTTGGGCGGCCTGTATCGAGAAGAGGGCCACGGTGCGCTCGGTGAGCGTGCGCGGATCGATATCGACCGGATCGATCTCCACCTGCCCGGCTTCAAGCTTAGAAAAGTCCAGAATGTCGTTGATCGTGGCGAGCAGCGCCCGCCCGGCTGTGGTCACCAGCTCAAGATATTCCGCCGTTTGAACGTCCTGTCCGGGGCGGCGGGCGGCCATCTCGGAAAAGCCGATGACGGCGGTAAGAGGCGTGCGCAACTCGTGACTCATATTGGCCAGGAACTCGGCCTTGGCCGCAGCGGCGGTCTCGGCTTCCTCCCGGGCCTCACGCAGCTGCGCCTCCAGCGCCTTGCGCGCGCTGATGTCGCGAACGATGTCGGTTATGCCGGTGATCCGACCGGTGGCCGGGTCGCGGACCACCACGGGCTGGCCCTCGAACCAAGCGGTTTCGCCGTTGTGCTTGCGGATCCGATACTCGATGCGGGTCGGCGGTCGCCAACCGCTATCCGCGCCTTGGGCGACGAGATCGGCGAGCATGGCGCGCGCGTCGCCACGGACTAGAAAATCGAGGGCGCTGCGCCCGGCGAGTTGTTCGGAGTCATAGCCCAGCAGCATCTTCGACGAGGGCGATACATAGGTCAGGACGCCGCGTGTGTTGCACTGAATGACGAGGTCGGTGGCGTTCTCCGCCAGTAGACGAAAACGGGCTTCGCTCTCGGCCAGAGCCGCTTCGCCGGCGACCTGCGCCGTGATGTCCAGGGTCGTGCCGAACACTGCCGAGGGCGCGCCGTCATCGTCGCGATCCAGGCGCATGCGCACCGAGAGGCGCCGCACCTCGCCGTCTCGGCGGACAATGGTGACGTTGATATCGTCCATCGGCCGCGCGCCGGTGAGGATGTTCTGGAACTCGGCGCTCAGGCGGTCGCGGTCCTCGTGAACCAGAATCGAACGGACGGTCGCGAGCAGATCGGTATCCTCGTCGTTCAGACCAAAGATGTCGAACATCTGGCGTGAACAGATGAGGTTCCTGGCCTGAAGGTCCATGCGCCAGTGGCCGAGACCAACGACGCTTTCGGCCATTTCAGCGCGGCGGCTGTGTTCGCGCGCGGCGTCACGGGCCGCGACGGCTTCCTGTTGCAGCCGCCGTCCCCGAGCGGCCATCGCCGCCACGAACAGGGCCGTCAGGGTTGTGACCGCCAGGAAAAGCTGCAGGGCGATGGCCTTCTGCACCTGCCCCATGGGCTGATTATCCAGCGAACCGACGCCGGCGGCGCTCAGCAAAACGGCTGTGATCGCCGTGACCGCCACGCCGATCATCGCACCCAGCGCCTCCATGCGCACCGCCAGAAGCAGCACCAGCGGCGGGACAAAGAACAAGAAGGGGTAGGGGCCGAAGTGGAAGACGGCGACGACCATGGCGGCGATGGCCGCTATGGCGGCGATCGATATGCGGTCGAAGACATTAGGCCGCAGAGCGTCCGAACGCGTGGCCAGGGTCGTGAGCGCCGGGGTGATGATCAGCAGGCCCAGGCTGTTGGCCAGGGTCCACAGGGTCATGTTCTGCATTATCATGCCGCGCCCCAAGGCGTGCAGCATGAGCGAGCTGATCACGGCGGAGCCCAGAACGCTGGTCACCGCCGCGACGACGAACCATGTCAGATGCCGAGGTTGGCTGAGATCGATCTTGGGCCCGAGAATTCGTCGGACGATCAGCGCGCAGGCGACATACTCGATGGCGTCCGTGACCGACAGCCCGACCGCGAGAATCGGGGACGCCCCGGCCAGGGCGTTGCCGACGAGATTACCGCTCAAGGCCGCCGCGACGATCCACCCCCAATAGCGGGTCGGAGCCAGCAGCAGCGCCGTGAGCGCGACGCCGTTCGCCGCCCAGATGGGTGTGAGCTGCTTGTGGCGCATGGTCAGGGCCACGCACGCCCACGCCAGGAAGGCGACCGTGGGGGCGACGGACCCGATGGCCAGGGCTCTCGCAAGGGGGGGACGCAAGGCGGTCATGCTGCAAACATGACAACCACATCTAAAGGTGGTGCTAACCGCCAAGCTTAAGGCAGGCGAGCATAGCCGCGGCTTCAGGGTCTTATGACATAAACGCGGCGAAGCTCTGTCTGACCGCTTGACAGCGCTGTCAATGCATCGTTAGTTAGCCTCATAAACAGGCGGAAAACCGCCCGCATCGCGTTTGGGAGGACGCAAGGCCATGCAGACCAAAGTTTGGAGTCCATCCGCCTAGGCGGCGTTGGACCCTGTCTCGAGCACCGACATTGCTGACGTCCGGGTTGCGCAACGTGCGCGCCGGCGTGCGGGCGTTCATTTGCCATCACTCTCATAAAAACCATCACCCAACGGGGAAGGGGAACAAACGTGTCTTCAGACAAGAAAGCGACCGTGAGGAAGCTGACCACGAAACTGGCGGCCGTGCTGCTGGCGGGGGCCTCGCCGCTGGCGATCTCGACCATCGCGCACGCTCAAGACGCCGAAGTCGAAGAGCTTATCGTCACGGGCATCCGTGGTTCGCAGATGAAGTCGGTGGACGTGAAGCGGACCGAAACCGCGCTCGTCGACGCGATCTCGTCGGAAGATATCGGCAAGCTGCCGGACGTCACCATCGCCGACGCCCTGCAACGGGTGTCGGGCATCCAGATTCAGCGCAACGCCGGTGAAGGCGCGACCGTCAATATCCGCGGTCTGAGGCAGGTCATCACCCTGCTGAACGGCGAGCAGTATCTCAGCGCCGGCAACATGGGCGAAGCCCAGCCGAACCTGACCGACGTTCCCGCCCAGCTGATGAACCAGGTGCTGGTCTACAAGACCACCGACCCGAACAACGCCCTGTCAGGCATCTCGGGCACCATCGACCTGCGCACCCGCCGTCCGTTCCAGATGCCGTCGGGCCTGCAACTTAGCGGCGGCGCCGAGTACCAACGCGGCGACGACACCAAGAAGGACGACTGGCTGGTCAACGCCCTGGCCTCGTGGCGCAATGACCGCGTCGGAGCCCTGGTGGGCGTGGCGGCGAGCAACGCCAACCTTGGAAACAACTATTCGGGCACCGTCTCCCTGTCGGGCAACAACGACTGGGGCGGCTCCAACCCGAACAACTTCATCTCGCCGCACGGCTTCGAAAGCTTCGCCCGCACGGTCGAGCGGGAGCGTCTGGCCGTGAACGGCGCCTTCGAGTTCGATCTGGGCGAAGGTTTCACCCTGGTGGCGGAAGGCTTCTACGCCAAGCTCGACGAGTACGATCGCAAGGTCGGCGTCAACATCTCCAACCGCTGGTCCGGCGACGCCTTCGGCGTGTGGACCCGTCCGACGGTGTCGCAGAACACCGGCGTCAGCAGCGGCGGTCGTCCGTGGTTGGCCGTGGACGAGTATGACATCGACGCCTGGTGGGTGAACTCGTTCTCGGTGAACCGCGTCACCAAGTCCGAAACCAAGAACTTCAATCTCGAACTGAACTACGACAACGACGGTCCGTTCACCGCCGAAGTCCGCGCGATCTACGCCGATGGCGACCGTCTCAGCATGAACGGCCAGGCCCAGGGCGATCTGAGCAACTGGCGTTATGCGCCGGGCCGCTTCACCCTGTTCCGTGACGCTACCGACCGTACGCGCGGCACCTTCTATCCGACCGCCATCGCGTCGAAGTTCCCGACCCGCTACACCAACGGCATCGTCGGCAGCGCCGGCGGCCGGTTCGTCGATCCGAACCCGCTGGGCTACGGTGAGAACCCGCAGCTTCACTACAACATCTCGGGCGACAAGGCGGTTTGGAGCGGCTTCGACCGCCCGATCAGCGGCGGCCTCGGCGCCGGCAAGACGCTGAAGGACTACATGGCCAACAAGGACAGCTACGCGATCGGCGCGTTCTCGTCTGAAGGCAACAACGAGATCCAGTCGGAGATGTCGGTGTTCCGCGCCGACGGCCACTATAAGTTCCAGGACGAGCCGTTCCTGGGCTTCATCACCAATATCGACGTGGGCGCGCGTATCAGCGACCGCTCGGTGGAGGCCGAGCAGTTCCACCTCTTCTCCGGCTTCTACGGCGGCGTTCCGGGTGCGGTGCAGGCCAACGGCACGCCGGTTCCGGCCGGCGGCTGCGAGGCTCAGTGGAAGGCCATCGACGTCGTGATGGACCAAAGCCAGTGCCAGGCCGGCGAGTTCATCATCGATCCGCTGACCGGCGCGCGTAAATTCCAGCCCTACACCGTCAACGCGCCGACCCGCCTCGACACCTACAACAACGTCATCTGGGTTGATAACTACGGCGGCGTCACCGCTGGCCTGCCGGGCGTGTGGGCGGTCGATCCGCGTGACTTCGATAACCCGGCCGCCTTCCACAAGAAGGTGTTCGGCGGCGCCATCCGCGTCACGGTTCCGGGGGAATCCTACGATGTCGATCTGCGTGAGCAGAGCGGCTACGTGGCGACCAACTTCGCCCTCGGCAAGCTGTCGGGCGACATGGGCCTGAAGCTGATCCGCACCGAACTGCTGGTGCGCCAGAACATCACCGGCGAGACCCGCAACTACGGCGACACCAACGCCGATGCGGGCGATACGGTCACCCGTCGCAAGTACACCGACCTCCTGCCGTCGATTAACGCCCAGTACGCCATCACCGACAGCTTCAAGGCGCGCTTCTCGTACTCCAAGACGATGCAGCCGCTCGATCTGCTGAACTACGGCGGCGCGCTGAAGATCAACACGGCCGATGATCCCGGCCTGGGCATCCGCATCGTCACCAGCGCGGAAGCCAAGGGCAACCCGAACCTCAACCCCTGGCGCTCGGACAACTTCGACGCCGCGCTTGAGTACTACGTCGGTCAGGCCTCGATGGTCTCGGTCTCGGCCTTCCTGCTGAAGATCGACAGCTTCGTCACCAACGGCGTTACCAGCGGCAGCTTCCCCGATCAGGACGGCGTCATTCGTCGCCCTGTCAACGTCACCCTGCCGATCCAGGGCGACGGCGGCGAGGTGAAGGGTCTTGAAGTCGGCGCCAAGGTCGCTCTGAGCGACTTCATCACCTCGCCTATCCTCGAGAACTTCGGCTTCGACACCAACTACACCTACTCGCCCAGCGAGGAGTCGCGTCTCGGCGTGGACGGCGAGAAGCTGCCCTTCGCCCAGAACTCCAAGAACCAGTTCAACCTGATCGGCTGGTACCAGGACGACAAGCTGCAGGTCCGCGTGGCCTACAACTTCCGCAGCGCCCGCCTGCAAGAGGTGATGAGCAACAATATCCCGATCTTCCAGGACTCCACGAGCTATGTGGACGTGAACGTCAGCTACGCCGTGCGTGACAACGTGACCGTCTACTTCAACGGCTCCAACGTCACCGGCGAGATCGAGAACTACTACGCTCGCTTCGCCAAAGGTCAGACCCAGTACGTCTGGCAGAACGAGTTCGAGCCTCGCTACACCCTGGGCGTCCGCGCCCGCTGGTAAGCTAGGTTTCAAACCAGCAAAGGCCGCCGTGACAAATCTCACGGCGGCCTTTTTTATGCAGGGAAAGATCGGACCGGGAGGCCGACGTGGCGGACAACCGAATCCAAAGCATCGTCATCGTCGGCGGGGGCACCGCTGGGTGGATGGCGGCCGCCAATCTTCGGCGACATTTCCACAAACTGCCTATCGACATCACCCTGATCGAGTCCGCCGAGATCGGCACGATCGGGGTGGGCGAAGCGACCATTCCCACCATCCGGCGGTTCTACCAGGCCCTTGGCCTGACCGATCTGGACGTGCTGAAAGCGACGCAGGGGACCTGCAAGCTGGGCATCCGGTTTCGGGACTGGAACGCGCCGGGCTCGTCTTTCGTCCATCCGTTCGGGCTCTATGGCCAGGACGTGCGCGGCGTCGGCTTTCATCACTACTGGCTGAAGATGCGCCTGGCCAAAAAGGCCGGACCGTTAGGCGAATATAGCCTGGGCGCCAGTCTGGCGGCGGCGGGCAAGTTCACCACGCCTTCGCCGAATCCACCGTCCAGCCTGTCGATCTTTGACTGGGCCCTCCACTTCGACGCCGGTCTGTTCGCCCAGCTCATGCGCAAGACCGCAGAGGCGGACGGCGTACGGCGGATCGAGGGCACCATAGGCAAGGTCAACCAGCGTCCCGAGGACGGGTTCATCACCTCGGTCGAGCTCAACGACGGTCGCTTGGTAGAGGGCGAGCTGTTCATCGACTGCTCCGGCTTCCGGGGCCTGTTGATCGAGCAGACCCTGAAGACCGGCTACGAGGACTGGAGCCATTGGCTGTTCTGCGACCGCGCCCTGGCGGTGCAGAGCGTGGGGACGCCCAACCCGCCTTCCTGCACCGATGTGCTCGCCCTGTCGTCGGGCTGGCGCTGGCGCATCCCGCTGCGTCACCGTTTCGGCAACGGCTATGTCTATTCCAGCCGCTTCATCGAGGACGACGCCGCCAAGGTCGAGCTTGTCTCGACCATTCCCGACAAGCTGCTGTTCGAGCCGCGCCCCATCCGGTTCATGCCCGGACGGCGGATCAAGGCCTGGAATAAGAACTGCGTGACCCTGGGCCTGGCCTCGGGCTTCCTCGAACCGCTGGAAAGCACCAGCATCGCCCTGATCGAGACGGGCATCGAGAAGATCAAGCAGCTGTTCCCAGACCGCCGCTTCGACCCGCGCCTGATCGACGAATTCAATGACTGGTCCAAGCGCGAGTTCGAACGGGTCCGGGACTTCATCATCCTGCACTACAAGGCGGCGCAACGGGCCGACACGCCGTTCTGGCGCCATTGCCGGGACGCCGAAATCCCCGACACCCTGGCCCACAAGATCGAGATGTTCAAAAGCCGCGGGCACTTCATTCGCTACCGCTGGGAGATGTTCTCTCCGCCGAGCTGGCTGGCGATCTATGACGGCTTCGGGATCATGCCCGACGACTACGATCCGGCGGTGGACGCTCTCGACGCCGAGGGGCTGGCCCGCAGCCTGGAAGAAATGCGTCGGTCGGTCGCCAGGACGGTCGATGATGCGCCGACCCACCAGGATTTCCTCGAACGCCACTGCGGCCCCTATCTGCCGGAACTGGCGGACGCGACCGCTTGAGTCTCAACTGACACGATCGCCGCGCCGAGATTCGCAGGCGCGGCCAAGAAAAGAAACCGAGCTAGGAAACGGCCATGACGGACACCAACCCCAACGCGATCAAGAAGATCGTCATCATCGGCGGCGGCTCAGCCGGGTGGATCTCGGCCGCCATGCTCAGCCACTATTTCCAGGACGGCTCCTGCGAAATCGAGTTGGTAGAGTCCGAGGAGATCGGCACAGTCGGCGTCGGCGAATCGACGATCCCGCCGTTCCTGCAGCTGATCAACAGCTTGGGGATCGATGAGCGCGAGTTCATCCAGGCCACCCAGGCCAGCTTCAAGCTGGCGATCCGCTTCGAAAATTGGCGCAAGAAGGACGAGGTCTACTACCACCCGTTCGGCAAGATCGGCGGCCCGATCGGCGCCAACGAATTCTATCACTGCTGGCTTCGCGCCAAGGCCAACGGCCACCCTTCGTCGCTGATCGACTTCGCGCCAGCGGGCGTGATGGCCGATCAGTGGAAATTCATGCTGCCGTCGCAGGCCCAGGGCACCCCCGCCGCCAGCGCCAGCTACGCCGTCCAC
Source organism: uncultured Caulobacter sp. (assembly GCA_913776195.1). Lineage (GTDB taxonomy): Bacteria > Pseudomonadota > Alphaproteobacteria > Caulobacterales > Caulobacteraceae > Caulobacter. Next base: position 218,928 of record CAJYMH010000031.1, read on the forward strand.
ATCGACGCGCATCTAATCGCCAAGTACCTGCGCAACTTCGCAGAGGCCCGAGGGGTCAAGCGCACCGAGGGCATGGTCGACGACGTAGTGACCCGTCCGGACGGCGGTATCGAGAAGGTGATCCTCAAGGATGGCCGCGAGGTCGCCGGTGAAATGTTCATCGATTGCTCGGGCTTCCGCTCGATCCTGAACGGCAAGACCCTGGGCACCGAGTTCCTGGACTGGTCCGACGTGCTGCTGTGCGACCGCGCTGTGGCCACCCAGACCATCAACATCAATCCTCCGCACCCCTACACCCTGGCGGCGGCGCAGGACTTCGGCTGGCGCTGGCGCATCCCTCTGCAGCATCGCGCGGGCAACGGCTACGTCTTTTGCAGCAAATACTGCAGCGACGACGAGGCGATCGGGACTCTGCTCAGCCAGGTGGAAGGCGAGGTGCTGCGCGAGCCGTGGGTGCTCGGGTTCAAGAGCGGCATGCGCAAGCAGCTGTGGAACAAGAACTGTATCGCCGTAGGGTTGGCCGGCGGCTTCATTGAGCCGCTGGAGTCCACGGCACTGCACCTGATTTATCGTGGCATGGACTTTCTGCTGCGCTTTTTCCCGGACAAGAGCTTCGATCCGGCGCTGGCGGCGGAATACAACCGCCGGATGGCCATGGACTACGAGGAAATCCGGGACTTCATCGTCCTGCACTACCGAACGTCCGAACGCGACGACACGCCGTTCTGGCGCGCCTATCGTGAGGTTGAGCTTCCCCAGAGCCTCAAAGAGCGCATCGAACTCTTCAAGGCCCACGGAGTCCTGCGTGACGGCGTCGACGACATGTTCCGCGCGCCGTCTTGGCAGTCGGTGATGGAAGGCATGGGCATCCGGCCGCAGCGCTATCAGCAACTGGTCGATCGGGTTCCGTATGGCGCGATCGAGGACATCCTCAACAAGGCCGCGCCGATGATGAAGTCCTTCGTCGACAAGCTGCCCAGTCACGATGAGTTCCTGAAGACCCACTGTCCCGCCCCTGTGCCCGAGGCGGTTTCTCGTCCGATCAAGGCCGAGGCGAAGGCGTGACCTCGGCGCTAGCCGCGAGCGCCTGATCGGCCGCTAGCGCCAGAGGAGCCAGGCGACCAGCACCCAGATCGGGATGCAGACCACCAGGGCGAAGACGATCGTGCGGCGAACCGACCATGGGCGAGGGCGCGGCTTCGGCGGCTCCCTGCCGGGGAAGTGCGGCACCAAATCCGCGTCCATCCGAGGCTCGTCAGGACCGGACCAAAGGCGCCGCAGGGCGCGGGCGAGGGCTCGCAGCATCGGCTATTCCTCGCTGGCGGCGACCCAGCGCCAATATAGCCGGTGCAGGGCGCTGGCGCTGATCCAAGCGTGGACGGCGCCGACCGCGGCGAGGCCCAATCCGATAAAGGCCATGGCGCCGTCGGGCTGGAGGGCGGTCACGAAGATCACCGCGCCGATGGCGAGGATCGATCCCGCCGTCATGTTGATGCGCAGGATGCTCCGCCACAGCCTGATTGTGGTGGGAAGCCGCCGGGCCATGGTTAGGCGCCGCTGTGAGCGGACAGACGTGCGAACAGCGCGTCCAGTCGAGCATGGGCGCAGGCCGAGGGCTCCGCTTCAGGAGAGCGCCAGCTGCGCAACAGGCCTGCCTCACGTGAAACGCCCGCCGTCGGCGCTTCCGTCGCGGTATCGATCTGCTCGAACTCGTAATAGGCGAGGCTGGTCTGCTCGATCTTCGTGAACAGGCCGCGCACGTCAGGACCGCAGTCCCCCGCCCGCATCATCACCAGATTGCCCATATGCCGGTCCCCCGTCTTGTGTGCGGGGAGAGGTGCCACGAGCTTGGCCTTAATTCACGGTGGTGAAGCTTAGATTTTACAATGCTTTACATTTGATTTTGCTGGGAAATTTCGACTTTCGAGAGGATTGGTCGCGCAATCTTCACGAAGCGAAACGCGACACTTCGCCCTGCCGGATTTCTGCATTTTAGGGTTGCGCCAGACGAAGCTTCACTATGAGTAAGCGCGGCTCGCGCCTATCGCGGATGCGAGCGACGGGGGAAGGCGAATGCAGGTCGCCCTGCTCGATGATGACGATACGCACAACGCGCTCGCACGCGGTCTGTTGGAGGCCGCGGGATGGACCTGCGCGTGCTTCAATCGCCCTCAGGACTTCCTCAACGCCTTTCGCCGCCAGACCTTCGATCTCGTCATTGTCGATTGGAACATGCCGGGCATGGACGGGCTGCAGGTGATCGCCGCCATGAACGCCCTGCCGGCCGCGCCGCCGCCGGTCCTGCTGGTGACAAGCCGGTCGCAGGAAGGCGATGTGGTCGCCGGCCTCAACGGAGGGGCCGATGACTACATCGTAAAGCCGGCCGATCCCGCCGTGCTTTTGGCGCGCGTCAACGCGCTGGTCCGCCGCCTGAACCGCACCCTGTCAGCCGATGCGCCGGAGCAGTTCGGCGCCTATCGCCTGGACCCCGCCAGCGACACGATCCAGCTGGGCGGCCAGGCGGTGGTGATGACGGCCAAGGAGTTCCAGCTGGCTCGCCAACTGTTCGCCAACGCCGGCCGCGCCCTGTCGCGGGAATACCTTCTCCATAAGATCTGGGGTCAGCGCCCGGACCTGGAGAGCCGCACCCTTGACGCCCATGTCTCGCGTCTGCGCAGCAAGCTTTCGTTGCGGCCGGACAATGGGTTTCGCCTCGTGACCGTCTATGGCTTCGGCTATCGCCTGGAGCCTTGTGAGATGGCCGCCGCCTCAATGAGCCTGCAAGACCAATGAAAGCTTCAGCCATCGCCCTGGCCGCGTTGGCCATGCTCGCTACACCGGCCTTCGCCGCGCCCGCGCCGCCGCCGGCCGAGACGCCGATCGCCTATGTCGTGCGGCAGGGCGACAACCTCTACTCCCTGGCTCAGCGCTATCTGATCCGGCTCAACGACTACAAGCGAGTACGCACCGCCAGCGGTGTGAGGAATGTGCGCGCTCTGCGGGTCGGCTCCACCCTGAAGATCGAACCGCAGCTCCTGAGGTTCGAGCCGATCGAGGCGCGCCTGGTGGCGGTCAGTGGAGCGGTCACGCTGCAGGACGGTCGAGGCGGCGCCGTCCCCGCCGTTCGCGATGCTCAGATTTTCGAAGGCCATCGTCTGATCACCGGGGCCAATTCCTTCGCCACCTTCCAGCTGGCTGACGGATCGCGGGTGACGCTCCCGTCGAACTCCCGCATGCGGATCGTGCAGTTGCGCCGCCTTCTGCTGGACGGCAGCCTTCAGAGACTGTTCGAGCTTGAGAACGGCCGCAGCGGCATCAGCGCCACGCCGGCCGAGAACGCTGGCTCGCAGTTCCGCGTCCGCACGCCGCTGTCGGTGACGGCGGTCCGAGGCACGGAGTTCCGGGTGGTCCATGCGGAGGCCGGCGACCGCTCCGCCACTGAAGTGATCGAGGGCCTGGTTGGCGTCGGCTCGGCCGCGACCACAGCTGCGGAAATCCCCGTCAAGGCCGCTTTCGGAGTCACCGCCGGCGCTCAGGGGATCAAAGAGCCTTCCGCTCTGCTGCCCGCGCCGGATCTCGCGCCCGGGGGCGCGGTGCAAGAGGAGCCGCAGCTTCGCTTCGCCGCCAAACCGGCGGACGGCGCGGTCAGCTACCGCTTCCAGCTGGCCAACGACGCGGGCTTCGTCGATCTCTTCGCCGAGGGCGACAGCCAAGACGGCCAGGCCGTGTTCCCGTCTCTCCGCGACGGCACCTATTTCGTCCGCCTCACCGCAGTGGACCGCAACGGGCTGGAAGGCCTGCCGAGCGTGTACAGTTTCGATCGCACGCTCAATGTCCTCGAGCCCGGCGCGCCGCCGCAGCCGGAAGGCGATCGCAAGATGCGCCGCTTCCTGTTCCGCTGGAACGCGACGGGCGAGGGCGTGCGCACCTATCGCTTCCAGCTTTCGGACGATCCGCAGATGGCGTCGCTCACGGTCGATCAGCCGGGGCTGACAGAGCCGCAAGCGACCGTGACCAACCTGGCGGCCGGCGCCTGGTACTGGCGCGTGGTGTCGGTCCGCTACAAGGACGGCGCCTTCACCCAGAAGCTTGGTCCGGTTCAGCAGCTGCGCATCGGGCAGTAAGCCATGCGAGCGAAGGCTCTGCGGGGCGTTAGTCGACGCGTCTTGGCTGAATGGGCCGCTGTAGCCCTGATCTCCACATTGGCCGTCGCCGCCCTGGCGGGTTTCGCGCTCACCACCCGCGCTGACAATCTGATCCATGACGTAGCGGCGCGACTGTTCCCCCGCACCGCCGGCTCGGAAATCCTAGTGGTGGCCATCGATGACGCCAGCCTTGCCAAGCTGGGCGCGTGGCCATGGCCGAGGGAGCAACACGCCGCCCTGATCGAGCGCCTGGGAAAGGCCCAGCCACGCGCCATTCTCTACGACGTGCTGTTCACGGAGGGCGCGGCGAATTCCGCTCAGGACGCCGCCTTGGCGAGGGCTATGGAGCGCGCGCGGGTCTATCTGCCGATCCTTGCGGATCCGGCGCCGGCGCCGCCGATCCCGATTCTCGCCGAACGCGCCGCCGGCACGGGTGCGGTCGATGTTCATCTCGACGCCGACGGACTGGTGCGCAGAGCGGCGTTTGGCGCTGTGCAAGCGCCGTCGCTAGCCTGGGTGCTCGCCTCCGATCTCGCTGCCTCGACGCTGCAGCCGATCTCGCCGTCCCTGATCCGGTTCGCGGATCCGAAGGCCGGCTATGCGACAGTCTCTTTCGCCAGTGTTCTGGCAGGGGAGGTCCCGGACGCCTTCATCAAGCGCCGCATCGTCCTGGTCGGGGCGACAGCGGCGGGACTGGGCGAGCGCTTCCCGACACCGCTCAGCGGCGGCGCGGCGAACATGCCTGGGGTCGAGCTTCAGGCCAATGTCATCGACAACCTGCTGGGCGGCCACCTGGTCGAGGACGCGCCTCGCGCGATGGTGATCGCGGTCAGTATCTTGCCTTTGTGGCTTCTGCTGGCCGCCTTCCTGTTGGCGCCGCCGCGCTGGACCTTGCTGCTGGGCGCGGGCTTGGCCGTTGTGCTGCTTGGCGCCAGCCTCGCCGCCTATGGTCTTGGCTTTTGGCTGCCGCCGGCGGCCGGGTTGGCGGGCTTGGCCTTGGTTTTCCCCCTTTGGGGCTGGCGGCGGCTGGCCGCCACAAGCGACGGTCTGGCCGCGGAGTTGGCGCGGTTGAAGGCGCGGCTCGCTGGCAGCGAGACGGCGGTTGTCTCCGGCGAGGGTGGGGGCGATGTTCTAGCGCGGCAGATGGAGGACATCAGCCTGGCCATCGAGCAGGTCGATGATCTGCGGCGGTTCGCGGCCGATGCCCTGTTCAGCCTGCCCGACGCCACCTTGGTGCTTGATCCCGACAGACGCGTGCTGGCCGCCAACGGCGCGGCGCGCGCTCTTTTTGGCGAGACCGTGCGAGGCAGGATCGCATCGGACCTGATCGCCGAACTGTCGCCGCGGCAGGGGCCTGAGCTTGAAGTCTGGCCGCCTCGGCAAGCCGCTCAGCCGGTGGAGTTGATCCTCGCCGATGACCGCGTGTTCGAAATGCAGTCGGTTTGGCGGCTGGACGAGAGCGGCGCGCCAGCCGGGTGGATTGTCCGTCTGGCCGACGTGACGGTGCTGAAGGCCGCCCTGCGACATCGCGAGCAGGCGCTGCAGCTTTTGACTCATGACATGCGCTCGCCGCAAACCTCGATCTTGGCTCTGTTGCAGAGTTCGCCGGGCAAGGCTGTGGAGGCGGGTCTGGGTGAACGCATCGCGACCTACGCCCGCCGCACTCTCGCGCTCGCCGACGGCTTCGTGCGGCTGGCGCGCGCGGAGGACGCGACGCCTCGCTTTGAAGAGGTTGATATCAGCGATGTGCTCATGGAGGCGGCGGACGAGCTTTGGCCGCAAAGTCGTCAGCGCGGCATGACCATCGCGCAGTCGGGCCTGGATGAACCGCGCTGGGTGCGCGGCGATCGGGAGCTTCTCACCCGCGTCTTCGTCAACCTATTGAGCAACGCCGTGAAGTACGGGCCGGAAGGCTCGACCATTCGGCTGAGCGCAATGGCGACGGGCGGCGACGTAGAGATAGCGGTGGCCGACGAGGGACCCGGCTTTACTGCCGAAGAGCAGGCGGCCCTTTTCGGCGCCTTCTCGGCGTTCGAGCGGCCTCAGGCGCAGACCGACGGGGTGGGCCTTGGTCTCGCCTTCGTGCGCACGGCCGTCACCCGCCACGGCGGTCAGGTGGTCTTGCGCAGCGCATCCGGTGAGGGCGCTGTGTTCGTGGTCAGCTTGCCGGCGGCGTGACCGGCAGGGCGGCGTCTAAAAGCCGATTCAGCGTCTTGGCGTCCGCGGCCTTGCGGTGGTCAGTGGCGGTGATCTGAAAGGCCGGCAGGCCGGTGGCGGCGTCGAGGCCGACGACAGACAGGGATTGGCCCGGCCGCGCCTGACCCATGCGCGAACGGCCAGGGGCGGAGATCCAGGCCTTTGGTGTTTCCTCGGCCCCCGCGCCGGCCGATACGCCGACGGCCGCGGGCAGATCGCCTAGCGCGACCTGGATCAGGATTTCCGGCTTTTCACTGGACGGTTGGGCGCCCAAAGCCTGCAGCCGGGTCATCACCGGCTGATCTGCGGGGCCGCTGGCTCCCGGAACGGCCAGCAGGGCGACACGCTTGCCGCGCACCGCGCCCAAGTCGCCCTTGGCGATCACTTCCGGCGGCTTGGCGCAGGCCGTGGTGGCAAGGGCGAGGCAAAGGATCAGGCCGACGCGCGTCATCACAAAGTCCCCCCGGATCGTCTCGGCGGCTATCTAGCCTCGCCGGGGATGGCTTGCACAGCTAAGAGCAGAAGGATCACCGCCGGAAGCTTCACCATGCCGCACCCGTTTCACTTCGCCTTTCATGTCACCGACCTCGACGCGTCGCGCCGGTTCTATGGAGAGGTTCTGGGATGCCGCGAGGGGCGTAGCACCGAGACCTGGGTCGACTTCGACTTTTTCGGACACCAGCTGTCCCTTCATCTTGGGCAGCCCTTCGCCACGGGGCGAACCGGCAAGGTGGGTGACCATATGGTGCTGATGCCGCATTTCGGGGTGGTGCTGCCGTTGGCGGAATGGGTGGCGCTGAGCGATCGAATGATCGCGGCCGGCACGGTGTTCGAAATCCCGCCGGTGGTGCGCTTCGCCGGTGAGCCAGGCGAGCAGAGGACGATGTTCTTCGTCGATCCCAGCGGCAACCCGATCGAGATCAAGGGCTTCGCCGACATGGATGCGGTTTTCTCCCAATGACGCCGATCGCCTTCGTCAACCGACTGCCCGCCGAGGCGGAAACGCAATGGCTGGCCTCGCTCCGCGCGGCCATGCCGGAACTGTCGGTGCTGGCGCTGCGGGAGTTGGACGTTCAGGCGAGGGCGGGCGTCGAGGTCGCCATCGTCGCCAATCCGTACCCGGCGGACTTGGCGCTGCTGCCGAACCTCAAATGGGTGCACAGCACTTGGGCGGGGGTGGAGCGGTTAGTAGCGGAGCTGGGCGGGGATGCGCCGCCCATAGTACGCCTTGTCGATCCCGAGCTGGCCCGGACCATGGCGGAGGCGGTCTTGGCGTGGACCTACTACCTCCAGCGCGACATGCCCGCCTATGCGGCCTCTCAGAAGGCGCGACGCTGGGAGCCCAGGCCCTATCGGCGGCCGGACGAGACGGTCGTCGGCCTGCTCGGCCTTGGCGCGCTTGGCGCGGCCGCGGCGCGTCGTCTGTCGGAGGCGGGCTTCAGGGTCATGGGCTGGAGTCGGTCGCCCAAGGCTATTCGCGGCGTCGACGCCGGCACGGACCTGCGCCACGTGCTGTCCGCGGCCGACATCGTGGTGTGCCTCACGCCCCTGACGCCGCAGACTCGGGGTCTTCTGAATGAGGAGCGCGTGGGTTGGATGAAGCCGGGCGCAGCGCTCATCAACTTTGCTCGAGGACCGATCATCGAGACGCAGGCGCTTCTCGCCGCACTGGATCGGAGACGTCTGTCCCACGCGGTGCTCGACGTTTTTGACGAGGAGCCCCTGCCAGCGGAATCGCTACTATGGACGCATCCGGGCGTGACCGTCCTGCCGCATATCTCGGCGGTCACTGATCGGCGGACCGCGTCGGCCATCGTCGCCGACAATATCAGGCGCTGGCTGGCGCAAGGCGTGCTGCCGCAAAGCGTCGACTTGGTCCGAGGCTACTGACCGCCGCCGTTGACACCCTGGCGCAGGTCAGCGATCCCAAGGTCAAGGGAGAGGCGAGTCTGATGCACGGCAAACGCGTTCTGGTCACCGGCGGCGCCGGTTTCATCGGCTCTCACCTGTGCGAGCGGCTGCTCGAAGCCGGGCACGAGGTCCTTTGTCTGGACAACTACTACACCGGCTCCCGCCGCAACGTGGCGCACCTGCTGGACAACCCAGCCTTCGAGCTTCTGCGTCACGACGTGACCTTCCCGCTCTTCGTGGAAGTGGACGAGATCTACAATCTCGCCTGCCCGGCCAGCCCGATCCACTACCAGCATGATCCCGTGCAGACGACCAAGACCTCGGTCCATGGGGCCATCAACATGCTGGGTCTCGCCAAGCGCCGCCGCGCCAAGATCTTTCAGGCCTCCACCAGCGAGGTCTATGGCGACCCGACCTGGCACCCGCAGCCGGAGGAGTACTGGGGCAATGTGAACCCCATCGGCATCCGCTCCTGCTACGATGAGGGCAAGCGCTGCGCCGAGACCCTGTTCTTCGACTACCACCGCCAGCATAAGCTGCGGATCAAGGTGGCGCGGATCTTCAACACCTATGGCCCGCGCATGCACCCGAACGATGGTCGCGTGGTCTCGAACTTCATCGTCCAGGCGCTTAAGGGCGAGGACATCACCCTCTACGGCGACGGCGCCCAGACGCGCTCGTTCTGCTACGTGGACGATTTGGTGGGGGGCTTCCTGCGGCTTATGGGGACTGACGACGACGTCACCGGTCCGATCAACCTGGGTAATCCCGGCGAGTTCACCATCAAGGCCCTGGCCGAGAAGGTGATCGCCCTGACGGGTTCGTCGTCGAAGCTGATCTACAAGCCGTTGCCGTCGGACGACCCGCGCCAGCGTCAACCCAACATCGACAAAGCCCGCGCTCTGCTTGATTGGGAGCCGAGCGTTCATCTCGAAGACGGGCTCCGCAAGACCATCAGTTACTTCGACGGCCTGCTTTCGGACGGCGTCCCCGCTTAGTTTCGCTGGAACCTGCGCCGCCGGCCCGCATTCGTTCCCCAAGGTCATCCGGACCGTGGAGAAACATCATGCGTATCGTCACCGCGATGCTGCTGTCCGCAGCCGCCATCACCAGCCTCTCCGCCTGCGCCAGCAGCGGCGGATACGGCTATGGCAACCGCTACTCGTCCTATGAAGATCGCTGCCGCGGCGAGCGCGCCAATCAGCGAGCCGCAGGCACCGTCGCCGGCGCCGCTCTGGGCGCACTGGCCGGCAGCGCTATCGCCGGCAATAGCTCCAACACCGCCGGCACCATCGCTGGCGGCGTGGTCGGCGGCGTGGTCGGTAACCAAGTCGCCAAGGGCGACCCCTGCCCGGGCGACTATTATCGCTAAGCCTATCGAAGCCCGCTAACAACGGCCCGTCCCTATGCGGGGCGGGCCGTCTTTTGCTAGCCTGCCGCAATGGCTCACCCGTCATTGTTGTCAGGCGCATTCCTGGGAGACCAATCCCGCGCCGTGGAGGTGGCGGGATTTAAGGTCGGACTTTGGCGCGCCAGCCTGCCGCCCGAGGGCGTGCCCACCCACGTCCACGTCGATTCTCACTTCGTGCTGGCGCTGGACGGCGGATACAGAAGTCTCGCGCATGACGCACACGCGCCTCGCGACGTAGCCTTCAAACCGGGCGTCCTGATCTGGAATCCGCCAGGGGTGGAGCATAGCGACTCCTTCGACCGGCCCGGCGGCCGCTTCCTCTCGGTCAGCTTCATGCCGCCGCGGGGCGTGGGCCAAGGTGATCCGGCCCTTCTGAGGGGGTATCGCGAGAGCGCGGCGGCCCGCCTTCTTGTCGGTCGCCTGTCGCGACTGGCGGCGGGTGACGAACTCGCCGTCGAGGGTCTCGTGCTCGACATGGCGGGGGCGGTCCTCACGGCCGCTGAGCTGGACGAGGATCCTGCGCCGGAGTGGCTTTCGCGAGCCAAGGAATTGATCTGGGATGTCTGCGTCCAGGCCGGTCTGGAGGTTCGCCAGATCGCGCGAGAAGTAGGCGTCCATCCCGTCAGCCTCGCCCGCCGCTACCGGCGCCACTTCGGTTGCTCGCCCGCCGCCGCTATCCGCATCGCTCGCGCGGACAGAGCGGCTGACCTAATGGCGCGCGGCGTCGCTCTATCCGAAACCGCTCTTCGCACGGGGTATGCCGATCAGAGTCACCTGACCCGCGACTTCGCCGCAATCTACGGGGTCACTCCCGCCAGATATCGCACCGCCTTCGCCTGAGCGGTTGCAGTTGTTCAAGACGGCCCGCCCGGCCCGCTGGCATGAAGCATCCCTGTTTCGGGGGCTCTCAAATGCGCAATTCCATTTTCGCCATCCTTGCGCTGGCGCTTCTGTCCACGCCGACGGCCGCCGCGACTTCGCAAGTGGCCGACCTTGGAGGCGCGGCGATGGACGCCTCAATACGAGAGGGCAAGTTCCAGAAGATCACCAGCGTGCTCGTGGCGCGCCGCGGGCGCCTGGTGCACGAGGCCTACTTCGACGACGGCGGCGCGGAGGCCAGACGCAACACGCGCTCGGTCACCAAGACGGTGACGGCGATGCTGGTGGGCGCCGCCATAGCGCGGGGCGACCTGAAGGGGGTGGATGCGCCGGTCGCGCCATTCATTCGTGGTCGCGCGAAGTTCGAACATCCCGATCCGCGCAAGGCGCGCATCACGGTCGAAGATTTCCTGACCATGAGCTCGCTGCTCGAATGCGACGACAGCAACACCTTTTCGCGTGGCAACGAGGAGCGGATGTACCTGATCGAGGACTGGTCCAGATTCGCCCTGGATTTGCCGATCAAGGGCTTTCCTGAATGGTCGCCCAAGCCCGAAGCGTCGCCCTACGGCCGTTCCTTCAGCTACTGTACGGCCGGCGTCGTGACGCTCGGCGCGGTGGTTCAGAAGGCGACGGGGCGTCCGTTGCAGGCCTTCGCTCGCGAGGCGCTCTTCGCTCCGCTAGGGGTCGAGGGGGAGCAGTGGCAGACCTCGCCGACCGGTCTGGCGATGAGCGGCGGCGGCCTGGGCCTGCGCAGCCGCGATCTTTTGGCCTTGGGCCAACTTCTTCTCGATGATGGCCGCTGGCACGGGCGCCAGGTTCTGCCGCAGGCCTGGGTGCGCGCAATGACCGCTCCGCACGTCAGCATACCCGACGGGCGCGGCAACTATGGCTATCTTGTCTGGTTGCCGACATTCAAATCCTCCGCCGCCGAACGCAAGGCCTGGATGATGTCGGGCAGCGGCGGCAACAAGGTGGTCGTTTTTCCGGAGTTGGAGGCGGTGGTCGTCGTGACGACCGAGAACTTCAGGGTCCGCAACCCTCACGGTGTCACCGAGGCGTTGATAACCGAACACGTGCTGCCGATGCTCGAGCGGTGACGGATCGAGCAGCTATCGGCTATTGCAGGCGTAGGAAGCGATCCTCGAAGGAAGAGACCGCCGAAACCTGCAGTCGCGGCGGTGGTTCATCGTCCGAAAGGTCGATCACTCTCACCTCCGGGTGCCGGTAGCCGAGCGCTGTAGCTCGGCGCTCGGCCTCGGCGCTGCTGCCGACGAGCTCGGTGTGGCTGGGCGAGCGATCGCCCACATTCTCAAAGGCTTCGACACAGAAACGCTGAACCATGCGACCGCTCCTTCCCATAGCGAACGCTAGGTTGTTTGGAGCGTTCCATGCTGTCGATCATGCGGTCGGCGGGCGCACCCTGGCCTCAAGGCCGCCGCTATCGCGATTGGCGATGGAAAGCGACCCGCCGAAGCGGCGCAGCAGGCGGTCGGCGGTGGGGATGCCAAGGCCGAAGCCGGCGGTGTCTCGCGCCCGGGCGGGATCGCCCCGGAAGAACGGCTCATAGACCCGGGCCAAACTTTCCGGCGATAGGCCGGGGCCGTTGTCCAGCACCGTGATCAGGGGCGCGTCGTCCACGGTCGCAAGGCGGACGATCGCGCTGCCGCCATGCCGAACGGCGTTGTCCACGAGTTGCACCAGGGCCTGTTCGAGCGGGCCTCGATGAGCTTGGGCCACGAGGCTGTCTGGCCCCTCATAGCTTGCCGCCTCGGGCCACCGGGCCAGAACCTGTCGGACGAGCGCCGCCAGATCCGTCTCTTCCGTCGTGCTCGGCTGATGCTGCGCGCGCAGCCAGGCGGACAAGGAGCGCAGCATCTCCTCAAGCTCGTCGACATTGTCGGACACCAAGCCTCGGACGTCGGTAGGCCCGATCAGATCGGAAGCCAATTTCAGGCGGCTGAGAGGGGTGCGCAGGTCATGGCTGAGGGCTTCCATGGCCCTGGCCTCGTCCTCGATGAGGCCGGTGATGCGCCCTTGCATGTCGTTGAAGGCGCGACCCAGGTCCGCCAGCTCGGGCGGACCCTCCGGCGTCACCAGGACAGCCGGCCCTTTACCGATCCGGCGGGCGGCTTCAGCCAAGCGACGGAGCGGGGCGCCGAGCTGTCGCAGCGCCCAGCCGCCGAGCGCGACGCAAGCGAGGGAGAAGACCAGGGTCGTCGCCACAGCGCGCAATGCGATCGGCCAACTGCGCGGAAAGTCGCTCGAACGGAAGGTCAGCCAGCGACCGTCCTTCAACGCCATGGCGCCGACAAGGTCGTGACGTCCGCCGGGGGAATTCTCGGTCCATAGCCGCATCGGCCGCCCGGCCAGGGACGGCTCCCACAGCCGTACATAGCCTTCGATCGCCTCGGCGTTGCGATCGCGGCGTTCAGGCGAGGTGGGTTGCTGGTCCGCGATTGACGCCTCCAGATAGCGGCTGGTCATCACGTCATGGAGATCGGCCTCCAACAGACTCACCCGGTCGCCCACCACCAGAAACTCGGCGATGCGCCGGGCGTGGTCCTCACGCAGGGTCTGGCGATCGATCGCCTGGTAGAAGGCCACGCTGGCCAGCAGTTGGACCACCACCACGGCCACGACGACCAGGATGGAGCGGGCGACGAAGCCTCCGGGAAACGGAGACGGTTCTCTCAAGGTCCGGACCATCCCACAGGTCTACACGAGGACGGCCACGGCGAGCCACCGCAAAGCCGTTATCCACCCCTCAGCTTTTCAATTTCATGGAATAGTAGATCGGATTTTATCCAACTACATCGACGACGAAAGTCCCCTTACCAATGGTCTCACCGGCGGGGGGAACAGTCAGTCCCGCCAATCGCCAACGCGAAATCAACGGAGACGACCATGACCATCACCGCCACGCCGACCGCCGCCAAGGGTCTGCTGACCCCGAACGATCACGCCCTGATCCTCATCGACTTCCAGTCCCAGATGGCCTTCGCCACGAAGTCCATCGCGCCGGAACTGCTGCGCAACAACGCCTCGCTGGTGGCTCAGGCCGCCGCCGGCTTCAAGGTCCCGACCATCCTGACCACGGTCGCCGAGAAGAGCTTCTCCGGCCCGATGTTCGAGGAAGTCACCGCTCCCTTCCCGGGTCAGAAGCTGCTCGACCGCACCTCGATGAACACCTGGGAGGACGCCGCGGTGATCGATGAGGTCAACCGCATCGGCAAGGAGCGTCTCGTGTTCGCCGGCCTGTGGACCAGCGTCTGCATCGTCGGCCCGGTTCTGTCGGCCCTGGAGCAAGGCTTCGAGGCCTATGTCATCACCGACGCCTCGGGCGACATCTCCGAAGAGGCGCATGAACGCGCCGTGGCCCGGATGGTCCAGGCCGGCGCCCGTCCGATCACCGCGCTGCAATATCTGCTGGAGCTGCAACGCGACTGGGCCCGGGCCGAGACCTACGACCTGACCACGGGGATCGCCCGCAAGGTGGGGGGCGCCTACGGCATCGGCATCACCTACGCCAAGTCCATGTTCGGCGCCTCAGAAGGCGGCCACTAAACGGCTCGGGCGCCGCCAGGCGCGGCGCCCGAGCTTTCCCGACATCACGTATCAAAGGATCAGACCGATGAGCTTCATCACCACCAAGGACGGCGCCGAAATCTTCTTCAAGGATTGGGGGGCGCGTGACGGCCAACCGATCGTCTTTTCACACGGCTGGCCCCTGTCGGGCGACGCCTGGGATGGCCAGATGCTGTTCATGGCCCAGCAGGGCTACCGCGTGGTCGCTCATGACCGCCGAGGTCACGGCCGCTCAGCCCAGACCGCCGACGGCAACGACATGGACACCTATGCCGATGATCTGGCGGCGGTGATCGAGGCGCTGGATCTGAAGGGTGTGGTCCTGGTCGGCCACTCCACGGGCGGCGGTGAGATCACCCGTTATGTGGGTCGCCACGGCACGGGCCGGGTCGCCAAGATGGTGCTGGTCGGGGCGGTGCCGCCGACCATGGCCAAGAGCGAGGCCTATCCGAACGGCCTGCCGATCTCGGTGTTCGACGGCATTCGCGCCGGTGTCGCCACCAACCGCTCCAAGTTCTACCTCGACCTGACCACCCCCTTCTACGGCTTCAACCGCGAGGGTGCGGAGACGGACGAGGGCTTGCGTCAAGCGTTCTGGGCGCAGGGCATGGCCGGTTCGATCGTCGGGCAGTACGCCTGCATCCGCGAATTCTCCGAGGTCGACTACACCGACGACCTGAAGAAGATCGACGTGCCGACCCTGATCATCCACGGCGACGACGACCAGATCGTTCCGATCGGCAATTCGGGCGAGCTTTCGTCCAAGATCGTCAAGGGCGCACAGCTCAAGGTCTATGAAGGCGGGTCGCATGGCCTGGCCCAGATCCAACAGGACCGGTTCAACGCCGACCTGCTGGCCTTCGTCCAAAGCTGAGTCTTAAAAATCGATCGGGAGCCGGCGCCATGAAAATCTATTTCGTCTCACTCGGCGCAGGCCTCCTGGTCGGCCTGATCTATCACCTGCTGGGGGTGCGCTCGCCCGCGCCCCCGATGGTGGCTCTCCTTGGTCTGCTCGGCATCCTGCTGGGCGAGCAGATGATCCCGACCGCCAAGCGCCTGACCGCCCACGCCGCGCCCGTGGCCCAGAGCCAGGACCTGCAGGACAGGAACGACCGCCCATGATCAGCCCCACCCGCCGCCAGACCCTTGCCAGCGCCGCAGCCGCCTTCGCCTCCCCCGCTTTCTCCAAGGACGCCGCCATGACCGATCTGATCCTCGTCAACGCCAAGGTCACCACCCTCGACCGCGAGAACCCGACCGCTCAGGCCGTGGCCATCCGGGACGGGAAGTTCCTGGCGGTCGGCTCGGAGGCCGAGGTTCGCGCCGCCGCCCCCAAGGCCAGGGTGATCGACGCTGGCGGACGCCGCGTGATCCCCGGCCTGATCGACAGCCACATGCACATCATCCGCGGCGGATTGAACTACAACATGGAGCTGCGCTGGGACGGCGTACCGAGCCTGGCCGACGCCATGGCCATGCTGAAGAAGCAGGCCGCCAACACCCCGCCCCCGCAATGGGTCCGTGTGGTCGGCGGCTTCACCGAGCATCAGTTCGCCGAAAAGCGCCTGCCAACGATCGACGAGATCAACGCCGCCGCGCCGGACACGCCGGTGTTCATCCTGCACCTGTATGACCGGGCCCTGCTGAACGCCGCCGCCCTTCGCGCGGTGGGCTACACCAAGGACACGCCCAACCCGCCGGGCGGCGAGATCGTTCGTGATGCGGCGGGCGACCCGACGGGGCTGCTGCTGGCCAAGCCGAACGCCACGATCCTGTACTCGACCCTCGCCAAGGGCCCCAAGCTGCCCCAGGAGTACCAGCTCAACTCCACACGCCACTTCATGCGCGAGATGAACCGCCTGGGCGTGACCGGCGTCATCGACGCGGGCGGCGGCTTCCAGAACTATCCTGGCGACTACGAGATCATCGAGAAGCTGCACGCCGACGACCAGCTGACCCTACGCATCAGCTACAACCTGTTCACCCAGAAGCCGAAGGAAGAGCTGGCCGATTTCGCCGGCTGGGCCAAGCAGGTGAAGCCGGGCGACGGCGACGACACCTACCGTCATAACGGAGCGGGCGAGATGCTCGTCTACTCCGCCGCCGACTTCGAGGATTTCCGCGTCGAGCGCCCTGAGATGCCGGCCAACATGGAGACCGACCTTGAGCCAGTGATCCGCCTCTTGTCGGAGAACCGCTGGCCCTGGCGTCTGCACGCCACCTATGACGAGACCATCGATCGCGCCCTGAACGTCTTCGAGAAGGTCAACAAGGAGGTTCCGTTCAATGGCCTCCACTGGTTCTTCGACCACGCCGAGACGATCAGCGACCGCAACATCGACCGCATCGCCGCGCTCGGCGGCGGCATCGCCGTCCAGCACCGCATGGCCTATCAGGGCGAGTACTTCGTCGAGCGCTATGGCGAGAGGGCGGCGCAAAGCACCCCGCCGATCGCCAAGATGCTGAACGCGGGCGTGCCCGTCGGCGCGGGCACCGACGCCACCCGCGTGGCCAGCTACAACCCCTGGGTTTCGCTATCTTGGCTGACGACCGGCAAGACGGTGGGCGGCATGCGTCTCTATCCGCAGCGCAATCTGCTGGACCGCGAAACGGCCCTTCGTCTCTGGACCGAGCGCAACACCTGGTTCTCCAACGAAGAGGGCAAGAAGGGCGTGATCAAGGCTGGCCAACTGGCCGACCTGGCCGTTCTGTCCGACGACTATTTCTCGGTCCCGGAGGATTCCATCGCCCATCTGTCGGCGGTGCTGACCATCCTTGGCGGCAAGGTGGTGCACGGGCAGGGCGGCTTTTCGAAGCTGGCGCCCGATCTGCCGCCGGCCATGCCGGACTGGTCGCCGGTGCGCACCTTCGGCGGCTATCACAACCGCAGCCGGGGCGACGGCAAGACGGGCCTGGCCGCAGCGCTCAGCCGCGCGTGCTCGTGTGACAGCGCCTGCAACGTCCACGGCCATGACCACGCCTCGGTCTATGCGGCCGAGGCTCCCACAGCCGATGCGCGTTCCTTCTGGGGCGTGATGGGCTGCGGCTGCTGGGCGGTCTGATCATGAACACGCTCGCACCCGTCGCCGCCATCCTGCGATCGGCCGCCACCTCGGTCGCCGCCAGGATCCTTCTTACCCTGCCGTTCTGGTGGAGCGGCCTGTCCAAGCTAGCCAATCTAGACGCCGCCTTCGGCGAGGCCGCGCACTTTGGGCTGCAACCGGCCTGGCTGACGGTGGCGTCAACGATCCTGGTCCAGGTCGGCGGCTCGGCCCTGATCATCGCCGGGCGACTGTCCTGGCTGGGCGCCGGGGCGTTGGGGGTGTTCACCGCCATCGCCACCCTCATCGCCCATCCGTTCTGGACCGTGGCCGACCCCGTGGCCCGCTTCCACGAGACCAACACCTTCCTGGAGCATGTGGGCCTGATTGGAGCCTTCGTTTTGGCGGCGATCCTGGCGGAGCGGGAGCGAGCGTGAAGAACTACTCGAGGCTTCTTTTCGATTTTCTGGAAAGAATCCTCGCGATTTATCCAACTACTTCGTGGGTAACTGTCGACCTATCGTTCCATCGAAGCTGACCAATTTCGAAAGGGCGACGGCCATGACCGCCTCAAAGAACGAACCATCCTCCTCGCCCCTCAGCTACGGCCTCTTCCGGGCGCTGTGGATCGCCACTATCGTCTCCAACATCGGCACCTGGATGCATGATGTGGGCGCCGGGTGGTTGATGACTTCCCTGTCGCCCAGTCCCCTGATGGTGGCCATGGTCCAGGCGGCGACCACCTTGCCCATGTTCCTGCTGGCCCTGCCGGCCGGCGCCCTGGCCGACATCGTTGATCGCCGACGTCTGCTGATCGCCGCCCAGATCCTCGGACTGACCGCCGCGGCGGTGCTGGCGCTGCTGACCTTCCTGGGTCTGACCACCCCATCCGTCCTGCTCACCGCGACCTTCGTGGCCGGCGTGGCCGCCGCCCTCAGCGCGCCGGTGTTTCAGGCCATCGTGCCCGAACTGGTGGCCAAGCCCGCCCTGCCCGACGCGGTGGCGCTCAACAGTCTCGGCGTGAACATCGCCCGCGCGATCGGTCCGGCCCTGGGCGGGGTGATCGTCGCCTTCGCCGGGACGCCGGCGGTCTTCGCCCTCAACGCCGTTTCAGTGGTGGCGGTGCTGGTCGTGCTGGTGGGCTGGAAGCGGCGGACCGCCGCAGGCGCCCTGCCGCCCGAACACTTTATCGGCGCGCTGAAGGCGGGGGTTCGATACGCTCGTAACGCTCCGGCGCTGCGCCTGGTGCTGATCCGCGCCGTCGGCTTCTTCCTCTTTGGCAGCGCCCTTTGGGCCATGCTTCCGCTGATCGCGCGTCGCGGTCTTGGCCTCGACGCCGCCGGCTATGGCGCCCTGCTGGGTTGTATGGGCTTTGGCGCGGTCATCGGGGCTCTGCTGCTGCGCCGCCTGCGTGGCAAGGTCAGCGCCAACGCCCTGTCCATCGGCGCGACGATCCTGTTCGCCCTGGCCGGGCTTGGTCTCGCCATGGCGCACAACGCCTTTGTCGCCGGCGCGGTGATGGTGGCGGCGGGGCTGGCCTGGATCGGCATGCTGACCTCGCTGAACATTGCGGCCCAGATGGCCGCGCCGGGCTGGGTGAAGGCCCGCGCCCTGGCGGTCTACCTATTGGTCTTCCAGGGGGCGATGACGGGCGGCAGCCTGATCTGGGGCTCCGTGGCCGCGCGGACCAATGTGGCCACCGCCTTGATGATCGCCGCCGTCGGTCAGATCCTCGCCTTGGTGCTGGCCCTCGTCTGGCGCCTGCCATCCGGAGAACCCGCCGACCTGACGCCGTCCGGCCATTGGGCCGAGCCGCACACGACCGGCGCCGAGCATGGCGACCGTCCGGTGATGATCGAGATAGAGTACCGCGTGACGCCTGAGCAACGAGACGCGTTCATCGCCGCCCTGCGTCGCTTCCGCGCCGTGCGCCGCCGCGACGGAGCCATCCGCTGGGATGTCTGGGAAGACGCCGCCGATCCAGGCCATGTTGTCGAGGCCTTCGTGGTCGAGAGCTGGCTGGAGCACGAACGCCAGCACGCGCGGGTCACCAACGCTGACCGGGTGGAGCAGGACCTGCTCAACGCTTTCCACATCGGCGACCGGCCGCCGGTGGTCCGTCACCTGCTGCGCCCCTTCTAGGACCAAGCAAGATGACGACTTTCCACGCAACGCGACGCCGCATGGCGCCGCGGACGGCGGCGGCCGGCCTGGTGGCGGCGCTGGGGCTTTGCGGGACGGCTTCCGCCCAGTCGGTCGGCGCCGACTTCGGCCTTGAGCTCCGCGCCCGTTATGAAGGGTTCGACAACAATCTCTGGGGCGCCGCCGATCCCGCCGACGACGGTTATCTGTGGCTGCGCGCCTTGCCGAACGGCGAGGTGAAGGCCGGACCGCTGCGGGGCTATGTGCAGCTTGCGGCCACCCAGGCGCGGGGTGTCAGGCTAGGCGAAGGTCCGGTGGACACCACGGGCATCGATCGGCTGCAGTCGTTCGCTGAGCTGCGACTGCCCGTCGGGGATGCGGAGGTCACCTTGCGGGTCGGCCGCGCCCTGGCGCCGCTCGGGTCGGAACGTCTGGTCGCTCGTCGCTATGGCCCGAACGTTCCACAGGCCTTCGACGGCGTGCGCGCGACGGTGCGAGCCTCACGGGTGAAGGTCGATGTCCTGGATTTGCGTCCGGTGGCGGTGCGGCCGGGAAACTTCGACGACCGCCCCTCGGGCGCGGAGAGCTTGCGGGGCGTCTACGCGACGGCCGAGCTCGGCGAGGGCGCTGGGCTTGACCTCTACTGGCTCGACTACACCAACGAGCAGGCCGGTTTCGAACAGGGGGCCGCCCGCGAACGCCGTGAAACCTACGGCGCTCGCTTCTTCGGCGAGCGCGGCGCCTGGTCGTGGAACTGGGAGGCCGTGCTCCAGCGCGGCCGGTTTGGCGACGCCGCCATCGCCGCGTGGTCAGTGGGCACGGAGACGGGTTACCGATGGGCGGATGCGCCGCTGAAGCCAGCGCTTCGCCTGCGCGCCAACTATGTCAGCGGCGACCGCGATCCCAACGACGGCAAGCTCGGAACCTTCAATGCGCTGTTCCCGAAGGGGAAGTACTTCGGCGAGCTGTCGCCCATCGGTCCGTACAATATCGCCAACATCAGCCCGACACTGAGCCTTGACCTGGGCGGCGGCGTCGGTCTGGATCTCACCGCCGCCGCTTACTGGAGGGCCAGTCTCGGCGACGGCCTGTACGATGTTCCCGGCCAGCTGATACGCGAGGGCGCTGCCAGCCGCGCCCGCTTCATCGGCGCTCAGGCCGAGGCGGCGCTCACCTGGCGGGTGGACGATCGCCTGGCGCTCTCGACCTCGTTGTCGGTCTTCACGCCCGGCCGCTTTCTGCGCGAGGGCGGCCCCTCGGAGGCCATCGGCATGATCGGGGCGGAGGCGTTGTGGACATTCTAGGTCAGATGTCGCCGAGGCCGTCTTCCTCGACGTCGTCGGCGCCCATGGCCACGAACTGGTCGAGCAGCCAGGCGGCGGCCGGACCAGGCGGGGTGTCGCGGCGCCAGATGCCGGCGAAACGATAGGTGCCCCCCACATGGTCGGGCATGTGAAGGCGTTGCAGCGTGCCGGCCACAAGATCGCTCTCGATCATCGGCAACGGCATGTTCCCCCAGCCGATTCCTTCGCGCAGCAGGGCGTGCTTGGCGCCCAGGTCGGCCAGTCGCCAGGTGCGGGGGCTCATCACCGAGAAATCCTTGCCCTCGGTGAAGCGCGAACGGTCGGTCAGCACCAGCTGGATGTGATTTCGTCCTTCGCCCGGCTGAATCTTGTCCATGCGGCCAAGGGGGTGGTCCGGCGCCGCCACGGGCACCATCGGCACGGATCCGGCCGCGATGCTCTCGATGCCCTCCACCCCGGCAGACAGGGGGCCGGATATTCCGATCACCGCCTGCCTGTCCAAGACCATGGCGGTGATGGCGCCCAAGGCCTCCTGATGCAGGCGCAGGGCGACGGTAGGATAGGTCTCATTGAAGGCGCGCAGGACCCGGCCTAGCCGTTCGGACGGCAGCATGACGTCCACCGCCAGGTCGATCTCCGCCTCCAGCCCGTCGAGGAGGCCCTTGACCTTGGCGCGCAGGCCGTCGACGCCCTGGGCGATGGTGCGGGCCTCCGCCAATAGGGCGCGGCCGGCGACGGTCAGGGTCAGCTTGCGCGTCCCCTCGCGTTCGAAGAGCTCCAGGCCCAGCTGCTCTTCCAGTTTGGACACCCCGTAGCTGATCACCGACACCGCCCGGTTCAGCTTGCGCGAAGCAGCGGCCAAGCTTCCCCCATCGACCACGGCCAAGAAGATACGGAGTTGGTCGAAGGTCGGGAGGCCCGGGTTCGCCACTTTTCAACTCCTTCGAACAATCTTGATGACTTTTAGCAGCTAATCGAAAAAGGCCTTAGGGGATAGATAGACGGTCATCGAAATCCCACGCGGCCCCAATGAGCGGCCGCCGGCAAAGGAGACAGACCGATGATTGAACTTCGTCCCTTCAACAGCCTCGGCGGTGAGAACCACGGCTGGCTCGACGCCAAACACCATTTCTCGTTCGCTGGCTACTACGACGAAAGCCGAGTCCACTGGGGCGCGCTGCGCGTCTGGAACGATGACACCATCGCCCCGCACACCGGCTTTCCGCCACACCCGCACCGCGACATGGAGATCATCACCTATGTCCGCGAGGGGGCCATCACCCATGAGGACAGCCTAGGCAACAAGGGCCGAACCGAGGCCGGCGACGTCCAGGTGATGAGCGCCGGCACCGGCATCCGCCACTCGGAGTACAACCGCGAGGACGTGACGACGAAGATCTTCCAGATCTGGATCATCCCGACCCATACCGGCGACGCTCCGGCCTGGGGCGCCAAGCCCTTCCCCAAGGGCGACCGCAGCGGCCGTTTCGTGACCTTGGCTTCCGGGATCAAGAGTGACGAGGACGCCCTGCCGATCCGCACCAACGCCCGCGTCCTGGGCGCGACCCTGAAGGCGGGCGAGACCGCCGAGTATTTGCTGGGGGCCGACCGCAAGGGCTACCTCGTGCCAGCCGTCGGCACGGTCGAAGTCGAAGGCGTCCGGGTCAACGCCCGCGACGGCCTGGCCATCAGCGAACTGGCTTCGATCAAGATCACCGCGATCGAGGACAGCGAGATCGTTCTGGTCGACTCGATCTGACGAAAACGGGCGGGGCGCTTCACGCGCTCCGCCCTCATCGTTGAGGCTGTGTTGCTTCTACGCCTCGCCGAGCGGGTTTCAGTCATGCGGACGACCGCGCTGTCCGTGAGGGAGGGGGAATCACTTCACCCTGCTTCCTCGTTCCCCCCGCGATGAGACCGGTCATGACCGAAGCCACCTTCATGTCCTTCGTGCCCAAGGCCAAGTGCGCCAAGTTGCGCGCCTTGCTCGAGGCCGAACCAGCCGAAAGCTTCCGCTGGCGGGAGCGCCGCACCTTCACCGGCAGCGAGTTCTATCTGACCGGTCCGTCGTCTCTGGTGCGTGAAGCTCATGAAGGCATCGCCGTCTGGCTTATGCGCGACGAGCGGTTCTAGCTTCCAGGCGCAAGCCTCACGAGCATGGCGGCGACAAAGCCCTGTAGCGCCGTATAGACGAAGAACATCCAGATTAGGTCGAAGGTCGCCCGTCGCCGGGCGTCCACCATGCCGCAAGCCGTGCGGGCGGCGAGATAGCCCGTCATCAGCACACAGATCGCCAGCATGCACCCCTGCAGCGCCAAGAAGCCATAGACGGTCGCACCCTGGCCGCTGGCTTCGGGCGCCAGCCCCGCAGCCCGCCAGGACGCGAAATCCTGCCAGAAGGCTGCGCCTTGAACGCCAGTCGCGGCGATCATCAGCACCGTCGCCACGAACGCTCCCGCCCGCCACTTGAAGAGCGCCCGGCTGGCCAGCATAGGGATCGCGGCGGCCGCCAAGTAACCGCTGGTCGTCAGCAGAAACGAGCTTTGCGAGGGCGGCGCGATCCACAGGTCCGGACGCCGCGACCACAGGAACAGATACGAGAATACCAGCATCGCGAAGATCATCCCGACCACGATCAGCAGGATGACCATCGCCCACCAGCCATGGCTTGAGGGGCCGGTCACATAGGTCGGCACGCGGATGCCGGCGCCGATGTCGGCGGTCTCATCCTTAAGGGGGCGGTCGGTGTCCCATAGCCAGCGCAACACCGCCGCGATGGCGACCACGCCGCAGAAGATCGAGGCGGCGTATGCCTGAACCGTGAGCAGCAGGAAGAAGCCCGCCGTCCCAACCGCCGCCCACACATGCCAAGCCGAGGGTGTCGGCATGCGCTGAAGGTATTGCGGCTCGGCGTTCAGGGGGCTGGTGACGACGGTCTCGCGCACCCCGGTGGCGGTCCCGGGCAGGAAGTAGCGGCCGTCATCCACGTCCTTGGCCAGTTCGGGATCGTCCCACACCGGGTAGCGTGACGAGATCACTGGAATGCTGCGTGTGGAGTAGAGGCCCGTCGGCAGCCACTCCAGTGTGCCGCCGCCATAAATATTGCCGGCGCTCGCGTCGGCGCTGAAACGGAACCGCCGGGCGAAGTCGATGCAGAACAGCAGCACCCCTGCGGCGATCAGGAAGGCGCCGATGGTGGAGATCATGTTGGGCAGATCCCAGCCTCGGCCTGGCAGATAGGTGTAGACCCGCCTCGGCATGCCCATCAGCCCCGTCAGGTGCATGGGCAGGAACGCCACATGCATGCCGCTGAACATCAGCCAGAACACCCAGCGCCCCACTCGCTCCGACAGAGCGTTTAGGCTCATCATCGGCGTCCAGTAATAGAGCGCCGCGAACAGCGGGAAGACCATGCCCCCGATCAGCACGTAGTGCAGGTGCGCCACGATGAAGTAGGTGTCGTGCGCCTGCCAATCGAACGGAACCAGTCCGACCATCACGCCCGTCAGCCCGCCCATGGTGAAGGTGATCAGACTGCCGAGGGCGAACAGGCCGGGGGTGTTGAACTTCATCCGACCCGCCGCCACCGTGGCGATCCAGGAGAACACCTGGACGCCCGCAGGCACGCTGACCGCCATGCTCGCCGCGGAAAAGAAGTTCACGGAGATGGTCGGCATCCCAGTGGTGAACATGTGGTGCGCCCAGACGCCGAAACTGATGAACCCTGTCGCAAGCAAGGCCAGCACCACCATGCGATATCCGACCAGCGGCGTCTGTGCGACGCTGGGGATGATCATCGACATCATGCCCGCCGCCGGCAGGAAGATGATGTAGACCTCCGGGTGGCCGAAGAACCAGAACAGGTGTTGCCAAAGCACCGGATCACCGCCCCGCGCGGCGTCGAAGAACGGCCAGTCCAGCGCCCGCTCCAGCTCCAGCAGCAGGGTGCCCAGGATGATCGACGGAAAGCCGATGATGATCATCACCGCGAAGACCAGCATGGCCCAGGCGAAGATCGGCAGCTTGTCCAGGGTCATGCCCGGGGCGCGGGTTTTCAGCACCCCGACGATGATCTCGATGGCGCCGGCGATGGCGGAAATCTCGATGAAGCCGATGCCAAGCAGCCAGAAGTCCGCGTTGATCCCAGGTGAGAAGGTCTTGCTGGTCAGTGGCGGATACATGAACCAGCCGCCATTGGGCGCCAGGCCGAAGAACAGCGAGCAGAAGAACGCCAGCCCCCCCACCAGATAGGCCCAGAACGCGTAGGCCGATAGGCGCGGAAAGGGCAAGTCTCGCGCCGCCAGCATCTGGGGCAACAGCAGCACCGCCAGCGCCTCGACCGCCGGCACGGCGAACAGGAACATCATCACGGTGCCATGCATCGTGAAGAACTGGTTGTAGGTCTCCTGCGGCAGCACGCCGTTCAGCGGCAGGGCCAGTTGGGTGCGCATGACCAGGGCGAGAACCCCCGCCAGCACAAAGAACAGGAACGCCGCCCCAACGTAGTAGAGGCCCACATAGTTGTTGTTGACGACCGTCAGGTGCTCCCATTTTCTGGGCGCGCACCAGATGCGTTTCAGCTCCGACAGTTCTTCCTTCGGCCGCGGGCCCTTGGTGGGAAAGCGGTCGTAGAGCTTCGGGTCGAAGCCGGTCTCCGAGCTCATCGCCGGCTCTCGAGATAGGCGGCCACCGCCTGCAGATCGGCGCCGGACAGGACCTTGTAGGCGGGCATGCGGTTGCCTGGCTTGATGGTCTGGCTGTCTGCGGTCCAGCCGGCGAGGGTGCCGCGATTGTTGGGCAAAATTCCCGCTCCGAGACTGCGCCGGGACCCCACATGGGTCAGATCCGGCCCCGCCATGCCGTTGGCGGTGGTCCCCGCGATCGCGTGGCAGGCGCCGCAACCGCTTTGTTCGAACACCTGGGCGCCACGTTGGCTGAGCGGATCAGCGGGCGGAGCCGATGGGGCGAGGCGGGACTGCCGCCAACGCTCGAAGTTCTCGGGCGTATGGGCGACGACTACAAGTCCCATCAGGGCGTGCGGCCCGCCACAGAACTCCGCGCACTGACCGGCGTAGACGCCGGGCTCGTCGGCTTGCAACCGAGCGATGTTGCGACGCCCGGGGATCATGTCGACCTTGCCCCCCAGACGCGGAATCCAGAAGGCGTGGATGACGTCGGCCGACTCCAGTTCGAAGGTCACGGGTCGACCGGTAGGGATGTGAATCTCGTTGGCGTCCTGCATCGCCTCGCGGCCCTGGCCGTCGAGATAGGCCACCCGCCACCACCAGACCTCGCCCGTGACGCGAACGCGCATCTCGCCAGGGGGGGGCGCTTCGGACAACCGGCTCGTCAGGGTTAGGCCCCAGACTAGCAACACGCTCAATACGACCAGGGGAAAGGCGAGGCCGCCGATCCAGACCAGCCGCTTGCCGCCCAGCCGCCGCTTCCAGGTCGGCCCCCCAAACAGGGCGAGGCCCGTCGCGATCGCCACCACCAAGGTGACCCCGGCGGCCATGACGAACAGCGCCCAGCTGAGCACCACGATCGGCGTGTTGAAAGGACCCGCCGGATCGAGCACTGGCGGCGGCCAGCCTGCGAGCGCCTCAGCGAGCATTGAGGGTATAGAGGTAGGCCGCCACATGGCGCGCCTCCTCCTCCGTCAGGGGCATGGGCGGCATGCCGGTCTGCGGCGACAAGGATGGGGCGTCGCGGACGAACCGGGCCAGGGTCTCCGGCTGGTTGGGAAAGCGCCCGGCGATCAGCGCGCGGTCGGCGAAGCCCTCCAAAGGCGGACCCACCTTGCCCTGCGGCCAGGCGATCCCCGGAATCTGATGACAGGCGCCGCAGCCGACGCGTTCGGCGATGTCGCGACCAAGGCCCGCGTCCGCCCCGCTGAGAGCGCGCGGCTGAACCTTGCCGCCCTCACAGGCGCACAGGACAAGTCCCATCATCGCTATGCCGATACGCTTCAAACCCAGCTCGCCCCGCAACAACCAAACTGAGCAATTCGCGGGACGGCGCGGAGTTCCCCGGAACCGGCGCGCGCATGGTCGTGTTTGGCTGTCATGGATTTTTTCGGCCAAGCCTTGCGCCTTTGCATTGTGGGTCTGGGCGCCGGCGGCCTCGCCGCGTGCGAGCCGAGGGATCCTCCTAAGGACGCGTTTCGCCGGACGGGACAAGTGATTGCTCTGAGCGGGGGCGACGGCGGCGCCGCCAACGCGTGCTTCAGCTGCCATGGACTGAAGGGCGAAGGAGATGGAGAGGCCTCGCCGCGCCTGGCGGGGCTGGACGCCGCCTGGATGCACCGTCAGCTCGATGACTATGCCTCAGGGCGTCGGCCAGATCCTGTGATGGGTCCGATCGCGCGTCATCTCACGGCAGAGGATCGTCGAGCCGTCTCCGCCTGGCATGCCGCCTTGCCCACGCCGCCGTCCGCCGCCTCATCGATATCGCCAGTCGGCGCCAAGCTCTATCACCAAGGCGACGCACGGCGGGGGCTGCAGCCCTGCGCGGTCTGCCATGGCGAACAGGGCGAAGGGGGCGGCGCCGCCAATCCGCCCCTCGCCGGGCAGCCCCCCGCCTATATCGCCGAGCAGCTGGATCGGTGGGCGAACGCTCGCCGCCGCAACGATCCGCGCGACGTGATGCTCCACATCAGCCGGCGGTTGACGCCCGCCGAGATCGACGCCGTGGCGGCCTATGCGACAGCGCCTGCTTCACGTCCTCTTCAAGCTCCGTAATGCCTGGGAGCATGCCTTCCAATACGTCGTGTCGATGGTGGAAATGGTGCCATAGCGCCGCGCCTACATGGGCGGGAATCGCCAGGACGAGAATCGCCACGAACGTGAAGTGGACCCGCTCCGCCCACAGCTCGACGCCCCAGCGAGTCTGCATGGACAGTTCCTGGAACGGCAGAGGGGGCCAGGGTACGATACCGCCAAGCTTCAAAGGCTGTTCGACCGCGGTCGCCGACATCATCGCCCAGCCGCTGAGCGGCAGCAGGATAAGTGCGATGTAAAAGGCGTAGTGAGTGATGTGGGCCACGGTGCTCTGCCAGCCCGGCTTGTCGGCGTCGTTGATCGGTCCTGGCGCCATCATGGTCCGCCAGACAGTTCTCAGCAGCATGAGCACGAGGATCACCAACCCCACGGCGCCATGAGCGCCATAGGCGTCCAGCTTGTCCGGTCCCACCGGCATTCGGCCGATCCGCCAGCCCCACCAGAGCTGAAAAATCACCAGACCCGCGACAAGCCAGTGGAAGGC
Source organism: uncultured Caulobacter sp. (assembly GCA_913776195.1). Taxonomy (GTDB): domain Bacteria; phylum Pseudomonadota; class Alphaproteobacteria; order Caulobacterales; family Caulobacteraceae; genus Caulobacter. Next base: position 246,808 of record CAJYMH010000031.1, read on the forward strand.
GACGCCGATCGGGGAATAGCGCCTTTTGCGATTGTAGCCGCGCGCCCATCGCCGAAGGTTCTGAAACATCATCGTACCGTCACGGGAAGCTCGTCGCGGCCCAGCCACCGGCCCAGCGACCACAAGGCGGACAGCAGATAGAGCGCCGAACCCGGCGCCCACATGATCAGGCCAGCCAACTGCTGGTCTTGCAAAGGCGTCATGCCCCACGCTGCGGTGGTGACAAAATGGGGTGCGTAGACGGCCTGAGCGGCGAAGGTCAGCAATGCGCCGAGCAAACCCATCTGCACCATGGCGGCCAACAGTCCCGCTACGGCGGCGGGGGCCTTGGCTGTGCGTATGGCTAGCCAGAACAGCAAGCTTGAACCAAGCAGGCACGCCTGCATCAACCAATAGGCGCTGTCATGCGACAGGGCCCACCCATAGGCGGCCGGCGCGTGCCACGCCCAGAGCAAGCCGGTCTGGAGGGCGGTGGCGAGCAGTAGCGAGGGCGCTTGTTTGTGCATCGGAAGCGCCAGGGCGAGCAGCGGCGCCGCGACGCCCATCAGCAGCAGATGGTGCGCCGTGCGCGCCGAAAACAACGCCGCGCTGAGAGCGCATAGCGGGGATATGAAGATGATCGCCAGGGCGGCGACAGCCGCCAAGGCCCAGAGCCGCCGCTTGTCACGCAGACGGACGACCGAAAGGACAAGCGCCGCGGCCAGCACTGCGATCAACACCGGGTCGAGGTTCCATCGCCCCACCAATTCGGCGGGCGTCGGCGCCACGCCGCAGTAGGGGATGGCCGTCTCGATCGGCATCGCGCTCCGCCTCTGATGGGATGTCGAAGGGCAACGGTCAGGCTTGGCGGTGGTTCCGCCGCCGCCCTGGCTGCGCAGACTTTTCGCGGCGTCAATCGAGACCGTCTGGATGGCGCTATAAATCCGCCAAAGCGTCGCTTTCTGCCCACATATCGTCCTTCGCCGCCCAAAAATCAGGCGTACGGTGCTTGTCGGCCCGCGTTCTGTCGTTAAATGTTGAGATGCGCTCAAGGGACGGGGCGCGCCGCGCGCTCAAACGCGCAGCACAAAAACACGCCGTTGGAGCCGGCGAAGCGTCAACCAGGGGCGCTCGTTCGCGCGCGTCCCAAGCCTAGGACTCCAGTATGTCATTTACCTTGAACCGCCTCGCGGCCGTGGCCGCCTTGGCAGTCGCGCCGACTCTCGCCTTTGCGCCCGCCATCGCCCAGCCGCAAGACGCTCCGGCGTTGACGCCGGGGGCCTACGCCCAGGACGGTCGTGATTGCGCCGCCGGCGCTCGCTTCAATTTCGATGGCCAGACCCTGACGGCCGGGGGCAAGCCGTGGCGCGATAGCGGCGAAGCCTGGATCAGCGTCACAAGCGCGGACAGCTTCAAGCTGACCAAGCTGCAGAAGCACCCAGCCGGTAAGGCTGCCCCGGGCCTGCATGCCAAGACCTACCGCCTCTGCGCCGCCACGGGTGCGTGATGTTGAGCGTCGCCGCATGATGTCATGCGGCGGCGTTCCATATCCGAATGGTTGGTGCTGTCAGGTGGGATGCGGTGGCGGAACCCAACGGCCGTCGGTCACTTCCGCTGCGAGGGTCAGAAGGCCGTCCATGTCCAGATGAGCGACGATCTCGCCCAGCGCCCGCAGTCTGGCCACAGCGGCGATTGGATTTCCATCGTAAGCACTTGCGGCCAGACAGTAGAGTTCGTCCTTGAAGGCCGCCTCGAAGGCGCTCGCGTCGTACGCTCTCCCCACGCCAAGTCTCCCTTGGTCTGTTGGTTTGATGACACGATGAATCGCTGTCGTTGGTAAAGAACAACCTAAGCTGGAGTGCGCGACGGGTTGTCGCAAGCCGCGTAATCGTAAGGGCTGTCAGGCGACGTCCAGCGCGCCCTTGGCTGTGCTTTTGAGGCCGAGCAAGGCCTCAAGTTGGGCTGGCCGTCCGAACAGGTAGCCCTGAGCGCTATCGATGCCGAGAGCGCGCAGCGCGGCCGCGCATTCGGCGCTTTCCACATACTCCGCCACCGTTTCGATTTTCAGCCGGTGAGCCAGGGCGCTGATCGACTCCACGATGGCGTTGTCCACCGGGCTTTGCAGCATGTGCTGGATGAAGGCGCCGTCGATCTTCACCGTGTCGACTGTGAAGTTCTTCAGATAGTCGTAGGAGCTGCGCCCGGCGCCGAAGTCGTCCAAGGCGACCTTGAAGCCCTCCCGCCGCAGGCGCTCCAGCACCTGACCGATTTTCCCTAGGCCGTCGAGCACGGCGGTCTCCGTCACCTCCAGGGTGATCTGTCCGTGCTCCAGACCCGAACGCTTGAACATGGCCACCGCGAAGTCCGGGAAGGACGGATCGTTCAGCGTGTTGGCCGATAGGTTGATGGCCAAGGACAGCCCGGTCTTGTCGGGAATCTGGGGCGCGACGCGGCCCAACACCTCGCCGATCACCCAGCGATCGACCAGCCCCATCATGCCGAACCGCTCAGCCGCAGGAATGAATGCGGCCGGCGAGATCAACTCGCCATCGTCGCCGCGCATCCGCACCAGCACTTCAAACCGCCGCTGTGGCGTATCTGTCGGGACCATGGGGACGATACCCTGGGCGAAAAGGACCAGACGGCCTTCCTCGATCCAGCGCGGCAGATTGGCTACGGTGTTGTTGAGCGACCGTTCCTCCTGGAACTGATCGGCGTCGGGGGCGAGGACTCGTACCGCTCCGCCGCTCTTCGCCGCCAGACAGGCGAGTTCGGCGCGGCCGATCAGGTCCTGGGGCGATAGGGACGATCCCTTGACGAGGCAGCCGCCGACCCGGGCGGAGGCGTGATAGGCCTCGCCGTGCCAGACGAAGCGGTGATCGGCCACGGCGTCGACCAGCTCCTGGCCGAAGCGTTCGGCGCCTTCCGGCCCAGTGTCGCGCAGAAGAATGGCGAACTGGTCCCCGGAAAGGCGCGCCAGGACGTCCTTCGGCACAATGAAACGGCCCAGCAGTTCGGCGACTTCACGCAGGAAGACATCGCCGCCCATGTGGCCCACGGCGTCGTTGAGCACCTTGAAGCGCTCGATATTGACGATGAGGATGCAATCGCCCTGGCCGTCGGGGCGTTGCGAAAACTGAGCTGCGGCGAGGCGCTCCTCGAAGGCATAACGATTGACCAGTCCGGTCAGATCGTCATGTGACTGAAGCCAGGCCAGGCGCCGTTCCGCCGCGCGTTGCGGCGACAGGTCTCGGAGGACCGCGACGACGCCAATGGGTTCGCCGCTGCGGTCGAGCATGGGGCGGGCGGAGGCCTGCACCTGAAGGGACGAGCCGTCGTCGCGACGCAGCACGATGTCCCCGTGAGTATGGGCGGGCGAGAGGCTGGACAATGCTTGGGCGACAGGGTCCACGGCGCCGCGCAGACCCTCGGCGTCTTCGAGAGGCGCGGCCTCTCGGAACATCTGACCTTTAAGGCGGGCTTCTGTTTGGCCCAGTAGAGCGGCGGCGGCGGCGTTGGCCTCCATCACGCGACTGTCTGTTCCGATCACCAGCACAGCCTCGCCCACTGCGGCCAAGGCCACGTCGGTCAGTTCCTGTTGTCGGCGAAGGTCGTCCGCCAGCGCGCGCCAGCCAGTGACGTCGACGCATGCGCCGACGATCCTACGCGGCGGCCCGCCGCCGTCCTGCACGGCTTCCGCCAGATAGCGCAGACGCTTGGGCGCGCCGTCATCCAGGATGACGACCTCCTCGTCCACGTCGCCCAGTCCCTGGCGGCAAACCTCGATGGCGTCGGCGAGACGGCCGCGATCGGCGGGGGCCACATTGCGGAAGAGGGCGCGCAGGCTGGGGGGCTCGGCGGGGTCCAGTCCCAGCATGCCCCAAATCTGCGGGTCCCAATCAAACTCCTGGGCGGCCAGGTCCCATTCCCAGACTGCGGCTCCTGCGGCGCGGGCGGCCACATCGGCGCGGGAGCGGGCTCGGACGCGCCAGTCCTGATGCCCGGCGGCGGGCGTGGCCTGCGGTATCGGCGCGCCCACGGCGGGGGCGAGTTCGTCGAGAACCTTCTGGGCGTGCAGTATATCGCGGACGCGATAGGCGTCGGCGGCGTCCCGGACCAGCAGGTCGTCACTCGTCATGGCCAGCAGCTTTCGGCGGGTGGTCTCGCGGCTGATCTGGGTTGCTTCGGCCACGGAGATGGCTGTGGCGCCGCTCCAGCCGTCGCGGCCGCTCTGCTCCATCTCCATGGTGGCGATGCAAAGATAGATCAGCAGCTTCTCGAGGTCGCCGTCGAAGCTGCGGCGAAGGTCGGACAAGGTGCGTGCGACCGCCGCCCCGCGACGCGCGGCGGCTAGGCCAGGCGCGCGGGCGACTGGCGCGGCGAGGCTAGCGGCCTCTGGTCTCCTCGATCCGAACATCCTCGACCCGTGCGGACAAACATCCCTCTTAGTCGATCCGCGGCGCCTTCGCGAGCGCCGGGGCGGGACGAGAGGACAAGTCTAATCCAACTCGTCCGCCGGCGCGCCCGCGATCATCTCACGGGCGAGCGTTCTGCTCGTTCGCTGCTCGCGCGAGCAGTGTGGCGAAGGCCTGCCATTCGGCGGCGGTGCAGGTCACCTGCTTGCAGTAAGACGAAGCAGTCTGGTTGAAGACCTCGGGCAGCAGGGCTCGGGCCAGGGTGGCGCTCTGGCGGGTGACCACCTCGCGGCGCTCCAGCAGGGCCTTGCCGGCCGACGAGGCGAAGAATGCGCTCATGGCCTGCAGCTGCTCGGCGGTGAAATTGGCGGCGTAGGCGGCGGCGGTGGCCTCGGCTACCTGGGCCTGCATGTTGGCCACGGCCAGCTTGCCGGCGGCGGTCAGCATGCCCGCCCGCTGGCTGTCGCCGGCGGGGGCGGCGCGCTCCAGCTCGGTCATCACCGTGGCGTTGACCTCGGCGGTCGCCTGGTTGACCCCGGAGTCGGGGCCCAGGGCCTGGACCACGCGACGGGCTTCGATGAGCTTCAGCTGGCTTTGGGCCGCAGCGGCGCCTGACTGGGCATTGGCCCCAGCGGCGGTGGCGGCCGTCAGCGCGGCGGCGAGGCTCAGGCTCTTGAAGATTGCGGTTTTCAAATCAGTCCCCCTGTTCGACGGCGCCGGGCGGTCTTGGTCGCGAGAAAGATATTCGCGGATCAGTTGATTCGCGTAAGTATGAATATCAAAACGAGAGCGCTGCAAAGCATCGGTCCGAAGGGGCGAGGTCGCCACCAGTCGCCTGTCGCCGGCGCCAACGCCGCCTGCGCCAGGGTGAACGCCAGGAGGATGCCGCTGGCGAGTGCGAAGACATAGAACGCGCCGACGAAACCTACCCAAGGCGTCGCGGCCATCAGGAACTTGATGTCGCCGGCGCCGATGCGGGCGTTTGGCCGCCACCGCGTCACCAGCCAGCCGATGCCGATGAAGACCACGGCCACAGCGAGAATCCGCCCGCCGTCATAGGCCAGCGTACGCCAGTCCGGCGCTGTGATCAGGTGAATGCCAAGCCCCGTCGCCGCCAGCGCCATATTGGCCAAGTTGGGAATGCGAGTCTGGGTCAGGTCAAAATGGACGATAGGCAGAAGGCCGAGCACCAAGGCGCCCAGAGCCAACAGGTCATAGGCGTCCATCAGTAGCCCCCGTTGGCGACTACGGCGGTCCGAGTGATGGTGGTGGGCATCCCCATCACTCCGGCCATGCGGCCCAAGGCGAACTTCTCCATGTCGTAGGTGATCTGGACGCTGAAGGCATTCGCCCCACTGGCATTGGCGACGACATCCGCGTCCTCTGCGTCAAGAAATGGCTCGTATGCCGCGAGAAGGGCGTCAGCGCGCGCCGTCGCCAAATCGCGACGTTCGTTTGCGGTCATTCCGGGAATTGTGGCGCGCGCGGCCTCCATGGCCGTATTGCTGACCGCCAACAGTGCGGCCAAGTGGATGCCCGCCACCATGATTCCCGTAAGGATGAGCAGAAGGAACGGGGCGACGAGCGCAAACTCGACCGCCGCCGATCCTTCATCATCAGCTAGAGCGACCATCGCTCTGATTGCTACGGAGTGATGGCTTCGACAGCCGCCTTCACGTCGCCAAAGGCGGTGTCAACCGCAGACTGAAGCGGGACGCGGGCGGCGACGATAACCCCGACCACGATGACCGCCATCACAGCGTACTCGACCGCAGCGAGGCCGGTCTCATCTCGCAGGAACCGGCCAAAGTGACCGCGAATGTTGGTGAAGATCATTTTAGTTCTCCTCTGCTGGCCTGATTCAAAAGTCATTGGCGCGCCAGTCATTCGACCAAGACCGCCTGGCCGCAGCGGACGCCGGGTACGGTGACGTCCACATAGCCAAGATGAACACCGAGCCCCGTCAGGAGCCCGGAGATGAGGGGATTGAGCAGACCGAACACCGTGTTCAGCGCGGTTCGGGCGCTCGCTTCGCTGTTGAGCGACCCCGTGCATAGCAGCTGCCCCAAGAGGCAGGTTTTGAGCGACAAGCTGCCCACCGATAGGCTGGCGCCATTCCCAGCACGCGCGGGTGTCGCCAGTGATCCGTCGCTGGTGGTTGTGGCTGTCCGCCCGATGTAGCCGCTGCTGGAAGGCGTCGTCGTTGGCATCGTGCTGATGGGAGTGGTGGGTTGGTCAAACCGGAGGGTTTGCGCCTGCTGAGTCAGCCCGGCCTGTCCGCTGACTTGAACCGAAGCCAAACCAAGGCCGGCTAACTGAACAACATCAATTTTCGCCGGCGTGATCGCCGTGCTAGCCACGGGCTGGGTGAAGTTGTTCATCAGGTTCGACTGAGGCGAACCGATATGGAGTGCGATGGCGCTTGATCTCGCAGCGACATCGACCCGCGTGTCACGCAAGGGGTCGCCTTGGCAGCGGATGCTGGTGATCTGAGCGTCGCCGCTGCCCGCCTCCACGTAGATCGGCAAGTTGGCCGAGACGATGGGCGCAAGGTTGATCTGGGCGTTCAGTTGCAGGCGCGCCTGAGCCGTACGGACCCGCGTCCCCTCCGGCCCAAAAGTGAAATAAGACCCTTGCGGCGGCTCGATCAGAGCTGTCTGCAGACCGACCTTGACGACCCCCAGATCGATCGGGGCAGCCAATGACAGCGCGTTGCTGCCATTGGCCACCTGGAGGCTGGCGCTGGCCAGCTGCAGCAGGTCCACGCCTGCGGTCACGGCGGTCGGGCTCGATTGGCCCACAGGAAGGTCCTTCCACACTCCGACGTTTAGCAGCCTGCCGATCTGGATCTTCTTGTTCGGCGCCTGCAGGGCGAGGTCGCGGATCACCTTCGCGCCGGCCAGCCCTGTGCTGATCGAACCGGTCTGACCCTGTTGCTCCAGCACGCTGATCGCCGCGTCCAGAACCTCGCCCGCGTTCGCCTGGGCGTTGAGGACCTGATTGTAGCTGCCGGCGTTGAGATTCAGCTTGGTGTTCAGGGCGTCCAGCAGGGACAGGGCGTCCACTTGAGCGGCCAGCATCTGCTGATAGGTCAGGGCGCTGAGGTTCAAGCTCGACCCGAGGAGGGCGCTCAGGACGGCGTTGACGCCCGCCGTCTGGCTGATGTCGAGCACGCCCGACCCGGCTGTCAGACCCGCCATGTTGATCCGGGTGGCGGTGGCGCGGACATTCAGGTTTGGTGCGGTGATTCCCGCCGCCACCAGTGGCGCGAAGATCAGCGGGCCTTCATCGCTTACTTCCAGGCGGACGGCGTTCGAGCGCGTCGCGTTGGGCAGGTCGGGACAGTCAAGGCGTCCTTGACGAAAGCGCGTCGTCGGGTTGAGCGAGCTTGATGGGCACCAAACGCCCCAGGTGAGGCTCGTCAGTGCGTCAGCGTCCACGCCGTTAGCGACCAGCGTGGCGTCTATTTCGCTTTCAGCTCGCGCCGCATCGTCGCCCCAAGGGGCGGCGGCGAGCGCGGCGGCGTCGGCGGCGGCTTGCAGCTCTCGCCGCGACAGATACCAAAGGCCTGTATCGACCACGAGGCCGACGAAGCCGAAGAGCACGAGCAGGATCACCGCGACGGCGGGCGCTGTCGCGCCCGTCTCGCTGGCGCAGGATGCGATCCAGTTGCGAGCGGGCTTGCGCATCACATCACCTCGGTCCCGCCCCGCCGCTGTCGTCTGGGCCGGCCCCGCCGCTTTGCTTCACGATCTTCTTGCCGATTGCGTCGATGCGCATCTGGTTGATGCGCGCGGCCTCCGCGGCGTCCAGACCGACGGCGGGGCCGCGCGTCGCGCGCTTGGCGGCCTGCAACTCCATCAGACGACGGGCGGAGAAGGCCTCCTCCTTGGCGGGGGGCGGAAGCTTCGGCGCCTGCCCGGAGAGTTCGGCGGCGAGGAGAATGGCGCACAGGATCATGGTCACTTCCCCGCGCCTAGGGGTCGGCTGAGATCGGCGTCGGTCAGCGGCGAGGCGGCGGTCAGGCCGCCGGTCGAGCGCCGGGCGATCTGGCCGCGCAACTCTTGCCGCTCGTCGGGATCGCTAAGGGCCTGGAGCATCTGCTCGGACTCTCGCGTCTCGCCAGCGGCCCACAGCGCCAGGATCAGGTTGTTGCGCACCATGGCGTCCTGCGGAGCGAGTTCTCGCGCCTGACGTAGGCGGAACACCGCGCCGCGCGAGTCGCCGGCCATCATCTGCGCGTAGCCGAGGTCGCTGATGAAGGCGGTGTTGATCGGTTGCTTGGCGACCGCCTCGTTCAGGGCGCTGACGGCCTCGACCCATTGGCCGCGAGCGGCGAGAACACGGCCTAGGCCGGCCCAGCCGGCGCCTTGATCCATGTCCGCCAGCTTGCCGCGTCCGCCGCCTAGCAAAGTGCGGTAGACCTGCTCGGCCGCCGTGCGTTCGCCCACCCGCATCAGGCAGTCGGCGCGCAGGAGCGAAGCCTTGGGATCGCCTTTGAACCGGCGGTCATAGTCGTCGAGGTAGGCCAAGGCGGCCAACGGGCGGTCCTTGGCGATCTTGTCGATGGTGATCAGGTACAACTTGCGCGATTTGGCCGCGTCGATCGCCTCGATCTCCGGCGGGGCGGATGCCGCCAGCACGATCTGGGGAATCGCAGTCGGCGACAGGGCCAGGGCGATGCAAAGGGCTAGGTGTTTCATTGCCCGACTCCGCGAATTTGCGACGACAGCATGAAGATCGCCGGCCCTGCGAGCATGATGAGCAGGCTCGGGATGAAGCAGATGATCATGATGACCGTCATCTTGGTGGTCTTTGTGCCTATGGATTCCCGCGCTGCTGACATGCGGCGTTCGGCGAATTCCTCGGCGAACTCGCGAAGGGTGCGCGCCAGCTCTGCGCCCTGGCTGAGCGCCTGCTTGAAAACCTCGGCCAGTTCTTGGGCGCCGGGGACGCCCAGGCGGGCGGACCAACGGTTCAGCGCCTGCTCGTAAGGCATGCCGCGTTGAAGATCCGCCATCAGGAGGGCGGTGGCGTGTCGGGTGATGGGCGCGGCGCGACCCTCGCCTTGGGCGAGGCTGCGGAAGGCCTGATCCAGACTGACCCCGCTTTCCAGCATCATCAGCATGACGTCGAGCGTGAAGGGGAGTTCGGCCAAAATCTTCCGGCGGCGGACATCCGCCCGGCTGACCAGCAGCGGCTTAGCGATGATGAAGCCCAATCCCAAGCCGCCGAAGGCTGGAAGCAGTCTGGTGGCGCCCTGCAACTCAGCCAGGCCCGTAAGCAGCACGCCAATGATCAACCCGACGATCGCCAGACCAAGCCTGAAGGCGCCAAACACGAGCGCGCCGTTGGCCGGATAGCCTGCCGCCGCCAGGTTGGCTTCGATCTCCTTGCGATCGCCTTTGGAGGTCAGAAGGATCGGCGACATGACCTGCAGTATTCGGGGGGGCTGAAAGCCCGCCCGGTCGGCAGGCTCGGCGCTTCCGTCGAGATCGTGCAGGCGCTCATCGACGCGGACCTGGTTGGCCATGAGGCGCAGCCCCCAGGCCATGGTAGCCACCGCGACCACCCAGAGCCCCGCTTCGAAGGGCCGGTTGACGACCGCGGCGATCAATAGTCCAGCCTCAACAGACGGCGGATCAGCGCCACGCCGATCAGCATCAGCGAGCCTGCGATCGCCAACAGCATGGCGCCTTGCGACGTACTGGTAAGGAACGAGACGTACTGCGGATTCATAATCGCCCCCAGTCCCGCTGCGGCGAGTGGCGTCAGGGTCAGGACATTGGCGCTGGTGCGGATCTGCGACGTCGACGCCTTCAGCTCCCGTTCGGTTCGGGCGCGGTTGCGCAGAAGGCGAGCTAGGCCGATGAGGATGGGCGTGACAGCGCCGCCATGACGGGCGTTGATCTCCAGCGCCACCGAGAGCATGTGAAGCTCTTCGATATCCACCTGATCGGCGGCCCAGGCCACGGCGTCGTCCACCGCGTCGCCATGGTCGATCCGACGGGCGGCCGGCTCCAGATAGCGTGTGACGGATTCAGGTGCGGTCCGGATCCCGCGCAAGATCGCCTGATGCAGGGATGAGCCGGACGACAGCGATTGGCGGATGTTATCCAGCAGATAGGGTAGGCCGGCGATGAAGGCGTTCCGTCGGCGGCTGGCGACCAAAACGACGGCGCCGCCGGCAGCGAGGCAGAGGAAGGCAGCGGCGCCAAGGAAGCCCAACGGCCCTTTGAAGAGCCCGGCCAGCACGCAAACGCCGGCTGCCACGGCAAGGCCTAAGGTCAGCTTGCTGCGCTCCGGTTCCAGGTCCGCTTGGGCGAGAAGCGTCTGCATCCAGCGCCAGCGGCCCGCATAGTCCTCCAGCCGCCGCCGGACGACTTCGTGGTCCGCTTTCGGCTCCAGCGCCTCCAGCCGCTTGGCCAGCACCGAGAGGCTGCGCTCCCGCGCGCGGCGTGCAAGCGTCACGGCGCCGGCCAGCGACAGCATGACGATCAATCCGGCCAGCACCCAGATCATGCGCGCCCCCAGGCCGGCGCGGCCTCTGCGCGGGACAGGCGCTGGGCGAAATGCGGCCTACGCGACAAGGTGCGATGCTCGCCGCCGCCTCCCGCCGCCTCATCGAACAGGAAGAGTTGGTTGAGGCTGTAAACCTCGCCTTCCACCCCGGTGACTTCGCTGATGGAGGTGATCCGCCGGGCGCCGTCGAACAGGCGCTGAATCTGCACAACCAGCTGGACGCTGGAGGCCACGTAACGGCGAAGGGCGCGCGGATCACTATTGAGCCCGCCGAACGACAGAAGCATTTCCAGCCGGGCGAAGGCGTCGCGGTCGTTGTTGGCGTGCAGGGTCGCCATTGAGCCGTCATGGCCGGTGCTCATGGCCTGCAGCATCTCGACGGCCTCGGCGCCGCGCACTTCGCCCAGGACGATGCGGTCGGGACGCATCCGCAGAGCGTTGCGGACCAGGTCGCGGGCGCTCACCTCTCGTGTGCCGTCGACATTGGGCGGCCGCGTCTCAAGTCGAACCACGTCGTCGCGCCGCAATTTCAGCTCGGCGGCGTCCTCGATCGTGATGACCCGCTCGTGGTCGGCGATATAGCCGGACAGCAGGTTGAGCAGGGTGGTCTTGCCCGAACCCGTGCCGCCGCTGATCAGGATGTTCAGGCGGGCGCGAACGGCGCGCTCCAGGAAATCCAGCATCTCCTGCGACATGGAGCCGCCGCGCACCATTTCCTGCGCGGTGATCGGCTGGGCGCGGACTTTGCGGATCGACAGCATGGGGCCGTCCAGCGCGATGGGCGGCACCACCACATTGACGCGTGAACCGTCTTGCAGACGCGCATCCACATAGGGCGTCGATTCATCGATCCGCCGTCCGACGGCGCCGACGATCCGCTGGATGATGGTCATCATGTGAGCCGTGTCGCGGAAACGCGCGGCCGCCCGATGCAAGCGGCCGCCCTTCTCCACGAATATCCTCAGCGGCCCGTTGCAGATAACATCGTCGACGGAGGGATCGCGCAGCAGCGGCTCGAGCGGACCTAACCCCGCGACTTCGTTTTGCAGATCGTCGGCGAGGCGGATGCGTTCGACGCTGTTTAGCGCCATCCCCGCTCGCGCGCTGTGGCGGTGGATGGCCTCCTCGATCTCCGCCCGGACAGAAGCCGACTTCGAGCCTCCAAGGATGCTCTTGGTCTCCAGCTGCTCCAGGAGCCGCTCGAAGATTGCGAACTTGGCGTCCTGATACAGGTCGGTCAGAACCAGTTCGTCGGTGCGGGCGATGTCGGCGGGCGCTCTCATCGGTTCTTGCCCAGCAGGCGTGGCGCGAGCCGCAGCAGAAGACCGCGGGGGGCTTCTTCCGCCTTCGGTCCCAGGGCGAGCCGTTCGACGAACTTGGCGTATGCGCCGTTGGGGGCCTCGATCATGCTAGGCCGCGCGGCGTTCATCGCGTTCAGCAGTTCCGTGCGGGCCGGCGGCAGGCGATGCACGGTCTGGACGTCCAGGGCGCGCTGCATCTGTTCTGTGGTCAGGTTGATGGAGGAATCGTACTCCGGCACCACCAGGGCCACCTTGGCGCGGGTGTCGGTCTCTGCCGCCACGCGGCTGAGAAGCATCTTGGCCTCCTTCACCCCCGTAATGGTTTGCGGGCAGACCAGCAGCACTTCGTCAGCGCCCTCCACCAACGGGGCGAGCACGGTTTCCTCGCGGATCGGACCCATTCGCAGGATGACCTCGCGATAGAGGGATCGGACCGCGCTGACGACGCGGAAGGCCGCCTCCGGCCCTAGCGCCTCTTCTTGGCTGGAGGCCGCGCCCGCCATGAGTTTCATGCCGGTGCCTTCGTGGCGCGGCAGCACCGACTTGAGCAGGGTGCGGTCAAGGCGCGCCAGATCGCGCCAAGCGTCCTGCAGCCAGTAGTTGGGCGAAAGGTCGAGCAGGGCGCAGGCCTCCGGCGCGCCCGCGGCGGCGTCCATCAACAGGGTTTCGCCGTTGCGTGCGTGCGCCAGGGCGAGGTTCACCGAAAGATGAGCGTCGGCGTCTCCGCCGAAAGCCGACAGGATGAGCGTGAAGCGAACGTCCTCTCGCCCGGGACGTGCCATGGCCTTCAGATTGCGGTCGATCGCCGTGACGATGGCGCTGGTGGCGTCATCACGCGACAGCACGTCGACGCAGCCCGCACGCACCGCCGATAGAACCAGAGACGGATCATGAGCATCCCCGAAGGCGATGACCGGAAGGCTGGGATCAAATCGGCGCAGGACCTCGGTGGCTGTATTGAGCGATCCCCTGAAACCGTCGATGCGATCCAGATCAAGGATGGCGATGTCGGGACGCGAGACCGAGACGGCCTGGAACAGCCCCGCTGGATCCGCGCCCACGGCGAAGACGTGCGCGTTGTCCTCGAGTGCGGTCTCCAACCGCAGCCTGAGCCGCTCGTCAGCGCTGATCAGACCGATGCGCGCCATTACTGCAACCCAAATCGCTTGGCCCGGCGGGCCGTGGTGTCGACGTTCAGCAGCAGGTCGGCCTCGGACGCGATCGATGGCTTCGGCGGATTGATCAGAGCGCGCGCCTCCTCCGGATCCAGCGGATCGACCAGGCGCGGGGTGGCCACGATGATCAGCTCCTGGCGTTCCAGACTGCTTTCACGCGTCTTGAACAGTGAGCCGATCACCGGCAGGGAGCCCAGGCCCGGCACGGCGTTGTCCGTGGCCGCGCTGGAGGAGAAGCTCAGGCCCGCGATGATGTAGGATTGCCCATCGCCCAATTGGACGGTGGTCGAGGCCGAGCGGCGGCGGAATCCGGGGATGGTGAAGCCTTGCAGCTGCACGCCGGCGGCGTAGTCGAGTTCGCTGACCTCCGGCGACAGCTTCAGGACGATCCGTCCGTCTCCCATCACCACAGGCGCGACGTCCAGGCGGACGCCGTAGGGCTTGTATTCGATCGTCACCACGGCCCCGTTGGTCCCGCCTGAGCTCTGCGGCACGGGCACCGGCACCTCGCCGCCGGCGAGGAAGTCGGCGGTCTCCCCCGAGCGAACCAGCAAGGTAGGTTGAGCGAGGACCTGAGACAGGCCGGCGCCAGACAGTGCGCTGAGTACGCCTAAGGCGCCGTTGCCGGCATCACCAAGTACGAGGTCGAAGGCGCCGGAAAGCGGCGGAGTGCTGCTGAGCTGGAGACCAGTTCGGTCGAAGCTGTAGCTACCCAGCGAGCTGGGCGCGAAAAGGCCGCCCTGGAAGCCATTGTCGAGCTTGGTGAAGTTGAAGCCCAGCTGACGCAGGGTGCGCGAGGCCACGACGATGAACTGCACATCGACGGCGACCATTTGCTGGCCTGTCACGGCAAGGGCGGAGCCATCTTCCGCGCCATATGCGTTAGCGAGGGCGTCCGCGCGGGACCAGCTCTCCAGATCCGCGACTGCGCCGTTTATGATGGGCGTTTCGGCGCCGGCTTCAACGTCGGCGCCCCTCACGCCTGCATTTCGAAGGCGGCGGGCGATAGCGTCCGCTTGACCAGCTCCCTGGGGACGGACCTCCACGGTCATGCTCTGGCGAGCATCGACGCTTTCCCAGGTCACCCGCGCCACCCCCGGGTTCAAGCCTTTGAGATTGATCTCTCGCGGGCTCGAAAGAGTCGCTTCGACGATGGTCGAACCATCGATCACAAGCCGACGGATCGGTTGACGGCTCGCCAGCGCGCGCTCCTGACCAGCTTCTAGCGTCAACGGCGGCGACGACAGACCAGAGCTGTCAGCTTGAGCTCGGACGTTCGCGGGGATCGCGCAGCCTGCGACCACCGCTGCCGCCGCGCCTAAGGCCAGAAGGATCTGCTTCATCGCGCGTCCTCCGGCAGTTGCAGGGTCGGGCGCCCGTCCAGCACGACCTCCACCGGCATGGCGACGGGCCGAGTGCGCGGGGCGGGGCGGGAGGCTACCGGCGTGATGACAGCCGGGCGCGACACGGCAGGGCCGCGGGTGATGCTAGCGAGCGTCGCCACAGGGGCGGGGAGAGCGTCATCTCCAGGACGTCGCAGGGCTAGAAAAACCCTGCCCAGGCTGCGGGCCAGCATGAAGTCCGGAACCTGCTCCGGCGTCAGGGCCAAGGTGATTGCGCGTCGACCGCCGCCTTGGTCGGCCGCCCCGGCTTCGCCCACGGCCAAGACCAGGATATTGGTCATCAAGGTGACGGCGCGTCCAGAGTCCGGCCCCCCTCCCATGCCACCAAAAACCCGGTTCTCAAGGACGGTCTGAATATCGACCTTGTCGCCGACGGAAAGGTGGCGGGCGACCCCCGCCTCCACGTCAGCGTCGAGGCTCACCGCTCGCAAGCCCGCAGGCACCTGCAGGGCCAAGGGCGCGGTTTGGGCAGGGATGAGCATGGCGCGGGTGACGGTCGCGCCTTGGGGAATATCCATGCTGGCCAGCTGACCATTGGCGGCGTCGGCGTCCGGCAGCGCGTCCGACGGAGGCGCCGCCTCCGTCTGAGCGACCTTTAGGTCGGCGGGCGACAGCACGCTTCCCCGTGTTACGGGACGGGCGGCTACGATGAGCTGATGCTTGGGGGCGACGGCGGTCGGACGCGGCTCGCTGGGATTGAGGACGCGCCAAAGGCCGAACGCGATGAGGCTTACGCCCAGAGCGGCGCCGAATCCGATCATCAGTCGACCGACAGCCTGCGGTCTCATCTGAACCTCCCGCGGCGGCCCAAACTGGGTGCACGCATGGCGAATTATATGGATCAACTCGCCTTCAGATAGCAATCGGCGCTATGTGCGCTTAAGGCGCAGTTAACGCCGCTAGCGCCTGCCGCCGCCACGTGACGGCAACTTATGGGCGATATTTCGGTTAGCGTTCGGCGCTTGGCGCAGGCAGGCGTGAACCCTCAAACTGGCGATAATGGCGTCTTCCTGGCCGTAATAGTCGTCCAAAGCGGCGCGATGGAGGTCGAAGCAGCGGGCGACCTCGAGAAGGACCCCCGCCGAGACCGCGCCCATCCCTGCCGCGATGTCCGCGGCGATGCGCCGCGCCTCGTCCCGCGTCTGCGGATCGAGTCTCGCCAATAGGCGGACGGCGCCCCGCAGGTCCCTAAGCCACTCGATCGGATAGTCCATCTGAACCCCTGGTCTTTCCCTACGTGGCAAGGGTACGACGCGAGTTTCAGGCTGACCTGAGCGCTCAATCTTTGGTAGGCGTTGTGTCGTTATGTCGCGTTTGGCGGGCGCTGTGGCGAAGCTGCCACGCTTGATGGCCTGAGGCGCTCGCCGGCGGAGCGCTGAGCGCAGAATTCTGAAGCGCCAAGGCGAAGCTCGCGACAGCGTTGTCTTGCCTTTATTCGAAGGGATTCGCGTCTGCCGGTCATGCGACGGGAAAGCTCGCCCGCCGCCGAAAGAAGCGGCCATCCGAGAGGCCGCAGGGATCGCCACACAACCCATGGGGGAGTCCCTTGATGGGCCTTTTGCAAACTTGGTAAACCCAAAATGGGTATTGCAAAGTTTTGCGAGTGGGGTGTATGCCCAAAATGAGCTCTACCAGAGCGGGCAGAGAGAAATTGTCTCGCGCCGGTTGAGCCCCACCTGCATCGGGCGGGTGGGCGAATTTCTAGGGCTGGTGGAAAAAATGACGAATATTCTGGGACTTATCGATCTGTCCGCGGGTTCAAACGGCGGACTGGGCATCACTTTGCTGCCGGGTATGGCCGGCGGCGTCGGCGTCGATCTGGGCGGCTCCGGCGGCTTGGCGGCGGTGGACCTACTCCCCGGTTTGGGTGTTGGCGGTCTGGGAACCGTTGATGTGCTGGCGCCGGGCGGCGTTTTGAACGTCGATCTGCTGCCGGGCGTCACGACTCCGACCACGCCGACCACGCCAACGACCCCGACCGCGCCGCCTGACAACGGCAGCAACAATGGCGGTGGCTCGGGCGTGGGCGGCATGGGTTGGACCCCCAGCGGCTCGATCAACCTCGACCTTGCGACCGCCTATCAGAACATCACACGTGTGGATCCGGCCTCGGCGAAGGGCGCCGGCGCCCAAGCGCTGATCAGCAGCGTCACCACGCAGATGAACTCGCAGGCGCTGGGCAGCGGCTTCGCGGTGCAGAAAATCATCGACGCCGTCGACGCCACGACCTCCGTGGCGGTGCTGAGCTACCAGTTCTTCACCGGCAAGACGCCGTCCAAGGCTGGTCTGGACTTCCTGGTCAACGCGCCGGACTCGCTCAACGCGACGGACCTGACGGACGCCTACTATTCGAATTTCAATCTCGAGAACCGCTACATCAACTTCGCGGTCAATCTCGGACTGAACGGCGAGGCCGCGGCCTCGTTCAAGCAGGCCTATGGCGGCCTGAACTTCGCCCAGACGGTCACAAAGGCCTATGACACCATCATCGGCATCTCGACGGCGGTGTCCGCCGGCGTCGACGCCGCTGCCGGTATCAACGACATCGTCAGCCGCAAGGCGGCGTTCGAGGCGACGATTCTGCCGCGTGTAGGCGTCCTCGACAGCGACATGGCTCTGAAGGCCGGCGTGGTCGGCTACATCCTGGCCGAAGCCGCCAAGGCCAACTTCGGCGCCTACGCCAACGCGCTGGAGAACTTCTACTTCGATCTGGCCGACGGCCAGGCGCAGTTCAATATCGATCTGGTCGGTGTCTACGGCAGCGACACGGCCTGGATGGCTTGATGGCGACCTTGCGGGGTCGTCTCCAGGCGGCCCCGCTCCTTTCTCTGGGTGGAGCAAGAGCAGATGCATAGGGAAGAGAAGGTTGGGGCATTCGACGTAAAGGTCGGCGCCCGCATGCGGCTTCGTCGCCGGATGCTGCAGCTGAAGCAGAAGACCCTGGCCGAGCTGGTCGGCGTCTCCTTCCAGCAGATCCAAAAGTATGAGCACGGCGCCAACCGGGTCTCGGCGTCACGGTTGGTGTCCATCGCCCGGGCGTTGGAGACCTCTGCGGCCTGGCTGCTGGGCGAAGAGGGCGCCGACGGCGGCGCCGTGTTCGACGCCACGCCGCTGCTGGCGACCCCTGGGGCGCTGCAGCTTCTGGAATCCTACAATCGCATTCCCCCCAGCCGCCGGACTTTCGTGCGGACGGTCTGCCGGGGGCTTGAGAGCGCCGCCTGAGGGCGGATTTCGCGGAGTCCGCCGCCCGGCGGGTCCGCCTGCGGATGGCGGACCCGTCGAGCGGGCGCCCGCACGGCGCATGGGGGCTGTGGTGATTGAACCATCGCCGTGCGAGGGCGGCCTGGAAGACCGCTGGAGGCTTTTAGGGGGAAGCCTCAGGGTCACCTTGCCCCATTCAAACGGGGTCGCAATCGCGCACCAACTTGCGGTGGAGCCGCGATGTCGAACCGATCAGAAGGTGGCCGGACCGGCCGCTCCCCCCGCTCGCCGCCCTTGGCGGGCGAGCCGAGCCGCCAGATTGATGAGCCCCTCCAGATCCATGCGCCCGCCAATCTCGGCTAGGGCCCGCAGCTTGATCACCGCAGCGACCGGATTGTCGTCATAGAGTGTCGCGGCCAGGGCGTAGAGCTCGTCCCGCAGGGCGGCTTCGAACCGATCGGCTTCCAGCTTTCGCGCCATGATGCTTTTCCTGCCGCCACCCTGCTGAAGTGTGTTCAGGGTGGTGGGGCAAGGCTGGATGCGACGCAATCGCGGGCCTATCGGCGGTAGTCGCGAATGCGACGCGCAGAAGTTGAAATTGGACAGCAAATCTACACGGGTAGAGGGTTGGTGATTGATGTGTGTCTTGTGTTGATTGGGTTTGCTGCTGAATGGGCTTGCAGAATTTCTTACACGCGGGATGAAGCTTGAGCGATTACCCCACCGGTCAGATAGAAATTAAACGCCGGTGTCTCTCATGCCCAAGTCAACCTTCGCGGCCCTCGCCCTGCTGGCCTCCGTCAGTCTTCCTGCCCTGGTCCATGCCCAGGCCACTCAGGAGGCGACCGACGTGGACGCCCTGGTGGTGACCGGAACCAATATCCGCAGCGCCGCCGCACAAGGCTTCAGCCCCGTGCAGGTGATCGGTCAGGAAGAGGTGCAGACATCCGGCAAGGTGACCGTCGCAGACCTGCTGCGCTCGATAAGCGCCAACACCGGCAACGCCACAAACGAAACCAGCAACAGCGGCTGGGCCTCCGGCTCCGCAGGCATCGGCCTGCGCGGCCTGTCGCAGAAGAACACCCTGGTGCTGCTCAATGGCCGTCGGGTGGCCAACTACGGCTTCCCGTCGGGCGGCTTGTCGGACACCTTCGTCAACCTCAACGCCCTACCCCTGGTGGCTGTGCAGCGCATGGAGGTGCTGAAGGACGGCGCCTCAGCGATCTATGGCTCTGACGCCGTGGCCGGGGTGGTCAACATCATCACCCGCGAGAATTTCCAGGGCGTCGAAGCCGGCGCAAGCTACGGGACGTCCGACCAAGGCGGTCTGGACACCTGGCGCGGCAAGATCGTCGCTGGTTACGGTGATTTGGAGGAAGACGGCTGGAACATCCTGTTCAGCGCCGAGGCCTATGAGCGCGAGCGTCTCGATCAGGACCAGCGCGATCTGACCGATTCCGGCATCTACACCGGCCGACCCGGCGGTCGCTGGAATGGCTGGAGCGCCAAGGGCGCCCGTTTCCTCGTGAATGGCGCCTCGGTTCCCCTACTCGACGCCCAGGGCAATTGCCCCGAAGGCATGCGCCTGACCGCCAGCGCGCCGATCGACGGCCTGCCGGGCAACACCTGCGCCATCAATCTGGCGCCCTACACGACCCTGATCCCGTCCACGGACCGCTATCAGACCTACCTGCACGGAACCGTTCGCCTGTCCGACAATGTCGAGGCCTTCGGCGAGGTGATCTACAGCTACATCAAGGGCCGCTCGATCTTCGGCTCCAGCCCCTATTTCACGCTGGAGGCCGGCCGCTTCGCCTTGAACGCCAATACGGGCCTGGCGGAGCCGGTTTCCAATGTCCTGCCCGCCAACAATCCCTACAACCCGTACGGCGTGGGCGCCCAGATCGAATACACCTTCTTCGATCTCGGCCAGTCGCTGAAGACCAACATCTCCAAGGCCTACCGCGCCCTGGCCGGCGTACGCGGCAAGAACGAGCGCTTCGACTGGGAGTTCGCCGCCTTCGCCGCCGCCAGCGATGAGCGCGAGGAAGTGGCCGCCGGCTTCGCTAACCGCTTCACCCTGGCCGCGGCCCTGGCCAACGGCAGCCTGAACCTGCACAAGCCGAGCGCGACGTCGCCAGCGGTTCTCGACAGCATCCGCCTGAGTACAGTCCGTCCAGCCGAATCCAAGCTGTACGGCGCCGACTTCAAGATTTCGGGCGAGCTGTTCAACCTGCCGGCGGGCCCCATCGGCTACGCCGCCGGCATCGAGTACCGGCACGAATCCCTAGTCTCGAGCAATCCTTGGCAGATCGACGCCGGCTTGCAGATCCGCCCGGCCATCGCCGCCGTCGACGGCGAGCGTGAGGTGGTCGCCGGGTACGCCGAAGCCAACCTGCCGATCCTGTCGAACCTTGAGGTTCAGATCGCCGGCCGCGCCGACCACTACAGCGATTTCGGCAGCGCCTTCTCGCCCAAGGCCGGCGTCCGGTGGAAGCCGATCAGCGCCCTGGTGCTGCGCGCCTCCGCCTCCAAAGGCTTCCGAGCGCCGTCGTTGTCGGAGAACTCGTCCTCGACCAACATCTCCTACGGCACCGTCGTCGATCCGTTCGATCCGGACATCCCCGGCTCGCGCCAGAGCCCGACCTTCTTCACGGTCGGCAACACCGACCTGGAGCCAGAGCGCACCAAGTCCTTCAACGTTGGGGCGGTGCTGACGCCGCGTCGCGGCACGCTGCTTAGCATCGATTGGTATCGCATCGAGCTCGACAATCTGGTCGGGACCAACAACAGCACGACCATCGTTCAGGCCAACAATCCAGCCGACGTGATCCGCGACGCGCGGGGCAAGCTGGTGGCTGTCTACAACCGCTACCAGAACCTCACCGAGCTGAAGACGTCGGGCTTCGACATCGAGCTGAGCCAGCGCCTGAGCACCGAGACCTTCGGCGACTTCACCCTGTCGAGCGCTTACACCCACGTGATCGACTACCGCCGTCCCGTCACCGTCGGCGGGCCGCTGGTGAACTATGCGGGCAACAACCGCGGGCCGTCGCTGCCGGCGGACAAGGCGACCACGCGCCTGGGCTGGTCGTTCGGCGACCTCGACAGCAGCGTCACCTGGTTCCACACCGCCGGCTACGATCTGGTGCCCAACGTGGCGGGCCAGAAGCGGGTCGACGACTACAACCAGTTCGACCTCTATGTGGGGTGGTCAGGGATCAAGAACACGACGCTCTACGCCAAGGTGGAGAACATCTTCGACGCGGCGCCGCCTTACGACGCCAACTTCCCCGGCATCCGCGCGCCTTACGATTTCACGCAGTACGATTTGCGCGGCCGCTACTTCCAGATCGGCTTCGACTATCGTCTCTAGTCCAAGCTAGACCGTCGCATCATTTTACCTGGATAGACCCGATGTCCTTCAAGTCCTGGCTCCGGAACGCCGCCCCCGCGGCGCTCCTCGCCGCCGCCGTCCTTACCTCGGCCCCGACCATCGCCGCCGCTCAGAGCAGCTACTTCTTCCCGCAGGCGGCCTTGTCCGATTTCGACGCGGCCATTCCGACCCCCGAGGCCTTCCTCGGCTATCCGATCGGTTCGCACTACACGCGTCACGATCAGGTCGTCGCCTATCTGCGCGAACTGGACCGCCTGTCGGATCGCGTCAGCGTCGAGGAGATCGGCCGCACCTATGAGGGTCGCCCGCTGCTGGCGGTGACGATCACCTCCGGCGCCAACCAGGGGCGCCTCGCGGCGCTTCAGGCGGCGCATGCGGCGGTCTCCGATCCCAACGCGGCGGCGCCCGATCCGGCGCACACGCCGGTGGTGGTGGGCCTCTATTACGGGGTGCACGGCAACGAGACCTCCAGCGGCGAGGCCGCCCTGCTGACCGCCTATTACCTTGCGGCCAGCAGGTCGACCGAGGTGCAGGACTGGCTCGACAAGGCGGTGGTCATCATCGACCCGGCCCAGAACCCCGACGGCCGCGACCGCGCCGCCAATTGGCACAATGCGTGGAAGAACAACCCGCCCGTGTCCGATCCTGCGGATAAGGAGCACGTGGAGCCGTTCCCCATGGGGCGGACCAACCACTACTTCACCGACCTGAACCGTGATTGGCTGGCCCTGACCCAGGCGGAGACCCGCGCCAAGGTCGAGGTGTTCCACCGCTGGCTGCCCAACGTGCAGATAGATTTCCACGAGATGGGCTCAGGCAGCACCTATTACTTCGAGCCGTCGCCGGCGAGCATGGAAAGTCCGCTGCTGCCCAAGGCGTCCTACGACTTCAACAAGGTGCTGGCGCGTTATCACGCCAAGGCCCTCGATGACTTGGGCTCGCTCTACTACACCGGCGAAAACTACGACAATTTCTCGGCCGTCTATGGCTCGACCTATCCCGACTTCCACGGCGGCGTCGGAGTGACGGTGGAGCAGGCCAGCTCGCGTGGCCTGGTGCAGGACACCGCCAACGGCCCGCTGACCTTCGCCTTCACCATCCGCAATCAGGTGGCCACCGGCCTGGCGTCCGTGCGCGGCGCCGTGGCCGAGCGCCAGGGCCTGTTCGGCCTGCAGCGCGAGTTCTTCCGCTCGGCGGTGGACGAGGGGCGTCGCTACAAACATGCGGCCTTCGTGTTCGGCGATCCGGCCGATCCGGGTCTGTCCCGTCAGACGCTCGACCTGCTGCTGCGCCACAAGATCCGCGTCCACGCCCTGGGCGCGCCGGTCACTCTGGACGGCCGCATCTATCAGCCGGGCAGCGCCTGGGTGGTGCCATCGGCTCAGCCGCAGTTTCGCCTGATCCACTCGATCTTCGAGCCGACGCCGCCGACCAAGGGCGGGGTCTATGGCAGCACTTCGTACGCCATCGCTCCGGCCTACGGCTTGGTGACTGGCCGCGCCAAGAGCGTCCCGTCGCTCGGCGCTGCGCTCACCGCTGCGCCGGTCGCTGCGGGCGGTGTTGTCGGGCCAGAGCAATCCTACGCCTACGCCGTGGACTGGCGCGACATCAACGCTCCCCGCGTACTGGCGGCCCTGCTGCAGAAGGGCGTAAAGGTCCGCGCCGCGTTCGAGCCGTTCTCGGCCCGGACCCAAGGGGGCCAGACCGCCTTTGGTCGTGGGACCCTGGTGGTCGCTTCCGCCGGCCAGAGCCTTGACGCTGCGCAACTGCGCGCCGCTGTGGACGAGATCGCCCGCAGGGCCGGCGTCACCGCCTATGGCCTGCCCAGCGGCCAAAGTCTGTCGGGCATCGACCTGGGCAGCGAAAGCGTCCGCCCGCTTCGCAAGCCCAAGATCGCCCTGATCATGGGCGAAGGGGTCAACGCCACCGAGATCGGCTCAACTTGGTTCTCGTTGAGCGAGCGCCTGGGTTGGCCCGCCACGCGCCTCGATCCGGCGCAGCTGCGTCGCCTGCCCCTCGGAAGCTACAGCAGCATCGTCCTGGCGGGCGGTCGCTACGATGACTGGAGCGACGATACCGTCGCCGCGCTACGCCGCTGGGTGCAGGGGGGCGGCTCGCTGGTCACCTTCGGGGCCGCTTCCAAGTGGGCGGTCGACAAGGGCTTGGCCGGCGCTGCGCCGAAAGCCGCCGCCAAGTCGGACGAGGAGAACGCCGAACGTCTCGACTTCGCCGCACGACGCGACGCCCTAGCCGAGAAGCGCAGCTCCGGCAACGCGCTGTCGGCCGACGCGGACATCACGCATCCGCTGGCTTTCGGTCTGCCGCAACGGGCGCTGTTCGTGAACAAGGAGACCGACGTGACGCTTTCGCCGGTATCCGACGCCTTCTCCAACGTCGTAAAGATCGACGCCCAGCCGACGGTCAACGGCTACCTGCCTGAGGGTCTGCGCAAGCAGGCGGCGGGTTCGGTCTGGGCCCAGGTGGCGCGTCTGGGCGAAGGCAACGTCGTGCTCTTCGCAGACGACCCGGCGCACCGGAAGTATTGGCTGAACACCGAGCGCCTGCTGCTCAACAGCTTGTTCTTCTCCAACCACCTGTCGCCGTCAGCACGGTTCTGACGGGATTGGGGGGCGGCCCGACTTTGGTCGGGCCGTACTTCTCTATGCGCCGCCAGGGCGTGCACGACCGCTTCTAGGCGAGCATCGAGCCGGTTTCGATGAAGCGCTGATGCCAGCTCAGGGCCTCGGCTGGCAGGCCGGGGCTTTGCTGACCGTAGGAGCTGACCAGGGCCCGCTTGAAGTAGTCTTGCAGATGCGGGCGGTAGGTAGGGTGGGCGCAGTTCTCGATGATCGCTCGCGCCCGCTGCTTGGGCGACAGACCGCGAAGATCGGCCAGGCCCTGCTCTGTGACGAGCACCTGCACGTCCTGGGCGATATGGTCCACGTGGCTGGCCTGCGGGACGATGGCGGAAATCTTGCCGCCCTTGGCCGTTGATGGCGTCATGAAGATCGAGACATAGGCGTTGCGCGCGAAGTCGCCCGAGCCGCCGATGCCGTTCTGGATGCGGGAGCCCATGATGTGGGTCGAATTCACCGCCCCGTAGATGTCCGCCTCGATCAGCCCGTTCATCGCCAAGCAGCCCAGGCGGCGGATGATCTCCGGGTGGTTGCTGATCTCCTGGGGCCGCAGGATCATGCGGTCGCGATAGACGCCCATGTGGGCGTTGATCCGCGCGGCGGCTTCCGGCGACAGGGAGAACGCCGTAGCCGACGCCATACGCAGCTTGCCGGCGTCCAGCAGGTCCAGCATCCCGTCCTGGATCACCTCGGTATAGGCCGTCATGTCCTCGAACGGGCCGTCCGCCAGCCCGGTCAGTACGGCGTTTGCGATATTGCCGACGCCCGACTGGATCGGCAGCAGCGAGGCCGGCAGGCGTCCCTTGCGGACCTCGTGCGTGAAGAACTCCAGCAGATGTCCGGCGATGGTCAGGGCCGATGCGTCGGGGGCGGCGAACGGTAGGTTGCGGTCGGGAGCGTCAGTCTCGACCACAGCGATGATCTTCGCCGGATCACAGCGTAGATAGGCTTGGCCGATACGATCGTCGGGACGAGTGAGGGGGATAGGCTGGCGATGCGGCGGCAGGCGCGTGCCGTAGTAGATGTCGTGCATCCCTTCCAGCGCCGGGTTTTGCCAGTTATTGACCTCCAGGATCACCTTGTCGGCGCGATCCAGCCACGTCTTGTTGTTGCCCACGGACGAGGAGGGAATCAGGGAGCCGTCCGGATAGACGCCGGATACCTCGACCACGGCGGTGTCGAGCGGACCCAGGAAGCCTTGCCACGCCATCGGCGCGACCTGGCTTAGATGCATGTCGAAGTACTCCATTTCGCCGCGGTTGATCTTCTCGCGGGCGATGGGGTCGGAATTGTAGGGCAGGCGGAATTCGATTCCGTCCGCCTTGGCTAGGGCCCCGTCCAGTTCCGGCCCCGTGGAGGCGCCCGTCCACACGCGGATGCGGAAGGGGTTTCCCGCCGCGTGTTCGGCCTCGATCCGGGCCGCCAGAGCCAGAGGGACAGCCTTGGGATAACCCGAACCCGTGAAGCCGCTCATGCCGACGGTCTCGCCGTGACCGATCATGGCCGCGGCCTGTTCGGCGGTGGTCACCTTGGACCGCAGTTCAGGACAGGCGATGCGGCTGGTCATGGGCGGACTCCTGGAAAGCAGCAGCTCTACCTGTCCGTCGTCTGCGAGCCTTGCGTCAAATCAAGAACCCGGGTCGTCACGAGCCATCCCCCGCGGTGAACTGAAAATGAACCGCCCGCCCCCGGATCGTTCAGGCTGCGCGGCGCATTGTGATCCTCGACGAAAAGGAGATCACCATGAAGAAGACGCTTCTGATCACCGCTGCCGCGGCCATGACCTTGGTCAGCGCCGTCGCTTCGGCCCAACCTTACAGCGGCCGCGGCGGTCCTTACGGCGACCGCGATCGTGACGGTCGCCCCAACTATGCCGAGCGCGGCTACGACCGTGACCGCGACGGTCGTCCCGACCATCGCGACCGCTTCGACAATCGTCGCGGCGGCTATGGATACGGTCACGGCCCGCGCTATCGCGCCGGCCAACGATTCGCCCATTACCGCAGCCCGCAGTACCGGGTGCACAACTACCGCAGCTACGGCTGGGCCCCGCCGCCCCGCGGTTATGGATACTACCGCGCTGACAACGGCGATGTGGTGATGGCGGCTCTGGCCACAGGCCTGATCGCCTCGATCATCGCCAACAACAACTACTAGCGTCGAGCGGCGCGGCTCCCGATGGGGTCGCGCCGTTTTCGTCTTCGCAGAGATTTAGAGATGGTTTAGGGGCCTAGCCCAGGCTTCGCGATGGCACTCCCTAGGGGAGTCGAACCCCTCTTCCCAGATTGAAAATCTGGTGTCCTAACCGATAGACGAAGGGAGCGCGTCGCGGTGGAGGCAGCCGTTTAGCGATGCTCGCCGCCGAGCGCAACAGGTGAGGCTCCTTTTTGCATTTGTGTGTCGCCAGTAATGCGACTTTATGGCGAACTTTCAGGGGTTTGCCGCAAAAAGCTGTCATGATGAAGGCTTATTGGGAAGGTCCGTGAACCTGTCGCCGGGTTCGGCGTTTGGTGCGCCGAGGCGCAGGGCCTCGTCTGTAGGGTCGCCACCGTGCCGCACATCATCATCGTCTCGCCATCGGATATGGGATGGATCGTCCAGGCGCCGGGTCTGTCGGAACCGCGGAGCTTCGTCTCAGGCGCGGTAGCCGAGCGGTTCGCGCGGGGACTGGCGGCGGCGCCGGAGTTGTCCGGTCAGGGCGAAGTTTGGATTCGCGGACGTGACGGCTCTTTGCTTGGTCGCTGGCGTGACGGCGGCCGGACGGCGGATTTGTCAGTGGGCGAGCCCGCGCACAGCGATCTGGCCGCCTAGCAACGCGCGCTAAGAAGCGGGATGGCGAAGCGAACCCGCCGTCGCGGGGCGGCGGCGGGTCGAAGGTCCGTGTCGTGTTCGGCGCGTTACAGTCGGGTCTTGGCCGCGGCGGCGACCGCTTCGCCCGTAATGCCGAACTCCTGGTACAGACGCTCGTACGGAGCACTGGCGCCAAAGCCGGTCATGCCGACGAACAGGCCGTCCTCGCCGATGAAGCGTTCCCAGCCGAAGCGCACGCCCGCTTCCACGGCCACGCGCACAGAGGCGTCGCCGATCACGGCCTTGCGGTAGGCGGCGTCCTGCTTTTCGAACAGGTCCCAGCAGGGGGTGGAGACCACGCGGGTCGGCACGCCTTCGGCTTGCAGCAGGTCGCGGGCCTTCACGGCCACTGACACCTCGGTTCCGGAGGCGAAGAGGGTCACCTGGGCGGCGCCGCCGTCGGCGGCCGCCAGTTCGTAGGCGCCCTTGGCGCAGAAGTTCTGGCTGATGTCCGTGCGCACCGCCGGCACCTTCTGGCGCGAGAGGGCCATGAGCGAGGGGGTCGCCTTCTGGGTCACGGCGATCTTCCAGCATTCCGCCGCCTCAATGGCGTCGGCGGGGCGGAAGACCAGCAGGCCGGGCATGGCGCGCAGCGAGGCGACATGCTCCACCGGCTGGTGGGTCGGGCCGTCTTCGCCCAGGCCGATGGAATCGTGGGTCATCACGTGGATAGCCTTGGCGCCCATAAGCGCGCCCAGGCGGATGGCCGCGCGGCTGTAGTCGCTGAACACCAGGAAGGTGCCCGAATAGGGGATTACGCCGCCGTGAAGGGCCATCCCGTTCAGGGCTGCGGCCATGCCGAACTCGCGCACGCCGTAGTGGACGTAGCGGCCGTCGTAGCTGGGAGCGTCGAAGGGCAGCATGCCCTTGACGAAGGTGTTGTTGGAGCCGGTCAGGTCGGCCGAACCGCCGATCATCTCGGGGATGGCTGGGACAAGCTGGGCCAGGGCGGCGCCCGAATGGACGCGGGTGGCGTCCGCCTTGCCGGTTGCGGCCATCTCGGCGATGTGAGCGTCGATGCGCTCCTCCCAACCGGCGGGCAGTTCGCCGGACAGGGCGCGCTTGAACTCGGCGGCCTTGTCGGAGGCGGCGAGAGCTTTCTCCCAGGCCTTGCGCGGCTTGCCGCCCCGCTTGCCAGCCTTCAGCCAGGCCTTGCCCACGTCTTCCGGGGTCTCGAACGGGCCGTGGGTCCATCCCATGGACTTGCGCGCCTCGGCGATCTCGTCGTCAAATAGGGTGTAGCCGTGGCTGTGCGGGTCGCCTTCCTTGCGGCCGGCTCCCTTGGAGATCAGCGTCTTGCACGCGATCAGGGTCGGCTTGTCCTGGCGCATGGCCCATCGCATCGCGCCGGCGATCTGGCCGTGGTTGTGGCCGTCGATCTTCTTCACCGCCCAGCCGGCGGCCTTGAAGCGGGCCAGCTGGTCGCCGGTTTCGGCGATGGTCGCCTCGCCGTCGATAGTGGTGTTGTTGTCGTCGAACAGGACGGTCAGCTTCGACAGCTTCAGGCGGCCGGCGAGGCTGATCGCCTCGTGGCTGACGCCTTCCATCAGGCAGCCGTCGCCGGCGATCACCCAGGTGCGGTGGTCGACCAGCTCATCGCCAAAGCGCGCGGCCAAGTGCCGCTCGGCCATGGCCATGCCGACGGCGGTGGCCAAACCCTGACCCAGCGGGCCCGTGGTGGTCTCGACGCCGGGAGTATGGCCGTATTCCGGGTGACCCGGCGTGGCGGAGCCCCATTGGCGGAAGTTCTTGATCTGCTCCATCGACACGGCCTTGAAGCCGGTCAGGTGCAGCAGGCTGTACTGCAGCATGGAGCCGTGGCCAGCCGACAGGACAAAGCGGTCGCGATCGGCCCAGTCGGGCTTGCTGGCGTCGAACTTGAGGAACTTGGTCCACAGGACGGTGGCGACATCCGCCATACCCATGCACATGCCTTGGTGACCGGAGCGCGCCTTGTGGACGGCGTCCATCGACAACACGCGAATGGCGTCGGCCATAGTCGTGGGGGACACGGACATCGGGTTTTCTCGCTGCGCAGGTGATTTTGCGCGCAGGTCGCATGCGAGGGGGCGGGGGTCAACCCGCGCGGGCCCGACGGATTGATTCAACCCGTGTGCGGCGCATGCAAGCAACTAGGCCGCAGGCGTCCTATCTGTACGGACAGATTGGAGGCCCCATGGCCAAGACCCTTATCGCGATGAGCTGCCTTTGCGCATCGCTCGTCCTGATCGTGTTCTATTAGGAACGGCCGACGTCCATTCCCAGGGTCGGGCCAAGGCCAT
Source organism: uncultured Caulobacter sp. (assembly GCA_913776195.1). Taxonomy (GTDB): domain Bacteria; phylum Pseudomonadota; class Alphaproteobacteria; order Caulobacterales; family Caulobacteraceae; genus Caulobacter. The sequence goes on from CAJYMH010000031.1 coordinate 275,969, forward strand.
CCGGATTCTCTCCGAACGGATTGGCGGCGTCGCGACGCAGAGCGAGGGATTCAAGCCGTTCACGAAGGTCCGCCGCCAGCGGCAAGGCCGTGCTTGCTTCCGGCGCCTCGTCTTCCTCCGGCAGGCTAGCGGCCAGCACCTGACGCAGCAGGGCGCCGAAACGCACATCCTCCGGCGTCCCTGGCTGGGGCGGGCGCTCAAGCCAGGCCAGAACTTCTTCCAGGGCGGTTTCGTCGTCGACGGGATTGGTCATGGGGACTCCAGGCGTGGCTGTCACAATGGGAGCGCGCGCCGCCCGTTATGAGTTCCTCCAGCCTCGCCAAGCCCGGCCGAGGCCGTTAAACCAACTCCACTAGGGGATTTGGAGGAATTCGATGAAGCCTGTCCGTAAAGCCGTCCTGCCGGTCGCCGGCCTCGGAACCCGTGTTCTGCCCGGGACCAAGACCACTCCGAAGGAACTGCTGAACGTCGTCGACAGGCCGATCCTGTCCTACATCGTGGCCGAAGGTCGCGCCGCTGGTATCGAGCACTTCGTGTTCGTCACCGGCCGTTCCAAGGGTGCGATCGAAGACTACTTCGATCACCAGGTGGAGCTGGAGGCCCAGCTTGAGGCCAAGGGCAAGACCGCCATCCTGAAGCAAATGCGCGACGAGCTGCCCAAGCCGGGCGAGATGAGCTTCGTGCGCCAGATGCAGCCCCTTGGCCTTGGTCACGCCGTATGGTGCGCCCGCGAAATCATCGGCGATGAACCGTTCGCCGTCCTGTTGCCCGACGTGATCATCGACGGCGAGCCTGGCGCGCTGAGCCAGCTCATGGACGTCTACAACCGCGTCGGCGGCAACATCGTCGCCGTGGAGCAGGTGCCGATGGAGGACACCCACAAGTACGGGGTGGTCGCGCCCAGCAAGATCGACGGCCGCCTCGCCACCATGAGCGGCATGGTCGAGAAGCCGCCGCAGGGCACGGCCCCCTCCAACCTGTCCATCGCCGGCCGCTACATCCTGCAGCCGGAAATCTTCGGTCTGTTGGCCGCCCAAGAGAAGGGTGCGGGCAACGAGATCCAGCTGACGGACGCCATGGCCCGGCTAATGGGCGTGCAGGACTTCCACGCCTATGAATACGAAGGCGCGACCTATGACTGCGGCGACAAGATCGGCCTGCTGCGCGCTAATGTCGGTCTGGCCCTGAAGCATGTGGAACTGGCCGACGGCGCCCGCGCCGCGGTCGAGGCTCTGCTGAAAGCCTGAACCTCCAGCGCCCTACCCTCGCTGCGTCGAGGGTAGGGAACCTACGGTATTGTTGAGTGGTTCTCCGTGTGGAAGTTTTGCGACAGCGAACTCTTTTCGCGACTGCGGAAAAGTGGTTAGCTGAACCTTAATGAAGGCGGAGGCTCTGATGATGAGCGCGACCCTGAGCGCGTGCGACGCGACTGAAGTTCGGCTGGCCCACGTCGAGGACGAGGACCGCCTGTCGCGATTCATTCAGGGATTTCTCTCCGAGAACGGCTATCCCTTCATCATGGTCCATGCCGATGGCGCGGGCGGTCGCAAGGTGATGTTCGAGGACGCCGCTCTTAGCCGCCGTTTCAACGTCCTGTGGCGCCGCGCCTCGCGCCATTTCTGAGCGCGCATGGTTAGGCCTTTTTGACGCTATGGCGTTAGAAGGGGCCTCATGGCGATCCAGACCTCTTCTGACCTGCCCTTCCTGAACCCCTACCGTCACGGCTTCGTGCGGGTGGCGACCTGCGTGCCGAAGGTGCGGCTGGCCGATCCGGTGACGAACGCCCGCTCGATCATTGAATTGGTCAAACAAGGGCAGGCTCAGGGCGTCGCCTTGATGGCTTTTCCCGAACTGGGGCTCACCGGCTATTCGATCGACGACCTGCATCATCAGGATGTCCTGCTGGATGCGGTGGAGCAAGCGCTGGCCGAACTGGCCAAGGCGAGCAACGCCCTGTCGCCGATCTTCGTGGTCGGGGCGCCGTTGCGCGACGGGCCGCGCCTTTTCAACTGCGCGATCGCCATCGGCGGCGGCCGCATTCTGGGCGCGACGCCCAAGAGCTTCCTGCCCAACTATCGCGAATTCTATGAGAAGCGCTGGTTTTCAAGCGGCGCCGGCGTGGTTGATCGCATCCTCACTGTGGCGGGGGAGGAGATCCCGTTCGGCACGGATCTGATCTTCGAAAGCCAGGGCGCCTGCCGCTTCACCTTCCATCTGGAAATCTGCGAGGATTTCTGGACGCCGGTTCCGCCCAGCACCGCCGCAGCCATGGCGGGGGCGGAGATCCTGCTGAACCTGTCAGCGTCCAGCGTGGTGATCGGCAAGTCGGAGACTCGCCGCCTGCTTTGCGCGTCGCAATCGGCGCGCTGCCTGTCGGCCTATGTCTACGCCGCCGCCGGGGCGGGAGAGTCGTCCACCGATCTCGCCTGGGACGGGCACGGCGACATTTGGGAGCTGGGCGGCCTTTTGGCGGAGACGGAGCGTTTCGCGACCTCGGCCAACTTCGCCTTCGCCGACATCGACGTCGGCCGCATCCGCCAGGAGCGGTTCCGGCAGGGCAGCTTCGGCGACGCGGTCGACTTGCATGGCGATGAATATCGGATCGTGCCGGCGGACTTCACGCCCGTCGCCGGCGAGCTCGCCCTGGCGCGGCCTGTGGAACGCTTCCCCTTCACCCCGTCCGACCCCGCCAAGCTGCGCGAGAACTGCTACGAGGCCTACAACATCCAGGTTCAGGGCCTAGCCCGGCGGATCGAGGCCTCGGGTCTCAAGAAGCTGGTGATCGGGATCTCCGGCGGGCTGGATTCGACCCAGGCCCTGATCGTAGCGGCCAAGGCCATGGATCAGCTTGGCCTGCCGCGCGCCAACATTCTCGGCTTCACCATGCCAGGCTTCGCCACCTCCGATCGCACCAAGAGCAACGCCCATGCCCTGATGCGGGCGTTCGGGATCACCGCGCAGGAGCTCGATATCCGGCCGGCGGCAAAGCAGATGCTGGCCGATCTGGGCCATCCCTATGCCGAGGGCGAGGCCGTCTATGACGTGACCTTCGAGAACGTGCAGGCGGGCCTGCGCACCGACTACCTGTTCCGCCTGGCCAACCATCACGGCGGCATGGTGGTGGGCACCGGCGATCTGTCGGAGCTGGCGCTGGGCTGGTGCACCTATGGCGTCGGCGACCACATGAGCCACTACAATCCCAATAGCGGGGCGCCCAAGACACTGATCCAACACCTGATCCGTTTCGTGGCTCACTCAGGCGACGTGGACGCCGCGACGGCGGCGCTGCTGGAGGACATACTGGGCACGGAGATTTCGCCGGAGCTGGTGCCGGGCGAGAAGGCCCAATCGACGGAAAGCTTCGTGGGACCCTACGCCCTGCAGGATTTCAACCTCTACTATATGTCACGTTTCGGCATGGCGCCGTCCAAGATCGCCTATCTCGCGTTGAACGCCTGGGGCGACGTCGCCAAGGGCGATTGGCCGGCCAATACGCCGGACGCGGTCCGCGTCGCCTATGACCTGCCGACCATCAAGGGATGGCTGGAGCTGTTCCTGAAGCGGTTCTTCGCCAACCAGTTCAAGCGCTCCGCAGTGCCCAACGGACCGAAGATAGCGTCGGGCGGGGCGCTGTCGCCGCGGGGTGACTGGCGCATGCCCTCCGACGCGCCGGCCGATCTATGGCTGGCCGAATTGAAGGCGAATGTGCCGGGCTGAGCTAGGAATGTCGGCAATCATGCTTCCCAAGGCCAAGCTTTAGTTTAAACGCAATGCCCGCTGGGAACGGCAGGGCTTTCGGCGCGTTCGGCAAGCCTGTTCGGGAGGCTGTGTATTACATGTCGCTTTATCCGGTGATCCTTTGCGGCGGCTCTGGCACGCGTTTGTGGCCGGCGTCGCGTCCGGACCGTCCCAAGCAGTTCCTCAAGCTGATCGGCGACAGCTCCTCCTACCAGGAGACTCTGAAGCGTCTGCGCGAGATGCCAGGCGCCGAGGAGCCGGTGATCGTCACCGGCCGCAACATGCTGGAGCAGGTGCTGCGTCAGGCCGCCGAGATCGGCGTGCGCGTCACCGTGCTGGTGGAGCCTGAAGCCCGCGACAGCGGCCCGGCCATCGCCGCGGCCGCCGCCTATATCCAGACCCTGGCGCCCAAGGGCGTCATGCTGATGCTGGCTGCCGACCACCACATCGCCGAATCCGAAATCTTCCAGCAGGCCGCCACAGTGGCCGCCAAGGCGGCGGGCGACGGCCACATCGTCACCTTTGGCGTCGAACCGACCGACCCGGCTACGGGCTACGGCTATATCCGCCCCGGCGCGCCGCTGGAGAACGGCGTGCAGCGCGTGGACGCCTTCGTCGAGAAGCCCGACCGTAAGACCGCCGAGAAGTACCTGGCTGAAGGCTACCTCTGGAACAGCGGCAACTTCGCCTTCCGCGCGGACGTGCTGATGGAGGAGATGGCCGAGTTCGAGCCGACTATCGCCCAGGCCGCCCGCGAGTCCGTCGACTGGGCGCGCCGCGACGGTCAGGCCCTGTGGCTGGACCGCGACGCCTTCGCGGGCGCGGCCAAGAAGTCGGTGGACTTCGCGGTCATGGAGCGGACTCGCAAGGCCGCCGTCGCGCCGGCCGGGTTCACCTGGTCGGACCTGGGCGCCTGGGACGCCATCTGGGACGCCTCGCCCCGTGACGAGGCGGGCAACAGCGCCAGCGGCGACGTGCAGCTTATCCGCACCGAAGGGGTGCTCGTTCGCTCCAACGGCCCGTTCGTGGGGGTGATCGGCGTCACCGACCTGCTGATCGTGGCTGAGCCGGACGCCGTGCTGGTGTGCCGCCGCGACGACGCCCAGAGCGTGAAGACCTTGGTCGACAAGTTGAAGGAAGGCGGCCGTCATATCGCCCAGCGCCACGTTGTCAGCGCCAGCGGGGGGGTGGCTAGGCAGCCGGTGACCAAGGAGAGCGGGGCCGAGGTCGAGATCTGGCGCCTGGAGGACAAGGCCGCCGCCGTCCTGCCCGCCGGCACGGTTCAAGTCCTGGCCGGCAAGATCGAGGGCGAGCCCAAGCGCCACAAGAGCGGCGACCGCTTTGACCTCGAGGGGCCCATGAGCGTCCGCGCCAAGGGCGGGGCGACCCTGCTGGTCACCCGCTGGCTGTAGGCGCCGGCCCGATCCGGATCAGGCGGGGCGGCAGTAGCCTTCCTGGCCTGCGATCACGATCACGCAGTCCGTACGATCCTGGAGATATTTGAAGCCGGTCTCCATCCCCGTGCCGAAGCGGATGCTCTCCGACGCGCCACGCCGCTCGAACCGGATGACGTCGCCGTCCAGGCGGCCCACATAGTCGGCTTGCGTGTCCAGATTGTCCTTCAGGGTCAGGGCGACGGTTCCCGGCTGCTCGCCGGCCTTGATGTCCAGGAACAGCCCTTCCGGCCCATTCCAGCGTCCCAGCCAGCGGCTGGCGTCCGCCGCGGGGGGCGGCGCAGCCGGAGCGGCGACCGCCGGCTCCGAAGCCGCAGGCGCGGTTGTCTGCGACTTGTCATCGGCAGGCTGACTACAGGCGGCGACCGTCAAGGCCACGGCGGCGACGATGATCGTTCTCATGGCGAAGATCTCAAGCGATGTGTTGAAGGATAGCGACTGCGGCCAGCGCGAAGAGCGAGACCGTGGTGAAATCGGCCACCGCATCGGACACCCGCTCGGGGTCCAGGCCAAGGTTCCGGATCAAGCTGCTCATGCCATTTGAAACGTGGTCCGGAAGGGATGGTTCTCCGCTCCGGACTCACAGTCGCCGCCGCTAGTGGTGCAAACGGCGCTTCTCAAGGGCTTTGTAGAAGAGGAACACTGGGCCCGACAGGATCAGCGCTGCGCCCACGAAGCCGAGGGCGAGGAGCAGCGGGTTGCGGCTGAACCACCACAGGATGAAGATCAGCGGCGATAGGGTCCCACGCCAGAAGATCGGCCCGACGCGATAGCCCTTCACCCCGTCCGACGCATCCGCCGTCAGGTCGCCCTGCACCTTGAAGATATTGGTCGGCAAGGTGAGGCGGCGCATGGTCGCCGGGAGGGTCGATGGATCGGAAGACAGCACCGCCACTACGACGCGACGCCCGCCGTAGGGTGAGCGGAAGCTGGCCAGGCCGGCGAAGTCGCGGCCGTCCAGAACTGCGTCCGCGCCTTTGCCGCCGAACAGCCGGGTCAGGCCGTCCAGCAGTTGCGCGCGGCGGGTCAGGCCGCCTTCGGTCGGTATGAAGGGGCTCTTGGAGAACAGGCCGCCATGGCTGGCCGCCAGCGCGGTGGAGCCGATCAGCAGCACGTCCTTGTCCTTGAGGGCGGACTCGTCGGAGCTACGCGTGATCACTACGCGCGTGGCCGCTACGCCGGTGGACTCCGCCGCCTGGCCGATAATGGAGAACATGGTCTCCAATTCGCCTGGAGTCGGGTTGGGCGACAGCACCACGGCCGTCTCCGATAAATCCGCCATTCGAGTGAAGGGGAAGATGGAGCCCGTGAAATAGGCCAGGTTCGGCAAGCTGCCGAAGTGTGCGGCGCCGGTCAGGTCGATGGTGCTGTCGGGGTCGATGCCGCTGTGCAGGTTGACTGGCAGCTCGCCCTTACAATTCCCCACGGTGCGGGGAATGATGTTGAAGTAGAGGTTCAGCTCGTTCTGGCCGAACAGCATGTAGGACGGCAGATCGACCTTGGCTTCCTTGAAGGTGAAATAGCCGGGCACGCGGTCGACAAAGACGTCCGCCCGCGTTCTGTCGCGGAAACCCAGCGACTTCACATAGGCGCCGTTCAGGGACACGTCGAGACGCGAGGCGCTGAGGTTCAGCCAGTCGCCGTCGCCGAAGCGGTAGCGCAGTTTCAGCCGGGCCACATTGGACGGCCACAGGAAGAGATCGGGCGCCGTGCGGATCGGCACGATGACCGGCGCCCCCGAGCCGACGATCTGCATGGCGCTCTGATCCGCAAGCTCGCCGAAGCGGACGGGGCGGTCGGTGCGCAGCCAGCGCGGAGCGTCATAGGGCTTGCGATCGCGCAGCGTCGGGGCGGTTGTGGTCGCGTTCCCGCCGCGCAGGGCGATGGAGCCCAGGGCCAGAGTACGGCCTGCGGTCAGCAACTGCTCGCGGTCGCGACCTAACACCATCAGAAGCGTGGAGCCCGGTGCGGCCGGGTTCTCGACCAGGCGCACAGTGGGCGCGTTGACCGGGCCGACGGAATAGCCGCCGACCGTCTCGTTGGAGGTGGCGAAAACCACGCCGTTGCCTGCCGGCAGGGAGCCGATGGAGACCGGGAAGCGGAAGTGCTGGTAGTCGGCGGCAAGGGCGAAATAGGACGCCACGGCCGATGCGGACTGCAAGGCCTCGTCGCTGGGCGGACCGCCGAAGGCGAAGGGCACGTTGAGGCCGCCCGGCAGACCCTCGAAGAAGGGCGCGGGCAGGCGCGCCAGCTCCAGCCGCGGAGCGCCGCGGGTGGTGGTGATGCTGAGACGCGAGGCGCGGGAGTCGATCTCCGCCCACAGGGACGGATGCAGGGGGTTCTCGCATCCGCGCGTGTAGTGGCCGAGGAAGCGCAGGTTCAGGCGGTTGCGCGCCTTGAACAGGGCGGGATCGACCGGAATGTCGATGGTCATGCCCGAGGCGCCGCTGCCGTCCAGACGCACGGCGCTGATGACCTCGTCATTGATGTAGACCACCAGCTGGCTCAGGTCAGGAAGCATGGCGGTCGAATGGGTCAGGCGCAGGCGCAGGTTCGCGGCCGTCACCTGGGCGTCGGAAGACAGGTTGAACGGGACAGAAAACTCGCCGTCGACGCTGATCATTCGCAGCGGATTCTTGATCTCCAGATCGGCGAGGCTGAACGACTGCACATCCGGAGGCGGCGGCGTATCCACCAGCGGTCCCAACTGCACCTGGGCCGGGGCGTAGGTGGTGGTCACCGGATTGGTGCCCAGGGGCTGCGGACCCGCTGACGGCGCGGGCGGCGTGACCTGGGCGGTCTGTGCGGGCGCGCCAGCCGCCGGCGCGGGCTGCGGTGTCGTGGTGGTGGCGCCCTGGCGCGCGGCGGCGGTCGCAGGCCGCGTCGCGGCCCCCTGTGACGCCGGCGCCTGGGCCTCGGCGGGAAGCAGGAGGAGAAGGGCGCCCGACAGACCCAGGGCGATGCTTCTGGCGGCTCTGCGAATCAGCTTTCGGCTCCCCAACTTTGCTGTGCAGCCCTGGCCTACCAGCGAACGGAAGGCGATGCGATGCAAGGTCGCGGCGCCCGCCCCGTTTTGCAAGTTATCGCGTCATCCAGCGACGGGGAGGCTTTTCTCCCAGAAGTTTAACTTCGCCGGCCGCCAGCCCGTAACTCTTCATGGCGAACAGGCTGATCGGATTGATCGCCTGGACCGGTTCGCGTCCGTCGGACGGGCTGGAGGCCAGTGGGCCGTCCTGGGTGGCGCGATCTACACACGTCCATTCAGCCTTGCCCTGGTCGGCGTGACCCACCGCGAAATAGCGCTGGACCAGCTTCTTTCCTGGCGCTTCGGTCATCACCGCGATCAGCCAGCCGCCGGTGATCAGATGGTCCTGATTCAAGAGCGCTGCGCCTTAAGTTTTTCGGCGGCCGCTCGCTTGGCTTCCAGCTTGGCGGCATGGCGCGCCTTGGCCTCAGGGGTGGTGACGCCCAGATGGGTCAAGCCGAGCTTGGCGGTGTGCTGCATCTGGCGCATGCGTTCGGCGTAGCGTTCTCGCCGCTCTTCGTCCCGTTCATCATGACAGGCGGGGCAGCTGATCCCCTCCACGTAGAGCGGCGAGCCGCGATCCGCCGGCCCGACGGGCATGCGACAGGCGTGGCACAGGGTGTGTTCGCCGATCTCAAGCCCGTGCTTCACGGCGGTGCGCTGGTCGAAGACGAAACACTCGCCGCGCCAGGCGCTTTGGTTCTCCGGCACGGTCTCCAGGTACTTCAGGATGCCACCCTTGAGGTGAAAGACCTCCTCGACGCCCTCGGCCTTGAGGAACGCGGTGGCCTTCTCGCACCGGATGCCGCCCGTGCAGAACATGGCGACCTTCGGCTTCTTCTCGCCCCAGCCAGCCTGAAAATCGCGGAACCAGGCAGGGAAATCGCTGAAGCTCCCCGTTCCCGGATCGATCGCCCCCTCGAAGGTCCCGATGGCGACCTCATAGGCGTTGCGGGTATCGATCAGCACCACGTCCGGCTGGGTGATCAGCGCGTTCCAGTCCGCCGGCTCCACATAGGTCCCGGCGTCCCGCGCCGCGTCGATGCCCGGCACGCCCAGGGTGACGATCTCCTTCTTCAGCCGGACCTTCATGCGCAGGAAGGGCATGGTCTCGGCGTCGGAATCCTTGAAATCCAGATCAGCGCAGCCGGGCAGCGCCCGGAGGTGGTCCAATACCGCATCGATGGCCTTTGGGGAGCCGGCGATGGTGCCGTTGATCCCCTCGTGCGCCAACAGCAGCGTGCCCTTCACGCCCAGCCCGCAGCACAGCCTGGCCAGCGGCCCCTGCAGCGCCTCAAGATCGTCAAAGGGCGTGAACCGGTAGAGAGCGGTCACGCGAACGGGCGCGGGAGAGGTCATGGGCGAGCCCATTAGGCCTCACGGTCAACGATCGCAAGAAGGCGGCCGCGCTTCAGGCGGCCCGCGCCCTAACCGCCCGGTCCAACTCCGCGATGGCCAGGACGATATGATACAGCGAGCTCGCTGGCGCCGGTTCGTCCACGAAGGAGCCGTCCGGCTGCATGCGGTCCCGATAGAGACCGGGCACGGGCGTATCGAAATACTTCAGCAGCCCCTCAGCGCCTGCGCTGGCTGTGTTCCACCAGATGTCGTCGCCCGTCAGTTCGGCGGCCAGCACCCCGGCCTTGATCCGTTCGGTCTGCGCCCACAGCCGAGCCGTCAGGTCGTGGGGCGTCATATCGTCAAGCAGCGAGAAGAAGGCGACGCCACGCTGGGGATCGACCCCGGGTCCCTCCGCGATACGGATCATCCGCAGGGCCGCTTCGACGGCGTTCGGATGCGCCGCCAGACTGCCCCAACGCATCAGCAGCCAGCCCCATTCAAACTGATGGCCGGGCTCGAGGATGCGGCCGTCCAGGCCGGGCGCGGCGTTCCAGTCTCCATCGTAATATTCCCGCACGCCGCCGGTCTTCGGATCGACAAAGCGGCTCAGGGCCAGATTGGCGATCTCGTCCGCCAGTACGCGCCACTGTGCGTCGCCTCCGGCCTCGTCCCATTCCAGGCAGGCCTCGAAAAGGTGCATGTGGGGGTTGGACAGCAATGGCGTGATCCGAGGCGAACCTTCCTCGAACCCGGCGATGGGGTGCTTGCGGTGCTCGATCAAGGCGTCGCGCAGGGTGACCGCGATGTCCTGCAGCCGCGCCTCCCCGGTCAGCCGATAGGCGACCGCCAGGCCGTAGAGCGCGAACGCCTGGTCATAAAGCGCCACGCTGTCGTCGAGAGGCTCTCCCTCCGGGCTGACCAGGGTTCGGACCAAACCGTCCGGCCGCAGGTAGCGGCCGAGAAAGAAGTCGAGGCCGTGCGCCACCGCGGCCTCGGCCGGTCCGTCCCACCCCAGGGCCTTGGCGGCGGCGAAAGCGTAGATCTGCCGCGGCTGAACGCGTGCGCGACGCGGGGCTTCCACCGGCGTGCCGTCCTGGGCGATCTTCTCGTAGAAGCCGCCGCGCATATGGTCGGCGCCGACCTCCCACCAGATCGGGTAGGCGTCCTTGAGGAGCCAGCTCTTCAGCGTGGCGCAGAGTTCTGCGGCCTTGTCGAAGGCTTCGGACATGGCGGGCACTCCAGCAATCGGGCAAAGGGGTTTTGAGGCGTATCGCCCTGGTTCGCAACGGTCCCGCTTGAGGGGCGGTTCCCGCCCGTCTAAAGCCGAACCATGAAATCCGCGCTGAAGGCCGTGCTGTTTGATCGCGACGGGGTGTTGAACCTCGACGAAGGCTACACCCACAGGCCGGAGGATCTGGTCTGGACGCCCGGCGCGCGGGCCGCCATCCGTCGCCTGAACGATGCGGGTGTGAAGGTTGTCGTGGTCACCAACCAGTCGGGCGTGGCACGAGGCCTGTATGACCTCGCCGCCGTCGATCGGTTTCATGCGGAAATGCAGCGCCAGCTGGCGGACGACGGGGCGAGCATCGACGCCTTCTACGCCTGCCCGTACCACAAGGACGCCCAGATCGAGGCGTGGCGGCATCCCGATCATCCCGACCGCAAGCCCAATCCCGGCATGCTGCTGGCCGCTCTTCGCGACTTCGGCCTCAGTCCGGATCAGGCCCTGATGATTGGTGACCGGAACTCCGACATGGAGGCCGCGCGCCGGGCCGGCATGCCGGGTCATCTCTACGAGGGCGGCGATCTGGACGCCCTGGTCGCGCGGGTGACCGCGTGATCCGCATCCTTCAGTTCGGCTCCACGGGGCAGGTCGCCCGCTGTGTCCTCGCCGCCGCCGAAGCACGGGTGCAGGTGACAGCCCTGTCGCGGGCGGAGTGCGACCTGTCAGATTCCGCCGCTATTGCGGCGGTTATCGAGGCCGCTGACTGCGATCTTGTTCTCAACTGCGCCGCCTTCACCGCCGTGGACGCGGCCGAAAGCGACCCGGAGACCGCTGTGGCGGTGAATGTGGATGCGCCCGCCGCCATGGCGCGGGCCTGCGCCGCGCGCGGCCTGCCGTTGATTCACCTGTCCACCGACTACGTCTTCGACGGCGCCAAGGGCGCCCTCTATGCGGAGACTGACGTGGCGACGCCGCTCGCCTCGGTCTATGCGCGCTCCAAGCTGGCGGGCGAGGCCGCCGTGCTGGCCTACGCCAAGGGGGTGGTTTTCCGCATCGCCTGGGTGTTCTCGCCTCTGAGCCGCAACTTCGTCACCGTGATGATGCGCCTGGCGCGGGAGCGTGACGAGGTGCGCATCGTGGCCGATCAGACCAGCACCCCCACCAGCGCGGTCGATCTAGCGGACTTCCTGGTGCGGACCGCGTCGCGTTGGGCCGGCGCGTCCGAGGGTGACGAGGCTTTCGGTCTGTTCCACTTCGCCAACGCCGGGATCGCCACACGCTTTGAACTGGCCTCCGCCGCCATCGCCCGTGATCCGCAGACGCGCGCGCGCCTGACGCCAGTGCCCATGACCGCCTTTCCCGAGCCGTCGCCGCGACCGGTCTATTCGGCCCTCGACACCGCAAAACTGTCACGGGTTTTCGCCGAGCATCCGCGTCCCTGGCGCGAAGCCGTGGTGGAAACCGCTGACGCTCTGGTGGCGAACGGCGCTTTGAACAGCTAAGAGGCAAGCATGCAGATTTTCCTCGACTCCACCGACACCAAGCAGATCGCCGAGCTCGCCGAGACGGGCCTCGTGGACGGCGTGACCACCAATCCGACCCTGATCGCCAAGTCGGGCAGGCCGATGCTGGAGGTGATCGCCGAAATCTGCGAATTGATCCCAGGTCCCATCAGCGCCGAGGTCGCCGCCATTAAGGCCGACGCCATGATCGCCGAGGGCGAGAAGCTGGCCGGCATCGCTCCCAACGTGGTGGTGAAGGTGCCCCTGACCCGCGACGGCCTGATCGCCACCGGCCATTTCAGCCGCCAGGGCATCAAGACCAACGTGACCTTGTGCTTCTCGGCGGTGCAGGCCCTGCTCGCCGCCAAGGCCGGAGCCACCTACATCTCGCCCTTCATCGGCCGCCTGGACGACCAGGGCGCCGATGGCATGGGCCTGATCACCGACATCCGAGCGATCTACGACAACTACGGCTTCGACACCGAGATTCTGGCCGCCTCGATCCGCACCACGGGCCATGTGAAGGAGGCCGCCCTTTCCGGCGCCGACTGCGCGACCCTTCCGGCGAATGTCTTCGGCGAGCTGTTCAAGCATCCCCTCACCGACAAGGGGCTGGAGCAGTTCCTAAAGGATTGGGCGGGCACGGGCCAGTCGATCCTCTAGAGTCTGCGATGACAGGGCCTTGGGCTAGTCTGTCCAAGATTTAATCCACGTTGCTGTTATGTAATTGGCCTGAGCACGATGTGAGCGGGCACACCTCCCCTCGAGACTTCTGAGGGGAAGACACCATGCGTATGCAACTGCTCGCGGCGGCGTCCGTGTTAGGCCTGGCTTCGGCCATGAGCAGTATTGCCCTGGCCCATGCGCCGGCTGTGCCCGCCGCGCCGGCCGCCTCGGCCAACGGCGTCATCTCCTTCGCCCCAGACTTCTTCGCCGCCCTGCTGCCGAACACGGCGCTGGAGATGGTGGAGCGGATTCCCGGCTTTGAGTTGGAAGACGGCGAGGACCTGCGCGGCTTCGCCGGCGCCCAGGGCAATGTCCTGATAGACGGCGTGCGTCCGGCCTCCAAGTCGGACACCGGCTCCACCGTCCTGCAGCGCACGCCCGCCACCCGGGTCGAGCGCATTGATCTGATCCGCGGCGGAGCTGGCGGCATAGACATGCAGAACTATGCGGTGGTGGTGAACGTCGTCCTCAAGCCCGAGGCGGCGCGTGAACACATCGTCACCGTTGAACCCTACCTCTTCGAGGGCGGGCCGGAGATGTACCGCCTGCGCTATGAGTTCAGCTCCAGCAAGGACGGTCGCAAGTGGGGCGTTCAACTCGGCCAGGGCGTGGGCATCGACGACGGCACCGGCCCGGGCCGCCTGACCCGGCGCCGCGCCGACGGCAGCCTGATCTCCGACGAGCCCATGGAGACCGACTTCAAGGGCGGCGGCCAGTACCTGCGCGGCAACTGGGCGGGCCCCGTCCTTGGCGGCCGTCTGGAACTGACCGGCAGCCTGGACGACGACTTCTGGCGCAGCAGCGCCGCCTTCGGTCAGAACGATCGTTACCGCCGTTCGGACTATCGCGAGGACGAACTGAGCGGCGACATCGGCGCCCGTTACGAGCGCCGCTTCGCCAACAATCTGCGCCTTGAGGCACGCCTGATCCAGAACCTGGAGGATGGCGAGTCGGTGGAGCGCAGCCGGGGCTTCGGCGCCGAGCAGGTGTTCACCGCCGACTATCAGTCGGGCGAGAGCATCGCGCGCGCCTCCCTGCGTTGGGAAGGTTCGCCCAAGCTCACCCTCGAGGGCGGCGGCGAGGCGGCCTACAACTTCCTCGACACCAAGCAGCGCTTCACCATCGGCGGCGAGGCCGTGCCCCTGCCTAGCGCCTCGGTGAAGGTCGAGGAGAAGCGTGGCGAGATGTTCGCCCAAGCGATCTGGCGGCCGCGTGCGGACCTGGTCGTCGACGGCATCGTGCGGGTCGAGCGCTCCGTCATCAGCCAGTCTGGCGACGCCACTTCGGAGAAGACCTTCACCTTCGTGAAGCCGCGCGTGGTCGCCACCTGGACGCCGATCAAGAACAACCAGTTCCGCTTCCGCTTCGAACGTGAGCTGGGCCAGCTCGACTTCGGCGACTTCGCGGCCTCGGCGGCGCTCGACAACGACCAGGTGTTCGGCGGCAACGTCGACCTGGAGCCGGAACAGCGCTGGATCAGCGAGTTCGTCTATGAGCGTCGATTCTGGGGTGACGGCGTGGTCAGCCTGACTCTGCGCCATGACGAGATCATCGACGCCATCGACCAGATTCCCTTGCCGGACGATCTGTCGGCCACAGGCAACATCGGCGACGGCACGCTGAACCGCGTGGCGATCAACCTGACCCTGCCGCTGGAGCGCTTCAAGGTTCCGGGCGGGCGTCTGGTGGTCAACACCAAGTGGGACCGCACGGAGGTGATCGACCCGACCACGGGCGACAAGCGCCGCATCTCGTGGGTGGAGCATAACCGCCACCTGATCAGCTTCACCCAGGACCTGCCGCGCTGGAAGCTGACCTACGGGATCGACTACATCCCGCCCTTCAAGCGGGTCCGTTTCCGCCCGGACGAGACCGTGCGGATGGAGGTCAACAACTACCTCCAAGTCTATGCCGAGTATAAACCCAAGCCCGATCTCGCCATCCGCGTGATGGTGACCCGCTGGGAGGACTTCCCGTTCGAGCGGACGATCTACGCCGACCGCTTCACCCGTCAGGTCGAGATGGTTGAGTTGCGCCAGACGGACCCGCGAGAGTTCGTGCAGATCCGCCTGCGCAAGAGCTTCTAGTAGACGAAGGCCATGGGCGTGTCCTTGGCCGGCAGGCAGGCGCGGTCCACCGGCTTGGAGGGGTCGAGGAAGAAGTCGCGCACCATCTTGCGGGTGCAGGGGCTGGTCCCAGCCACGCCGTGGGTGGCGTTGGTGACGATCACCACCTGGCTGGCGGCATAGCCCTTGGCGGCCGCCTCGGTCAGTTCGGGCGGGCAGCCTGGGTCGATCTCTGCGGCGAGGAACAGGGTGGGGATCTTCGTCTTCACTGGCTGCTGCTCTACGGGTGAAAGCTTGCCCCAGTTCACAGCGGCGCAGATGTCGTGGATGCGCTCCATCGGCGCGACCATCAACTCAGCCACCGGGTCGCCCTTGGCGCCGGCCATGATCCCCGCGCGCTTCTCGAAGGGAATCTCCTCCTTGCACAGATGGGTCATGAACTGCCCTTCGGAGTAGTAGTCCCGCGAGGCCATGAACGCGTCCATGGGCGACATGTCGCCGGCGATGATCTTCGACAGCTGCTGGGGCAGGACGGGGGCGGCGAAGTAGCTGGCGTCCATCAGGTAGCCGCCCAGATCGTCGGCCGTGTAGGTCTTGCCGCCGATGGTCTGCGGGCCGGCCATGAACTTGGCGGCCGTCGCCTGCAGCCGGCCCTTCAGGTTCGGATAGCGGTTGGCGCATTCGGTGATCGCCTCGCACTTGGCCATGACCACATAAAGCGAACTGGCGACCATCTCCGGCCCGCCGACGGTCCAGGCGGCCTCCGGCGGCCAGGGGCTGTCCTGCACCACGGCGCGGACGCCGTCCGCCGCGTGGGTCTGGACCGCCGCCTCTATGCGCGTGCCATAGGAGCCGCCGTAAAGGTCGATCTGGTCAAGCTTCAGCGCCTTGCGCATGTCCTGAACGTCGCGGGCGACCTCCACGGCGTTGTATCGCGTCAGGTCCACGCCCTGGGCCTGGAAGGCCTTTAGGCAGGCCATGATGCCGTCTGCATCCTTTTTCGATGGCGGGCCCGCGTCGGTCAGGGCCGTGCCGGGACAGTTCATGTTCGGCTGGCTAAGGCCCGTGCCGCGTTGATCGAAGAAGATCCAGTCCTGATCGACGGCGACGAACTCCTTGGCGGCGGGCCGCTTCAGCCGCGCGGGCACGCTCTCCACCGCGTCGCCGCCGGGACCGCCGTGAAAGTAGATCACGGGCGGCAAGGCCTTGGGCTCCAGCGCGCGGACGATGGCCACCGGGAACGTGATGCGCCGGGACTTGGGATCGCCACGCGCCTCGTCCACCGACATGGTTCCGCAGTCCACCTTGTAAGGGACGCCAGCGTAGTCGCCGACGCAGGCGCCAGGGGTGAATTGCGGCTCGGCGGCCTTGGCAGCGCCGCCGACAACGGCCAGAAACGCAAAACCCGCCAGGGGCGCCCACAAGGAACGGATCATCTTTTCTCCCCGAAAATTCAAACGCTCATAGGTCGCCAGAACCGCCCGTCGTGCAAGGCCCTGCAAGGACGCCCGGAGCCTGGCGCCGTATAACTACGGGATCGATCCGATACACGCATGCCGCGATAAGTCGCCGCATGGACCCTGAGTTCGAAACCTCTCCCTGGCCTATGGTGATCGTCGGTTTGATCGGCGCTTGCGGAGCTATGGCGGCTTACATGAACGGCCGCCCCGGTCTGACGGCGATCGTCTGCGTCGCGACGCTGTTCTGCATGGCGGTTGTCCACCGCATGGCCCGCGACAAGGATTAGGTCGCCTGCCGGATCGCCGGCGCATGCGGATCGTGCGCTTACTGGCCTTGCGCGAGCCCGTGAGGATCACCACGCTTTTCCCGCGCAAGGATTTCTCGCCGTCCATCGCGGACTCGCTTTCGAACTTGCGCGTTTTGCCTCTAGAAGAGGGGCAAATCGTTCATTTTCGGCGGAGCCTCGCCATGACTGACCAAATCCCGACCGCGCCCAAGGCGCAGTCCTCTGCGCTCGACCTGATCGGCTCGACCCCGATGATCGAGGTCCGCAACATCGACACCGGTCCCTGTCGACTGTTCCTGAAGCTCGAAAGCCAGAACCCCGGCGGTTCGATCAAGGACCGGGTCGCCCGCTCCATGATCGAGGCGGCGGAAAGGGACGGCAGCCTGAAGCCGGGCGGCACGATCATCGAGGCGACCGCCGGCAACACCGGCCTGGGTCTGGCGCAGGTCGCCAGCCTCAAGGGCTACAAGCTGATCCTGATCGTTCCGGACAAGATGGCCCGGGAGAAGATCCTGCACCTGCGCGCCATGGGCGTCGATGTGCGCCTGACCCGCAGCGACGTGGGCAAGGGTCACCCCGAATACTACCAGGACATGGCCCAGACCCTGGCCCAGTCCATCCCCGGCGCGATCTACGTCAACCAGTTCGAAAATCCGGCCAATCCGCTGGCGCATGAGACCGGCACCGCGCCGGAAATCTTCGCCCAGATGGAGGGCGACGTGGACGCCATCGTGGTGGGCGTCGGCTCCGGCGGCACCCTGACGGGCGTCGGCCGCTATATGCAGAAACATTCGCCCAAGACCCAGATGGTCCTGGCCGATCCGGTCGGTTCGATTCTCTGCGACTACGTGGCCACCGGGACCTATGGCGAGGCCGGCTCCTGGATCGTCGAAGGCATCGGCGAAGACTTCATTCCCGCCGTCGCCGACATGAGCCTGGTCAAGAAGGCCTATTCGATCAGCGACCGCGAGAGCGTCGACACCGCCCGCCTGCTGCTGCGCAAGGAAGGCGTGCTGGCCGGCTCCTCGTCGGGCACCCTGCTGGCCGCCGCTCTGCGTTGGTGCCGCGAGCAGACCGAACCCAAGCGGGTCGTGACTCTGGTCTGCGACACGGGCGCCAAGTACCTGACCAAGATGTTCAACGACATGTGGCTGGCGGCCCATGGCTTCGATGAGCGCGAACTGCACGGCGACCTGCGCGACCTGATCGCCAAGCGCTACGCCGACGGGGGCGTCGTGGCCATCGGCCCGCAGGACACGCTGATGACCGCCTACAACCGCATGCGCAGCGGCGACATCAGCCAGCTGCCCGTGGTTGATCACGGCAAGCTTGTCGGCATCCTCGACGAAAGCGACATCCTGGCCGCTGTCGAGGGCGGCGACGACCAGCCGGGCCCTCGCTTCAAGCAGCCGGTGTCCGAAGCCATGACCAAGGCGGTCAACACCCTCCAGGCCCATCAGGGCGTCGAGGCCCTGCCCGAGGTCTTCGACCGTGACGAGGTGGCCCTCGTCGTCGATGGCGACGAATTCATCGGCGTCATCACCCGCGTCGATCTGATCAATCACCTGCGTCTGACGGCCTGAGCATGAGCGACAACAAGACTGGCAAAAACCGCCTGGCCTTCGCCACGCGCACCATCCATGGCGGCCAAAGCCACGACCCGACCACGGGCGCGGTGATGGTGCCGATCTACGCCACTTCGACCTACGCCCAGACCAGCCCTGGCGAGCACAAGGGCTTCGAGTACAGCCGCAGCCACAACCCGACCCGTTTCGCCTTCGAGCGCGCGGTGGCGGACCTGGAAAGCGGCGCGGCGGGCTTCGCCTTCGCCTCCGGCCTGGCGGCGGCCTCGACGATCCTGGAGATCCTCGACAGCGGCGCTCACGTGATCGCCAGCGACGACCTCTATGGCGGCTCGTTCCGGCTGTTCGACAAGGTGCGCAAGCGCTCCGCCGGTCTGGACTTCACCTTCGTGGACATGGCCGACCTGTCGGCCATCGAGGCGGCCATTCGCCCCGAGACGAAGATGATCTGGGTGGAGACGCCCACCAATCCGATGCTGCGCCTGGCGGATCTGGCGGCCATCGCCGAGCTGGCCAAGAAGCACGGCCTGATCACCGTCGCCGACAACACCTTCTGCAGCCCCTACGTCCAACGTCCGCTGGAGCTGGGCTTCGACGTAGTCATGCACTCGGCCACCAAGTACCTGAACGGCCACTCCGACGTGGTGGCCGGCGTGGCGGTGGTGGGCGAAAACGCTGAAGTCGCCGACAAGCTGAAGTTCCTGCAGAACGCCGTGGGCGGCGTGCTTGGCCCCTTCGACAGCTTCCTGGCCCTGCGGGGCGTGAAGACCCTGGCCCTGCGGATGCAGCGCGCCTGCGACAACGCCCTGGCTATCGCCCAGTGGCTGGAGGCGCGAGACGACATCGCCCGCGTGGTCTATCCGGGCCTGGCCTCCCATCCGCAGCATGACCTGGCCAAGCGCCAGATGATGCACGGCTTCGGCGGCATAATTTCGGTCGACATAGAGGGAGGCCTCGCGCCGGCCCGTCGGATGCTTGAGCGCACCCGCCTGTTCACCCTGGCCGAAAGTCTGGGCGGGGTTGAAAGCCTGATCGAACATCCGGCGATCATGACCCACGCCTCGATCCCCGCCGAACAGCGCCAAGCGCTAGGCATCACCGACGGCTTGGTCAGGCTTTCGGTGGGGATCGAGGATCTCGACGACCTGAAATCCGATCTCGCGCAAGCCCTCGAAGGCTGATGTGCTGGCGCTTGCGGCGACGTTCGCTTGCCGTCGGCTTGGGCGCGGGCGGATGCATGGGGGGCAGGTCGGCCTGAGCGTCCTCTGACAGGATGCGGATCGCCAGCAGTAGGTCCGACTTGGTCGAGCCTTCGTCCTCGCGCGCCGTCCACACCCGCACTGCGCCTTCGACGAAAGCTTCGCTCATGGCGGTGATTTCGACCACCGGGGGCGGATCCTTGCGAATGCGCGGGTCTGCGGCGATGCGGGCGTTTACGGCCTCGAGCATGGCGGGGATGTCGGTCTTGTAGGGAACCTTCCAAACCAGATCGGCGCGATGTCTTGGGTAGTGAGTGTAGTTGAGGATCACATCGCCGAAGACCTTGCCGTTTGGCACGATGACCTTGGTGTTGTCGCCCGTGGCGAGTTCGGTGACGAAAAGGTCCAGCGAGGTGACGACGCCCTTGCGGGTCGCTGTCTCGATGGTGTCGCCCACGCGATAGGGGCGGAAGATCAGCAACATCACTCCGGCGGCGACATTAGACAGCGTGCCTTGTAGGGCCAGGCCCACGGCCAAGGACGCCGCGCCGAGCACCGCCAGGATCGAGGTGGTCTGCACGCCCAGCTGTTGCAGGACTGCGATCACGCCCACGAAGATGATCAGGTAGCGCGTCAGCGACGCGCCGAAGCTGGCCAGGGTCGGGTCCGGATTGTGTCTATGAACCCGGGTCAGAGCGCGGCGAACCACCCCTGAAAGTGTCTTGGCCAGCCAGAAAGTGACAGCCAGGATGATGATCGCGGCGAGCAGATTGACCGCGAAGGAGCCGAACATGTCGACGGCCTTGCGGACGAGGTTCTCGTCCAGGGTGATGGGGTTGCGAACGGCCTGTTCGACTTCCTTCGGTGCGTTGGTCTGCATGTCTCTGGAATGAAAGCTGCGCCCCGGTCCGTCAACGGGTCTCGCTGGTCCAAGTTCCGGTTTGAACATTCAAGCGGAGCCTTTGACGCTCCATAGGACTTGAGTGTTAGGAAGACGCGGGACCGAACCTGCGAAGATGAGCCACGCCCATGCCCGACACGCCTCTGTCCGCCTTCGAGCCTCGCCGTCGCCGCCGTTTGCCGCACAGCCCCGTCAGCGCCGAGCCGCGCGGGTTCGAGGGCGTGCGCCTGACGGTCAGTGAAGCTCAGGACGCCCTGACCGCCGCCGCCGACCGGATCGCCGCGCCGCGCTCACTGTTCTCGCGCCAGCCCTTCGACATCCTGGCCGTATCAGGCGGCGCCGCCGGCGGCGCGTTCGGGGCCGGCGTGCTCGTGGGCCTTTCACGGGCCGGGCGGCGGCCGGACTTCGCCATCGTCACCGGCGTATCGACCGGGGCGCTGATCGCGCCCTTCGCCTTCCTGGGCTCGGAATGGGACGAGCGGCTGACCGACGCCTATGTGGGCGGGCACGCCGCACGACTGCTGAGCCGCAAGGCGCTTCCGGGCCTCGGCGGCCTGCTGCGGGCGGACGCGCTGGACGCGCTGATCGCCCCCTTCGTTGACGAGGACATGTTGTTGGCGGTCGCTCGGGCCCACGCCGAGGGACGGCGACTGTTCGTAGCCACCACCGATCTAGACCGGCAACAGGCCTGCATCTGGGACATGGGCGCGATCGCGTCCTACGGCCGTCCAGGCGACAGCGATGCGCCCCTGAAGCTGTTCCGTGACGTCCTGGCTGCTTCCGCCAGCCTCCCGGGCCTGTTCCCGCCGCGCATGATCGCCAGCCGCGCGGACGGTGAGGACTTCGAGGAGATGCATGTGGATGGCGGCGTCGCCGCGCCGTTGTTCATCCTGCCGGAAGCCTTGCTGCGAGACCGCAACATCGGCCGCCGTTTCCGGGGCGGGCGCGTGCGGGTGATCGTCAACACGGTGTTGGATCCGGCGCCCAAGAGCACGCCGATGAGCCTGCCGTCGATCCTGATGCGCAGCTTCGACACCATGCTGCGGTTCTCGTACCGCCAGGCCATCAGCGTGGCGGCCACCTTCTGCGCCGGCGCCGGAGTGCCGCTGGAGATCGCCTCGATCCCCTATGATCCGGCCCATGGCAGCATGGTGAAGTTCGACACTGACAGTATGCGACGAATGTTTGACGCCGCGGTGGAAAGCGTCGCCGAGGGCAAGGCCTGGGTCACGGCGACGCCGGAGCCCGAGACGATCAGCGGCATGTTCACCCGCTCGTTCCGGCCCGGAAAACCCGCACCGGTCTAGACCCATCAGATGTAGCGTGGAATCGGCGTCAGTTGCGGGGTCTGATCCGGCAATTCGATGAAGATGTCGTCCACGTAGCACCAGCCCCAGCCCTCGGGCGGGTCATAGCCTTCGATGACGGGATGACGCGTGGCGTGGAAATGCGCCGTGGCGTGGCGGTTCGGCGACTGGTCGCAGCAGCCCACATGTCCGCAGGCCCGACAGAGTCGCAGGTGGACCCAAATGTCGCCGGATTTCAGGCATTCCTCGCAGCCCTTGGCGCTCGGCGTGACTGTCCTGACCGTTGCTAGATGCTCGCACATGGGCGTTTCTCGGGGCTAGGCGCCGGGCTCGTCGAGCGCGGCCAGGTACTGGTGAATCTGCGCGACCACCGCCGCACCCTCACCGACGGCGGCGGCGACCCGCTTCGTCGAGCCGGCCCGTACATCCCCAATGGCGAAGACTCCGGCGCGATCGGTCTGCAGGGAAGATGAACGAGTGATGACGAACCCCCTGTCGTCATGACGCACGCAGCCCTCCAGCCATCCGGCGTTCGGGTCGGCTCCGACGAAGAGGAACAGGTGCCGCAGTTCGCAGCGGTGCGCCTCACCGGAACGCACATCGCGCAGGTGAGCCGCGATCAGGCCGACGTCGCAATCGCCCTCCAGGGCGGTGACCTCGGTGCGGGTGTGAATTTGCACGTTCGGCAGGGCGGCGATCCGGTCGATCAGGTAGCGCGACATGGACGACTCCAGCCCCTCGCCGCGAATGATCAGGTGAAGCTGACGCACCTTGGGCGCCAGGAAGGCCACCGCCTGTCCGGCGGAGTTGCCTCCGCCCACAAGGGCGACCTCCTCGCCGGCGCAAAGGCGAGCCTCCACGGGCGAAGCCCAGTAGGAGACTCCGCCGCCCTCGAACGGCGTAAGGTTCTCGATTCCGGGGCGGCGGTAGCGGGCGCCCGAGGCGACCACGACGGTCCTGGCCTGAACCACGGCGCCGTTGGTCAACTCCACCTTCAAAGGGGAGCCGATCGGCTCGTGATCCTCCGGGCAGCGAAGACGGGCCACCTCCAGGGGAATGGCCAGCTCGACGCCGAACTTCAGGGCCTGATTATAGGCGCGCCCGGCCAGGGCCTGACCGGAAATGCCGGTGGGAAACCCGAGATAGTTCTCGATCCGCGCCGAAGCGCCGGCCTGTCCGCCTATGGCCCGTTGGTCAAGCACCAGGACCGACAGCCCCTCCGACGCGGCATAGACGGCGGCGGCCAAGCCTGCCGGACCGGCCCCGACGATGGCCACATCGTACAGCTTGTCGGAGTCGAGGTCCGGCGTCATGCCCAGGCAGAGCGCAGCCTCGGCGTCGCTGGGGCGCCTCAGCACCGTGCCGTTGGGGCAGATCATCAGCGGCAGGTCGACCGCCGCCACGCCAAGCCGCTGGACGATGGCGCGGCCCTCGGCGTCGGCCTCCGCGTCGATCAGGGTGTTGGGATAGCCGTTGCGAGTGAGGAAGCCCTGCAGCCGGGTCAGGTCCGGGTCGCCTTGCTCCCCGATCAGAACGGAACCGGCCGCCCCGCTTTCGATCAGTCCGACCCGACGCAGAATCAGGGCCCGCATGATGATCTCGCCGATCTCGGCGGAGCCGATCACTAGCGCCCGCAGGTGCGGCGCGTCCAGCGGGACCGCCGTGCAGCCGCCGGGACCCGCCTTGCCCTCAGCCAGGGAGCCGCGTCCGGCCAGCTGGCTGACCTCGCCGGTGAACTGGCCGGCTTGCTGAGTTGTGATCGGCTCCTCGTGGCCCAGGCCGTCGCGCCGGACCACGACGATCTCGCCGTCGAGAATCAGCCACAGGGGCGAATGATGCTCCCCGATCTTGAAGATGACTTCATCCGCCTCGAACCGTTGCGGCGCTCCGCTGGCGAAGCCCTGCGCCACGGCCAGCTGCGCGGCGTCGAGGACCGGGAACATCTGGTGGTATCGGTCGTCGATCACAGCCATGACGTCCCCGTTCGGTTCTGCTCGACGAGACGTTGCGGCGGACGCCGCCGCCCCGCAAGGGGCGAACGGTGAAACGAACCTGCAAAAGCAGCCGCCGCCGCGCGGAGCGACATTGCAGCCGCTCTGGCGGAAGTAGGGCGACTTAGGCTGCGGTCGCCATGGCCGGGACCATCTGGGTCGCTTGACGGACGCGATCCGGATAGGCGCGAATGGCGGCGTGCAGGCGACGGGCCTCCGCCAGGACCATGCGCGAGGCCCAGGACAGTTCCTGTTCCGGCCGGGCGCCGTCGAAGCGGTGGCGGGTGGCGAAGGAGGTCTCGCCCTTGAAGGTCAGGCCGGTGGCGGCGCTCACCCGTTCAAAGGTCGCGCGATTGTCGACCGCCATATCCTCCATCTGGACGAAGGTGATGCCGCGGCGGAGCTTCCAGGCGGACCGATAGTACCCCAGCCAGCAGAGCAGGGCGGTGAAGGCGCTGAACTGCACGCCCCAGGCCATCACATGCGCGCTGTGCGAACGGTGGCGCAGCGACAGGGCCGCCTCCAGCGGATCGCGGATCATGACGACTGTCGGCACGTTATTTTCGACGGCCTCGCGCAGGGCGAAGGCGCGGTGGGAGTGCGAACGCACGCGGCCGGCGTCCTTCGCCGCCACATTACCGACGAGGAAGCTGTTGCCCGAGTGCCGGAAACCTTCGATGACCACGGCGTCGCGCGGCAGGGCGGGGTCGCCCTGAACGTCTTCCTGGCGGCGGAACAGGGCGTTGCCCGCGCGGCGGACCAGCCTGTAGGCGCGATAGTTGTCCGGCAGCAGCCAGTAGCTGGCGCAGATCGTTACGCTAAGCACAAAACCGGAAAGACCACGCCCACGCGTCGACGCCACCATGCCACCCCTTTGCAGTTCCCCCAGGCGCCGACCCGCGACAGGTCGTCACTCGTGGAACTACGGTATGGCGAAGCTTGGCTGTTAGTAAAGCGTTAAGGTTTTCGGGCCGTCGCGGTCACCCCGTGAGGCCCAGCATGATGATCGAGACCAGGAACAGGCTCAGGGTCACCGCGCAGAAGTTCAGCAGCAGGAACAGGCGCCAGCTGGTCGATAAGACGCTTAGTCCATAGGCGCCCTTGAGCTGGGCGAACATATGGACCGGTATCGCGAGCATGACGGCCGAAAAGACCAGATTCAGTCGCGCTCCCGCCCACATCGCTACGGAGCCGAGCAGCATCAGGATGGCGATGAAGGTGAGGGAATACAGGACGAAGACGCCGTGGTCGTAGAGTGTGAACTGCCGCTTCCACACGAACAGAAGGGCCACGAACGGAATCGAGATCGGGATCAGCAGGAAGCTGAACTTGTAGAAGGTCTGCTGAATTTTATAGAGCGCCAGCTCCGGGTTCTGGAGCTTCTTTTTCAGCTTCTTGTCCAGGCCCTTGTCGCCCGTGTTGACCTTGATGTCGCCTTTGGCGGCCATGGACTGAAGCTCCTTAGCCCAGTCATTGGTGATAACCCCCACGTCCGGCGCCGACGGATTGTTGGACATCAGTTCATTGGCGGCTTCCAGATCGGCGCGCGCCTTATTCACACGAACGCTGGCCGCCTTGCGTTGCTCGGGGCTCGCGGCGGCGGGAAGCTGCTCCATAGCCACCTCGGCCTGGGTGACCTCATTGGCGGCCCGAAACAGGGTGGTGCCGCTGACCGGCGGCTTGGCGGCGGCCGTTGGGGCGGGTTCGCCCTCCTGTCGAGCGGCAGGAGCGAAGCTCAGCAGCATGAACACCACGAAGACCGTGAACAGGTACATGCCCAGGGGCGAAACATAACGAGAGCGCTTGCCCTCGACCCACTCCCGGGTCAGGCGGCCAGGGTTCAGGAACAGTAGCGGCAGAGTGCGCCAGATACGGCTGTCGAAGTGCATGACCCCATGCAGGATCTCTTCGCCCAGGTGCAGCAGGGAGCGGTGCACATGGGTCGGCTGACCGCAGTTGGAGCAGAACTTGCCGCTGGTCTGCGCGCCGCAATCCGCGCACATGCCGTGATGTTCGCCGGCCTTCCCTTCGCCCCGCTCCACGGCCCCGCCGATCAGTCCGTGCGTGGCGCCTACGCCCGCCGCATCGATATCCATGGCCATCCCCTGCTGCCCATGCCGAACCTTTAGCGCTGTTCGCTCCGTTCAGCCAACGCGGGTCTTGGGGCTGACATTCGCGCCTCGCAACAGTCGGTTACAGGGTTTGTCTCGAAAGCGCCGCCGGAGCGCCTTAAGAGGCCGGCGCATGAGCATGATTCCCTTCATCGACCTGGCCGCCCAGCAGCGCCGTATCCGCGACCGCCTCGACGCAGCCATGGCGCGCGTCCTCGATCATGGCGGCTACGTCATGGGGCCGGAGGTCCGGGAGTTCGAGGCCAAGCTCGCCGCACACGGTCAGGCGAAGCTTGCCCTGTCCTGCGCCAACGGCACGGACGCCATCGCCCTGCCGCTGATGGCCTGGGAGATCGGGGAGGGCGACGCGGTGTTTTGCCCGTCCTTCACCTTCACGGCGACGGCCGAGGTCGTGCCGTGGACAAACGCCACGCCGGTCTTCGTGGACATCCTGCCGGACACGTTCAATCTCGACCCCGCCAAGCTGGAAGCCGCCATCGCCGCCGTGAAGGCCAAGGGCGAGCTGAAGCCGGCGGCGGTGATCGCTGTCGACCTGTTCGGCCAGCCGGCCGACTATCCGGCCCTGCGCGCCATCTGCGACCGAGAGGGACTGAAGCTGATCGCCGACAGCGCCCAGGGCTTCGGCTGCACACTGAACGGCAAGCATCCGCTGCACTGGGCGGACGTGGCCACCACCAGCTTCTTTCCGGCCAAGCCCCTGGGCTGTTATGGCGACGGCGGCGCTGTCCTGACCAATGACCAGGCGCTCTGGGACCTGATGGACAGCTTCCGCATCCACGGCAAGGCGGTGGCCTCCGACCTGAACGGTCGCGTCTTCGAGCATGAAGCCAAGTATCTCAACGCCCGCATCGGCATGAACTCGCGGCTCGACACTCTGCAGGCGGCGATCCTGATCGAGAAGCTGGCGATCTTCGAGGAAGAGATCGCCATGCGCCAGGTCGTGGCCGACCGCTACGCCGAGGGTCTGAAGGGCGCGGTTCTTGCTACGCCCAAGGTGATTCAAGGCGGCCAATCCGTCTGGGCCCAGTACGTCATCGAGCACGAGAACCGCGACGGACTCGCCGCCCACCTGAAGACGCAAGGTGTTCCCACCGCCGTCTACTATCCGGTGCCCATGCACCAGCAGGAGCCTTACGCTTGCTTCCCGCAAGGCGAGGGCGGCCTGCCTGTGACGGAGTCCAAGGCCGCCACGGTCCTGGCCCTGCCGATGCACCCCTATATGGATGAAGCCATCCAGACCCGGATCATCGTCGCTATCCGGGCCTTCAACGGCTAGATCGCGTTCACGGGAAGGCGCAGAAACACCCGTCCCGACGGCTCGGGCGGGGGCAGGGCGCCAGCGCGGATGTTCACCTGCAGCGAAGGCAGGATCAGGGTGGGGGCGGCGAGGGTCGCATCCCGCGCCTCGCGCATGGCGACGAACTCGGCCTCGCCGACACTGTCGCGAACGTGGACGTTCCCTTCGCGCTCGGCCGCGACCGTGGTCTCCCACTGCGGGTCACGCCCGGCGGGCTGATAGTCGTGGCCGACGAAAATCCGCGTTTCCGGGGGCAGGGCCAGAATCTTGCGGATCGAACGATAGAGCACGGCGGCGTCTCCCCCCGGAAAGTCGGCCCGCGCCGTGCCGTAGTCGGGCATGAAGAGCGTGTCTCCGACAAAGGCGGCGTCACCGATGCGATAGGTCACGCAGGCGGGCGTATGGCCGGGGGTATGCAGAACCGAAATGTTCAATTCGCCCAAAGGCAAGGTCTGGCCTTCATCGATCAGATGATCGAAGGCGCGGCCGTCCGCATGAACATCGTCGGCGTCGAAGAGAGGGCCGAAGGTCTTCTGCACTTGGGTGATATGGGCGCCGATGACGATCTTGGCGCCTGTGCGCTCGCGGATCAGTTCCGCAGCGGAGAGGTGATCAGCGTGCGCGTGGGTTTCCAACACATAGGTCAGCGCCAACCCCTGGTCGGCGATCTGCGCCAGAAGCTTGTCGGCTGAGGCGGTGCTGATCCGCGCCGCCTTGGGATCGAAGTCCAGCACCGGATCGACGATCGCCGCCTGAAGGCTGATGGGATCGGAAACGATATAGCTGACCGTAGAGGTGGCCGGATCGAAGAAGGCTTGAACCAATGGGGTCATAGCGGGTCTCCTGGTGAATGCGCCAATATATTAGGTCTTGCTAAATTAGAATCAACTGATATATGAGCCTCATGTTCGATCTCATGAAATTCGACATCGCCCAGTTCGAAGCCAGTGCGGCGCAGGCGGCGAAGCTGTTGCGCACGCTCGGCAACGAGCGGCGTCTGATGATCCTGTGCCAGCTCACCGACGGCGAACGCTCTGTCGGCGAATTGCAGCCTGTTGTCGGGTTGTCTCAATCCGCTCTCTCTCAGCATCTGGCGGTGCTGAGGGAGGAGGGGGTCGTGACCACTCGGCGGGAGGGCCAGACGATCTGGTACCGGATCGAGGATCCCGCGGCCGTTCGGGTGGTGGCGACGCTCGCGGAGATCTTCTGTCCCCCGGATATGAGGAATAGCCATGCGCGCCCGTCTGATCCCCCTAAGTCCTGCTGAAGTCGCCACGCGCCTGAAGATCGGCCGCGCCGTTCTCGTTGATGTCCGCGAGTCTGACGAATACGCCCGGACCCATATCCCCGGCGCACTGTCGCGGCCTCTTTCCAGTCTCGAAAGCGCCGGCCTCAAGATCGAGCCTTCGCGGGAGGTCGTCTTCACCTGCCGCACCGGCATGCGGACGGGCGCCAACTGCGACCGCCTGGCGGCCGCTGTCGATGGCGAGGCTTATGTGCTGGAAGGGGGCCTGGACGCCTGGAGCCGTCAGGGTCTGCCTGTTCGTGAAAACACCAAGGCGCCGTTGGAGATGATGCGGCAGGTTCAGATCGGCGCGGGCGGCCTGGTTCTGCTTGGCGCCCTGCTCGGCATTCTGGTCCACCCCGGCTTCCTCGGTATTCCCATCTTTGTGGGAGCCGGCTTGCTGACGGCGGGGGTTACGGGCTTCTGCGGCATGGCTCGCCTGCTGGCCTTGGCGCCCTGGAACCGCGTGAGCTGAGCCATGGATTTCGCCTCGCCAATGCTGGCCGCCGCCGTGGCGAGCGGTGCGCTGGTCGGGCTGTTGCTGACCGTCTTCGGCGGCGGCGGCTCGGTTTTGGCCACGCCTTTGCTGCTCTATTTCGTAGGTGTGCGCGATCCGCACGTGGCGATCGGGACCTCGGCCGCCGCGGTGGCGGTCAATGCAATGACTGGCCTCGCCGCCCAGGCCAAGGCCGGGCGGGTCAAGTGGCCATGCGCCTTGACCTTCGGCGCGGCGGGGCTGGCGGGAGCGTTGGCGGGGTCGAGCCTCGCCAAGGTCATTAATGGCGAACGGCTGATTCTCTTCTTCGCCCTCGCCATGGCGACGGTCGCCGTGTCGATGCTGAGGCCGGCGAGGTCCCAAGGTGACCCTTCGGTCCGGTTGAATAGCCGACTCGCCTTGAGGCTGGCGCCAGTGGGACTGCTGGTCGGGTCTGCGGCCGGCTTTTTCGGCATCGGAGGCGGGTTCCTGATCGCGCCTGGCCTGATGGCTGCAACAGGCATGACCTTGGCTAACGCCGCCGCATCATCGCTCGTCTCGGTGGTGCTGTTCGGCGGCGCAACGGCGGCCAACTATGCTGCGTCCGGGTTGGTGGACTGGCCCATATTTCTAGCGCTTGTGGCGGGAGGAGCCGCTGGAACGGTCATCGGAGTTCCGGCCGCCCGAGCCCTCGCCTCAAGGGCCCAGGTCGCGCGGCGGCTCTTCGCCCTGATGATCCTCTTGACCGCAGCCTACGTGGCTTGGCGCGCCATGACCTAGTGTCCAGTCAATCCAGCATGTGCTCCAGGGTGGCCAGTTCATCAGCCTCCCGCGCCGGCTTGTCCCAGCGGATGCGGCTGATGCGGGGGAAGCGCATGGCGACCCCGCTCTTGTGGCGAGTGGAGCGTTGCAGGCCTTCGAACGCTACCTCCAGAACCAGGCCGAAATCGACCCCCGCCTTCACGGCCCGCACCGGGCCGAAGCGGTCTGTGGTGTTGTCGCGCACGAACTTGTCGAGAAGCTTCAGCTCCTCGTCGGTGAAGCCGAAATAGGCCTTGCCCACGGGTGTCAGGAAGCGTGCGCCCTCAGCGTCCTCGCGCCAGACGCCGAAGGTGTAGTCTGAATAGAAGCTCGACCGCTTGCCGTGTCCCCGCTGGGCGTACATCAGCACCGCGTCGATCAGGTGCGGATCACGTTTCCACTTGAACCACGGCCCCTTGGGACGGCCAGCCTCATAGGCGCTGTCCCATCGCTTGAGCATCAGGCCTTCCGACAGTCGGGCGTCGCCTTCCGGCGGCTCGGTGCGCAGAGCGGCGAGCCCATCCCAGGTCTCGAAGGGCTGCAGGGGCGAAAGGTCAATGCGGGGGCTGGCGATGCGAGCGACGAAGGCCTCCAGTCGCTTGCGCCGTTCGGCGAAGGGCAGGGCGCGCAGGTCCTCCTCCCCATCCAGCAAGAGGTCGTAGGCGCGGATGCCGGCGGGATAGGCGGCCAGCAGCTTGGCGTCCGCCGTCTTGCGCCCCAGCCGCTGCTGCAGGTCATTGAAGGCGCCGAGCGCGCCGTCGCGCAGGACGATCAACTCACCATCCAGCGCGCCCTCGAACTCCAGCCCCGCGACCACATCAGGGAAACTGCCCGATACGTCGTCGCCGGTGCGGGTATAGAGCCGCCGCACGCCGCGCTCGCTGACCGCCTGGACGCGGATGCCGTCCCATTTCCATTCAGCCGCGTAATCGGCCGGGTCCAGCTTGGGAAAGTCCGTCGCCTCGTCGATAGCCTGGGCCAGCATCACTGGGCGGAAGCGGCCGGGATGGTCGGCGTCCGGCTTGTCGGAACGTCCTTCCAGCCAGGCGAACAGGTCCGCATAGGGCGGCTCGACCGCGTGCCACAGCTCCTCGATCTCCGCTACCGTCACGCTCTGCCCATGGAGCGCGCCAAGGTCGGCGCAGGCCTGCTTGGCCAGGCGCGCGGACAGGCCCACGCGCAAGCCGCCGGTCACCAGCTTGAGCAGGGCCCAGCGGCCGTCGGGATCCAGAGCGTCCAGCCACCGCTCAATGAGCGACTGTACCTCCGCGCGGCTGGCCGAACGAAGGGCGTCGACAACCTCGCTAAGCTCCGGTTCGCGATTGGCGCCCGGTTGCGCCGGCCAGACCAGCGAGACCGTCTCGGCCAAGTCACCCACGAAGTCGTAGGACCAGCGGAACAGGGTGGGATCGACTCGCGCCTCCACCGCCTTGCGGATGAAGGCGGGCTTGGCGGCGTTGAAGTTCAGTTCCCCCGTCAGGGCCGCCAGGGCCCAGCCGCGGTCCGGGTCGGAAACATTGGCGAGATGATCGCGCACCAACACTAACTTGGCGTTGCGCGAACTGGTCAGGGACAGCCGGTCCAGCAGGTGAGCGAAGGCGCGCATATGGAGACGATAACGCCGGACCTAGCCTTGGCCCAGCTTCACACCGCCGTCGCGATGCGGGGAGTGCGGCGGAGTCTTTGGGTCCTGATCCATGCGAACAGAACCGCCGCCCGCCTAGCCCGGTTCCGTCACGCCTCGCTGAGGTGTAGCAGCGGATAGGGCATGCCGGCGCTGTCCAGGGGCGAGCGGCCGATCTGGCGGAAACCCAGCCTCTCGTAGAAGCCGACCGCGCGGACGTTCTGCTCGTTGACGTCCACCCTCAGCGGACGCCCCTGCGCGCGGGCCATGCCGATAAGCAGTCGTCCGATGCCGCGCCCATGGTGGGCCGGATCTACGAACAGGGTGTCGATCATGTCGCCGTCCAGCCCCATGAAGGCCAGAGGGCGGTCGTCCCGATCCACCGCCAGATGCAGCGATGCCGCCGGCAGATACGCCTCGCGCACCTGGCCGCTGATGAATTCCAGATCTTCCGGCGTCAAGAAGTCATGGGTCGCTTCAACGGCGCTGCGCCAGATCTGGAACAGGCGGTCGGCGTCTTCGGGCCGGCTGAGGCGGATCGTGATCATGACCGCGCTTCTAGCCGCCAGGTCCAGCGGCGGAAATAGAATGTTTAGTTCTTGCGCAATCTGAAGCGGCTGACGGGGTGTCACAGATAGGATAGCCACCAGTCCCGACGGCGCCGCTTCACGCCCGCGAACCAAGCCGAGAGAGGATAGAGCGCCGCCATGGTTAGGGCCCAAGCCACATAGGTGCCAGCCAGGCTGAAGCCCCAGCCGGCCTTCACCGTGCGGCTCGGGTCGACCACGAAGTTGACCATGATCGTCGGGTCCAGCCCCATGGCCGCCGCTGTCAGCAGCGCGCCCAGGTGCAGGATGTAGATGTGCAGCACATAGGTGAACAGCGGCGTGCGGCCGAACGCCAACAGCACCTTGGCCGGCGCGCCTTTCAGCCGCTCCAGCGCCAGGGACAGCAGCAAGGACACGCCCAACGTCGCCAGGACGTAAAGCAGGGACGGCGGATACTTGGAGACGTTCAGGAACGACATGGCCGTCCGCGCGGCGTCCGCTTGCGCCGACCAGGGAGCCGGATCGCCATAGAGGTTCGGCGCGCGCAGCACGACGAAGGCCGCCAGCATGGCGAGCGCCAGGAACAGCACCGCTCTGCGCCGCTCGTCCGCCGGCCTCAGGAACAGTCCGCCGAGGCTGTAGCCCAGGAACATCACCCCCGCCCACGGCAGCAGGGGATAGGCGACGAAGCCCAGGTTCGGGATCAGGGTCAGCTCCATCATGAAGCCCCACAGCAGGCCCCATGACCCCAGGTCCGCCGCGTCGATCCCGGCCAGGGCAGGGTGGATGGCGATGATCGCCGCGCCCAGCGCTCCCACCGCCAGCGGCGGCGCCCAGGTCAGGGCCGCCAGCAGCATCATGCTGGCCCCGATGACCCAGATCACCTGCATGAACAGCACGGGCCCGAAGTTGAAGCCCAGGCTGACGACCGTCACTTCCAGGAAGACCAGCCACAGGCCCCGGGTCAGCAGGAACCGCGACAGTGTCGCCGGGCTCTTGCCGTTGGCGCGCTGCAGATAGGCCGAGACCCCCGACAGCAGGACGAAGGTCGGGGCGCACAGGTGGGTGATCCATCGTGTGCCGAACACCGCCAGGTTCGACCTCACCGGATCGACCGGGTCATAGATGAAGGCCTGGGCGTGGAAGTAGTCCCGCGCGTGGTCCAGCACCATTAGGATGATCACCAGCCCGCGCAGCAGGTCGATGACGTCGAGACGCGCCGCGCCGGCGCGGGTCAGGGCCGGCTCGGTCAACGGATCGGTCCGCGTTGCGGTTGAAGTCATGGCGCGCTCCCCAGCTTTGGCGAGCACTTTGATCGGAGAAACGGCGTTCGGCTAGCCGTCGTCCTCGTCGTCCTCATAGCCGACCAGGGCCAGGGCTCGGGCCTTGATCCCCTGCAGTTCGCACCAGCGCAGCAGGGCCTCCTCCCGGCCGTGGGTGATCCACAGTTCGCCCGGCGCCACTTCGCGGATGGTGTCGGTCAGCTCGCCCCAGTCGGCGTGGTCGGACAGGATGATCGGCAGCTCCACGCCCCGTTGACGCGCCCGCGCCCTAACCCGCATCCAGCCCGAGGCGAAGGCGGCCACGGGGTCGGGGAAGCGACGAGACCAGCGATCCTGAAGAGCCGAGGGCGGGGCGACGATGATTTCACCCGCGAACTGCCCCTTGGCCGCGTCCGTAGTGGCCGGGGCGAGGGGGCCAAGGTCGATCCCATGCGCCTGGTAAAGGGCGCAAAGCCGCTCCAGCGCGCCGTGGATGTAGATGGTCCGGTCCCATCCTGCTTCGCGCAACAGCATGATGATCCGCTGCGCCTTGCCCAGGGCGTAGGCGCCGACCAGATGGGCCCGTTCCGGAAACTGCTTCACCGATTTCAACAGCTTGGCGATCTCGTCGCCGTCCGGCGGGTGGCGGAAGATCGGCAGGCCGAAGGTCGCCTCGCTGATGAACACGTCGCAGGGGACAGGCTCGAAGGCGGCGCAGGTCGGATCACGACGCCGCTTGTAGTCCCCGCTGACGACCATGGTCAGCCCCTTCCAACGGATCACCGCCTGCGCTGAGCCCAGGACGTGGCCCGCCGGGACCAGGGTGATCTCCACCCCGTTGCGGGTGACGGTCTGCCCGTAGGCGATGGGCTCCACCGTGTGGGCGAAGTCCTGCCCGTACCGTTCTCCCATGATCGCCAGGGTCTCCGGCGTCGCCGCCGCCACATGATGGCCGGACCGCGCGTGATCCGAATGGCCATGGGTGATCACCGCCCGGTCCACCGGCCGCACGGGGTCGATGTAGAAATCGCCGGGCGGGCAGTAGAGTCCGTCGGGTTTTGGACAGAGAAGGCTTTCGGGTTTCAGCACGGTCTGGATATGAGCCTTTCGGGCGCTATAAGCCTAGTATGAGCGACGACCTCGAACGGTTCCGAAACCTAGCCCTCGGCATGAACAAGGGCAGCCCCCAGGCGGCGGCTCTCGGGCTTGAGACCCTGTCCATCGACCCCGGCGGCGCGGTGCTGAAAGTTCCCTATCGCGAGGAGCTGGTCGGCGACCCCGAGACCGGCGTCATCGCCGGCGGCGTGGTCACCACCCTGTTGGATCACGCCTGCGGTCAGGCGGTTCATGCGGCCATGGAGACCTGGACCTCGATCGCCACCCTCGACCTGCGCATCGACTACATGCGTCCGGCGGTGGCGGGGAAGGACGTCCTGGCCCGCGCCCATTGCTACAAGCTCACCCGCTCCGTCGCATTCGTCCGCGCCGTGGCCTACGACGTCGATCCTGAGGATCCGGTCGCCGCCGCCCAGGCCGCCTTCATGCTGGACTCCAGCGCGGGCCGGAAGGCGGGAGCCAATCTCAAGCCGCCCCGGAGCGACCGATGACCGAGGAAAGCGACCGTCTGGCGGCCGTGCTCGGCCGAATCCCCTATGTCAAATTCCTCGGCCTGCGGGCTGAACTGGCCGGCGACGAGATGACCGTCATCATGCCGGCCTCGCCGCATCTGATCGGCAATCCCATGCTGCCCGCCCTGCATGGCGGGGTGTTGGGGGCGATGATGGAGGTGACCGCCATCGCCCAGTTGATGGTCGCTCAGCCCCTGGTCAGCCAGCCCAAGACCATCGACGTGTCGATCGAGTACCTGCGCTCCGGCCGGCCGCTGACAACCTACGCCCGGGCCAGGCTGAACAAGGTCGGCCGCCGCATCGCCAACGTTCATGTGGAGGCGTGGCAGGAACAGCGCTCGGCGCCGATCGCCGCGCTGCGCGGCCACTTTCTTGTCCAGCCGGAGGTGGAGGAGTAGGCGCACATCCTGCGGCTTGGCCGCACGATGCGCCTTGCAACCGCCGCGGAACGGTCGCCACATCCGTCTCAACAAGGAGACGGAAACGCCATGCGTAAACTGATCGCTCTCGCGCCCCTGTTCGTTCTGGCTGGCGGTCTCGCCGCCTGCGACCGCAAGGCCGAGACTCCGCCCGCCGCTGCGTCCAAGCCCGCGGCCACCCAGTTCGCCTCCATCCGGATGGAGGTGAACACCGCCTTCCTGAACGCCGAGGAGCGTCAGGTGGTGAACCTTCTGATCCAGGCCGCCGACGTCATGACGACGATCTACGCCCGCCAGGCGGCGGGCGAGGGGCCGGGACACGGTTTCTATCCGGCCGGCATGACCAAGGCCGAGTTCGAGACCTACCTCGCCGCTCATCCCGACCAGAAGGCCGTCCTGACCGACGGCTATACGGTGGTGAAGCGCGAGGGCGACCGTCTCGTCGCCATCCCCTACGCCGTCGAGTACAAGGCAGAGCTTGAGAAGGCCGCAGCCCTGCTCGAACAGGCGGCGGGCGTCACCACCAATCCCAGCCTCAAGAAGTTCCTGGCGCTGCGGGCCACGTCCTTCCGTACCAACGACTACTTCGAGTCCGAAATGGCCTGGATGGACCTGAAGGACACTCCCATCGAGGTCGCGATCGGCCCGTATGAGGTCTACACCGACGAGATCATGGGCGCGAAGACCGCCTTCGAGGCCTTCGTCACCCTGAAGGACCCGGCGGAAAGCT
Source organism: uncultured Caulobacter sp. (assembly GCA_913776195.1). GTDB lineage: Bacteria > Pseudomonadota > Alphaproteobacteria > Caulobacterales > Caulobacteraceae > Caulobacter. Next base: position 311,975 of record CAJYMH010000031.1, read on the forward strand.
CGGCTCTCGACAAGTACAAGGCCTACCTGCCCGCCATGGAGGCGAACCTCCCTGTCCCGGACGCCTACAAGAACTTCAAGCGCGGCGGGGACTCGCCGATCGCGGTCGCCGAACAGGTGCGCGGCGGCGGCGACAATCTGCACGGCCCGCAGACCATCGCCTTCAACCTGCCCAACGACGAGCGGGTGCGTGAGGCCAAGGGCGCCAAGAAGGTCATCCTGTCGAACGTCCTGGGCGCCAAGTACGACCGCATCCTCGCTCCCATGGCCAGCCGCATCCTCGTGGCTGATCAGGCTGCGCTCGTGACCAAGAAGTACATGACCCTGGAGACCCTGTTCCACGAGCTGGCCCACAGCCTGGGCCCAGGCTCCATCGTCGTGAACGGCCGCAAGACTACCGTGAACGCCGAACTGACCGACATCTACTCGGCCAGCGAGGAGGCCAAGGCCGACGTCATGGGTGCGTGGAACCTGCTGTTCATGATGCAGAAGAACGAGCTGCCGGCCGCCGAGAAGCGCCAGCTTCTCAACACCTACGCCGCCGGCATCTTCCGCGCCGTGCGGTTCGGGGCGGAGGAGGCGCATGGCCGCGGGGCCGCCCTGCAATTCGGCTACATGAAGGCGAAGGGCGCTTTGGTCTGGGACGCCGCCGCGGGGCGCTTCCGCGTCGATGAGGCGAAGATGGAGGCGGCGATCCGCGACCTGACCGCCGACCTCGTCCGGCTGCAGGCTACCGGAGACCGCACCGGCATGGCGGCCTTCTTCGATCAGCACGCCAAGCTGGACGATAACGCGAAGAAGGTGGTCGGCGCCCTGGGCGACATTCCCGTCGACATCGCGCCGATCTACCCGGACAGGATCTGATCGGAGGAAGCGCCATGAAGCCGATCTTCTTCGCCTTGGCGGCTTCGACCGCTCTCGTCGCCAGCGCTCAAGCCGCGGTGGTCGATGCCCAGCCGAACGGCTTCAAGGTCGCCGGGAGCGCCCAGGTCGCGGCGCCCCGGCATAAGGTCTGGGCCGCGCTGTCCACGCCCGGCCAGTGGTGGAGCAGCGATCACAGCTGGTTCGGCAAAGCCTCGAACCTGACCCTCGACCTGAAGCCGGGGGGCTGCTTCTGCGAGGTCGCGCCGCAGGGCGGGGCCCTCCATATGCTGGTCAGCTATGTGAAGCCGGGCGAGGAGTTGCGACTGTGGGGTTCGCTCGGGCCGTTTCAGACCCTGGGCGCCGGCGGCGGCATGACGATCATCCTGGAGCCTTCGGTCCAGGGCACGAAGCTGAGTTGGGCCTACACCGTGGGCGGCTACATGCCGGGCGGTCTCGACAAGCTGGCCCCGGCGGTGGACGGCGTCCTGGCCGAGCAGTTCGGGCGTCTCGGGCGCTATGCGGAGACGGGATCTACCGAGCCCGCCAAGGCGCGCTAATCCCTTACAAAGCAGTCACTTTCTTAAATCGAGGTCATGACGCAGCCTTAACGGGACTTCGCCCGAGGTGCGGCCTATTCACTCAGTCACCGGCGCAGCGGCGCCGCCAACCAAGACTGAAGGAATACAGAAATGACCGCCCAAGTGAACAACACCGCCCTGCTCGCCACGCTCGCCCTGGCCATGCTTCCCCTCTTCGTCTTCGTGCAAGCTCTCTAAGGCTTCACCAACTCATTCAAGGAATACGACGATGTTCGCATCCGTGAACAACACCGCGCTTCTCGCCAGCCTGGCCCTGGCGGTTCTGCCGATCGCCATGTTCGTGCAGGCGGCGCTGTAAGACCCCGCCGAGGGGGCGGCCAAGCCCCCTTTCCGCCCCCGCCGTTAGGGGCTACGACCGCGCCGGATACGGCTTCCTGAACAAGGCGCGCGGAATGTTGCTTCACCAGTCGACTTGGCCCGAAATCGAGGCCTTCCTGACCCGGTCCAAGACCGTGGTCGTCCCGATCGGCTCCAACGAGCAGCATGGCCCCACGGGCCTCCTGGGCACCGACTGGATGTGCCCCGAAATCATCGCTGTCGAAGCCCAGAAGACCGCCGACATCCTGGTGGCGCCGACCTTCAACATCGGCATGGCCCAGCATCACCTGGCCTTCCCAGGCACCATCTCCCTGCGACCCTCGACCTTCATGGCGGCCATCGGCGACTGGGTGCGCTCCCTGGCCGGTCACGGCTTCGAGCGGATCTATTTCCTGAACGGCCACGGCGGCAACGTCGCCACCATCGAGGCGGCCTTCTCGGAAATCTACGCCGACTATAGTTTCACCGGCCGCAAAGCTGGCTTCGCCTGCAAGCTGAAGAACTGGTGGGACCTGCCGGGCGTCCACGCTCTGGCCAATCGGCAATTCCCCACGGGTCATGGCAGCCACGCCACGCCGTCCGAGATCGCGGTGACCCAGTGGGCCTATCCTCACGCCATCAAGTCCGCCGACTACGCGCCGAAGATCGCGCCCACGGGCCCGATCCGCGAGGCCCTGGATTTCCGCGCCCGCTACAAGGATGGCCGCATGGGGTCCGACCCTGCGCTGGCGACGCCGGAAAAGGGCGGTGAGCTGGTCGATCTGTCGGCGAAGGGGCTGGTCGCCGACCTGGCGGAGTTCTCGGCCGAGGTCGCGCCCTAGCGCGGACTTCGCTACTGGCGGGCGGCTTCCGTCAGCATGTCCTCGGCCAGGGCCTCATAGAACTGGCCAAGGGCGGGATCATGTTTCGCGCCGTCGCGCGACGGCGTGGCTGAGACCACGGCGCGGGTCCGCGGGTCATAGCGCACGATGACCTCTTCCCCGCTTTGGATCTGCAGAACGCCTGGGCTCAGGATGCGGCCGCGGTTGCCCCACTCGTCGACCAACGCCCCGGTCCATGTCCGGCGGAACTTGTATCGCTGGCGAGGCTGAGCGGTCATTTTGCTTCCCGAAAGTCGCCGCCCGTCATCGAGGCGACGATCCTTCATCCAACAAGAGTGTGACCAAAGCGCTAGCTCGTCGCTCTAGGCTGTGACGATCCAGCCGTCCTCGACGACCACGGGCCAGGGCGTCAGGCTATCGCCGGCGCATGGGCCGACGGTGCAGAACCCATCCTCGGGCCGGAACAGCGCCCCGTGCCCGGCGCACAGCAGTGAGTTTCCGTCCCGCGTCAGGTAGCGGTCCATCATCGCCAGCGGCCAGCCGGCGTGCGGGCAGGAGTCCACATAGCCGACCAGCGTCCCCGCTCGCCGGACCACGAAGCCGGCGAACATCGCCTCGTCGGTGCGGAAGCGGAAACCCTTGGCCCCCGGCTCGGCCACCTCGTCGAGAGCGCAGAGCCGGGTTCCCGCTGGCGGTTGCGCCGGGTTCAGGCCGGCTTCCCGATGGCTACGCGCCAAGGCAGGACTTCGATGGTGGCGAAGATGCCGGCCTTGGCGAAGGGATCGCCATCCACATAGGCTCGGGCGGAGGCCAGATCCTCGGCCTCGATCATCATCAGCGAACCGACCACGGTCTGGCCGTCCTCCGACAGCAGGGCGCCGGCGATGCGGAACACCTGCGGCAGGCTTTCCAGATACTCCAGATGCACAGGACGGGTGCTTTGGCGCAGTTCGCCTGTGCCCGGCTTGTCGGTGGCGCGCAGCATGAAATAGGCCAAGGCTCAGTCCTCTTCTGATTTCAAAGGCCGCGACAGCAGCCCTTCGATGGCGGCGTCCACGGCGATGCGGCCCGAAAGGATCGCGTCGACGGCGGCGCAGATGGGGGTCTCGACACCCAGCCTGTCGGCCAGGGCGGTGACGGCGGGGGCGGAGGCGACGCCTTCGGCCACCGACAGCCTGCCGGCTAGGGCCTCCTGCAGCGTCTTGCCGCCGCCCAGGGCCAGGCCGACGCTCATGTTGCGCGACTGCGGGCTGGAGCAGGTCAGGACCAGGTCGCCCAGGCCGCAGAGGCCCGCCACCGTGGTCGCCTCGCCGCCCAGGGCCGTGGCCAGACGGGTCAGCTCGGCGAAGCCGCGGGTGATGACGGCGGCGTGGGCGCTGCGGCCCAGGCCCCGGCCTTCGACGATGCCGCAGGCGATGGCCAGGACGTTCTTCACCGCCCCGCCAGCCTCGGCCCCGATCATGTCGTCCGCCAGATAGGGGCGGAAGGTCGGGGTGGCGATGGCTTCCGCCAAGGCGCGGCCCAGGGTCTCATCCGGGCAGGCGAGCGTCACGGCGGTGGGCAGGCCGCGCGAAACCTCGCCGGCGAAGCTGGGGCCGGACAGCACGGCGGCGACCGCCTGCGGGACGGTCTCGGCAAGCACTTCGGTCATCAGCTTGAGCGAGCCCTGCTCCACCCCCTTGGAGCACAGCAGGATCGGCAGATCCTCGCGGGCATGGGGCGAGAAGGCGGCCAGGGTGGCGCGCATGTGCTGGGCCGGCGGCACCGCCAGAATCAGGTCGCAGTCGGCCAGATCGGCGAAATCGCCCGTGGCGCGCACCGCCTCCTCCAGCTCCACGCCGGGCAGGAACAGGGCATTCTCGTGGGTTGCGTTGATCCCGTCGACCACCTCGGTCTCGCGGGCCTGCAGCACCACGTCCAGGCCCGCGCGAGCGCAGACCTGGGCCAGGGCCGTGCCCCAGGCGCCGCCGCCGATGACTCCGGCTTTCCTCATGCTTTCGCGCCTTTTCTTCCGAAGACGTGGGTTGGGTTGGCCGCCGCGGCCGCCGCATCCAGCGGCCAGCGCGGGCGGGCGGGAGCGTCCATGCCGTCCTCAACGCCCAGGGCCAGCCTTTCGGCGCCGGCCAGGGCGATCATCGCGGCGTTGTCGGTGCAATAGGCCAGGGGCGGGGCGTCGAAGCTGAAGCCGTGCTTGTCCGCCGCCGCTTTCAGCGCCGCGCGCACGGCGCCGTTGGCCGCAACCCCGCCGGCGACCACGAAGCGCAGCGTTTCGCCGGCGTGGCGCGCCTTGTAGTCGGCCATGGCCCGGTCGGTGCGTTCCGACAGCTGGCGGGCGATGGCGGTCTGAACGGCCGCCGCCAGATCGGCGCGCTCTTGTTCGTTGGTCACGGTCTCCGCCAGCCGCGCGGCGGCGGTCTTCAGGCCGGAGAAGGAGAAATCGAACCCCGCCCGACCCAGCAGGGCGCGGGGCAGGGTGTAGCGGCTGGGGTCGCCCGAAGCCGCCAGCTTTTCCAGCGCCGGCCCGCCAGGATAGGGCAGGCCCAAGCTTTTCGCGATCTTGTCGAAGGCCTCGCCCGCCGCATCGTCGATCGTGGTGCCCAGGCGAGTGCAGGCGCCGACACCGGCCACCTCCAGAAGTTGGCAATGCCCGCCGCTGACCAGCAGCAGCAGAAACGGATAGGCGACCTCAGCCCCCAACCGGGCCGACACCGCGTGTCCTTCCAGATGGTTCACCGCCGACAGGGGCAGGCCGCGCGCCAGGGCGACGGCCTTGCCGAACGCCAGGCCCACCATCACCCCGCCCACAAGGCCCGGGCCCGCCGTGGCGGCGACGCCGTCCAGATCCTCGAATCCCAGGCCCGAGGCGCGCATGGCCTCCGCCGCGATGGCGTCGATGCTCTCCACATGGGCGCGGGCGGCGATCTCGGGCACCACGCCGCCGAACGGAGCGTGTTTTTCGAACTGTGTGCCGATGATCGACGACAGCACTTCCACGCGCCCGTCGGCGTCGCGGCGCACGACCGCGGCGGCGGTTTCGTCGCACGAAGTCTCCAGGCCTAGAATGGTGAGGCTGGTCGTCATCGGTTGCCGGGGAACCGGCGCTCCTGTAGCAGCGGCGTCATGGTCGCCTTCATATAGGCGTTTCGAGGTAGCTTCGTCCGCATGGTCCGGCAACAGCCTTCCGTCGTCCGCATCGGCGCCCGTGGCTCCAAGCTTTCGCTCGCCCAGACCCGCACGATGCAGCTGCGCATCGCCGCCGCCCTCGGCGCGCCGCCCGAGGCGGCCGATGAAGTGGCTCCGATCACGGTCATCACCACCACGGGCGATCGCGTGCAGGACCGCCGCCTGCTGGAGATCGGCGGCAAGGCGCTGTTCACCAAGGAGATCGAGGAAGCCCTTCTCGACGGCCGCATCGACTGCGCCGTTCACTCCATGAAGGACGTGCCCGCCGAACTGCCGCCCGGCCTGGTGGTCGCCGCCGTACCGCAGCGCGAGGACGTCCGCGACGCCTTCTGCAGCAAGATCGCCGCTCGGCTTGAAGACCTGCCGCAGGGCGCGGTGCTCGGCACCGCCAGCCTGCGTCGTCAGGCGCAGAGCCTGAATCGCCGTCCCGATCTCAAGATCGTCATGCTCCGCGGCAATGTGGATACGCGTCTGGCCAAGCTGGAGGCCGGCGAGGCCGACGCCATCCTGCTGGCCCAGTCGGGCCTCAACCGCCTGGGCCTGGGCGGCGTGCCCGCCAGCCAGATCGACCCGTTCGAGGCGCCGGTCGCGCCGGGGCAGGGCGCTCTGGCGATCCAGACCCGCACCGAGGACTTCAACGCGCCTTGGCTGGCGCCCCTGCGCTGTCCGGAGACGGCTCTCGCCGTGGCGGCCGAACGCGGGGCGCTGTTCGCGCTCGAAGGCTCCTGCCGCACGGCCGTCGGCGCTTATGCCCGCATCGACGGGCAGCGACTTGATCTTGTGGTGGAGGCCCTGACGCCGGACGGGACGCGTCGATTCCGCCGCGAAGGCGCGGTGGTGCTCCCCGCGGAGGGCGGCGAACGCGTCGCCGTCGAGCTGGGTCTTGAGCTCGGCGGCGCTGTCAGGGCGGAGGGCGGCGACGCCCTGATCTGGACCATCTGATCGTGGGCGCCGGGCGCAGCATCTGGATCACCCGGGCGCAGCCGGGCGCAGACGCCACCGCCGCCCGCCTTCGCGAGATGGGTCATAAACCCATCCTCAGCCCGCTGCTGTCCGTGCGCAACCTCGCGCCCGCCATTAATCTCGACGGTGTCGGGGCGCTCGCTTTCAGCAGCGCCAACGGCGTACGCGCCTTCGCCTCGCTATCTTCGGAGCGATCCCTGCGCGCCTTCGCCGTCGGCGCCGCTACGGCCGAGGCGGCCAAGGCCGCCGGCTTCACCCGTGTCCTGTCCGCCGATGGCGACGTCGAGGCGCTGGCCGCCGCCATCGCCGCGCGCGGACGAGAGCTGGACGGAAGTCTCCTGCACGCCGCCTCGGCCCAGCCGGCGGGTGATCTGGTGGGCGCCCTGGCCTTGGCGGGAGTCTCCGCTCGGGCGGTCGCGGTCTATGAGACCGTGGTGGAGAAACCCGACAAAGCGTTCCTGGACGGACTGGGCGAGATCGACCTAGCCCTGGTCCATTCACCCCGCGCCGGCAAAGCCCTGGCCCAGATCCTTGGGCGGCAGGCCGCGCCGCGTCTTCGCGCCCTGTGCATCTCGCGCGCCGCCGCGGCGCCGTTGAAGGCGCCACAGGGCAAGGGCAAACTGGGCGGCTTCGCTTTTGCCCCGTTTCCCATCGAGACCGCCCTGCTTAATCTTATAGACAGGCAACCGGACTAGGCTGGTCGCCTCACAACTGCTGCGGCCCCGTCATGACGCTTGCGCCCGACCCGACCGAGATCACCCCGCCCAAGGATCCGACGATCTATGCGCGCCCGCGCCTTATGGGGCCGGGGTTTTGGGTGGCCATCGCCTTCGGTGTGCTTTGTATCGCGGGGGGATACGCTCTCGCCAAGTTCGGGCCGAAGCTGACGGGGCCGGGCGTCCGCAACGAATCAGCGGCCTCTTCGGAGCCTTCGGTTGCTGCTGAATCATCCAGCCGATATCCGTCCGTCTCCGCTGACCCTCTTCCCGCGCCCGCCCCCACCGCCGATCCGGCGCTGGAAGGCCGGGTCGCCGACCTCGAGGCGCGACAGGCGCGCCTGACCGAGGCGGCCGGCGCCGCCCTAGCCGTGGCCGCCCTCTCGGAAGCCGCTCAAAGCTCGCGGCCGTTTGATCGTGAACTGTCCCAGGTGGAGGCGGTTCTCCCCGTCTCCATCGATGTCCGCGCTCTGCGCCGTCTGGCCGAGACCGGCGCACCCACCCGCGCCGCCCTGGCCGAGGAGCTGGAGGACGCCGCCTCGCGCGCCGCCGTCGCCGCTCGTGATCCGGGCGAGGGCGCCGGCCTGTGGGCGCGCGCCTCCCACGCCTTGGCCGCCATCGTCACCGTCCGCTACGTGGGCTCCACCACCGGAACCAGCCCAGACGCCATGCTCGCCCGCGCCCAGCGCTTGATGGACGAGGGCGACATCGAAGGCGCCTTGCAGGTGGTCGACCGCCTGCCCGAGCGTGTGCGCGTCACCCTGACCGACTGGCGTCTGCGGGCCGAGCGCCGGGCTGAGGTCGATCGCCGCATCGCCGTCATTCGCGGCGAGGCCCTGGCCGATCTGGCGCAGACGCGCAGGCCCGCGCGATGATCCGCACCGCCCTGGTCCTGTTCCTGGTCGCCGTGGTGGCGGTGACCGCCATGGCCCTGACCGGCGAGCCCGGCCACGCCAGCCTGACTTGGCTGGGCTGGCGGGTGGACACCACGGCCGCCGCCGCCGCGCTTATCACCTTGTTCTCGGCGCTCGCGGCGACCATGGGCTGGAAGCTAGTCCTGTGGCTGATCGAGGCGCCCAAGCGCGCCGCCCGCGCCCGCGCCGAAAGCCGTCGCAAGCAGGGCATGGAGGTCCTGGCGCGAGGCTATCTGGCCGTGGCCGCCGGCGACGGCTCGGAAGCCCGTCGCCTGGCCCAGAAGGCCGCCGATCTGGCCGAGGACGCGCCCGTCCTGACCCGCGTCCTGGCCGCGCAGGCCGCCGAAGCCGCCGGGGACACAGCCGCCGCCAAGGCCGCCTACAGCGCTATGCTCGGCTTTCCCGACATGCGCCTCGCCGGCCTCAAAGGTTTGATGCACACCGCTCAGGCGGAGGGCGACGCCACGGGCGCCCTGCGTCACGCCCAGGCCGCCTACGGCCTGGCCCGCACCGCCCGCTGGGCCTGGCGCGCCCTGCTGGAGCACCGCTTGGAAGCCGGCGACTGGGCCGCAGCCCTCGACCTCGTCCAGGGCGCGCAGGAGCGCAAGATCGTCCCGCCGCTGGTGGCCGACCGCACCCGCGCCGCCCTGCTGGCCGCCTCCGCCGCCCGCATGGAGGCCTCCGCCGATCCGCGCCAGCGGGCCCAGGCGCTGGAATTCGCCCTGCAGGCGGTGAAGCTGAAGCCGGACTTCGCTCCCGGCGTGGTTATGGCCGCCCGGCTCCTGGCCGCCGACGGCAAGGCTTCACGGGCCGCCAATGTGTTGGAATCGGCTTGGAAGGCTTCGCCCCACCCGGCTCTGTGGCTGGCCTATCGCGACCTGAAGACCAACGAGACGCCCAAGGCCCGCGCCGCGCGCCTGATGAGCCTGGTGCAGCTGAACCCCTCCGCCCGCGAAAGCCGCATCCTGCGCATCGAGCAGGCCTTGCTGGCCGGCGACCCGGTGGCCGCCCGCGCCGCCGCCCGCCTGCTGGACGCCGAGGCGCCCACCGCCCGTTTCGCCGGCCTGATGTCGCGCGTGGCCTACGCCAACAGCGACGCCGACGAGGCGCGCGCCTGGATCGCGCGCGGCGTCGCCGCGCCGCAGGAAGCCGACTGGTCGGACCTCGATCCTGAAGGTCACGCCTTCGCCTACACCCGCGAGGATTGGACCCGTCTGGTGGCCACCTATGGCGAGACCGGCGAGCTGATCCATCCGCGCTTCGAGCGCAGCGAGCGGACCATCAGCGACCTGCCGGAATTGCCGCTGTCCTATACCGATCACGGCGACCAGGCCTCGTTCCTGAAGGCGGCCGAAAGCGGCGCCGGCCTGATCCCAGTGCCTGACGATCCCGGCGCGCCGGAGTATGCGGATCCGGTCGGCGAGACCCCGCCGCCGCCGCCGCCGAGCCCGCGCCGCACGCCGGGTGCGCGACGGCGCTTGGCAAACGGCCCGCGCGCCGCTAAATAGCCGCTTCCCTGGGGCTCCGGCCCTCTTGGGAGCATGTTACCAGCGTCCTCCACGGACCCGGCGCCGCTTTAGCTCAGCTGGTAGAGCACCTCATTCGTAATGAGGGGGTCACAGGTTCGAGTCCTGTAAGCGGCACCACTCTCTCTCATAATTGAAGATGGCCCGCGCCCTGGCGCAGGCTTTGATGCGCCGGCCTGGCACGCAAAAAGAAAGCCGGCCCGAAGGCCGGCTTTCCCTCACTGCAGGCTTCTCCTGGGAGAGTTTAGCCGTGGGTGATGGTGTCCCCATCGATGTCCAGGTCGTCCATCGAGACGCCGACCAGCTTGATATAGAAGTCGTCGCCTGCCGCGTTCGTGGCGCCGGCGCTGTAGACGAAGACGCCGGAATCGTCGGCAGCCTCGAACACCGCGAAGTCCCAGGCGGTGAAGGTGCCGCCGTTGAGCGCCGCGCTGACCACGCCGAAGTAGGCCTGATCCGTCTCGGCCACGCCGGTGAAGATGCCGGCGGCGAGCACTTCATGGGTGCCCACGGCGGCGCCCACGAGGTTGGTCATGACGATGCTGTCGCCTTCGCTGAAGTCGGTGATGCGGCTCACCGTCTTCAGGGCGCCGCTGCTGTAGGCGCCGATGTTTGCGCCGCCGGCCAGACTGACGGTGTCGTCGCCGGCGCCGAGGGTGATGGTGTTGTTCTCCTTGGAGGCCAGGCGCAGTTGAAGCGCATCGTCCCCACCGCCCATGAGGACGCTGTTCTCAGTGTCGACGAAGGCTTCGTACTGCACCGCCACATCCTTGGTGGTCGCGGCAGTCAGGTCGAGCTTGCGCTCGTCGCCGCCGAGCTTGACCAAGCCCAGATTGACCGAGAAGTTGCCCTTCAGGATCAGCTCTTCGGACGAGGATTCAATGCCGCCGATGGTCAGAGACTTGGCCGCCGTGATGGTGACCGTGTCTTCCACGCCGTCGATGAAGATCCCGCCCGTGCTGGCGCTGACCGTGATCGCAGCCGTATCGACGTCATCATAGGTCAGTTCGGCGTCGCCGGCGCCGCCGACAGAAACAGCGATGCCTTCGCCGATGTTGTCGATGGCCAGAACCCGCCCGGCCGTGGCGTTGACGTTCAGGGTCTTGACGTCGCTGAACTGCTCGAAATCGACATCCCAGTCGCCCACCTTGTCGTCGGTGATGGTGACGGTCTCGAAGCCTTCGACCTCGGTCGTCGCCAGATCGCTGGCCAGCTTCAGGGTCAGGGTGTCGGCGCCGACGCCGCCGTCGAGGCTGATCTTGCCGGCGGCTTCGGTGAGGGTGAGCCATGCGGTGTCGTTGCCGCCGCCAAGCTCCACGGTCGCCGTCAGGTTGGCGGCGGCGGTGATGGTGGCGAAGTTGTCGCTGGCGCCGATCTTGTCGAAGCCGTTGCCGGTATTGACCGCGACGTTGACCGTGGCGGCGTTGATGGCGCCGGTCGCGGTGTCGGCGTTGTTGGAGAACTTGCCTGCCGCGCCGACGGCGCCCACCTCGTAGGAGGCGTCGAGCTGCATCGCCACGGTGTTGCCCGGAGGCGAGGTGGCGACGATGTAGGTGTTCAGGTCGACGTTGAAGTTGGCCTTCCCGTCATCGGCGAGATCGCCATAGAAGCCTTTCAGGCCTTGCGCATAGGCGCCGACGCCGGACTTGGCGGCCTCGGCCATGATGTAACCGACGACGGCGGCCTTGGCGGCCAGGTCACGATCGGCGGCGGCGATGCCCGCCTGGGCGACGACCGCGTCGAAATAGGCCTTGCGGCCGGCGATGTTGGCGATGGCCGCATCGACGTCGATGCCGGCCTCGGCGGCCTGGCTGGCGCCGATGATGCGGTTATAGGCGACGGCCACGGTCTCGATGAAGGAGAGCGGGTTGTAGATCTGCGAGAAGATCGCACGGCCTTCGCCGGCCACGCCCAGGTTCACCGCGAAGTTGATGTAGCGGTTCTCGGTGTTGAAGTTCTGGTACGTCGGGTCGTTCAGGTCGTTCGTGTTGGTCGTGCTGTTCACCAGATAGTCGAAGCCCGCCGCGGTGGCGGTCTTGCCGGTGAAGAACTGGTAGGTCATGGCCGCCACGCTGGTGGTGCCGGTGGCTTGGCTGATGCCATAGGCATAGGCCTGATCGTCGCTGATGACGCCATTCTGGGAGCGGGTCGCCAGCTCTTGCAGGATCAGGCTGTGGGCCGTGGACGGTGCCTTGCGGTTGATCGCGGTGAACGCGTCTTCAAGTTCTTCAAAAGTCGCCATGGGTAATGGTCCTCCAGGAGAATCGTCCCAGGCGTCACAACCGCGCCCGGCTTCTCAGAGGGCCGAATTAAGACAACAAAATTTCCCTGACCACGGCATGTACGGCACAATCGTCCAGTATTCTTGTAATAGAAGGCATTTTGCGCCGAGTTTCAACCCCTAAAGCAATAAATGGCGCCTCTGACCGTTAAGCCTTGGGTAAGCTCTGGCTTCAGACGACGCCCAGACCTTTCCAGAGGTCGAGCTTGCCGCCCAACAGGGGCCTGAATCGCTCCGTGAGGAATGTGACCGCGGCCTCGCCGCTGAGCGTTTCGCCGTCCTGCTGCGGAGCCCGGCCGTTGGCGGCCAGACGCTCGGCCGCGTGTTTCGCCGCTTGCTCCGCGCTCTTGGCGCCGGCCAGCAGGGACCCGATCAGCATCGACTCGTCAGCGCTGACCTGAAGCCCGGTGCGGGCGGCGGGCGCGGCGATGAGCCCATAGCTCTCGCCGCTGAAATGGGCGGCGATCAGCGCCTCGTTGAAGGCGCGCGCGGTCTTGCCGACGACGCCGTTCGCCAGGGGCAGGGCTTGCTTTGAATGGACCAGCAGGGTCACCGCCTGCAACGCCTTGGCGCGATCCTGGTCGGGGACGACGGCGACCAGTTCGGCGAAGCTCGCCGGCCCTCGGGCCAGCCGGTCGAGGATGGGGTCATAGACCGCCGGCGCGCCCCCGGCCTCGCCCACGGGACCCTGGAAGGCCAGCTTGGCGGCGGCGCGGGGGACGGCGAGGGCAAGCCGCAGCTGCGCCAGCTTCGACGTGTGCTCGACCGCCGACAGCGGATTCAGCCCGCGCGCATAGAGGTCGCGCCGGAACATCTTGTTGCAGGCGAAGTCCTTGGCCAGCTCCTGCCAAAGGCGGTCGTCGGGCATGTGCTGGGCCAGCATGGCGGACACGCCTGGCGGCAGGGAGGCGGCCGGCACGTTCTCGATCAGGGTGGCCGAGGTCATGTAATCGAGCCGCGCGGCCGCCATCTCGCGGGCGATGTCGGTGACGTAGAACGCCTCCCAGTGCGTGTTCAGGAACTCGTGCGCCAGATAGGCGGCGGCCTGTTTGCGCATGCCCTCCAGCCGCTTCGGGACAACGGGGTTGGCCTTGAAATAGGCGGCCCCGATCTCCGTGAACGCGTCTGCGAAGGACAGGATCGCCGGCACGTGAAGGTCCGAGCGTCGCGGGTGGCGCAGGTAGTGCTCTCGCGCAAGCCGCCGGAACGGGGCCATCTGCGCCCAGCCGGGCTGGGTGTTGTAGGAGGCGTAGACCAAGCCGCCCGGCTTCAGGGTCCGGTCGATGAAGCGCACGATCTCGGCGCGGTTCTCTGGCGACACCCAGGACAGGATGCCGTGCAGGGCGATGACGTCAAAGCGGGGCAGCTGCGCTTCGTTCTCCAGGGCCTGGGCGAAGCTCCAGTCCCGGAAATGCACGTTGGCCAGGCCCGCCCGCTCCGCCAGCCGCGCGGCGTTGGCGATCTGGGCGGGGTTGAAGTCAAAGCCCCAGAACTGCGCCTCCGGGTGCATGGCCGCCGTGGCGTTCAGGGTCACGCCCTGGCCGCTGCCCAGCTCGCAATAGGCGAAGGCCCCGGTCAGGTCCGGCGCCCGCTGGCCCGAGGTCAGGGCGGCGAAGGCGATGTGACTTGGCGCGATCTCGGCGTGGAAATAGGACGTGTACTGGACATCGGTGGTGTAGCCCTGGTTCCAGGCGCTCATGGCCATGCATCCCTGCTGTGCGGAGAGGATGAGCGACGGCGAAAGAAAGCCGGCCCGAAGGCCGGCTTTCTCCCAAGGCTGCCGGAGGACTAGGGGATCTGCCGTCAGCGATGGTCTCGCTCGTGGACGGCGATAGAGAAGCCGGTCGGCGCTGACCACGGCATGTACGCCACGGTTGAGGGGCTTTCTGCGAGTGATCGCCTGATCCTGCTCATTCGCCCTTGGTGGAGCGCATGAACGATCAAGCCGCCCGTGCGGTCGCCTCACGAAGGGCGGCGAATAGGCTCGCCGGCTGGATGGGCTTGGTCAGGTGCTGATCCGCGCCCGCCGCGCGGCTTGCCTCCACGTGCTCCGGCAGGGCGTTGGCGGTCAGCATCAGGATCGGGGTTCGCGGCTGGCGGCGGGCGGCCTCCATTTCGCGGATGCGGCGGGTGGCGGTCAGGCCGTCCATGCCCGGCATCTGCACGTCCATCAATATGGCGTCGAACTGCCCGTCGGCGAACAGGTCGCAAGCCTCCGCTCCGCCTTCAGCGGACGAGACCTGGGCTCCCACCTGCGCCAGGATCAGCTCGGCCACCTTGCGGTTGGTGGGATGATCGTCGACCACCAGTATGCGCAGCGGCCGATCCAGCGACCCGTCGGTCTGTTCCGTGTCCGGCGGCGCCTCGCAGTCCAGCAGCGGCGCGACCAGGGTGAAGGTCGATCCCTCGCCAGGCCGGCTGCGCACCTCCAGCCGTCCGCCCATCATCGCCGCCAGGCGTCGGCCGATAGCGAGGCCCAGGCCCGCGCCGCCCACGGGCCGCGTGCTGGAGGCGTCGGCCTGTTCGAAGTGGTCGAACAGCCGCTCACTCTGGGTCATGTCGAAGCCGCGTCCGGTGTCCGACACCGCGATGTGAAAGCCGTCGGCGGCGCGCGTCACCGTGACCGACGCCTCGCCGGCGTCCGTGAACTTCGCCGCGTTGGCCAGCAGGTGGCTGATCACCTGCCGCAGGCGCGCCCGGTCGCCCGTAACCCACGTCTCGGCTGTCGCCGCCAAACGCACGTGGAGCGCCAGGCCCTTCTCGGCGAAGCGACGGTGGAAGTGACCGACGGTCTCGCGCACGAGGTCGCCGAGGTGAAGCGGCGACCGGTCCAGCGCGGTCGTTCCTTCGTCCATCCCGGCGAAGTCGAGGATGTCGCCCAGCGCCTGTTCCAGGTCGGCGCTGGAATCCGTCAGCAGGTCCAGCAGGGCTGTCTGTTCGCCGGACATGCCGGTGTTGGCCAGCCCCTCCACCGCCCCGACCATGCCGTTCAGGGGCGTGCGGATCTCGTGGCTCATATTGGCCAGGAAGTCGCTCTTGGCGCGGCTGGCCGCCTGGGCCAGGGTCAGGGCCTCGTTCAGAGAAGCTTGCAGGCGCACGTTCTCCAGCGCCACGCGTGCGGCCCGGGCGATCATCTCCAGCACCGCCACGGCCTTGGGCGTCGGCGCGCCGGGCGCCGCCCAGTAGGCGCCGATGGCGGCGATCGGATCCTGAGGCCGCACCGGCGCCATGATCATGCTGCGCACAAAGGTCGGTTCGTAGAGCGGAATGGGAACGCGTGGGTCCTGGCGGATGTCGCCGATGCTGACGCTCTGGCGGTTGAGCATGGCCCAGCCCGAAACGCAGCTTTCGATGGGAAAGGCCTGCCCCTTCCACAGGGGCGCGATGGCGTCCTCGTCGATGTAGCGGACCTTGGCGCCTTCGCGCATGACCACCGTTATCCCGTCCGCCCCGGTCAATTGCCGGGCCGCCGTCCTCACCACCCGACCCACGTCGGCGGGCGTCGTCGCGCCGGCTAGTTGCTCGACGGCGTCTATCAGGACGGCGAGCGCCTCGACGGAGGATGTGCTGGAGAGGTTCACAACGTACGCCCTACCCTTGACGACTGGAGCTGATTTCGCCGAATAAAACCCCAGGTTGCAAGTCAAAGATGCCGGCCGCCGTGCGGCGATATCGCGCGGGCTCTGGTCTTTTGCGCCCGAGTCGTTGATTGATTCCGGGTATGTCGGAGACGCTGTCCAACGAAGAGCTGATCACCTGGGCCCAAACCCTTGAGGGCTACGCTCGCGATTGGGACGAGACCTTCGACAAGCGGCCCGGCTATTTCACCCAGGAGTTCTGGTACCTGTTGGTGGGCTGCATGATCGCCGACTGGCGCGGCAAGCCCATGACCGTCAGCGCCGCCTGCCAGTTCATGAAAAGCGGCTCCAGCCGCACGCGTGAGGAACGCATCAAGCGCGCGGTCTCCGACGGCTTCCTGTCGAAGGAGAAGGCCGGCGACGACGGACGCGCCGCTATCGTGCGCCCGACCCCGCGTCTGGAGGCCATGATGCGTGGCCATCTGGAGCGCACCCTGCGCATGGTGCGCGACGCGGTATAGCCGCAGATTTTACGGGCAAATCCCCGCTCAACTCTACGATAGTCGCGGCCCCGCGAACCGAGCACCCTGATCGGAAAGACGCCGCATGATCGGCGCACGCCCTTGGGGGGACACATGAACATTCAATCGAGCGCGGGGCCCGCCCGCCTTCGTCGCGCCGGCACGACGATGATGGCCGGCGCCTCGCTGGCAGCCCTGGCCATAGCCTTCGCCAGCCCGGTTCGAGCCCAGACCGTTTCGGAGGGGACCGCCGTCGCCGCGGTGGACGAGATCGTCGTCACCGCCCGTCGTCGGGATGAACGCCTGCAAGACGTGCCGGCGGCCGTCACCGCCTTCTCCTCGACCTCGCTGCAGAACATGCAGGCCACGAATGTCGGCGACCTGCAGGGCTCGGTGCCGAACCTGACCATCCACGAGGGGGATGCCTCCAACGCGGTGGTTTATGTGCGCGGCGTCGGCCAGATCGACAGCCTGGCCTTCGCCGACCCCGGCGTCGGGGTCTATGTGGACGACGTCTATCTTGGCCGCGCCCAAGGCGCCTTCCTCGACGTCTATGACGTGGACCGGATCGAGGTGCTGCGCGGGCCTCAGGGCACGCTCTACGGCCGCAACACCATCGGCGGCGCGGTGAAGTTCGTCTCCAAGCCGCTGAGCAGCGACTTCAACGGCGCCCTGGAAGCCACGGTGGGCGACTACGACCGCGTCGAGCTGAAGGGTTCGATGGGCGGCGCCCTCGTGCAGGACAAGCTGCTGGCCAAGGCCGCCTTCGCCTACGCCGCGCGCGACGGCTACAGCCTTAACGCGCTGGACGGCCAGAGCGATGGGGACAAGAACCTGCTGGCTGGCCGCCTGGCCTTCGAATACCGAGCCAGCGAGGATTTCAGCCTGCGACTGAATATCGACGGATCGCGTGACCGTCCGGACCGCTCGCGCACGCCGGCCAGGGCCACGCCGGTGTTCGGCGCGCCGGCCAGTCTGGATCGCCCCTTCGACGTCAACGCCAACTTCAACACCTTGGCCGATCTGTCGACCGCCGGGGTCTCCCTGATCGCCGACTGGAAGCTGTCCGACACCATCGGACTGAAGTCGATCACGGCCTATCGGAAGATGTCGTACGACTCCAATCTCGACCTGGACGCCACGACCCAGTCGATCTTCGGCGTCTATGTCCGCGAGGATCAGGATCAGATCAGCCAGGAGCTGCAGCTGAACTACAGCAGCGACCGCCTCACCGCGGTAGGCGGCCTATTCTGGTTCAAGGAGCACGACGACACCTTGAGCGGCCTGCTCGGCCCGGCCATCGGACTGGTCACCGGTTCGCAGAACGACCAGCACAACGAAAGCTGGGCCGCCTACGGTCAGGGCAGCTACAGCCTGACCGACCAGCTCTCGGTCACCGCCGGTCTGCGCTACACGCACGAGAAGAAGGACTTCTTCCGCACCCAGAAGTTTTTCGCCGCGACGGTGACCACCTTGCCGGTGCCCTACGACCAGGGCCCGTTCGCCACCTTCATCGACACCTCGGACAAGTGGAGCTCGTTCACCCCGCGCCTGGGCGTGGACTACAAGATCAGCGACGACGTGCTCGCCTACGCCAGCGTCAGCCGGGGCTTCAAGAGCGGCGGCTTTGACGGCCGGGCCAACGACGCCGCCGGCGCTCGCGCTTATGATCCTGAAACCCTGTGGGCCTATGAGGCGGGCCTGAAGACCACCCTGCTGGACCGTCGCCTGACGGCCAACATGGCGGTATTCTGGAACGACTACACCGACCTGCAACTGTCCAGCTTCACCGCCGACTCCAGCGGCGCCTTCACCGCCCTGTTCACCAATGCCGGCGCAGCCACTATCCGGGGCGCGGAGCTGGAGCTGGTCGCGCGGCCGATCCGGCCCCTGACCCTGAACTTCGTGCTCGGCTATCTGGACGGCCAGTATGACGAGTACATCGGCCCGGGCGGCCGCGACATCAGCGACCAGCGCGAACTGGTCAACGCGCCCAAGTGGGACGGCAAGGTCGGCGCTGTCTATCGCTTCGACCTGAAGGGCGGCGGCTCGCTCACCTTCGGCGCCGATGCGGCCTTCCGCAGCAAGACCTATCGCACGGTCTCCAGCAGCGAGATCCTCGCCCAGAAGGGCTACGTCCTGGTCGACGCCTTCGCCCGTTGGCAGGACGCGCGGGACAAGTGGTTCGTCCAGGCGGGAATTAAGAACCTCACCGATAAACGCTACATCGAGCAGGGCTTCGACCTGTCGGACTCGCTCGGTTACCAGCTGGCCTATTTCGGCGCCCCGCGCACCGTGTCGGCCACCATCGGCGTCGCGTTCTAGCGCCGATGTCGGACCCTTACGTCGATCCTGACACCGAACGCCTTCTGGCGCGCATGGCTGGGGACTTCGCCGCCGCGCCCGCAGAGCCGACGGTCCGGGAAAGACGTGAGGGTCTGGCGGCGGCCGCCGCCCTTTATGGGCCGGACCCCACGCCGGTCGGGCGCGTCGAGTCTCTGCTTATCGACGGCCCCGGCGGACCGCTGCCGCTTCGAATCTACTGGCCGGTCGAGGCCGCCGGCGTGCTTCCGCTGCTGCTGCACATTCACGGCGGCGGCTGGGTGCTTGGCGATCCCGACGCCTATGAGCGGGTGGCGCGCGCCTACTGCGCCCTTGGCGGCTGCGTGGTGGTCGATGTCGACTATCGCCGAGCGCCGGAGAACCGTTTCCCCGCCGCTCTGCTGGATTGCGAGGCGGCCCTGGCCTGGGCCGCCGCCAACGCCGTGTCCCTGGGGGCAGACCCGAACCGCATCGTGGTCACGGGCGACAGCGCCGGCGGCCATCTCGCAGCTTCGGTCTGCCAGCGCGCGCGTGTTCCGCTCGCCGGTCAGGTTTTGATCTATCCGGTCACCAGCGCCAGCATTGACGCCGACTTCGCCTCACGCACGGTGCTGGGCGACGGCCGCTGGTTCCTGCGCCATTTCGACATCGTCCGGGCGGAAACGGAATATTTCTCGAGACCGGAGGATCAGGATTCCCCGGCCGGGTCGCCTTTGTCGGCGCCGATCGAACTTCTGGCGAATTCCCCGCCGACCCTGATCGTGACCGCTTCCCTGGATCCTCTCGTAGACGAGGGGCGCGCCTATGCGCAGGCCCTGGCCGCGGCCGGCGTGCCGACGACCTACCGCTGCGCCGAGGGGACGATACACGCCTTCGTCCTGTTCGCCGGCCAGATCGCCCTGGGGCGCGAGGTGCTGGAGCAGGTCGGCGCCTTCATCCGCGCGGCCTAGCCCTCCCAGCCGTCCTCGAACGGGAAGCGCTTGGCCCAGAAGTCCTGCAGCAGGGGGTGCTCGTCCACGCGGCGGACCACCCGAGACAGCTTTGGCGCCGCCTCGTAGAAGCGCCGACGACGGGGCCGCCAACGGCTGATGACCGTCACATAGAGATCCAGAACGGTGAGCTGTTCGCCCAGGATGTAGGTGCCGGGCTCCACCTGCTCATCCATCATCCGCCAGCAGTCGGCGATGCGCTCGATGGTCCGCTCCACGATCACCGCCTCGGCCTCCGGCCCTTCGGCCAGGCGCGAGGGTTCGTCCCGGACCCAGAACATCGAATAGATGCTGGCCGGAATGTAGGTCATCCAGCGCAAGAACTGCTTGCGGCGCGGATCGGTCAGGCCGGGGGCCAGCCCCGCCTCCGGATGGCTGTCCGCCAGCCAAGTCAGGATGGCGGCGCTTTCGGTCATCACCTCGCCGTCGGGAAACACCAGGGCCGGGATCTGTCGCATCGGGTTGACGGTGGCGACCTTGGACCGCTCCGCCTCGCCCTCCCAGGTGGGAGCCTCGATCACCTCATATTCAATGCCCAAAAGGGTGAGGGCCGCCTCCACGGGAACCGAGCCGGAACCCGCCGCGCCGTAAATGGTCAAGTTTTCAGGCTTGTGGATCATTCCTGACTCCTGTGGATCGAAACGCTAAATATGGTTGCTGGGTGCTTTACGCACCCAAGATGTTGGGCGATGGTGAGGGCGTTCAAACGCATCCTCTGACTCGTAGAGCCGTCCCATGACCGCTTCCTCGCTCGCCCTCCCTGGCCTGCTGACCTCCTCCATCGGCTACAAGCCTTTCCGCTATCCGTGGGCTTACGACTTCTGGAAAAAGCAGCAACAGGTCCATTGGATGCCTGAAGAGGTGCCGCTGGGCGAGGACCTCAAGGACTGGGCCACCAAGCTGAACGACAAGGAGCGCAATCTGCTGACGCAGATCTTCCGCTTCTTCACGCAGTCGGACGTCGAGGTCGCCGACAACTACATGGAACGCTACGGCCGGGTCTTCAAACCCACCGAAGTGAAGATGATGCTCTCCTCGTTCGCGAACATGGAGACCATCCACATCGCCGCCTACGCGCTGCTGCTCGAGACGATCGGCATGCCGGAGAGCGAGTTCGGCGCGTTCATGGAATACGAGGCCCTCAAGGCCAAGCACGACTACATGCAGCAGTTCGGCGTCGATACGAACGCCGACATCGCCCGCACGCTCGCCATGTTCGGCGGCTTCACCGAGGGGCTGCAGCTGTTCGCGTCCTTCGCGATGCTGATGAACTTCCCGCGCTTCAACAAGATGAAGGGCATGGGCCAGATCGTGTCCTGGTCGGTGCGCGACGAGAGCCTGCACTGCGAAGGCATCATCAAGCTCTACCACGCCTTCAACAAGGAGACGCAGTGCGTCACCAAGGCCGTGGCCGACGACATCGTCGACTGCTGCAAGCACGTGGTGGGCCTGGAAGACAAGTTCATCGACCTGGCCTTCGAAGCCGGCGACGTCCAGGGCATGACCCCGGACGACATCAAGCAGTACATCCGCTTCATCGCCGACTGGCGCCTGCGCCAGCTGGAGCTGCCGGAAGTCTACGGCGTGAAGGAAAATCCGCTGCCGTGGCTGCAGAGCCTGCTGTCGGGCGTCGAACACGCCAACTTCTTCGAGGCCCGCGCCACGGAATATTCCAAGGCCGCCACTAAGGGCCAATGGCACGGCAATGAAGGTGTCTGGTCCAACTTCGACCAGATGCTGGCGAAGCGCACCGAGAACAGCGTCCCCGCCGAATAGTCGGCGCGGAGATCGACGATTGCGAAGGGCGGCGGGAGCGGAACACCCGCCGCCCTTTCTCATTGCGCCTCCATCAACGGAGCGCACCATGACCGAAAAGAGCTTCAAGGCCGGCGACAAGGTGAAGTGGGATCACAGCCAGGGGACCACGACCGGCAAGGTCATCCGAAAACAGACCCGCGCCACGCACATCAAGGGTCATAAGGTCGCCGCCAGCAAGGACGACCCCCAGTACATCGTCGAAGGCGGCAAGACCGGCGCCCGCGCGGCGCACAAGCCGTCAGAGCTGCGAAAGGCCTGAACGAAAAAGGGCGAGGCTCGCGCCTCGCCCTTGATCTTGTCGGTCGCGCGCGGCGCCGATGATCCGAGGGACCTAGTGGCCCTTTATGGGCTCCACCGTCTCGACCGGATCGCCGAGCTGCTTCTCCCACTTGCCGACCACGACGGCGGCCACCGAGTTGCCGACCACGTTGGTGGCGCTGCGGCCCATGTCCAGCAGGTGATCCACCGCCAAGATCAGCAGCAGGCCCGCTTCGGGCAGCTTGAAGTAGGTGAGGGTGGCGCTGATCACCACCAGCGAGGCGCGAGGCACGCCGGCCATGCCCTTGGACGTGACCATCAGCAGCAGCAGCATGGTGATCTGCTGGGCGATGGACAGCTCCACGCCGTAGACCTGGGCGATGAACAGCACCGCGAAGGTGCAGTACATCATCGAGCCGTCGAGGTTGAACGAGTAGCCCAGCGGCAGGACGAAGCTGACGATGCGGCGGTTGACGCCGAACTTCTCCAGCATCTCCATGGTCCGCGGATAGGCGGCCTCCGAGCTGGCCACCGAGAAGGCTAGCAGGGCTGGAGTGCGGATTTCCTTGAAAAGGCCGACAGCCCGCATGCCGATAAAGGCGAAGGCCGCCGCGAACAGCAGGCCCCACAGCACGCCCAGCGACAGATAGAAGCCGCCGACGAACTTGGCGTAGGTGCCCAGAACTCCGATGCCCTGGGTGGCGATGGTCGAGGCGAGGGCGGCGAAGATGGCGATGGGCGCCAGCTTCATCACATAGCCGGTGACCTTCAGCATGATGGCGGTGATCTGCTCGACCAGGGTCAGAACCGCCGGCGCCTTGTCGTCGAGGGCGGCCACGGCCGTGCCGACGAAGATCGAGAACACCACGATCTGCAGGATCTCGTTCTTGGCCATGGCGTCGATGGCCGAGGCGGGAACGAGGTGGGTGACGAAGTTGCTCAGGGTGAAGGCCGCGACCTCGATGCCCGAGCTTTCGGTGACCGGCGGCGGCGTCAGGGACAGGCCCGATCCTGGCGAGATGAGGTGCACCATGATCAGGCCGATGGTCAGCGACACGATCGAGGCGCCGATGAACCAACCCATGGTCTTGACGCCCACGCGGCCGATGGCGCCGGCGTCTTCCATGTGCGCGATGCCGGACACCAAGGTGGCGAACACCAGAGGCGCGATGATCATCTTGATCAGGCGCAAGAAGAGGTCGGTCAGAACCTTCAGGCCGGTCGCCAACTGTTCGATCTGCTCCGGCGGCAGCGCGATGTGGCAGATCCAGCCGACAACGACCCCGAGGACCATGGATCCGACGATGAGATAGGCGAACAGACGGTTCATGCGTCCCCCACTGTTATTTTGGGCGCCTTTTTCACAGGGAAATCCGGCGACGTCCACGGCGCTGTGCGCTCTGCGCGGTCATTTGCCACCTGAAACGACGGATTTCGGGCAAAGGGTGACCATGAAGAGGCTCCTCTTCATGACGCAGCCGCCGCGACATACCCCAAACGGGGATATGCGCCCCCCTCCCTCCCCGACACTTAAGGCGACGGAACGCCGTGCGGCGTGATGGGGAGAGATCGATTATGGCCAAAGTGACCGCGGGGGCCGTCAGCGGCTTCAACATGTTCGACATGGATATCGGCGGCGTCGCCGAAGGTGATATCAGCAGCGCCACGCCCACCCAGATCGTCATCGCCTATGGCGGCGGCGACACGGACACCTTCACCGGGAATTTCACCTATTCCGGAGCGGACGTCTCTGGGGGAACGCTGACCCGTATCGACGTCCGCGTGGCCAACGCCCTGGTCTGGACCGCCAGCGATTTCAGCGCCCCGGTGCAGCAGTTCCTCGCCTGGATCGCCGCGGACGACACTGAAGCCGCCGTGCGCAGCATCCTTTCCGGCGCGGATGAGATCACCGGCTCTGCGGGCGCGGACACGCTTTATGGCGTGGGTGGGAACGACAGGATCGACGGCGGCGCCGGAACAGACACGGTCGTCTACTCCGCCGCTTCGACCAACTACACCTGGACCCAGACCGCCAATGGCTGGATCATCGTCGATAACCGCGCCGGCTCCCCGGACGGGACCGACACCTTGATCAATATCGAGTCGCTACGGTTTTCCGACCGCACGGTCAGCCTGACCGGCGGCGGCGCGACCCAGCCGGTTCCGGCGGTGACCACTGGCGTCGCTTCCATCCTGCGCGGCTCCAACGCGACGCTGGAAGCCGACCTTTCGGCCAAGGTGACGGCGGGGACGCTGACCCAGGCGGCGGCGATCGCCGAGATCGTCAAGGCGGCGGACCAGACCACCTCGGTGGCGACGCTCAGCTACCTGTTCTTCACCGGCAAGATCCCAAGCGCCGGCGGCATCGACTATCTGGTCTCCGCCTCCGGCCCCAACCCGAACAATCTGAACTCCGCCTACTTCCAGTCCTTCAACCTGGAGAACCGCTACATCAACTTCGCGGTGAACCTGGGGCGCGACGGCGAGGGCAAGACCGCCTTCCAGACGGAGTTCGGAAGTCTGAGCCTCTTCGACGCCACCAAGAAGGCCTACGCCAAGATCTTCGGAGCGGCGCCCGCCGACGCCAAGGTCACTACCTTGCTGTCCGGCGGCCGCGACGCCTATTTCGCCTCCTACGGCGGGGACGGGCTAAACGGCCAGGGGACCAAGGCGGCCATGGTCGGCTGGCTGCTGGCCGAGGCGGAGAAGGGCGACCTGGGCGTCATGGCGCGCTCCAACGCCGCTTGGCTCACCGATCTGGCCGACGGCTCCGCCCCCTTCGCCATCGACATCACCGGCGCAGCCGCCGGCTACTACAAGAGCGAGTTCGTCTACGGGGGGTAGGGCGCTTTCCCCGGAGGGCGACGCGCGTTAGCCAGAAGACGCGCTGTTTTCCGGGGAGCCTTCCATGCGTGTTCTGTTGCTGGCCGCCGCTTCGTTGCTGCTCGGCGCGGGATCGGCCATCGCCCAGGCCTCGGACACCACCAAGGGGCGGCTGGAGCTACAGGCTGGCGGGGTTGTCTGGACGCCGTCCTGTGGGGAGCCCCGTCGGCCGGCGCGCAACACCACCTATGCGACCGCCGCCTATAACCGAGCGGTCGTCGAGTATTTCGCCTGTATCGTCGAGCAGGCCGACTACGACATCGACATGATGCAGCGCGCGGTGGTCAAGGGACGCGAGGATGCGGCCCGGCGAATGCAGGACCGTCTCCGTCGCAACCAGTAGTCAGGCGAAGACTGTCTGCGCGACCCTTAGGCGGCGCAACGCCGCCAGACCCAGTCCGACAAACAACGCCAGAACCATCGCCTGGCTTGCGGCGAAGGGCGGTTCCGACAGGGTCGGGGCGGCGGCTTGCAGGACCGGAATCTTGGTGAAGGCCTGGGCTGTCGCCACGAAGGCCAGGAAATAGACCTGGACCACAAAGCTTCCCACATAGACTCCGCGCCACAGACCGGCGAAGCCGCGCAGGCGGGCGATCAGCATGGCGATGAACACCAGGGTGGCGAGAATGCCGGTCGCCACAGCAGGCGTGATCCCGGGCAACGGAAACATGAAGCCGGTGGCTGTCGTCGCTGCGGCGGTGATCAGAAACAGCGCCGTCCAGAAGCGCCGAACCCGCGCGCCCAATAGGGCGGCGATGGCGACGAGGCCGGAGGCTAGCGCGATCAGGGCGATCGCGCTGTGGAAGATGGTGAAATAGAACAGGATCATGGCGATGCCCCATCAACTCGATGCTGCGATGGAGCTAGCCTGCGCCTTCTCGAACGCGGCCTCTTGTACGCCTGCGATGTGGTCTAGGCGGGGAAACTCAGGTCTTGCGCCGCCGCCAGGCTTTCGGGCAGGCCGATGTCGATGAAGGCGCCGTCGAACCGTCGGCCGGCCAGAAGCCCATCGCCGCAAAGGCGGGGCAAGGTCTCCTGCTCCAGGGAGCTTTCCCCAGCCTGGATGGCGCGGCGGTCCATGGCGTAGACCCCGCCATTGATCAGGCCTTCGGCGCGAGCCGGATCACGCGGCGCCAGCGCCGTGATCACCCCGTCCTCCAGCCGCACGGTCTCATATCGGTCAGCCGGCGCCACATGGCGCAGGGCGACGGACGCCAAGGCGGGGTCGCCCAGCGTCAGGTCTCGCCAGTCGAAGTCGAACCACGTGTCGCCGTTGACCAGCAGGAAACGCTCGTCCAACCGGTCCAGGGCGTGCTTCAGCGCGCCAGCCGTGCCCATGGGCTCCGGCTCCACCGACAGCGTTACGCTCAGGCCCGGATGCCGACGAACCTCGGTCTCGACGAAGGCGGCCACCGCCTCGGCCTTGAAGCCGGCCAGCAGCAGGATTTCGGAAAAGCCGCTCTGCGCCGCCTTGGCGAAAAGGTGAGCCAGAAACGGCCGCCCCGCCACCGGCTGCATCGGCTTGGGCAGGTGTTCGCTCAGCGCGCCGAGCCGCGTGCCGCGGCCGCCCGCCAGGATCACGCACTGCTTCATCAAATCGGACCTACCGGCGGACGCGCCAAGCCTCGGCGCCGTCATAGGTGAACTTCACCGCCCCGGCCTGTCCACCCGCCGCGTTCAGCGCCTCGACGAGGCGATAGCGGTTCTCCGGGTCGGTCAGCAGCATCAGGAAGCCGCCGCCGCCGGCGCCGGACACCTTGCCGCCCCAGGCGCCGGCCGCCATAGCCAGGTCGTACAGGCGGTCGACCTCGCTGGTGGCGACGCCGCTGGCGGTGCGCTTCTTGGCGCGCCACGAGCGGTTCAGAATCTCGGCCACCTCGCGCACGTCGCCGGCCAGGACGGCGGCCTTCATCGAGGTCGCGTCCGCCTTCAAGGCGTGCATGCTCTCCAGGGTGACCGGATCGTCGGCGTTCAAGCCCTTCAGCTGTTCGCGGATGATCGTCTCCGAGCGGCGCGACTGGCCGGTGAAGCAGGCGACCAGCGAGGATTCCAGTTCGATCAGGTGATCGCGCGAGGCGCGCAGAGGATTGACCACCACCCGCTCTCCATCAAGGAACTCGATATAGTTCAAACCGCCGAACGCGGCGGCGTACTGATCCTGCCGTCCGCCAGCCAAGCCCAGGCGTAAGCGCTCGATCTCGAAGGCCAGGCGCGCGACTTCATACGGTCCCAGCGGCGCGTCGAGCGCGGCGCGGAACGCCTCGATCAGGGCCACGACCACGGCTGAGGACGAACCCAGGCCCGATCCCGGCGGCGCGTCGGCGGTGGTCGAGACGACAAGCGGAACCGGCTCGCCGCCCAGATAGGTCTCCACGAAATGGCTGTAGACCGCCTTGTGCAGGATCAAGCCTTCGGCGCCGCCGATCTCCTGGCCTGGGGCGTAGCGCTCCTCCTCGCCGAGGTCGCTGGCCCGAAACACGATCTCGCCGTTGTCGGACGGGCTCACATGGGCGAAAGCGAAGCGGTCGATGGTCACGTTCAGCACGGCGCCGCCGTACTGGTCGCAGTAGGGCGACAGGTCGGTGCCGCCGCCGGCCAGGCCCAGGCGCAGGGGTGCGCGGGCCCGCATGGGCGTGATCACCGGCCGTTCAGACATCAGCCGACGGCTTCCAGAACGCGAGTGCCGCCGTGGTCCACGCCGTAATGCAGGCGCGGCATGTTGTTGCGGCTCATGAAGGCTTCCAGCGCCTCGCCGTCGCCCGGCGTGAACAGCATAAGGAAGCCGCCGCCGCCGGCGCCGATCACCTTGCCGCCGGTCACACCATAGGCGCTGCGGGCCTCGTCGTAGATCGCGTCGATGTGAGGCCAGCTGATCTTCGAGGACAGCTTTTTCTTGTGGGTCCAGTGCTCGTGCAGCATCTGGCCCCACCCTTCCAGGTCGCCGGCCTTCCAGGCGTCACGGATGCGGTAGCCCAGGTCTTTGATGAAGCCGAGGTTCTCCTGCGTCTTGCGACGCGCCTCGTCTCGCTCGTCTGCGCCGAGCATGGCCTTGTGCTGGTCTTCCAGGATCACCGCCGCGTCACGACGAAGGCCGGTGTAGTAGATGTGCGTGTGGCGCACGAAGGCGGCCTCGACCTCGGGTTCGAGCTCGACCTTGCCTACGGTCACCTTGCCGTCCGGCGCGATGTCCAGGGTGGTCAGGCCCCCGAAGGCGGCCATGTACTGATCCTGTTTGCCGATGCCCTTGTTGAGCACGTCGATCTCCAGCGTGCAGGCCTCTTCCGCCAGCTGCGCCGGCGTCGGGCGCTCGCCCTTCAGGGCGTGCAGGGCATGCAGGAAGCCGACCAGGAAGCAGCTCGACGAACCGAGGCCTGTGCCGCCGGCGATGTCGGCGATGGAGGCCAGCTCCACCCGGTCATGCAGGCCATGGCGCAGCAGGGCCTCGCGCACCAGTTCGTGCTGGATGTCCAGGCTGCGGTCGGCGGCCTCGGGGTGCGGACCATGGATCAGCACCCGCCGCTCGAAGGCCGGGCGGTGGGCGGTGATGTGGATGTACTTGTCCAGCGCCATGGCGAAGATGAATCCGCCGCCGTGGCGATAGTAGCTTTCCAGGTCCGTGCCGCCGCCGCCGAGGGTGACGCGCAGGGGGGTGCGCGTGGAGATCATCAGGCGGCCGGGGCCTCGACGGGGGCGATCTGCTCCCAGTGGCCTTTATGCAGGGACAGGGCCGGGTGGCTGACCAGCAGGTGCCAGACCACGGCGGCCAGGCCCTCGACGATCGGGGTGATCAGTTGCGGATCGACGGTCGGGATCACCACGCAGGCGTCGGCGACCTGGGCTGTGAAGCCGCCGTTGCGGCCGACGATGCCGGTAATGGCCGAACCGCGCTGTTGCGCCAGCTGCAGGGCGCGGACGATGTTGGCGCTGACCGGCGGCTCGACGCTGCCGCCGCCGACGGAGAACACCAGCAGGGCGTCCTCGGCCTTCAGGCGGCTGGTCTCCAGCCAGGTCGACAGCGTGCCTTCCCACCCCTCGTCATTGATGCGGGCGGTCAGCTCCGAGACGTTGTCGGTCGGGCAATAGGCTTCGAAACCGCAGATCTTGCGGAAGTCGTTGGTGGCGTGGCTGGCGTGGCCGGCGCTGCCGCCGACGCCGATGATGAACAGGCGGCCGCCGGCTTCACGGCGGCCGGCCAGGACGCTGGCCATGGCGTCGATCTGGGCGCGATCAAGGCCGGCGACGGCGCGGTTCACCGCATCGAGGAAATGGTCGACGAACATTGGGGGAGCCTTAGATTTTAAGAAGTGCGTCTTGAAGGATCACGCGGGACGCCGCGTGGAGGTCGTCGACGATGCTGTCGGCGCCGGCGCCGCTGTTGTAGGGGCGGGCCAGAAGGATGGTGCGGACCCCGGCGGCGCGGCCGCAGGTGGTGTCGCGGTCCATGTCGCCGACCATCCACGATCGCTGAAGGTCGACGTCGAAGCGCTGGGCCAGGTCGAGCAGCAGGCCCGCCTTGGGCTTGCGGCAGCCGCAGCCGTCGCGGTCGTCGTGTCGGCAGGCGGCGATCTCGTCCATCGGCAGGGCGTCGTCGAGGATCGCGTGCAGGACGTCGAGCTGGCCGTTGGTCATCAGGCCGCGCCGCACGTCCGGCTGGTTGGTCACGCCGAACAGCAGAAAGCCCGCGGCCTTCAGGTCGCGCAGGGCGGCCTCGACGCCGGGAATGATCTGCAGTTCCTCGGGGCGACGCGGCGAAGCAGGCTTGCCGTCGCGCCAAACGACGCGATTCAGCACCCCGTCGCGATCAAGGAAGACGGCGCGACGCTGGGTCATGGCTACAGCGAGAACCCAGCGGCGACGGCGTCGCGACGGAACATGGCCACGGTGTCCAGCGACAGCGCGTTCAGGTCCATGCCGGCCATCTGGTCCATCTTCTTCAGGATGTCCGGGGTGGCGGTGATGATGTGGCAGCCGCATTCGCGGGCCTGATAGATGTTCAGCGCTTCACGCGTGCTGGCCCACAGGACCTCGGCCTTCGGCTTGTCGGCGGCCATGGCCACCGCAGCGCGCATGATCGGCATGGGGTCGATCCCGGTATCGGCGATCCGTCCGGCGAAGATCGAGATGATGCCGGGGACGTCCGGCGCCAGGGCGGCCACGGTGCCGGCGGCCTGGGCCAGGGTCAGGATGGCGGTGACGTTCAGCTTCACGCCTTCGCGGGACAGCTTCTCGACCAGCGGCAGGGTGCTTTCGCCCTTGGTGTTGGTGATCGGCACCTTGACGTAGGCGTTCTCGCCCCAGCTGGCGATCAGGCGCGCCTGGCGCTCCATCTCCTCGAACTCGTCCGAGAACACCTCGAAGGAGATCGGCATGTCGGGGATCAGCGCCAGCAGTTGCTTGGCGAAGCCGGCGTAGTCGGTGACGCCGGCCTTGTACATCAGGGTCGGATTGGTGGTGAAGCCGGTGACGCGGCCTTCGGCGTGCAACCGGGCGAAGTCGTCAAGGCTGGCGCCGTCGCCGTAGAGCTTCAGTTGCGTCTGCGCGCGATCAGCGTTGGCGTCGCGGAATTCCGTCTGGATGTGACCCATCGCCGACCTCTTCTTAGTAATCGCTATTGATTGCGCACGGCCAAGTTTTGGCTTTTCAGGCGTGCGAATATTCGAACGTGGGCATTTGGTCCATGCGACCAAGTTGCGCAAGGCTTTAACCTTACGTGTAGGTTAATTTACATTTGCTCGTTCACTCGACAGCTTTGAATGCAACCAGAACTAGATTTGGAAATTTGGCGCCCGCCACATTTTCGGCGCCATGCATAGCGGGGGTTGCGTTCTGGTCCCTCGCCGCCCAAAGGGTGACTGACTTTGGGGGAGCTGTTCTTGGACCTGACGATCTCCATCGCCACCTACGATCGGCCCCAGTTGTTGACGGAAACGCTGCGCTCTTGCCTGGCCCAGCGGAACAGCCTCGGTCTTCAGATCGAAATCCTGGTCACCGACAACCATCCCGACGGCGCCGGTCTCGATGTGGCTCGGACCTTGGCTCCGGACGCCGCCCTGCCGATCCGCTGGCAGACGGACCTGACCCGCAACATGTCGACCCTGCGCAACGCCGGCATCGCCGCCGCGCGCGGCGCGATGATCGCCTTCATCGACGACGACGAGATCGCCGATCCCGACTGGACCGATCAACTGGTCGGCGCGCTGCGCGCGGCCGACGCCGACATCGCCGTCGGCCTGCGCGCGGCGGTCTTCGCGGACGCCGCGCCGGCCTACGATCCCGAAGGACAGTCGTTCGTCCGCCGCCTGGACCTGGAGCCAGGCGCCCTGGTTCGGCTGATGCGGGAAGACGGCAAGCCGCTCCACGGCCTGGGCACCGGCAACTCGCTGTTCAGGATGGCGACCTGCTTCCCCGATTCCGCCGCCTTCGACGAGACGTTCGGCGACGCTGGTGGTGAGGACGCCGAGCTGATGGTCCGCCTCTACAAGCAGGGCTGCAGGATCGTCTGGGCGCCCCAGGCTCGCGTGACCGAGACCGTGCCGCCGCATCGCACCCTGGCCGCCTATCGCCTGGTCCGCGCCAAGCGCGAGGCCCAGCATTACTTCAACATCTATGTCGCCCATGCGCCTAAGCCTGCCCGCGCGGCGGCGATCCTACGGCTGAAGGGCCTGCTGCAGGTGGCGGCCGGAGCGGTGATCGCCGCCGCCGGCCTCGAGTTCGGCTCAGAGCGTCGGCTGCGCGGGCGGCTGCTGATCGCCAACGGCATGGGCAAGCTCACTAGCCGCCAGGTGGGCTACATCAAGGAGCCGTCGCGGGCCGCCTGAGGCTGCGACCGATCGCTCTTTGCGATACGCCACGGTCAAGCTTATTCGATCCTTGGGCGGAACAACCGTCTTCATGCCGGCGGTTCCCTCATGCGACTGACCAACCCCGCCCAAGGATATGTTCCGGCGATCGACGGCGTCCGAGCCTTCTCGATCTTGCTGGTGCTTCTCAGCCATGCCGGATTGGGCGACCGTATTCCGGGTGGGTTCGGCGTCACGGTCTTCTTCTTCATCAGCGGCTATCTGATCGCCGGGCTGATGCTGGATGAAGACGCGCGGACCGGCGGCTTTTCGCTTCCACAGTTCTACATCAGGCGGGCGCTGCGGCTGGTGCCGGCCCTGCTGGCCTATGTGCTTCTGACCTCAGCGGTCTTCACCGTCGTCACGCATGTCGTGCCCTGGCGCGACATGCTCGCGGCGATCTTCTACGTCGCCAACTACTACGGCATTTTCGCTCAGGACGCGCGGATGCCTTACGGCCCGCTCTGGTCGCTGGCGGTGGAAGAGCATTTCTATCTCGCGTTTCCATTGCTGTTCCTGGCGCTGCGCCGCCATCGCCAGGCATTGCTTTGGACGCTTTGTGCGTTGTGCGCGGCCGTTCTGGCCTGGCGGGTCTTCCTGGTCACGGGCCTGGGCGTCAGCTCCGAGTACATCTACCGGGCCACCGACTGCCAGATCGACTCCATCATCTATGGCGTGCTGCTCGCCGTCGTGGCGCGCAGCGCGACGGGTGTCCGGCTGCTCGAGCGCGTCACCCATCCGGGCGTCTTCGTGGTCGCGGGCGTCGCCTTGCTGACGACTTTCCTCATCCGCGACGAGCCCTTCCGCTATACGGTCCGCTACAGCATCCAGGGCTTGGCCCTGTTCGTCCTGATCAGCGCTGTGCTAGGCGGCGCTCACTATCGCCTGTTGCGCAAGGTGCTGGAGCTTCCCGTTCTCACCTGGATCGGGAGGCTCAGCTATTCGCTGTATCTGTGGCACTACGCGGTCATCACCGCGCTGCAGCCCCTCGGCCTTCCCTTAGTCGCGCACATGGCCGCCGGCGTCGCGCTGAGCTTCGTCGCCGCGGTCCTGTCTTATCGCTTGGTGGAGCAGCCCTTCATCGGCCTGCGCAAGCGGTTCGGTTCACACGCGGCGGAGCCGACGGAGCCGCCCGCGACGGTCTAGACCGCCTTCTCGTCGATGAAGCCGATGGGCGCGCGCCAGGTCAGCTTGCCCAGGCCCTTGGCCATACCGATGCGGTTGTCTATGCGGTCGCGGCGGGCGAACTCGCCGGAGGTCACGAATAGCCCCAGGTGAACCATGAACTGCGCCAGGCCCAGGAAGCTGACCTTTACGCGGGTCCAGGTCTTGCTGTCGCTGGTGCCGATCCGCGACGCCGCATAGTGCTGCGAGCCGCGCTTCATGCGCGTGATCATGTAGTCGGGCTTGGTGCGGTCGGTCTCGATGAACTCGACCACCACGGCGTCCGGCGTCCAGACGAAGCGTCGTCCTTCCAGCGCCAGGCGGAACAGGAATTGGGTATCCTCGCCGTTGGCGTCGCCGTAGGAGATGTCGAAAGGCTCGGCCCCGCTCATGCAGGTCGCCGCGCGATAGGCCGAATTTCCGCTGCCCAGGCCTTTGCCCTTCTTGCGAAGGCGGCCGAACATGTGGATCGGCTCGTCCGCCGCCATCTGGAAATCCAGGGTGTAGCGCCAGCCTTGCGGATCCCATTCGGGCGGTCGGCCGCTTTCGAACTGCGGCCGCTTGGGGCCGAAACAGGCGTCGGCGCCGGTGCGATCCAGGCAGTCGGTCAGGGCGTCGAC
This sequence comes from uncultured Caulobacter sp., assembly GCA_913776195.1. Taxonomy (GTDB): domain Bacteria; phylum Pseudomonadota; class Alphaproteobacteria; order Caulobacterales; family Caulobacteraceae; genus Caulobacter. Next base: position 345,151 of record CAJYMH010000031.1, read on the forward strand.
CCACCCCGGCTGCGGCGCCTCGTCGTCGTCGACGAAGGCCACATACCGGCCCTTCGCCGCCTTGATCCCAAGATTGCGGACGATCGACACATTGCGTCGCGCGTCCGCCAGATAGGTCACCGGCGCGGGCGCTGTGCGGGCCAGGCCTTCGACCAGTCCGCGGGCCAGCTGGTCGGGATGATTGTCCACCACCACCAGCTCGTACGCCGCACGGGCGGGACTGGCGAACAGCGCCTTCAGCGTCCGCTCCAGCAGGTGGACGCGGTCGTAGCTCAGCACCACGACGCTGATGTCGATGCTCATATACCGGTGCCCCTGATCACCACGCCCGCCGTCTTGAACAGGATCATCAGATCCAGCCCCAGCGACCAGGTGCGGATGTACTCCAGGTCGCGTTCGACCCAGTCGTCGTAGTTGTTGATGCGATGCCGACCCTCGACCTGCCAAAGGCAGGTGATGCCGGGCTGGACGGCTAGCTTCTGGCGCTGGAAGTCGGTGAACTGCGCGTACTCGTGCACGCGCGGCGGGCGGGGCCCGACCAGCGACAGGTCGCCCTTCAGCACGCTCCACAGCTGCGGCAGTTCATCCAGGCTGTACTTTCGGAGGAAACGCCCGATGGGAGTGATGCGCGGGTCGTTGGTCAGCTTGAAGGCCGGGCCTTCCATCTCGTTCAGATGCTGCAGGTCGGCTTCCTGCGCGTCGGCGTCCGCCACCATCGTGCGGAACTTGTAGCCGTCGAACCGCCGCCCGCCGAGCCCGACCCAGTGGCAGGTGTAAAAGATACCGCCGCGCGAGGTCGTCGCCACGGCGACCATGATCCCGATCAGGAGAGGAGCCAGGAACACGATGCCGAGGCCAGCGGCGATGATGTCGATCGCGCGCTTCACCGCCAGTTGCGGCCTCACGTCGCGTCCGCCGGCGAAGACCAAGGGTTCCAGAGAGTGACTCATATTAGCTAGGCTTTAAGCACAACACGGTTGACCGGCGCGCCGCGAATATGGTCGCAGCCGTCTCGAAAGCCTTAAGTCCGCGGGAAAACATTGTCCGAGCCGTTTCCGTCTGTCCGTTTCGCAGGTCTCCGCTTCACGCCGATGACGGTGGAGACGGCTGTCCGCGCCCTGGCCGATCGCCCGGCCGCCGCGCCCCTGTCCGCCTTCGTCACCCCGAACGCCGAGCACGCCTTCCTGCGCCGCAAGGACCCGGAGTTCGCCGCCTGCGGCGACGCCTGCTTCGTCAGCACCAACGACAGCCGCATCCTCGGTCGGGCCGCTCTATTGGGCGGGCTGCGACTCCACTTCGCACCCGGCGCCTATGTCGTCCGGGCTCTGTTTGAGGAGGTGATCAAGCCCGACACCGCCATGACCGTCATCGGCGGGACCGAGCCGATGATCGCCGACCTGCGCGCCCAGTACGGCCTGACCAACCTGAAACAGCATATCCCGCCCATGGGCTTCATCGACAAGCCCGCAGCGGTGGCGGACGCCGTCGACTTCGTGGCGTCCAATCCGGCGCGGTTCATCTTCGTCGCCATGGGCCCGCCCCAGTCGGAAAAGTTCTGCCAACGCCTGTCCGCCGACGGCCGCGCCACCGGCCTGGCCCTGTGCATCGGCAGTTCGCTGACCGTGCTTACCGGATCGGCTGACCCGGCGCCGGACTGGATGGAGCATTCGGGCCTTGTCTGGCTCTACCGCCTGGTCACCGAGCCCAGGCGCTTGTGGAGGCGTTATCTGGTGCGCGGCATGTTCGGCCTGGGCTTGGCCCTGCGCGACGTGGTGCGCCTGCGGCTCGGGCTGCTCAAGCCCTCCCATGTCTGAAACGGGCGCCAGGATCGCGGCTGGGATCTGGCGGGACAATCTCGTCGAGCGGCGACTGCGGCGCGAAGCCTGGATCGCCATGGCGCTGCGCCGTCTGGCCTCCGCCGTCCTGATCCTGACCCTGCTCTATGTGATGATCGGCCACTCCCCCTATTCGCGCGGCCTGAAGATCGATGAGGCGACGGGTGGGACAGAGCTTTCGCCCATCAACCGCTATGCCTGGCTGCTCTTGATGGGGCTGGGCGCGCCGGTGCTCGTGCTGCGCTGGCGGCGGACCATTGAGGTGGCGCTGGCCGCCTGGCCGGTGTTGCTGCTCTTCGTCTGGTTCGCCATGACCACGACCTGGGCCCTGGATCCCGCCGCCTCCAACCGCCGGATGATCCTCTATGTGGTGGCCCTGGTGATCTGCCTGACCGTAGCCGTGGGGATCGAGGACCGTCGCCGTGTCCTGACCCTGATGGCGGGGACGAGCGGCTTCGTGATGGTGATCGACATGATCTCCTGGATCGTGGCTCCTGGGCTATCCATGACCGAGATCGGTCTGGCCGCTATCCATTCGCACAAGAACACCCTTGGGGCGGTTGCCCTGTTCGCCGCGCTGGCTTGCGGCGCCCAGACGCTCAGTCAGACCCAGCGCCGAGGGCGGCTGATTTGGGGCGGCGTCACCCTGCTGTCGATCCTGCTGATGATCGCCAGCCTGTCGAAGACCAGCATGGTCATCCTGGCTGGGGTGGTCATCCTGGCTCCGATCCTGGTGTTCCTGACGCGCAGCCGGCTGGGCGTGCGCTGGTCGGCGGCCCTGGCCGTCCTCTTCCTGCTTCTGGTCGTTGTCTTCGTCTGGACCGCGATCCACCTAGCGCTCGGCGCCGACCCGCTCGGCCCGTTCCGCACGGTGACCTTCACCATGCGCACGGACGTGTGGAAGTTCGCGCTCGGCGAATTCGCGGCCCATCCATGGCGAGGCCTCGGTTTCGGCTCCTTCTGGGACATCGACCCGCGTCTGCAGCCCAGCCTTCACACCGACCTGTGGTTCGCCCAGCCCGACGCCGCCACCAACGGTTCGCACAACGGCTATATCGATCTGATGGTCACGACCGGCCTGATCGGGTTGTCCGGCGGGATAGTGCTCCTGTTCCGCTGGATGTCGAAGGCCTGGACCTTGGTCCGCAACAGCGGTCCCCGAGATGGCCTGCCGCTGTTCCTGGCGGTCCTCGTGGTCGCCGTCTTCGTGCACAACTTCATGGAAAGCAGCTACTTCACCGCCAACTCGTTCTTCGGCTTCCTGGTGCTGCTGGCGGGCGTGCTTATCGAAGCGCAATCCCGTGACCGCGCCTTAGAAGCGCGGTGAGCAGGACGGCCATGAACGCGGCCTCCGCCGCCTGACCCACGGCGGTCCCCAGCACCGCGCCCGTCGGACCGGCCAGTTTCAGTCCCGCCAGGATCGCGCCCATGGCGATCAGCGACGCCCCGGCGTTGGCCAGGGCCAGGACCTTGAACGCCTTGATCGATTGCAGTCCGGTATTGATCACCACCTGGATGAAGGTGGTCGCCGCGCACAGGCCCCACAGCATCACCAGTCCGGCTTCGCCCATATACTTGCCGCCGAACACGTGGCTGGAGATCAGCGGCCAGGCCGCCGCCACCGCCGCCGTCCACAGCGCCGTGATCACGATCCCCACGCCGCCGGCCAGGAGAAGCTGACGGGCCAGGCCCCGGGCGTCGCCCGCCTCTCGCCGCCCGACCAGATCCGGCCGCGCCGCCATGGCCCAGGACGAAGCCAGCAGGGCGGGGGGGCGCAAAAGAAGCTGTGTCGCCGACAGGCTGGCCAGCGCCACGGCTCCCGCCGCGCCCGCCACCGCGAAGACGTAGAAGCGGGCCAGGACCTCGGTGCTCGTCACGCCGAGGAAGATCCAGCCGCTCTCCCGCGCATAAGGCAGATAAGCTTTCAGCGACGCGCCCAGGCCGTCCAGCGCCGTCCGCGTCCTGGGGCTCCACAGGCCCCACAGCACCACCAGCCCATAGGCGGCGGCCAGGATCAGCAGGGCGTCGTCGGCGCTCAGGCCATTGTCCCCAGCAGCGAAGGCCGCCGCCGTCAGGCCTGCCGAGGCCAGCGCCAGGACCGCTCCTGTCCGAACCGTGGCGGCCATCACGTCGCGACGGGAGAACCGCAGGGCGCGCCCATACTGCTGGGCCAGGAAAGCGATCAGATAGACCGGCCCCGCCCATACGCCCAGGCCGCCGCCGGCGCCTTTCAGGGCCATCACCCCGCCCAACGCGACAACGCCCGTAAGCGCCAAGAAGACAAGGTTCACGCCGCCCATGATCTTCTCGATCCGGCGCCGCGTTTCCTCGAAGCCGGGACCGAAGGGCGTCACTTGCAGATGGCACACGCTGACCGCGTTCTGCACGCTGGCCATGACGTAGCCGAGCGCGCCCCAGAATACGAAGACCCCATAGTCCTGCGGCGCCACCAGCCGGATCAGGACCAGATTGACCCCAAGGTTCAGGATCGACGACAGGCCCTGTTCGACCGCCGAGGTGAGGTAGCGACGCATCGGGCCGTCAGTTCACCACGCCGTCGCCGCGATTGATGTTGAAGTTGCGGCTGAACGGCAGGACCCCTGTGATGTATTGGGCCACGAACAGATCGACTTCGGCGATGCGGCTGCGCGGCACGAAGATCAGGTCTCCGGGCAGCAGCGGGAAGTTCTGGCTGTTGTCGGCCGCGCTCAGCATGTCGGCCACATCGACGATGCGCATGGCCAGCCTGCGGTCGCCGACGCGCTGACGCAGCACGACGACCTTGCCGGTGCGAGCCGTATCCTGGAAGCCGCCGGCCAGCATCACCGCCTGCGCGGCGTTCAGGTCGCCCTTGACCTGATGCACGCCCGGCAGGCGCACCTCGCCCCCGATGTAGATCTGCGAAGAGCCATAGCTGGTGACCAGCGCCTCCACCTGCGGGTTGCGCAGGACCGAGGCGTAGGACCGGCTGAGAACGGCGTTCATCTCTTCCGCCGTCAGGCCCGAAACCTTAACGGCGCCGACCAGCGGCAAAAGGACGCGACCGTCCGGGCCGACCACCATGCGGGCGTTCAGGTCCGGGTTCACCAGGAAGTTGAGGCTCAGCTCGTCGCCCGCGCCAACCCGGTAGCGGTAGTCGGCGTCGCTCCACTCCGCGAATGCGGCGCGGTTCTCGGCCTTGCTCAGCGGCTTCGGACCCGAGGCGCAGCCGGCCATGACGACCACCGTCAGACAAAGGGTCGAGACGACGCCAAATCGTAGGCTCCGCACAGTTCATCCTCCCGTTGCGCCGCAGCGCGGGCTTCGTCGCGCGGCATAGCGACAAGATGGCCATTTCACCATGGACGCCTGACTAAACCCCTAAAAAATCAGGCTTCGTTAAGCATATCGGCGCATGCCTTTTGGTTAAGGCCGCGCATGTGCGAGCGGCAGTTTGGAGACCGCAGGGCGCAGCGATGAGCAGCCTGGCGATGGAGAGTGACCCGCCGATTTCGGCGGCGCCGCCCCGACGGGCGCGCGTGTCCCTGACCGCGCGGGACTTCCTCACGCCTATCTTCTACTACAAGCGCATCGCCATCATCGCGTTTGTGGTTCCCGTCCTGCTGGCCCTGGTCGCTGCGGTCATGGCCAAGCCGGTCTATACGGCCCAGTCCCGCCTGCTGATCCTGCTGGGCAGCGAGTACACCTTCCGCAGCGGCGTGACCGGCGACGCAGACCGTCTCAGCTTCGACCGCGCCCAGATCGTCAATGCCGAGATGGAGATCCTGCAGTCGCGCCAGCTGCGTCAGCGTACGATTCAGGAGGTGGGCGTCGCCCGCATCTATCCCGGGACCGTTCCGACGCCTGGGGCGGTTGAGCAGGCGGCCGAGCAGCTCGGTCGCGATCTGGCGGTCACCGCCGTACCGCAGTCGAACGTCGTCGAGGTCTCCCTGCGCAATCGCGATCCGCGCGTCGCCGCCGAGGTCCTGGCCAAGTTGCTGGATCTCTATCGCGAGCGCCGGCTTGAGGTGTTCTCTCAGTCGGACATCAGGTCCGTGGTCGAACAGCGCGACAACTTGCGCCGCCGACTGGACGAGATCGAGGGGCGGATCACCCAGTTCTCGGACCAGCATAACCTGTCTGACTACGCCCAGGACCTGATCGACGCCCAGGCGCAGAAGACCAATCTCACCGCCCAGATCCAGCAGTTCGACCAGCAGATCGCCTCCGCCCAGGCGCGAACCCGCCAGTACCGGAACAAGAGCGGCGCCGCTCCGCAGGACATTGAGCTGCAGTCCGACGTTGGTCCGTCCCTGGCCAACCAGGACCTCAACCTGACCTTGCTGCGCCTGCAGGAGCAGCGCCGTCAGGCCGCCGCCAAGTTCAAGGAAGGCTACCCGCTCATCAAAGAGCTGGATGCGCAAATCGCCATCATACAGGCCGCCATCGCCGCCGCGCCCAAGCAGCAGGTGGAGGTCATTCGCCGCGGCGTGAATCCGCTGCGCCAGCAATTCGACGCCGCCCTGGCCACCAACGAGAGCGAGGTCGCCGGTCTGTCCGTCGGCCGCCAACGGCTGGAGCAGAGCCTGCGCGCCGCCCAGGCCCGCGTGGATGAACTGGTAGGCATCGGTCCGACCTGGCGCGAACTGCTGCGCAATCGCGGGGTCGTCGAAGCCGCTTATCAGGACGTCTCCAAGCGAGCCGAGGATGCGCGTCTGGAAAGCGTCTTCTCTCGTTCGCGCGCCAATGTCCGCCTGATTCAGGCGCCTGAAGCCCTGCCCGGCGGCCACAGCGGTCGCCTCACCATCCTGGCCATCGGCGTTCTGCTCGGCGTCGTCAGCGCCGCCGCCGGCATCGTCGTCGCCGCCACCTTCTCGCAGGTGATGATCTCTCCCGCCGACGTGGAGGCGAAGCTGGAGCTGCCGACCCTGGCCGCGCCCCCAGCCATCGAGGGACAGAAGCCGCCGCACGTGCGTCTGGACCAACTCCGCCCGGTCTTCCTCAGCCACGACGACAGCGCCTTCCTGATGCGCATCCTGGCCACGGTGGGCCGCGATCGTCACGCCCTGGTGCAGTTCATCGCCGCCAATACGGGGGAGGGCACGGCCAGCCTGGCGCTCGACTTCGCCATCGCCGCCGCCCAGCGCAAGCAGCGCGTCCTGCTGCTGGACGTGGAGCCGGAGAATGGCGGCGTGGTCGGCCGCCTGCGCGACCAGGGGGCGACCCTCACCGCCACCGACACCGCCGGTGGCGTCCTGCGGGTCGGCGCCACACGCCTCTATGTGGCCTCCACCCGCGGGCTGGACCTGTCTGAGGACCGCCTGTCCAGCGCTATCGTCGCCGCCCGAAACAGCTTCGATCTGGTGGTCATGGCCGCGCCCGCCCTGCAGCAGTCCTATCTCGGCGTCACCCTCAGCGGTCTCGCCGATCTGACCGCCGTGGTGATCGAGGCCGAGCAGACCCGCGCTGCCGTCACCCGCAACCTGCTGGACAAGCTGGACGCCGCCGGCGCCGACGTGGCCGGAGCCATCCTCAACAAGCGCCGGTTCTACATTCCGCGCCTGATCTACGGCTGGCTCTGAGATCGACGAAGCGGACGCTCAAATCCGTCGAGACCGTAAAACTACCAGATGGCGCTCTACCGCCAGTAGGCGCAAATCCTCCTCGTCGCTCCGGACCTGCTAGAGCACATCCGAACGGCGCCGGTCGCTCCGCCCCCTTCCCTAAGGGGGCGGCGGCCGGCAGCATCGTTCAGGCCCGCCTCATGGGCGGTAGCCTCGCTCTTCATAGTCGAACCAGGCGAAGTCCGCCGGCAGGCCCGCGCCGCTCATGTCCTGGCACGCCATGCCCACGAAGGCGCCGGTGAAGTTGGGCAGGCCTGGGGCGGTCGCCTCGTCCGACAGGATCGATGCGTCGAACACCTGCGGCAGCCATTCCCAGCTCTCGCCGTCCAGGCTCCAGCCGAACCGCAGACGCTCGAAATCGACCTCGACGCGCAGATGAACCGGCCCCTCCGGCAGCGGGATGGGCGGGGTGAAGGCGTCAGCCTGTGGCGAGTCCGGCAGGGCCGACATCACCCGCAGGTGCTTGCCGACAGCCTCGTCGTGGCTGACATGCAGGTAGTGGAACTTGGTCCCGCCGTAATAGGCGACCAGCCCGGCCGCCTGCTGAAAATGTTCCGGCTCAAAGTCCATCCGCGTGGCGGCGCAATAGCAGTGCGCCTGTTGTCGCCGGGCGACCAGGGCCTGGCGGAACTGGCTGCCGATCGTCTCCCGCCCGAACAGCCGCAACCAGCCGGGCCGCGCCGTTGTGCTGAAAAGCTCTTCGGGAAAGGGCGAGCGCAGCCATTGAAAATCGATCGGCAGGCCCGTCTCGAAGGTCGATCGCACGGGCATCGCGGGGAACGGGTGCGGCGGCAGGTGCGGCCCCTCCGGGTTCAGCTCCGCCAACCCCTGGCCGTCCAGGGTCCGCAGCCAGCCATCCTCGCCCCAGACCATCCTCTGGATCGCCGTCTCGCGCCCCAGGACGCAACGCCCGCGATTGGGCAACGGTCGTCCGCACAGATAGACCATCCAGGTCTCACCCCCCGGCGTCTCCACCAGATCCGCATGCCCCGCCCGCTGCAACTGCGCGTCTGGCCGCAGGCGCGAGGACAGGATGTAGGTGTCGGGATGCAGTTCGTAGGGACCTAGCAGGTCGCATGACCGCGCCATGGTCACCGCATGGTTCCAGCCCGTCCCGCCCTCGGCGGTGATCAGGTAATACCAGCCGTCGCGTTTGTAGATATGCGGGGCCTCTGTCAGGCCCAGCGGCGTGCCCTCGAAGATGACCTTTCGCTCGCCGACCAGCCGCCGCTCGGTCGGCGAATACTCCTGCGCCACGATGCCGGCGAACCGGTTCTTTCCCGCACGGTGGTCCCACAGCATGTTGACCAGCCATTTGCGGCCGTCCTCGTCATGGAACAGCGACGGATCGAAGCCGCTGCTGTTCAGATAGACCGGCTCGGACCACGGACCCTCGATGGACGGCGCAGTGACCAGATAGTTGTGGAAGTCCCGCAGCGACGCGCCCGACGCGCCGGCGGTGGTCGTCCGCCCATAACGCTTCACATCCGTATAGATCAGGTGGAACAGCTCGTCGGCGTAGGTCAGGCACGGCGCCCACACCCCGCAGCCGTCCGGTGCGCCCAGCATGTTCAGTTGGCTCGCCCGCTCCAGCGGCCTGCCGATCAGCCGCCAGTTCGCCAGGTCCCGCGAGTGGTGGATCTGCACTCCGGGAAACCACTCGAAGGTGGAGGTGGCGATGTAATAGTCCTCGCCCACGCGGACGATGGACGGATCGGGGTTGAACCCGGGCAGAATCGGATTGCGGATCACGGACAAGCTCAGACGGTGAGGGGCGGGGGAACGGCGCCGGACTTTACGGGACGGGCCGGATCGCGGACCAGCGTCCACAGCAGCAGCGCTCCGACAAGGTCAAGCACGCCCAGGGCGATGAAGAAAGGATCGTAGCCCACCGTCGCCACCAAGCCTCCGATCAGCAGCGAGAAGATCAGCACGCCGAAATTGCCGAACGTCCCCGCCATTCCGGCCACGGTGGCCACCTCGCTCTTGCGGAACAGGTCCGACGACATGGTGATCACCGTCACCGACAGGGTCTGGTGCGCGAACCCGCCCAGACACAGCAGGGCGATGGCGGCATAGGCGCTCTCCACCTGGCTGACGAAGGCCATGCCCATCATCAGCACGGCTCCCACCGTGAACGCGCCGCGCCGGGCGTTGATCAGGCTCACCCTGCGCCTTTGCAGGAACAGCGCGACTGTCGGCCCGAACAGGCAGCCCAGGTCCGCCGCCACGAACGGCAGCCAGGCGAACAGGGCGATCTGCTTAAGGTCGAAGCCCCGCGCCGTGGCCAGATACAGCGGCGCCCAAAACGCCAGCGTTCCCCACACCGGATCGGCCAGGAAGCGGGGCAGGGCGATGCCCCAGAAGTTTCGCTGCTTGAGGATGTGGACCAGGGACGGCTTGGCGTCGGACGCGTCCAGGTGCTGCTCCTGCCCGGCGGCGATGTAGTCGCGCTCGTCATCGGACAGGCGGGGATGCTGGGTCGGCGGCTGATAGAACTTCAGCCATAGCAACACCCATACCAGGCCCATGAAGCCCGTGACCACGAAGGCCGCGCGCCAGTTCCACGACAGGATCGCCCAGGCCACCAGGGGCGGCGCCAGCATGGAGCCGACCGACGCCCCGATGTTGTAGACACCGCCAGCCATCCCCCGTTCCTTGGCCGGGAACCACTCGGACACCGCCTTCATCCCGGCGGGGTTGGCCGAGCCCTCCGCAAGGCCCAGCAGGCCGCGCAGACCCGCCAGCATAGGCCAGTTATTGGCCAGGCCGTGGGCCATGGTGATCAGCGACCAAGCCGTGGCGAAGAGGGCGAACCCGGTCTTCAATCCGATGACGTCCAGCACATAGCCGCACACGGGCTGCAGCATGATTCCCAGTTGGAATGCCGCGGTGATCCAGCCGTATTCTTTCGTGGTGATATCCAGATCGGCCAGCACCGTCGGGGCGGCCACCCCCAGGGTCGCGCGCGTCAGATAGTTGACGATGGCGCCCAGCATGATCAGCCCGATCATCCACCAGCGCAGGGCTTTGAGGACCCGCATGAACCTTTTCCTCGCCTAACGCCGTCTGACGCGGCATTGTTTGCGTTACCGGTACCAAAGACCTTGATTGGTCTGACCTTGTGGTCCACAAAGTCTGACAACGCCCGCCAATAGACAAGGGCGAATAGGGAAAAACGTCGCCGTCAGGCCAAAAGGCCGGCGGCTATGAAGGAGGGAAGCCCATGCTGACGCGTCGCGCCTGCCTGAGCCTGTCCGCGGGCTTCGCCGCCACGGGCCTGATCGGCTCGCCTGTTCAGGCGCAGGAGCCTTCGCTCTCCGCCCTCGCAAAGGCCAAGGGCCTGCACTTCGGCACTGCCATCGGGACCGGCAAACCGTTCGAAGACGCCCGCCACCGCGAGATCGTCATCCGCGAGTGCGGCATGATCGTCCCCGAGAATGAACTGAAGTGGTACGTCCTGCGGCCGGACGACAAGACCTTCGCCTTCGAGCGCGCCGACCAGCTCGCGGCCTTTGCCAAGCAGCACGACATGATCCTGCGCGGCCATTGCCTGCTCTGGCATCACCCGCGCTGGTTCCCCGCCTGGCTCAACGATTACGACTTCGGCGCCGCCCCGGCGGCGAAGGCGGAGGCCGTGCTGGCCGAACATATCCGCACGGTCTGCGCCCGCTATCCGCAAATCACGTCGTGGGACGTGGTCAACGAGACCATCAACGACAAGACTGGCGAGTTGCGCGAAACCTCCCTGTCAAAGGCCATGGGCCAGGGCGTGCTGGAGGCGTCCTTCCATCTGGCCCGTGAAGCCGCGCCGAACGCCAAGCTGGCCTACAACGATTATATGGGCTGGAACGCCAGCGACGCGAAACACCGCGACGGCGTCCTGCGCCTGCTGGAGCGATTCAAAAAGAACGGCGCGCCGGTGGACGTCCTCGGCATCCAGAGCCACCTCGGAGTCGGCCAGGGTGATCAGGTCACCGGCGCCGGCGCGCGCCAGGAACGCGAATGGCGGCGCTTTATCGATGAGGCCGTGGGCATGGGCTACGACCTCGCCCTCACCGAGTTCGACGTCAACGACAAGGCGCTGCCCGCCGACATCCCGTCCCGCGACCAGGCGGTGGCGGACGAGGCGAAGGCCTTCCTCGATCTGATGCTCAGCTACCCCCAGACCAAGGAGGTCCTGGCCTGGGGCATGCTCGACCAATACTCTTGGCTGCAGGGCACGACACCGCGTCCCGACAACCTGCCCAAGCGCCCGTCGCTGTATGGCGCTGACTACAAGCCCAAGCCGCTGCGCGACGCCTTCGCCGCCGCCTTCCGCGCCGCTCCGGAGCGCACCCCATGGGCCTAAGGCGAACCCTGTTCCTGGCCGCCGCAGCGGCGCTGACTACGACCGTCGTCCAGGCGGCCGAGGCGCGCTTCGAGCGGTTCGTCTATTCGGGTTCGGACCCGGTTTCGGCGACCCTGAAGCCGGGGCCGAACGACTACCGTAATCCGATCCTTGCCGGCTTCTATCCGGACCCGTCGATCACCCAGGTCGGCGGCGACTACTATCTGGTCAACTCGACCTTCGCTTACTTCCCGGGCATCCCGATCTTCCACAGCCGCGACCTGGTCAACTGGACCCAGATCGGCAACGCCATCGACCGGCCGGGCCAGCTGAAGTTCGACGGCCTGCGCACCTCTCGCGGGGTCTTCGCCCCGGCGATCGAGCATCACGACGGCCTCTTCTACATCGCCAACACCTGCATCGACTGCGGTGGCAACTTCATCGTCACCGCCAAGGATCCGGCCGGTCCCTGGTCCGATCCCATCTGGCTGCCGGACTTCGACGGCATCGACCCGTCGCTGTTCTTTGACGCCGACGGCCGCGCCTGGATGGTCAATAACGGACCGCCGGAGGGAACGCCGCTTTACGAAGGCCACCGGGCCATCTGGATCCAGCAGTTCGATCCCAAGGCCATGAAGCTGACCGGCCCGCGCCGGGTGCTGGTCAATGGCGGCGTCGATCTGTCGACGAAGCCGATCTGGGCCGAGGGGCCGCATCTCTTCAAGCGCGGGGACTGGTACTACCTGATCGCCGCAGAAGGCGGCACGGCCGAGGATCACTCCCAGACCGTCTATCGCGCTCGCACGCTCGACGGACCGTTCGTCCCTTGGGACAAGAACCCGATCTTGACCCAACGCCACCTGCCAAAGGACCGGCCCTTCCCGATCACCTCCGCCGGCCACGCGGACTTCGTGCAGACGGCGAACGGCGACTGGTGGAGCATCTTTCTGGCCACCCGGCCCTATGCCGACGACCACTACAACACCGGCCGCGAGACGTTCCTGCTGCCGGTGACCTGGACCGACGACGGCTGGCCCTCAATCCTTACCGGCGACGCCGTGATCCCGGCGGTGCACAAGCGCCCCGTCGCGCCCGCCCAGCCCGCGCCGAAGATCCCGACCCACGGCGACTTCGCGGTGACCGACGAATTCGACGGCAAGACTCTCCCGCTCCACTGGCTGACCATTCGTACGCCGAAATCCCAGTGGTGGCGGCTGGACGGCGGCGCCCTGGTTCTCGACGCCCGGCCCGACGCGGTCGGCGACCTATCCGCCCAGCCGTCCTTCTGGGGCCGACGCCAGCAGCACGCCGACATGACCGCCTCGACCAAGGTCCGCTTCGCGCCGGAGCGCGACGGCGACAAGGCCGGCCTGCTGGCCCTGCAGAATGACGAGCACTTCTTCTTCCTCGGTCTTGCTCGTGAAGGCGGCGGCGATGTTGTCCGGCTTGAGCGCCGCGCAGGCAAGGACGCGCCCGCCATCGTCGCCTCCGCCCCCGTGACCCTCGCGCCCGGCGCCCCGCTCGACCTGAAGGTCGAAGCGCGGGGCGGCGCCTACGCCTTTTCCTACGCCGCCCAGCCCGGCCGCTGGACCGTTCTCGCCAAGGACGTCGACGGCCGGATTCTCAGCACCAAGACCGCCGGCGGCTTCGTCGGCGCCCTGATCGGCCCCTACGCGCAGAGCGGCCGCTAACTTCAGATGGAGACCCGTCCCATGAACCTGACCCGCCGCCATCTGGGCGTCAGCCTCGCCGCTCTCACCGTCGCCGCCGTCGGCCCGCGCGCACTGGCCGCAACGCCGCTGTACAAGGACCCCCGCCAGCCGGTGGACGCGCGGGTGAAGGACCTGCTCGGCCGCATGACGCTTGAGGAGAAGGCCGCCCAACTGATCGGCATCTGGCTGACCAAGGCCAAGATCCAGAACGACAAGGGCGACTTCTCGCCCGCCAACGCCACTCAGAACTTCCCGCACGGCCTGGGCCAGATCTCCCGCCCGTCCGACCGTCGCGGAGTGAAGCCGGTGACCGTGGTGGGGGCCGCCGCCGGCGCCGAGGCCGACAGCATCAACCGCAACGCGGCCGAGACCGCCCGCTACATCAACGCCGCCCAGAAGTGGTCGATGGAGAGCACCCGTCTCGGCATCCCGATGCTGATGCACGACGAGGCCCTGCACGGCTATGTCGCCCGCGACGCCACCAGCTTCCCGCAGGCGATCGCGTTGGCCTCCACCTTCGACACCGGCCTAGTCGAGCAGGTCTTCGCCTGCGCCGCCCGGGAGATGCGCGCGCGCGGCGCCAACATGGCCTTGGCCCCTGTCGTCGACGTGGCGCGCGACCCGCGCTGGGGCCGCATCGAGGAGACCTATGGCGAAGACCCGCATGTCTGCGCCGAGATCGGTCTGGCCGCCATTCGCGGCTTCCAGGGCGCGACCCTGCCGCTGGCCAAGGACAAGGTGTTCGTCACCCTCAAGCACATGACCGGCCACGGCCAGCCTGAGAACGGAATCAATGTCGGCCCCGCCCAGATCGCCGAACGCACTCTGCGCGAGAACTTTTTCCCGCCCTTCGAGCGCGCGGTGAAGGAGCTGCCGGTTCGCTCGGTCATGCCCTCCTACAACGAGATCGACGGCGTGCCGTCCCACGCCAGCCGTTGGCTCCTGACCGATATTCTGCGCACCGAATGGGGCTATCAGGGCTCGGTCCAGAGCGACTACTTCGCGATCAAAGAGCTGATCGATCGTCACAAGCTGACCGACCAGCTTTCGGATACGGCGGTGATGGCCCTGAACGCCGGGGTCGATGTCGAGCTGCCGGACGGCGAAGCCTACGCCCTTATTCCCGAACTGGTCCGCTCGGGCCGCATACCGATCGCCCAGGTCGACGCCGCCGTGGCGCGTGTGCTGACCATGAAGTTCGAGGGCGGCCTGTTCGAAAATCCCTATGCCGACGAGAAGACCGCCGACGCCAAAACGGCGACGCCGCAGGCCGTGGCCCTCGCCCGCGAAGCCGCCCGCAAGGCGGTGGTCCTGCTCAAGAACGACAAGGGCGTGCTGCCCCTGGATGGCAAGAAGCTCAAGCGCGTCGCCCTGCTGGGCACGCACGCCAAGGACACGCCGATCGGCGGCTATTCCGACATCCCCCGCCACGTCGTCTCGATCCACGAAGGACTGACCGCCGAGGCCAAGGCCCAGGGCTTCACCCTGGACTACGCCGAGGCCGTGCGGATCACCGAGCAACGCATCTGGGCGCAGGACGAGGTCAAGTTCGTCGATCCCGCCGTCAACGCCAAGCTGATCGCCGAGGCGGTCGAGGTGGCCAAGAAGGCCGACGTGGTCGTCATGGTCCTGGGCGACAACGAGCAGACCAGCCGCGAGGCCTGGGCCGACAATCACCTGGGCGACCGCGACAGCCTGGACCTGATCGGTCAGCAGAACGATCTGGCCAAGGCCATCTTCGATCTGGGCAAGCCGACCGTGGTCTTCCTGCTCAACGGCCGCCCGCTGTCCATCAACCTGCTGGCCGAGCGCGCCGACGCCATCATCGAGGGTTGGTACCTGGGCGAGCAGACCGGCTTGGCCGCCGCTGACATCCTGTTCGGCCGCGCCAATCCGGGCGGCAAGCTGCCGGTCAGCATCGCGCGCAACGTCGGCCAGCTGCCGATCTATTACAACCGCAAGCCCACGGCCCGCCGGGGCTATCTGCAGGGCGACACCACGCCCCTCTATCCGTTCGGCTTCGGCCTCAGCTACACGACCTTCGACATCTCCGCGCCCCGCCTCGCCAAGGCCAGGATCGGCATGGGCGAGAAGGTCCGGGTCGAGGTAGATGTGACCAACACCGGCCAGCGCGCCGGCGACGAGGTGGTCCAGCTCTACGTTCGCGACGTAGCTGCGTCGGTCACCCGGCCGCTGATGGAGCTCAAGCACTTCAAGCGCGTCACCCTGGCCCCCGGGGCCAAGACCACGGTCGTCTTCGAGATCGCGCCGTCGGACCTGTGGTTCTGGAATCTTGAGATGAAGCGCGTGGTCGAGCCGGGCGACTTCACCATCATGGCCGGCCCCAACTCCGTGGATCTCAAGTCGACGATCCTGACGGTGGCCTGATGCTGCGCGTCCTTCTACTCGCCGGGGCGCTGGCCTGCGCGGCCATGTCGCCGACCCTGGCGCGCGCCTGCACGACGCCGGTTTCCGTCTGCGCCCAGGACGCCGCCGGCAGCTTCCGGCTGATCCGCAACGGACAGGCGGCCGGCGTCTTTATCGACGCGACCGCCGATCCTGCAGTCCGCCATGTGGCCGACAGCTTCGCCGCCGATCTGCAGCGGGTGGGCGGAAAGCCCGCTACGCGCGTGGTCGACCTCGTGAGCGCCAAGGGCGACCTCGTCATCATTGGCGTCCTTGGCGCCAGCCCAGCCATCGAGGCCTTGGTCCGCGACGGGAAGATCAAGGCCGACGACCTCGCCGGCCAATGGGAAGCTTATCGCCAGATCATCGTGGACCGGCCTTTTCCGAATGTCCCGCGCGCCCTGGTGATCGTCGGCTCGGACCGTCGCGGCGCGGTGTTCGGCGCCTATGACCTGTCGGAGAAGATCGGGATCTCACCCTGGCATTGGTTCGCCGACGTACCTACGGAGCGCAAGTCGAACGTCTTCGTCACCGCCGGCGAACGCCGTGATCAGCCCAAGGTCCGCTATCGCGGCTTCTTCATTAATGACGAAGACCCCGCCTTCGGGACCTGGTCGAAGAAGAAATTCGGCGGCGCCAACGCCGACATGTACCGCCATGTCTTCGAGCTGATGCTGCGTCTGAAGGGCAACTATCTGTGGCCCGCCATGTGGCAGCCGCGCGCCTTCAACGCCGATGATCCGCGCAACATGGTCTTGGCCGACGAGATGGGCGTGGTCATGGGGACCTCGCACCACGAACCGCTGACCCGCGCCCACGACGAATGGGGCCGCTTCAAGGGCGGAGCCTGGGACTACGCCCGCAACGGCGACAAGCTGCGTGAATTTTGGCGCGGCGGCGTCCAGCGGATGATGTCCAAGGGGAATGGCCAGCCTTACGAAAATCTCGTCACCATCGGCATGCGGGGCGACGGCGATGAAGCCATGAGCGAGCATACCGCCATCGACCTGATGGAGACGGTCGTCGCCGACCAGCGCAAGATCATCGCCGAGGTCACCGGCGAGCCGGCGGAGAAGACGCCCCAGGTCTGGGCCCTCTACAAAGAGGTCCAGGACTATTACGACCGCGGGATGAAGGTCCCCGACGACGTCATCCTGCTGTTCGCGGACGACAACTGGGGCCAGGTCCGACGCCTGCCCACGACCGATCAGGATCGGACGGGCGGCTACGGCGTCTACTATCACTTCGACTATGTGGGCGCGCCGCGGAACTACAAGTGGCTCAACACCGTCCAGAACGAGAAGACCTGGCAGCAGATGGATCTGGCCTACGCCAAGGGCGCGCGGGCCCTGTGGGTCGTCAATGTCGGCGACATCAAGCCCATGGAGTTCCCGCTCAGCTTTTTCATGAAGCAGGCCTGGGATCCGGAGGCCATGACGCCAGAAGCCCTGGCCCGATACCCACAGGACTTCGCTCGCGCCGCCTTCGGATCGCGAGAGGCCGCCAGGATCGGCGACATCCTCACCCGCTACGGTCAGCTCGCCGCGCGCCGCAAACCCGAACTGATCAACGCCGCAAGCTTCCCCCTCGGTCCGGACGGCGACGTCCTGGATGGTGGTGAGTTCGGGATCATGATCGACGAGTGGCGCGCCCTCAAAGCCGACGTCGCCAAGGCGAAGGCCGCGATCACCCCGGATCAGTCAGACGCCTTCTTCCAGCTGGTCGAGCATCCGGTGTCGGCCCTGTCCAACCTTTACGAGCTCTACTACGCCGTGGCCTGGAACCAGCGTCTGGCCGCCAAGGGCGATTCCCGCGCTGACGTCTTCGCCGATCAGGCCGAGGCCGCCTTCGCCAGGGACAAGGCGATCGCCGCCGCCTATCACGCCCTGAACGGCGGCAAGTGGGACGGCATGATGCTGCAAACTCACTTCGGCTACACCAACTGGCAGCAGCCTCCCGCCGACGTCATGCCCGGCGTGACCCGCGTGGGCGGAACGCCGAAGGCTCTGGCCTTCGCCCGGCCGACACCGCCCGCCGCCCCGGGTGTCGTCGCCGTGGAAGCGCCGGACTTCACCCGCGCGGTCGGCGGCGCCGGGCTGGAATGGAAGGTCGTGCCTAACTTCGGGAGGACCAAGGGCTCCGTCGTCGCCTTGCCGCAGGGCCGCCCCGCCACGACCCAGGCCGACGGCGTGCGCCTGGAGTACGCCGTGCCTGTGACCAGGGCCAGCGACCTGGCGGTGGAGCTGCATGTATCCCCGACCCTGGACGTCGCTGGCCGCAACCAGCTGCGCGTCGGCGTCTCTCTGGATGACGGCCCCATGCGGGTGATCACCGACAGTCTGATCCCCGCGCCCACCGCCACTACGCTGCAAGAGCAGCGCGACTGGAACAAGGCGGTGATGGACAACGCCCGTGCCCTGCGCGTGACCTTCCCGGACGTCGCCGCCGGCAAGCATGTGGTCAAGGTCTGGCGCCTGGACGACAACGTCGTGCTTCAGAAAGTGGTGGCCGGCGTGGGGCCGTTCCCGGCCTCGTATCTCGGGGCCGCTGCGCGCTAGATCGCCACTCGTTTGGCGATGGCGCTTCGGCGGGCCTTGGTCTCCTGCTGGGCCTTCTGCAGGGCCTCAGTCTCGGTGGCGTGCAGCAGGTGCTCGATCACCCGCTCCAGGTGGTCTCGCATGGCCTGGCGGGCCGCGACCGGATCGCGGGCCCGTAGGGCGTCCAGCACCCGCCGGTGCTCGTTGGCGCGCGGCTCCAGACCCAGGCCGCGAGCCCGCATTAGGATGTTGCGGGCCAGGGGCGAGCGGTTGCGCAGCTCCCACAGATTTTCGACCGTGGCGGCGATGGCGCCGTTGCCGGTGGCGCGGGCGATCAGCAGGTGGAAGTCGCGGTCGGCGTCCTCGCCCTTGATCTCCTCCTGCGAGGTCATCATCGCCAGCAGGCGCTCCAGCTCCGCCAGGTCCTCGTCGTCGATGGTGGTCGCGGCCAGGGCCGCAGCCTCGCCCTCGAACAGGCGGCGGGCCTCGATCAGCTCGAAGGCGCCGATCTCGAAATCCCAGGAGGTGGTCATCGGCCGCGCGCCGCCGGTGACATAGATGCCCAGGCCATGGCGGGCCTCGACCATGCCCAGCATCTCAAGGGCGATCATGGCCTCACGCAGGGTGGGGCGGCTGACGCCGAACTGCTCGGCCAGCTCACGCTCGGTCGGCAGGCGGTCGCCCACCTTGTAGTTCCCGCCCTCGATCTCCTCGGCGATGGAGTCGGCGATGCGGCGATAGAGCTTGTTGCTGGCGGTCATGGGCGCGGTGCGATGGAGGTAAGACGACTCCCGCTAGCATAGGTCAGCTTTCCGCTTACCGCCAATGCGCTGAACGACCCGCCGGCTCACCAGTCGTGCATCGACCCGTCTTCCAACCTGGCGACTGGCAGGTAGGCGCGCTTGTACGGATATTTCGCGGCCAGGGCCTCGTCGATGTCCACGCCTAGGCCCGGCGCCTCGCCTGGATGCATCATCCCGTCAGCGAAGGTGTAGGCGTGAGGAAACACCGCGTCGGTCTCGGTCGTGTGGCGCATGTACTCCTGGACCCCGAAGTTAGGGATCGACAGGTCGAAGTGCAGCGCCGCCCCCATGCACACGGGCGAAAGGTCGGTGGCCCCGTGGCAGCCCGTCCGCACATTATACAGGGCCGCGAAACTGGCGAGCTTGCGCAGGTGGGTGATCCCGCCGGCATGGACGACCGTGGCGCGAATGTAGTCGATCAGCTGTTCCTCGATCAGCTGCTTGCAATCCCAGATCGAGTTGAAAATCTCGCCCACGGCAAGCGGCGTGGTCGTGTGCTGGCGGATCAGGCGGAAATTGGCCTGGTTCTCCGCCGGGGTGGCGTCCTCCATCCAGAAAGGACGATAGGGCTCCAGGTCCTTGCCAAGCCGCCCCGCCTCGATCGGCGTCAGGCGATGGTGCACGTCATGCAGCAGGTGGACGTCCCAGCCCAGTTTCTCCCGCGCCGCCTTGAACAGGCCGGGC
This sequence comes from uncultured Caulobacter sp., assembly GCA_913776195.1. Lineage (GTDB taxonomy): Bacteria > Pseudomonadota > Alphaproteobacteria > Caulobacterales > Caulobacteraceae > Caulobacter. The sequence goes on from CAJYMH010000031.1 coordinate 365,061, forward strand.
ACGGTGCGAAGGTACTTCTCGGTGGACCACAGGTTCTCGGTGGGCAGGTCGCTGTCCGCCGGCTCGTAGAAGAACCGATCCTTGGACACGCCATAGGTCCCCTTCAGCCCCGGCACCCCCGTCTGCAGGCGGATCGCCTTATAGCCCTGCTCGGCATAGACGGCGGCGTTGTCGAGGGTCTCCTCCACGGTCTGGCCGTTGGCGTGGCCATAGACCATCACCCCCGTCCGGCACGCCCCGCCCAGCAGCTGGTAAAGCGGCAGGCCCGCGACCTTGCCCTTGATGTCCCACAGTGCCATGTCCACGGCGGCGATGGCCGACATGGTCACCGGCCCCCGGCGCCAGTAGGCCCCCCGATACAGGAACTGCCAGATGTCCTCGATCTGGTGCGCGTCCCGCCCGATCAGGCAGGGGATGACGTGGTCCTTCAGGTACGACGCCACCGCCAGCTCGCGCCCATTGAGGGTCGCGTCGCCGATCCCGTACACGCCGTCCGACGTGACGATCTTCAGGGTGACGAAGTTGCGGCCAGGGCAGGTGACGATGACCTTGGCGGCGATGATCTTGAGCATGAACGCAATTCCCTCGTTGATACCGGTATCGGTTTCAGACGAGAGGTTGTCAACCTAGAGGTCTGACCAATAAGCTATCGGTGTCTCGACCTCCGTTCAGCGAACCGCTAGGAGGTCGCAACGACGCCCGCCAAGGGCGCGGTTCAGGGTTGGAAAGGATCATCCATGCGCATCGCGGCGTTTCTGCGCGGCCTCATCGTCCTGCTCGCGATGACGGCGTCCGTTCCGGCCTTCGCCGAGGACGGCTACGACCTGTGGCTCCGTTATCGCCCGGTGGAGGAGGCGGCCCGCGTCCGCTATCAGCCCGCCGCGACCGCCCTCGTCTCCGGCGCGTCGTCTGCGACCCTCGACGCCGCCAAGACCGAGCTGATGCACGGCCTCACCGGCCTCCTCGGGTCGGCTCCAGCCCTGTCGCCCTCCGTCCGCAACGGCGCTGTGGTGTTCGGCACGCCGAAATCCTCTCCGATCATCGCGGGCCTGAAACTGCCGCTGGAGAAGGCCGGGGACGAGGGTTACCTGATCCGCAGCGTCCGCATCGACGGCGCCCGCGCCACCGTCATCGCCGCCAATAGCGATATCGGCGTCCTTTACGGCGCCTTCGCCTATCTGCGCCTGATCCAGACTCGCCAGCCGCTCGAAAATCTCGACATCGCCTCCGCGCCCAAGGTGGCGCTGCGCATGCTCAACCACTGGGACAATCTCGATCGCACGGTCGAGCGCGGCTATTCGGGCCAGTCGATCTGGGACTGGCACAAGCTGCCGGACTGGAAGGACCCGCGTTACGTCGACTACGCCCGCGCCAACGCCTCGCTCGGGATCAACGCCACGACCCTCAACAACGTCAACGCCAACGCGCTCAGCCTGACCCCCATGTATCTGGAGAAGGCGGCGGCCCTGGCCGACGTCTTCCGGCCCTACGGGATCAAGGTCTATCTGACCGCCCGCTTCAGCGCCCCCATCGAAATCGGCGGGCTGAAGACCGCCGACCCGCTCGACCCCGCCGTGCGCGCCTGGTGGAAGGCCAAGGCCGACGAGATCTATCGCTACATCCCCGACTTCGGGGGCTTCACCGTCAAGGCCAACTCCGAAGGTCAGCCTGGGCCCCAGGACTACAAGCGCACCCACGCCGACGGCGCCAACATGATGGCCGAGGCCCTTGCGTCCCATGGGGGCGAGGTGATCTGGCGCGCTTTTGTGTACTCCCACGAACAGCCGGACGACCGCGCAAAGCAGGCCTATGACGAGTTCGTTCCCCTCGACGGCGAGTTCGCCTCCAACGTCATCGTTCAGGTGAAGAACGGCGCCATCGACTTCCAGCCGCGCGAACCCTTCCACCCCCTGTTCGGGGCGACGCCGAAGACGCCGCTGGCCATGGAGTTCCAAATCACCAAGGAATACCTCGGCTTCGCCACCCATCTGGCCTACCTCGGCTCCATGTACGAGGAGACCCTGAAGGCCGACACCTGGCGCCGGGGCAAGGGCTCGACCGTGGCCAAGGTCATCGATGGCTCCCTGTTCGGCCACAAGCGCTCGGGCATGGTCGGGGTCGCCAATATCGGCACGGACCGCAACTGGTCTGGCTCGGATTTCGATCAGGCCAACTGGTACGTCTTCGGCCGCCTGGCCTGGGACCCCTACCTGTCGACCCGTGACATCGCCGACGAATGGGCGCGCCAGACCTTCTCCAACGACCCGGCCTTCCTCAAGCCGACCGTCGATATGATGATGGGCTCGCGCGAGGCGGTGGTGAACTACATGACGCCGCTCGGCCTGCATCACCTGATGGCCCGCAGCCACCACTACGGCCCGGGGCCGTGGGTCTCCGGCGGCGAGCGCGCCGACTGGACCTCCGTCTATTATCACCGCGCCGACAAGGCCGGGATCGGCTTCGACCGAACCGCCGCCACCGGCAGCAAGGCGACCTCGCAATACGCCCCGCAGGTCGCGGCGACGTTCGAGGACGTCAGGAAAATCGACGAGAAGGACCTGCTCTGGTTCCACCATCTGCCGTGGGACTACCGCACCCGTTCCGGCCGCACCCTTTGGGATGAACTGGTGGTCCGCTATACGGGCGGCGTCTCCGATGTCACCGCCATGCGCAACACCTGGGCCGGTCTGTCGCCCTATGTGGACAAGGAACGCTACGCTCAGATCGCGACCTTCCTCGCCATCCAGGAGAAGGAAGCCCAATGGTGGCGCGACGCCTCCATCGCCTACTTCCAGACCTTCTCCGAGCGCCCACTGCCGACCGGCTATGCGCCGCCGCCCAAGCCGCTCTCCTACTACGAGGCCCTGAGCTTCCCCGAAGCGCCGGGGATCTGACTTCCCTCCTAGAGGGGTGAGGGGTTCTGAGTTTCAACGGGCAAGGGCTGTCAGGCGAAACCGCCGCAAGCCCCTCACCCAACCTTCTCCCCACGGGTGGGGAGAGGGGAAGAGTTATCCGCTTCTCTCACACCTCCCGTACTCTTCGCCGGTCTTCGTCACACCGAAGGGCGCTCGGCCAGCGCCGGCCGTGGCGGGGATGCGGTCGAGCGGGATGCGCTCCGCCGGGCGCGTTGCTGATCCTGCGGCCCCGCAAGGGCGCGGCGGTCGCAGCCTCCGTCTCCATCAGTACGTCCGCCCCTGGTTCGCCAGGTCCAGTTCGGACGGTGACAGTACGCCTCGGATGTCGCGACAGGCGTGGAACCCCGGCGTCCACGCGGTCCGGGACCTCCTCGCTGGAGGAGGCCCGCCCGTCAGGGTCTTTGCTTGGAGATTTGTAAGTCCTCCGAGGAGCCCCCAGACACGATCGCGCGGAGCGGAAAGACCTTCGTCGAACCGGCGCCCCAGACACCCATCGCCTGACGCGGGTCAGGCCGCTCCGCCGCCCTTCCAACCTTTCGGGTTTCCTCTGTGAGGACGTTCTCGCATGTCCGAATTTCTCCGCTTCTCTCCCCGGTGGCGAGGCGAAACAACCGGGGCGTAAAGACGCTGCGTCCTTCGACAGGCTCAGGATGACGCACTCAGTTGAACGCGTCGTCAGTGACCCGTCGAAGCCCGCAAGGCGTCTCAGCGACAGACCTGATCCAGCCCCGCCACGCTCCAGCCCTGCGGCCCAAACGCGACACCCTTCGCTTTCGCGGCGTTCTCCAGCGTCGTCGGGGTCTTCCCCGCCGGCGTCACGTCTGGTGCGTAGAACGCGTCCCGCGTCGCCTGCTCCAGGGTCACGAACCGCACGCCCTGATCGCGGTAGAAGGCCAGCAGCCGCTGCGCCATACGTGCGTCGAACGCCCCGGCGTGCAGCAGCAGCACCAGGGGAATTTCCCGCCCGACCGCCGCCTTCGACAGGGTGCGGGCATAGGTCAGGCTCGTCTCCGCGGCGGCCATGTAGCGAGCCTCCAGCGCCGCGATCGCCGCAGAGTCCCCCTTGGCCGCGCAGCGCGCATAGGGATCGTTATAGGCCCAGTCACCGAAATCGAGGGTCACCCCCGCCACGCGATAGCCGCGCCGGGCTAGCATCCGCCGCGCCTCGGCGTGCTGCTCGGCCGTCTTTCCCTCGGCCAGATACGGATAGCGCAGCCACCGCCAGTCCTCGTCGCCCATCAGCCGCTGCAGCATCGGCTCGTTGCGGGCGATGTCAGCCTCGAACGTGGCTACCGAGTGGTCGTCCAGCCGCATGTGCGACCAGGTGTGATTGGCCAGGGGCTGGCCCGCCGCCCGCCACACCGCCAGGGCGGCCGTCGAGTCCGGCTCCCGCTCGGTCTGCACGCCGTTGATGAATCCCATCGCCGGCGCCTTCGCATCCGCCAGTGCGGCAACGATCCGCGCTGTCACCCCGACCCGCGTCTCGCCCGGTGGCAAGGCCGCGTGGGCCGGCAGGTCGTCGAAGGTCAGGGCGATCTCGAGGGCCCCAGCCGCCAGAGGGGCCGACCACGCGCAAAGCGACGCGGCCAAACCCAGCAGCAGCCCCCTCACCGGAACAGCTCCAGCGGCACGGAGTCGCCCATGAAGCGATAGCCCGCCAACGACGGGTGCAGACCATCGTTGTCGAGGTCCGCCCGCAGCCGATCGGGCTTGGCCGGATCCCGCATGACGGCGTCGAAGTCGATCACCGCGTCGAAGTTTCCCGGCGTGCGGATCCAGCGGTTCACTGCCTGCCGATCCGCCTCGTTGCGGGCGTCGGGATGATAATAGGGCGAGGCGCCATAGGGCAGGATCGTCGCCCCGATCATTTTCAGTCCGCGAGCCCGGCCGCGCTCCGCCATCTGGCGATAGGCGCCGATCATCCGGCGCACCAGGGCGTCGTGCTGCTCGCTGGTGGCCGGGGCGTCGCGGGTCAGAGTGCCCAGGTCATTCACCCCCTCCAAAATGACCGCATACTTCACGCCGGTCTGGTTCAGCACGTCGCGGTCGAAACGGGCGAGGGCGTTCGGACCCAGGCCGTCGTTGAGGATGCGATTGCCGCCGATGCCGTGGTTCAGGACGCTCAGATGTCGTGTGGCCGCCGAGGCCTGCAGCCGCTCGGCCAGCCGGTCGGGCCAGCGCTGGTGCGTGTCGGGCGTCACGCCGAAGCCGTCGGTGATCGAGTCGCCGATGATGGCGATGGCCGCCGCCTTCGGCCCGGCCAGCACATCTACGGCGGCGAGCTGGTACCAGTGGGCGACCCGCTTGGCGTCGGGCAGGTCCGCATCGCCCACCCGTGCGCCCTTGGCCACGAACGAAGTGGTCCGCGATCCGGGATGGCTGGTCTGCACCATGGGCGGCGCGGGCAGGTGGAAGGTCACCGCCAGATGCGACAAGGCCGGCATCGGCATATCCAGCGGATCGGAGACGTACTCCGCCCCCGCCGGGACGATCACGCTCGCCTGGCCGTCGAAGCTCAGCGCGCGATCGCCGCCGGCTTCGATGGCGGCGGAGCCCAGGGCGACCGCCCTGGCGACATGGACCGCGTTGAAGGTCAGAGGCTCGGTCCCGAAGCGGTTGGACAGCTTCACCCGTAGTTTCGTCCCGCCGATCATCAGCCGCACGATCTGGCGTACCGTGGCGTCGGTCAGGTCGGCGGGGTCGAGGGCGTTGTGCGGCTCGGGGATTTGCTGGGCGCTGGCCCAGCCGCCGACCCATCGGCCGGCCATGGGTGCGGCGAATGCGGGCGGCGCGGCGAGCGTCGCAAGGGAGAGGGCCAGAAGGGAGCGGCGGTCGAGGCTCATAACAGCTCCATTGATCCTTGGATTTGCGTCTTCCCCAAGAAAAAACGGCGCACCGGGGAAGGTGCGCCGCAAGGGGAGAGAGTAGGGAGGTCTGTGCGGCTAGAACTTGCCGCGGACGCCGAGCAGGAAGGTCGTGCCCGGCTTGTAGTAAGTGAAGGCCGCGTTGTCGTATTCGAAGGTGCTGCGCTGGGCCTCGTTGGTGATGTTGATCACGTCGAAGGTCACGCGCGGCTGGCTGGGCAGCCAGTCGAATTCGTAAGAGGCCGACAGGTCCCACTGGCCGCGTTCGTCGGTTCGCAGCTGGGCGAGCGGAACGCTGTTCTGGTTCAGGCCCGAGGAGATCTGGGCGTCGTTCCAGACGTAGGACAGGCGGATCGAGGCCGGGCCGCGCTCGTAGTAGCCCGTGACGTTGTAGGTCCAGGGCGAGATGCCGATGGCCACGGCGGGAGCGCCGGTGCCGCGACCACGCTGCTCGATCTTCGTCAGGTTGGCGGTGAAGCCCGCGCCCTTGACCAGGAAGTCCAGCGGCTGGACCCAGGTCACTTCGGCGCCGTCGATGGTCAGGATGCCGTTGGCGTTGACCTGCTGGGTCACCGTCACGGTGGCGGCGTCGGGGCCGCCCCGGTTGGTGATCGCCTGCTGCTGCAGCTGAGTCAGCTGGTCATAGGCGATTCCGAGCTGGTTGAAGGGGATGGTGGTGTTCCCCTGCACCGTGAAGCCGGTGATCTCCTTGGTGAACAGGGCGACGCCGATATAGCCCTCGCCGCCGGTGTAGAACTCGCCGCCGATGTCGAAGTTGTTCGAGATGTACGGCTGGATGCCCGGATTGCCCTGGGTGGCGTTTTGGGCCGACGGATCGCTGAACACCGTGCCCGGCAGCATGGCGCTGGGGTTAGCCCGCGTGATCGTCCGCGACGCGGCGAAGCGCAGGTTGATGTTGTCGCGAATCTGCCAGACGGCGTTGAAGGCCGGCAGGAAGCCGTCGTAGTCGGTCTCGCGGGACAGGAACGTCAGGACGCCGTTCACCGTCTGCGGGCCTTCGATCAGCTGGTTGGTGTCGTAGTAACGGACGCCGGCGTTGAAGCGCAGGTCGCGGTCGAGGACCTGGGTCAGGCCGTTGAGCTCGATATAGGCGCCCTTGGTCTTCTCGCCCACCAGGCCCGAGGCGGCGCCGGTGGCGGCCGAAGCGGTGAACGGCGCGACGCTGTTATAGGCGTCGAACTGAGCTGTCTCCATGATCCGCGGATCGAAGGTGATGAAGTTCGTCGGTCCGGGAATGATGAAACCGGCGAGGGCCGACTGCGGGATCAGCGATCCGGCTTGACCATTGCAGGGCTGGGCCGGGGTGGGCAGGACGCCGGTGGGGGTGATGCCGCCGCCGCCGCAGACCGCCTGTTGCCAGCGCGCGCTGTTGTCCAGCGCCTGGATCGTGCGGCCCACATCGTCATAGGACACGCCGGCCCGCACGTTGACGCCGTCCTCGGCGCCGAAGGTGACGTCGATCCGAGCGCCCTTGTTGGAGGTGACGCGCTTCTCATTTTGGATGTTCACGCGGCCGCCGGCCCACTGCCAGCCGAGGTTCGGGTCGTTGAGGTTCAGCGAGCTCTTGATCGAGGGGTAAGGCCCGGACGTGTTGTCGTAATCGACCGTCGTGAAGGGCGAATTGATCAGGATCGTCGGCGCTTCACGGAAGAAGATCGACCGGCTCAGATTGGCCTGGGCGTCGATGCGCAGCCAATCGTTCGGACGCCAGGTGCCGCCGGGGTTAAAGTTGTAGAACTCCACCTCCTCGTCATACGGGCGATATTCGAGGAAGAACTGCGAGTTGAGGAAGGTGCCCTTGGTGACGACGTTGTTGCTGTCGACCTGCACGCCGACCGGAACCATGGCGTTCGAGTTCCGAACGATCCAGTTCATGTCGATGCGCTGGAACTCCCGGTTCGCCTTCCCGTAGAGGGTGTCGAAGTAGAAGTTCATGGAGTCGTTCGGACGCCATTCGAAAGACAGCAGGGCGGAGTTGCGGTCGCGATCGCCGTAGCTGACCGACTCGCGGCCCAGGCGCGGGATCAGGCCGTCCGAAAGCTGAACCAGGCTGGTGCCCGGGTTCAGCGACTGCAGCACCGCTGGGGTGATGGCCGCACCGGGAACCAGGCCGTTGCTGGTCACGCCGGCCGGAACCGTCGAGGCGAAATTGAAGCCGTTGCCGCCGTTGGTGTTGCATCCCGGGCAGGTCAGGTTGGCGTTAGTCCAGCCGATGGTCTCGAAGCCGTCGGTTCGGCTCTTGTTGCGGACGAAGGCCACGCCCGCCAGGACGCCGACCTCGCCGATCCCGGTCTCCCAGGTGTCGCTGGCGATCAGGGCGCCGCGCGGCGTCACCTTCTCGGCGATGGAGTTGTAGCTCCCTTGCATCGAATAGGTGATCTGCCGGCCCTTGTAGTCGAAAGGCCGCGCGCTGCGCATGTTGACCACGCCGGCCACGCCGCCCTCGACGGTGCTGGCCACCGGCGTCTTGTTCACGTCCAGACGGGTGAACAGTTCGGTGGGGAACAGGTCGAGGTCGACTTCGCGGTTCTGATTCTGCGAGTCGGTGCGGCCCGACGAGGCCACGGCGATCTGCGCGCCGTTGAGCAGGACCTTGGTGAAGTTGGTGCCCAGGCCCCGGACAGAGACGTTCAGGCCTTCACCGTTGATTTCGCGGGTCAGCTGGACGCCGGGAATCCGGTTCAGCGACTCGGCGAGGTTAAGGTCGGGAAACTTGCCGATGTCCTCGGCGAAGATGGAGTCGCTGAAGCCCACCGATTCGCGCTTGGCGTTGGTCGAGCTGATCAGAGCGCCGCGGAAGCCGGTGACGATCACCTCTTCGACGGTCGAGTCGTCCGCCGGCGCGGTCTGCGCGAAAACGGCGGAGGTCAGACCGCCGCTGAGGAAGGTCGCTCCCAGCAGCGCGGCCTTCGCGCGCGCAATTATCCTGCGGTTTGAAGTACGCATGTTTCGTCCCCTTGTGCGCGCTCTGAGGCGCTTTTTGTTTATGCGGGCCGGCCCAGGAGGCTTGTTTCCTGCGCTCCCGCTGCGCCATCGCCGAGGGCCTCTGCAAGCCTCACGCAATGGTACCGGTCACATGAAAAGCGGTACTAGGTCAGTTCTCGGATGTCAAGTTGGTCTAACAGTGTCTTCTCCAGTGGTCAGACCATAGGGCTTGCGGTTCCGTTCGCTTCGTGGTTCTGGTCTGATGAAGAAGTCTTCCGAAGGTCCGCCTTGCGCGTGTCCCGCCCAGGAAGCGAGAAAAGCGGAGACGAGCCCGGCTCGTCTTGGTCGGAGGAACAGGTGCAGCAGAAGGTAGCCCGTCGACAGGGAGGCGGATCGACCATCCGCGACGTGGCCCGTCAGGCTGGTGTCTCCCCGATGACGGTCTCGCGCGTGATCAACGGCGAGAAGAGCGTCCGCGACTCCACGCGTGAGACGGTGACCGCCGCGATCCGCGACCTGAACTATGCGCCGAACCCCGCCGCCCGCAGCCTGGCCAGCGCCGAGCTGGTCCGCATCGGCCTGCTCTACAGCAACCCCTCCGCCGCCTATCTCAGCGAGTTTCTGGTGGGCGGTATGGAGCAGACCAGCCGTAGCGGCGCCCAGCTGATCATCGAGCGCTGCGACGAAGGCGGCGAGGCGGAGGCCGCCGAGAAACTGGTCGGCATGGGCGTCGACGGCATCATCCTGCCGCCCCCGATCTGCGATTCCGAGGCTGTCCTGCAGACCCTGGCCAAGTCGCGCACGCCCGCCGTGGCGGTGGCGACCGGGCATCCCGCGGCATCGACATCGGCCGTCCGGATCGACGACCGCGCCGCCGCCGAGGCCATGACCCAGCACCTCATCGATCTGGGTCATCGCCGTATCGGCTTCATCAAGGGGCATCCGAACCAAACCGCCAGCGCCCAGCGATATGAGGGCTACCTGACCGCCCTTTCGCGCGCCGGCCTTGCGGCGGACGTCGCGCTGGTGGCCCAGGGCTACTTCACCTACCGCTCGGGCCTCGAAGCTGCGGACCAGCTGTTGGGCCTCCCTTCGCCGCCGACCGCGATCTTCGCCAGCAACGACGACATGGCCGCCGCCACCGTGGCCGTGGCCCACCGTCTGGGGCTGGACGTTCCGCGCGACCTTACGGTCTGCGGGTTCGACGACAGCGCCTTGGCGACCACCATCTGGCCGGAGCTGACCACCATCCGCCAGCCCATCGCCGACATGTCGCGCGAAGCGGTGACCGTTCTGATCGAAGAAATCCGCGCCCGGCGCTCCGGCGAATCGACCCCGCGCCGGCGGACGCTGCTCGACTTCACCCTCATCCGACGCCAGTCCGACGGCCGCCCAAAGGATTGAGTGCGATGAAATTGTCTTGCCATGCGACCAGACCCCCTAGATTTGATACCGGTAACAGTCGGTGGAGGCCGCACCTATGACCGCACTTATTCTCAGCTGCTTGCCGTCGGACTTGAGCCAGGCTCTGCTCGTCGGCCGCGTCCAGCTGCCGGAAGGCCCGACGCCCGTGATGGTGGTCGAAGGCCGCCTGCGCGACGTGTCCTCCATTGCGCCGACGACCGCCGACTTGCTGTCTAGGTGGACCGGCTCCGTGCCAGCCGGCCGCGACCTGGGTCCGGTCCAGGATTTCGACTTCGCGGCCAATCCGCTGCTGGCTCCGGTGGACCTTCAATGCGTGAAGGCGGCGGGCGTGACCTTCGCCGTCTCCGCCGTGGAGCGCGTCATCGAGGAGCGGGCCCGGGGGGATTCCAGCGCCGCCCAGGCGATTCGAGACGCCCTTAGCGAACGCGTCGGCGCCGACATCCGCGCCGTGGTTCCCGGTTCGGAGGGCGCGGCCAAGCTGAAGAACGCCCTGATCGCCGACGGCCTTTGGTCGCAGTACCTGGAAGTGGCTATCGGTCCGGACGCCGAGATTTTCACCAAGGCTCCGGTGCTGTCGGCGGTCGGCCATGGGGCCAAGGTCGGCGTCCGCTCGGACTCCGCCTGGAACAACCCCGAGCCGGAGGTCGTGGTGGTCGTCGACGGCAAGGGCCGCATCCTCGGCGCCATGCTCGGCAACGACGTCAACCTGCGCGACTTCGAAGGCCGCAGCGCTCTGCTGCTCGGCAAGGCCAAGGACAACAACGCCGCCTGCGGCGTCGGCCCGTTCATCCGCCTGTTCGATGACAGCTTCACGCTCGACAACGTCCGCACGGCTCAGGTCGATCTTAAGATCACCGGGCCGGAAGGCTACGTGCTTGAGGGCCGCAGCTTCATGGACCAGATCAGCCGCGATCCCGCCGAGCTGGTTCGCCAAGCCATGAGCGAGCATCACTATCCCGACGGCTTCGCCCTGTTCCTCGGCACCCTGTTCGCCCCAACCCAGGATCGCGATGCGCCGGGGAAGGGTTTCACCCACAAGGTCGGCGACGTGGTTCGTATCTCCAGCCCCTTGCTGGGCGTGCTGGAGAACGAGGTCGTCTTCTCCAAGGATGCGCCGGCCTGGCGTTTCGGCATCAGCGACCTGATGCGCAATCTCGCCGCCCGCGGTCTGCTCAAGGCCTAGGGCGATGATCCATTTCCAAGCAAAGGGCGCAAAGTGAGCGCGATTTATCCCAGCCTGAAGGGCAAACGCGTCGTCGTCACCGGCGGCGGCTCCGGCATCGGAGCCGGCTTGGTCGAGGGCTTCGTGCGTCAGGGCGCAGAGGTGCACTTCCTGGATATCGCCGAGGCGGACTCGCAAGCCTTGGCGAGCACGTTGAGGGACGCGCCCATCGCGCCGGTGTTCCACAAGTGCGACCTGACCGACACCGACGCGATCGCCGCCGTCTTCGCCGCCATCGGCGAGGTGGAGGTTCTGGTCAACAACGCGGGCAATGACGACCGCCACACCCTGGACGAGGTGACGCCCGCCTATTTTGACGAGCGCATCGCCGTCAACCTCAAGCACATGGTGTTCTGCGCCAAGGCCGTGGTCCCCGCCATGAAAGCGGCTGGCAAGGGCGTCATCATTAACTTCGGCTCGATCTCCTGGCACCTGGGTCTGCCGGATCTGGTGCTCTATGAAACCGCCAAGGCGGGGATCGAAGGCATGACCCGCGCCCTCGCTCGCGAGCTGGGACCTGACGGCATCCGCGTCGTCTGCATCAACCCCGGCAACGTGAAGACCCCGCGCCAGATGAAGTGGTACACGCCGGAGGGCGAGGCCGAGATCGTCAGCCAGCAGTGTCTGAAAGGCCGTATCGAGCCGGCCGATGTCGCCTCGCTCGTGCTGTTCCTGGCCTCCGACGACGCGCGCTTCTGCACTGGTCACGAGTACTGGATCGACGCAGGTTGGCGCTGATGAGCACACGCCAGCCCAAACGCCCCTTCCGCTCACGCGACTGGTTCGCCGACCCCGCGCGCAGCGACATGACCGCTCTCTATCTGGAGCGGTTCATGAACTACGGCATCACGCCTCAGGAGCTGCGGTCCGGCCGGCCGATCATCGGCATCGCCCAGACCGGCTCGGACCTGTCGCCCTGCAATCGCATCCATGTGGAGCTGGCCAAGCGCACCGCCGCCGGCATCCGCGACGCGGGCGGCGTTCCGATGGAGTTTCCGGTCCATCCGATCTTCGAGAACTGCCGCCGTCCGACCGCCGCCCTCGACCGCAACCTGGCCTATCTCGGCCTGGTGGAAATCCTGCACGGCTATCCCATCGACGCGGTGGTCCTGACCACGGGCTGCGACAAGACCACCCCGTCGGGGATCATGGCCGCCTCAACGGTCGATATTCCGGCCATCGTCCTGTCGGGCGGCCCCATGCTGGACGGCTGGCATGAGGGGGAACTGGTCGGCTCCGGCACGGTGATCTGGCGCTCGCGCCGCAAGCTCGCGGCGGGCGAGATCAACGAGGAAGAGTTCCTGGATCGCGCCTGCGCCTCGGCCCCCTCGGCCGGCCACTGCAACACCATGGGCACCGCCTCGACCATGAACGCCGTGGCCGAAGCCCTGGGCCTGTCGCTGACCGGTTGCGCGGCCATTCCCGCGCCTTATCGCGAGCGTGGCCAGATGGCCTATGAGACCGGCCGCCGGATCGTCGAGATGGCCTATGAGGACCTGCGCCCCAGCCACATCCTGACCCGCCAGTCGTTCATCAACGCGATCAATGTGGTCACCGCCATCGGCGGCTCTTCCAACGCCCAGCCGCACATCGTCGCCATGGCGCGCCACGCTGGGGTGGAGATCGGTCCCGAGGACTGGAGCGACGCCTACGACCTGCCGCTGATCGTCAACATGCAGCCGGCCGGCAAGTATCTGGGCGAGCGCTTCCACCGCGCCGGCGGCGTGCCGGCGGTGATGCACGAGCTGCTGGAGGCGGGAAAGATCGACGGCGGCTGCCGCACAGTGACGGGCGAAACCCTTTCCCAGAACCTCCAGGGTCGTGTCACTCACGACCGCGAGGTGATCACGCCCTACGACCAGCCCCTGCGCGACCGCGCCGGTTTCCTGGTGCTGAAGGGCAATCTGTTCGACTTCGCCATCATGAAGACGAGCGTGATCTCCGAAGGCTTCCGCGAACGCTATCTGAGCCGCCCTGGCCATGAAGGCGTGTTCGAGGCGAAGGCCGTCGTGTTCGATGGTTCGGATGACTACCACCATCGGATCAACGACCCGTCGCTGAACATCGACGAGAACACCATCCTGGTGATCCGGGGCTCCGGTCCGCTGGGCTGGCCCGGCTCTGCCGAGGTGGTCAACATGCAGCCGCCGGACGCCCTGATCCAGCGCGGGATCATGAGCCTGCCGACCTTGGGCGACGGACGTCAGTCCGGCACCGCCGACAGCCCCTCGATCCTCAACGCCTCGCCCGAAAGCGCGGCGGGCGGCGGGCTGGCCTGGCTGCGAACCGGCGACATCATCCACATCGACCTCAACACGGGACGTTGCGACGCCCTGGTGGACGAGGCCGAAATCGCGCGGCGCAAGACCGACCTGCCGGCGCCGCCGGTCCCGGAAAGCCAGACGCCGTGGGAGGAATTGTATCGCGAGAAGACCGGCCAGCTGGCCGAGGGGGGCGTGCTTGAGTTCGCCCTCAAATACCGACAAACCTCAAAGAAAACGCCGAGACATAACCACTAACGCCAGCGGGACGCAGAGCGCGGGCGCATCGAGGAAACGGCCCACCTGCAAAGACAGGACACGGGCGGGAGAAAGCAAATGGCAGGACCGACGGGGGGCTCCGGCCCCGACATCGCGGGCGGCGACCGCGTGAACATGGCCTTCATCGCCCTGATCGTGGCCGTCGCCACCATCGGCGGCTTCATGTTCGGCTACGACTCCGGCGTCATCAACGGGACGCAGGAAGGGCTTGAGGCGGCCTTCAATCTTTCGGCCTTGGGCACCGGCTTCAATGTCGGCGCGATCCTTCTGGGCTGCGCCTTCGGCGCCTTCGCCGCCGGCCGACTGGCCGACTTCCTGGGCCGCCGCACGGTGATGCAGATCGCCGCCGTGCTGTTCATCATCTCGGCCGTCTGGGCCGGGGCGGCGGACACCTCGGCCCACTTCATCATCGCACGCTTCATCGGCGGTCTCGGCGTCGGCGCGGCCTCGGTGCTGTCGCCGGCCTATATTTCGGAAGTGACGCCCGCTTCGATCCGGGGGCGGCTGTCCTCGGTCCAGCAAATCATGATCATCATCGGTCTGACCGGCGCCTTCGTGGCCAACTACATCCTGGCGGCCACGGCCGGCGGCTCGACCGCCGAGTTCTGGATGGGTTTCCCCGCCTGGCGCTGGATGTTCTGGCTGCAGGTCGTTCCGGCCGCCATCTATCTGCTGGCCCTGCTGGCGATCCCAGAAAGCCCCCGCTTCCTGGTGGTCAAGCGCAAGGACGCCCAGGCCGCCGCCGTGCTGTCCAAGCTGTTCGGGGCGGGCGCGGGCGAGCGCAAGGTGGCCGAGATCCGCGCCACCCTCGCCGCCGACCACAAGCCGAAGTTCGCCGATCTGCTCGACCCGGCCACCCGCAAGGTGCGCCCGATCGTATGGGCCGGCCTGATCCTGGCCGTCTTCCAGCAGCTCGTCGGCATCAACATCGTCTTCTACTACGGCGCGGTGCTGTGGCAGTCGGTCGGCTTCTCCGAGAATGACGCCCTGAAGATCAACATCCTGTCGGGCGTGCTCTCCATCGCCGCCTGCCTGGGCGCTATCTCGGTCATCGACAAGATCGGCCGCAAGCCGCTCTTGCTGATTGGTTCGGCGGGCATGTTCGTGACCCTGGCGGTTATGGCCTGGTGCTTCTCGCGCGCGACCACGGTCGACGGCGCTCTGCACCTGGATGACAGCACCGGGCTGATCGCGCTGATCGCGGCCAATGCCTATGTGGTGTTCTTCAACCTCAGCTGGGGCCCCGTGATGTGGGTCATGCTGGGCGAGATGTTCCCTAACCAGATGCGTGGTTCGGCCCTTGCCGTCGCCGGCTTCGCTCAATGGATCGCCAACTTCGCGATCTCGGTCAGCTTCCCAGCCATGGCGGCGGGGCTGGGGCTGGTGGTCACCTACGGCTTCTACGCGGTGAGCGCCTTAATATCGTACTTCCTGGTCCAGGCCTGGGTGAAGGAGACCCGCGGCAAGGAGCTGGAGGACATGGCCGGCTAAGGCTGGTCACGCCCAGAAACGGCGCGGCCCGCGGGTCATCCTCGCGGGCCGTCTGCGTTCTAGGCCAGGGCCTCACCCAAATGCGCCAGTCCGACCAAGGCGACGGGCGGCAGGTCGATCAGGCCGTCGGCGAAGGCGAGCTGCTCAATGTCGATCAGGGTGTCGGCGCCGTCCGGCGAGCCCTCGCGCCGGTCGAAGACGCGCCAGAGGCCATCCTCCAGCCGGCTCCAACTGTAATCGGCGGCCGCACCCGAAAAAACTGCGGTATCGAAGCCGTCTCGGCCGTCCAGCCGATCATCCCCGGCGCCGCCGGTCAGGCGGTTATCCCCGGCGTTGCCCTTGAGGGTATCATTCCCCGTGCCGCCCACCGCGGCGGCGATCAGATTGTCTGCGCCGTTTTCGCTGACGAGGTAGGCGTTGGCGATGTTGCCGACCGCCAGCTTCGTCGGATCGACGCGGGCGTCCAGCCGCGCCAGCTGGGCGCGCGAAATCGTCGACCAGGCGCCGGGCGCGAGATCGATCGTCAGGTCGGTCTGGTAGTCGGAGAAATCATAGGTGATGTCGGCTCCGCCGCTCCACACCGTCATGAACACGCGGTTGCCGCCGGGCCTACCCTGGCCGACGCCGTCGATGGACAACTCGCCCGTGGTCGCGCTCCATCGATAGACGTGCTGTTCGCCAACCTGATCGAACCGCGCGCCATAGGCGTGCTGCAGGGCGCGGATATCGTCCAGCATCAGGGTCTGCGGATAGTCCCAGGTCCCGTTGCGGTAGCCGCCATTGTCCGTCGCCCCGACAAACGAAAGGTAGCTCATCATCGAATACTCGATGCTGTCGTGGTCGGTCGGCAGTACGCCGAAGGCGCCCTCGCGCTCATCCGTATGTTTCAGGCCCAGCGCGTGACCGGTCTCGTGCAGCAGCGTCAGATAGCTGTAGCCGCCCTTTGCGCTGTTCCCGAAATAGCCGCTGGTGCTGGAAATCCAAACGTCGCCGCCTTCGGACGACGCATGGGGGCTGTAGGCCCAGGCTGTGCTGGTCGCGCCCGTGCGGGCGAAGCGCAGATCTGCGCTGGCTTCCGCGCCTTCCTTGAAGTCCAAGGCGATGACGTCGGAATAGGCGGCCAGCATGGAACGGACGGCTGTCTGCTGGCTGGCGGTCATGGCCGAGAAGCCTTTGGCGGTTTCCCCATAGCCATAGGTCGTCCCATAGGCGGATGTGGCCTTGGGGAAGCTGTATGTCAGGCTGTCGGTCGACCAGCGGGCGCCCGAGAGGAGGCCGTCAATATAGGCCTCGCCAGTAGCAGAGAATTTCTCCGGATTTGGCACTGAAGTCTTCCGCTATGGCCCTTCGAAGGCGCGGAAGATGGAGTCGAAACTCTTAAGTCTTAGAATATTATATAGGTAAATTTGGATATATTGAAATCTATAAAGTGTAAATTTCGAATAATAGATTCATTTACTATAATGGGAGCATTCCGCTCTCGCCGGGCGCGCGCGGTCTGAAGGCAGCGTTGTTGCGGCGCACAAAGCAACCGCCGAGGCGCTTTGAGCCGTTTCGTCTGAATTCAGCAACTCGTGAAAATAAAAATCGACCGACGCTTAGACGTCCGCAATGCCTTGTAGTTCCCCGGTTAGCGGTAAATTTAACTATAATCTGCTGATTTCAGGCGCTTTATTCGGGTTAACAAAGCGTTGACAGTTAAGATTACTGTGAGCAAGCGTTCGCGCCACGGTGGTTGCGGCGACTTATTTCGCGCCGCGGCGCCGGAGTGTGATTGCTTGGTGTGGGACGGCGTCCCGCTTGCGACGCAGCGTTCCCGAAAACCTACCACGCAGGGGAAGCGGATCCCGGCTGCGTTGTCAGGCCTGGCGATTGCAACCGGAATGCAAAAGACAGGGTAGGGGCCCACAATGGCACAGATCACAGTAGGCGTTGGTAAGCAGCACGCGACGATCCAGGCGGCGGTCACCGCCGCTAATGCGGGCGACGAGATCATTATCGACGCTGGGACGTATGCGGAAACCCTCAGCTTCACCAAGCACCTGATCATCAAGGGGGCCAACGCAGGCGTCGCAGGGAACAGCGATGCTCGCGGAGCCGAGACGATCATCACGGGTCAGTGGACGATCAACACCACGGCCTCCGTCACCATCGACGGCTTGGACTTCGTGAACACTAGAACGATTGCTTCGAGCTCGGTCACGACATTGAGAGTGGCGGCGCATTCCACCACCGGACATGTGATCAAGAACTCGATTTTCGACCGGGACCCTACGGATGATCCCGTCGACCAGAGCGCCTACGTCACTCCAGTGATCAACAACTTCGCGATCCTGCTGACCAACGGTGCGGCAGGAACTAGCGTCACCATCGAAGACAACTTCTTCACCGGCCAGAATGATGTCCGGACCTATGCCAACGACGTGTGGGCGACGGCCATCTGGGCTGAAGGCGATACCAGCACGACCCGGATTGTAGGCAACGAATTCGAGAATTCTCGCGCCGCGATCAACGCCACCAAGTTCAACGCAAACTTCCATATCGAGGACAATACCTTCCACGACCTGGGCACGGCGATCACCTTTGGCTCGGGCACTACGGGTGTAATCAGCACGGTCACGGGCAACATCTTCGCCAGCGACATCGATACCGAGCTGAACCTCAAGAATCTCACCGGCTCAGCCGACATCAGCGGGATCATCACCGGCAATACCTTCTCCCCCGCCGCGCAACCCATGTGGATCGAAACCGGCGCGGGGGCGGACACCCTGCAAGCCACCAGCGGCGCTGACACCTTCGTCACCTACAAGGAGGGCAGCGCGGACACGGCTATCGACAAGGTGATCTACAGCGACACCGTCACCAGCCTGACCAAGATCATCGGCGGCTGGGAGGTCACCAGCAGCGGCAACACCAACATCGACACGCTGAAGGGCGTCGATGTCATAGACGACGCAGGGGCTGGAAAAATCCTTCTGGTCGGCACTGGCGGTACGGCGGGCTCAGGCGGGTTCGCGACCATCAGTGCGGCCATCGCGGCGGCCGATCCCGGCGACACCATTCGGATCGCGGCCGGGACCTACACCGAGACCGTCGTCGTCAACAAAGCAAACCTGACCCTCATCGGCGACGGCGACGCCACGATCATCCAGGGGACGGGGATCAATGGTTCGATCGGCGTCAACATTCAGGCGTCCGGTGCGGCCCTTCGGGACATCAAGGTCGCTGGCTTTCACTATGATGTACGCATCACCGGGGACGTGAGCGACATCGTCATCGACGGCGTCGCCTTTGCGGACGCCAAGGTTGGCTTCGGCAAATCGACCACCTCGGACATCACCGGCCTGACGATCCAGGACAGCACTTTCACGGACCTGGTTATTGGTGTCGATCTCCCCACGGCTTCAGCCAACGGCAAGGTGACGGACGCCCAGTTTCTCGACAACACCTTCACCGACATCACCCACAAGGGCTTCTACGCAGAAGCGCTGTCGAACGCCCTTTTGGAGGGCGTGACCATGACCCGAGTGGGGCAGGAGGGGAATGACAGCGGCCTCAACGGCAACGGCATCGACATCAACCTGAAGTACGACGCCTATTCCGACATCACGATCAAGGACTTCACCTTTGTGGACGTCGGCGGTGATGACGCCAACGGCGCGGCTATCGCGGTCAAGGCGCGGAACGATGGCGGGACCTACGGCGCAGACCCCGCCAGCTTCACCGGCGAGGTGCTGATCGAAGGCGGCTCCATCAACGGCGCGACCGTAGGGATCCGCGCGGGCGAAGCGGGCCAGACGGTCGCCCATCCCGCCGTGAAGATCGTGGATGTTACGATCAATAGTTCAGTGGCGGACATCGACAACCGGACGACCGCCACCATGACGCTGAATGTGACGACGCCGCTGTCGGTGGCGGGCACCTCCACCGGCTACATCGACGACGGCGTCGCCGACGTCCTGACCGTGGGCGCCGGCGGCACCTACTCGACCATCACCGCCGCCCTGGCCGCGGCGCATGAAGGCGACACGATCCAGATCGCCGCGGGTACCTACAACGAAAGTGTCGTCATCACCGTCGCCAACCTCACCATCGAGGGCGGGGACGGGGTGGTGATCAAGGGGACCTTCAACGCCGACAATGGCGCGTTCGGCGGCGACCTGTCGGACTGGATCGGGACCCAACTATCCTACAACGGGAGCTCCGGCGCGGGCGTCACCGTGCGGGCGGACGGCTTCACCCTCAAGGACGTCAAGATCGACGACTTCTATCAGGGCGTCCGTTTCGACACAGACGTGGATGACGCCACCCTGACCGACGTCGATATCGAGAACTCGCTGTTCGGTCTGCACAAGACCACAACGGCGGACGTCATCGGCCTGACGATCACGCGCGGCTCCATCGTCGATGGCTATCAGGGGACGGATTTCACCAAGAGCACGAGCAGTTTGACCGACGGCCAGCTCAAGGACGTCAACATCACTGGGACGCTATTCCAGGACCTCAGCGCTAAGGGCATCTATACCGAAGCGCTGGCCGATGCGCTGATAACGGGCGTCACCATGACCAATGTCGGGGTGTTCGGCCGCGGCGACTCCTTCGGCAATATCGGTGAGCACGGCGCCGGCATCGACATCAACCTAAAGAGCGGTTCCTACAGCGGCATCACCATCCAGAACTTCACGTTCACGGATGTGGGTACGTCGAACGGAGCGGGGACGTCGCACAACAACGCCGGCGCCATCACCATCAAGGCGCGGAATGACGCGCCGAGCTATAACGCCAGCCCCGCGACGTTCACCGGCGCTGTGATCATTCGGAACGGCACGATCGACGGCGCTTCGACCGGGATTCGCGTAGGCGAAGAGGGCAAGACGGTCAGCGGGCCGAGGGTCAGCGTCACCGATGTGAAGGTGACCGACTTTGTGGACAGCGCCGATCATGGGGCCTTCATCAACGACACGACCTCGCCCATGAGCGTGGTCTTTACGTCGGCCGGGTTCATCTTCGATCAGGGAACCAGCAGCGGCGTGATCAACTTCACGCCCTACACCGCGCCGGCTCCGGATCCTGAACCGGAAGAGCCCGCTCCTCCGCCCCCACCGCCCCCGCCTCCACCCAACCCAGGTCAGGGGCCGGGCGCCCAGCTCCCGGACGCGATCGTCGAGTCCTTCGACAACGTCACCGGCGTCGATCCCACCTCGGAAAAGGCGAGGCAACCGACCATCATCCTGCCCAGCGGCGAAGAGATTCCCAACCCGATCTACGAAGAGGTCCTCCAGATGGCGGACCTGGTCGCCCAGCTCCAGGCGGGCCTGATCTCGGAAGAGACCGTCATCGACAAGATGGTCGAATTCGCCACCGACACCACGGCCGTGGCGCTGCAGGCCTATCAGTTCTTCACCGGGGCCACGCCGACGAAGGAAGGCGTCACCTATCTCGTCAACAGCGACGATAACGAGAACGACCTAACCGATCCCTATTACGCCACCTTCAGCCCGGACAACCGCTACATCAATTTCGCGGTCAGCCTGGGCACCGGCGGCGAGGGCGCCGCCAATTTCGAGGCGCAGTACGGACAGCTGTCCTTCGAGGACGCCGTGAAGTCGGCCTATGACACCATCATCGGCCTGGACAAGGCTGAGGCGGCGGGCATCAACGTCACCGAAGCCATCGCCTATGTCATGGCGCAGCTGGCCTATTTCACCGCCCTGGGCGGCAGCGCGATCGGCGCTAAGGCGGCGATGGTCGGGTTCCTGATGTTCGCGGGCATGAACGCCAAGGTCGGCGTCTATTATGACGGGACTCGCGGTTTCCTAGCCGACGCCTTCAATGGCGAAGCCGACTACAATGTCGACCTGACCGGCGGCGCGGGCGCGGGCGGCTTCACCTCTTCGGGCCTGGAGCTTGGCCTGGCCTAGTCGGATATCATCCGGCGAGGCGGTTCAGCGCCTCGTCGGTCTCCAGTCCCTCGATCTCGACCTGCTTGAGACGAGCGGTCTGACCGGCGACGATCGTGATCGCGGACTTGGGCACGCCCAGCGTCTTGGCCAGTAGGATCGCGAGCGCCGCATTGGCCTCGCCGTCGGCTGGCGGCGCGCTGACGCGCGCTTTCAGATAGGGGCGGCCGTCGCCGTCCTTGTCCCAGCCGTCGATGCGGTCACGCCCGCCGCGAGGCGTCAGGCGGACCGCGATCCGGGCGGCCATGCCTAGCCGAGAGCCCCTACGATGATCGGAGCCAGGGTGCGGTTGAAGATGATCTGAACGAACTGCAGCAGCAGCCAGGCCACGATGGGGCTGATGTCGATGCCGCCCAGCGTCGGCAGAACGCGTTGCAGCGGGCTGAGGATCGGATCGGTGATCCGCTCCAGCATAGTCAGCACCTGATACACAAAACGGTTGCGCGTGTTGATGATGTCGAACGCCACCAGCCAGCTGACGATCGCCCGGGCGAAGATCAGGAAGATCAACAGGCTGATGATCGTGTTCACCAGCCAAACGATGGCGTAGCCCATGGGGCCTCCAGACAAATCCAATGCCTGGGTTGTATCCGCCCTGGGACCGCCGCGGCAACCCTTGACAGGGATCGGGCCGCCGCCGTATGTGCGCCTTCCTGCCTCGGCAGGGGGCCGTAGCTCAGTTGGTAGAGCGCGTCGTTCGCAATGACGAGGTCAGGGGTTCGACTCCCCTCGGCTCCACCAAAAAGGCCCCGTCGCTAAACGACGGGGCCTTTTCCATTTCCGGACCTTTGCGCCGCTCCAGGGCGGCGGCGCGTCAGAAATCGTTGGCGGGCGTGCGGGCGCTGGGAGCCGACGTCTCGCCGCCATTTTCGCGCGGCGTGCGGGTGAACAGGAAAATGCTCAGGGCGCTCATCCCCAGCATACCGACGCGCAGGGTGGTTTCAGCTTGCGGCGACATCCAAGCAAATAGCGAGGCGGCGAGGAAGAATAGGGCGGATAGAAGCCACAAGGGCGAGGCGTTGTTGGTCATGGCGGTCATCAATCAATAGGTTCTGACCCGGCTATAGGGCCGCGTCGGCGGATGCTTTTCTTGTCGAGGAGCGGCCTTTGCGCCGCGGAGGCGCTAGGCCTCAAGTTGCTTGTTGTTAGCCCGGGACGCTGGTTCAGGCTGCTGCACGGGCATGCAGGCCGGTGCAGCGGCGTGCGGCCTGATGTCACCGGCCAGATTGTCTTAACGCTTCTCCCAAATCTGAAGCGCACCATAGGCCGATGGGGCAGTCCGCACGCACATCGCAGAATAGCCGACAGGCGAGCGTTCCGGCGGTAGCCTGGACGCTTGCGGCCCTGCTGGCCTCGGCGCTGTGCACAGCTGGCAGCTTGAATTTCGCGCGGGAAGCCGGGCACTTCGCCGCCATCTGGCCGGCCAACGCCGTGGTCCTCGCTCTCATGCTGCGCGCTCCGACGCCGGCGCGATCGTGGATGATCGTCGGCGGCTATGTCGGGATGGTCGCGGCGGCCAGCGCTCACGCGGTGTGGGCGACGCCTCAGGCAATGGCGCTGTACGCCGCCAACGCCGTTGAACTTCTGCTCTGCCTTATGGCGCTTCAGCGTTTCACGCCGCGCGGCCTGGACTTCACCCGCGCCCGAGACCTGATGGTGTTCGGCGGCCTGACGATCGTCGCATCGGCTGTTTCGGCGAGTCTTTCCGAGGGCGTCATCATGGTTCTGGGCCTGCCAGCTCCGCCTTGGAGTTGGACGGTCTGGTTCTCTCGCAACATGCTGGGTCTGCTGGTGGTGACTCCCGCCTTGCTCATGATCTCGCCACGTCGCCTGCGCAGTCGGCGGCTGCGGGGGTGGCGGGCGGGCGACCTGTTGATGGGCGTCTTCCTGCTCGCCGTGCTGGCGGCGGTCTTCAGCCAGTCGCGCTATCCCATTCTGTTCCTGGTTCCGCCAGCGCTTGTCCTCGTCACATTCCGCAATGGCGCGTTCGGCGGAGCGCTGGCGCTACTCGCGGCGGCGGTGATCTCCATGGGCGCGACAGTGGCCGGCTCGGGGCCGATAATGCTGATACCGGCATCATTCACGGTCCGCATTCTGGTGCTGCAGGGCTTTCTTCTGGCCATGGCGGCGTCGACCTTACCGGTGGCCGCGGCCTTGGCCCGCCAGCGCCGGCTGATGGTGTCGCTGAAGAAGGCGCGCCGACGCGCGGACCGCCACCGTCGTGAGGCGGAGGCCAGCGAGCGCCGCTACCGCCTCATGGCCGACAGCGCCACCGACATGATCATCCGCTATGCGCCGAGCGGACGGATGCTGTTCGTCTCGCCCGCCAGCGTGCAGGTGAAGGGCTATCGGCCGGAAGAGCTGGTCGGCCGTTTCATGCAGGATTTCATCCATCCCGACGACATGCCGCGACTGATCACCAATGCGCGCCGCCTGATGGACGACGAGGCGGCGGAGCGGACGCCTATCGAGTTCCGCTCCCGGATGCCGGATGGCGAGTGGCACTGGTTCGAGGCCAACCCCTCGGTGCGTCGGGATGAGGCGGGGAAGCCTATCGAGTTCATCGACGTGATGCGCAACATCACCGCCCGCAAGGAAGCCGAAGCTGAACTGGTCGCCGCCCGCGTCGCGGCGGGGCAGGCGGCGGTTGCCAAGGCGGACTTCCTGGGAGCCATGAATCACGAACTTCGCACACCCCTCACCTCGATCCTGGGCTTCTCCGACCTGTTGGTGGAGAGCGACGTCATGCCGCCGGCCGAGCGCCGCTACGCCCAATGCGTCCGTCAAGCGGCGGGAAATCTGTTCGAGCTGATCAATGACGTGCTCGACTTCTCGCGGATCGATTCCGGGTCGCTGCGCCTGGATCCGCAGGCGACGAATCTGCCGGATCTGCTGAGCGCTACGCTCGACCATGTGCGGAACGCCGCCGAGGCACGCAATCTGGAGCTTCGGCTGCAGATCGATCCGAATGTCCCGCAAGCCGTGTCGGTCGATCCCGCGCGGCTGCGCCAGGTAGTACTGAACTTCCTGACCAACGCTGTGAAATTCACGGACGCTGGCTCGGTCCGCCTCCACGTCGTGGCTGTGGGCGAGGGGCGCCTGCGAGTGGCTGTCATCGACACCGGCGCAGGGGTTCCAGAAGACCGCCGCGCGACGCTTTTTGAACGGTTCAACCAGGCCGATAACTCGTCCAGCCGTGTCCACGGAGGGGCGGGTCTTGGTCTGGCGATCTGTCGCGGTCTGGCTCTGGCCATGGGCGGTGAGGCTGGCTATTCACCCGCGCCTGGCGGGGGTTCGATCTTCTGGTGCGAGATCGCGGCGCCGGCTGCAGAGGCGGATTTGGAGGCGATAGGATGACGGCTTCTGTGAATGAGAAAGTCCGGGGCAGGCAGATCGTCCTGGTGGAGGACGACGCTCTGATCGCTGAATGGGTGCAGGTGCGCCTGAAGGCCGCCGGCTACGAGGTGGACTGGCTGCAGAACGGCCAGACCGGTCTAAGCCGCATCAAGCGCTCGCCCCCGGATCTGGTGCTGCTCGACATATCCATGCCGATGATGGACGGCTTCGCCGTGCTTCGGGAGCTGCGCTACGACCCGAAAACCAAGACCGTGCCGGTGCTGATGATGACCGCCCAGAACACCAAGGCGGATGTCGAGCGGGCCGGACAGCTGCGCGCCAACGGCTACATCACCAAGCCGTTCATCGCCCAGGACCTGATCGCCCGAGTCAGCAAGATGATCGGAGCTCAGGAAACGAAAAACGCCCAGGGCGGCGTAGGGCCCCGGGACGTCTCTTCGAACCCGATCATACTCTAGGGCGCGTGCCCTAGAACTCCTCCCACTCGTCGGCGGCCAGTTGGGTGGTCGGCTTCATGGCCGCCACCGTGCGGGCGCCAGGCCGTTGGTCGGCCGTGACCGTCTGGCGACGGGGCTGCGCTGATGGACGATCAGCGTTGGACGGGGTCTTGGTCGCAACGTCGCCGACCTTGAAGCGGGCGACCATTCGGGCCAGCTCGGAGGATTCGCCCTTCAGGGCGTGGGTCGCGGCGGTGGCCTCCTCGACCATCGCGGCGTTCTGCTGGACGACGCTGTCCATCTGATTGACCGCCACATTAACCTCGCCCAGGCCGGTGGATTGCTCCTGAGCCGAGGCGGCGATGTCGGCGACCAGGGCGTCGATCTCCGCCACCTGGGCGACGATCTGCTCCAGCGCTTGGCCGGTCTGGCCCACCAGATCCACGCCCGATCCGACCTGGTCGGTGGACGTGTTGATGAGGGCCTTGATCTCCTTGGCCGCTTCGGCCGAGCGCTGGGCCAGGGCACGCACTTCCGAGGCGACGACCGCGAAGCCTTTGCCGGCCTCACCGGCCCGGGCGGCTTCGACGCCGGCGTTCAGGGCCAGGAGGTTGGTCTGGAAGGCGATCTCATCGATGACGCCGATGATGTTGCCGATCTCCCGCGAGGAGCTTTCGATCTGGCCCATGGCGGTGACCGCTTGGCGGACGACCTGGCCAGACCGTTCGGCGCCGTCGCGGGCCGAGGTGACCAGAACGGTCGCTTCCTTGGCGCCGCTGGCGGTCTTCTTCACCGTGGCGGTGATCTGATCGAGAGCGGCGGCGGTTTCTTCCAGCGATGCGGCTTGCTGCTCGGTGCGACGCGACAGTTGGTCTGAGGCGCTGGCGATCTCGTCGGCGCTGAAGCTTACGCCGCTGGAGGCGCCGGCGATCACCGCCATGGTTTCCTGCAGCTTGGTCATGGCCACGTTGAAGTCTTCCTTCAGCTTGGCGTAGCGGCCGGCGAACTCGGCGTCGATGCGCCAGGTCAGGTCGCCGTCGGCCAGGCGCGACAGGCAGTCGGCCAGGGTGTCGACGACCATCGCTTGGATCGCCTCGTTGCGACGGCGCTCCTCTTCGGCGGCGCTTTCCAGGCGTTCGGCTTCCAGGCGGGCGGCCTCCGCTTCCGCCTGCAGGCGAATCTTGGCCAGGGCGTTGTCCTTGAAGGTCTGGACCGCATCGGCCATTTGGCCGACCTCGTCCTTGCGGCCGATGGCCGGCACATCAACGGAGTTGTCGCCGGACGCCAGGCGCCGCATCGCGCCGGTCATTGCGGTCACCGGGACAGCGATGGAGCGGCGCAGAAGAAGGCCGGCGCCGATGGCGGTCAGGGCGACCAGGGCGACCCCGACCATCACCACGATCTTCGTCCAGAAGGCGATGGATGCCTGGCTTTCGGCCTCGGCTTTCATTGCGGCCTCGGCGGTGGCTTGGATCTCGTCAGCGGTCTCTTCCACCGGCGTGATCAGCTTGTCTGCGATGCCGTCGTTGCTGACCATGGCGGCGCCTTGCGCGCGCGTCGCCGGATCGGCCGCGAGCTGGATGGCGGGATTGATGGCGCCGTCGGTCCAGACCTGGAAGCTGGTGCGGAGATTGGCGACGCGGGCCAGACCCTTGGGGTCGCCGGCGAACAGCTTCTCCAGCTCGGCCACGTGCGCCTCGTAGGCGGGGCGGTGCGAGTCCACCAGGCGACCACGATAATAGTCGTCGCCCGAAAGGAGCAGCCCGCGCAGGGAGTTCTCCTGGCGGGACAGCCGATAGCGCGCGCCCTCGATGGCGCTGATCACCTTGTGGGCTTGTTCGGTCCGCCGGATCGATGCGTCGAGACGTTCGTTGCTGATGAAGATCGCCGCGCCCATGGCGACGATCACGGCGATGGTTGCGCTGAAGATGACCATCAGTTTGGCCGGAATGCGCAGGTCGTTGAACGTCATGAAAGGTCCCCTAGCCCTTTGTCGGCTTGGGGTTTCCGCATTTATGGCAAGCGATTTCTCGCCAGCCGAGCACCTCAAGCCTAAAGCATTCGATGCCTGCGATATATTTAACGAGTCTTAATGCTCAGGGTTTGGCGGCGCGTCGGATTGTCGCGCGACTTGTGGCGCAGAAAGGCCGGCCCCGTCTAACACTCGTTCGATTTGAATTGTTCGATCCAGTATTTGGATTGCTCGTCCGGGGACTGGCATTCTTTTGGAATGATAGTTCGCCTGGAGGTTGTTTTGCCATTTTCTAGCTTTTCAAAACTTGGATTCTGGCTTGATCGTCATCAAGAAGGTTGCGTGTTTTCCTTGCTGCACAAGGAAAACGCCTGGCTTGTCCTGGATGTCGCCAGCGTAGTTTTGAGCATCCGCGAAGCCGCTCCACGGTTCGATGCAGATGTAGTCCGCGCCAGGCTTGGTCCAGACGCCGAGGTGTGGGCTGTCTGGAAACGCCACCTCGATTCCTGGCTGCCCGGGAACGCCGAAGACCAGCCTGCGGCTGGCCAGGTCGTCGAAGATCACGGCGTCGTTGACGAACATCTCTTCCCGTAAAGGCATGTCGCGCCCTTTGACCGGGGTCGGCAGGCGTTCGGGACGCACCAGCCCGTCGTCGCCTACGCGACGGATCGGTTGGGGTTGCGGTTCCGCGAAGCGCAGAATGTGCTCCAGCTTGTCGCCGCCATAGGGCAGCGGCCAGCGTAGCGCGGGATGAAAGCCGAAGCTTGCCGGCATCTCACCCTCGCCGAGGTTCGAGATCGTGACCGTATTGACCAAAGCGTCGTCGGCGATTGCGAAGGCGACGTCCAGACGGAACGCGAACGGATAGGAAGCCAGGGTGTCGTCATCGGCCTCCAGTCGCATAAGCACCCGATCCGCCGTTTGCTCCATGATCGCGAACTGCTTGTGACGAGCGAAGCCGTGTTTGGTCATCGGATAGGTCTTGCCGCCGAACCGATAGACGCCGCCGTTCAGCCCGCCGATCACGGGGAACAGCAGCGGCGCGCGGCCGGTCCACCAGGCCGGATCTCCGTCCCACAGCAGTTCTCGGCCTTGGCTGTCCGTCAGACGTGACAGCTCCGCGCCGAGCGGGTTGATCTCCGCCGAAAGACCGCCGTGCTCGATCCGTATCCAGGACTCCTTTATCAATGGGCTTCGTCCCAGTTCGACGCCGCGCGAGCCTCGACCACCAGCGGCACCGTCAGGCAGACCGCCGGCTCGGCGGCCTTCTCCATCACCGCCTTCACCAGGGCGCAGGTCGCCTCGGCCTCGGCTTCGGGCGCTTCGAAGACCAGTTCATCGTGTACCTGAAGCAACATGCGGGCCTTGAGGCCGGCTTCCGTCAGCGCGGTCGGCATGCGAACCATGGCGCGGCGGATCACGTCGGCGGCCGAGCCCTGGATCGGGGCGTTGATGGCGGCGCGCTCGGCGAACTGGCGTTGGGCCACGGACTTGCCGCCGATCTCTGGGATGTTGACCTTGCGGCCGAAGATCGTGCTGACGAAGCCCTGCTCGCGCACCTGGGCCTTTGTGCGATCCATATAGGCCCCGATGCCGGGGAAGCGCTCGAAGTAGGTCTTGATATAGGCGCCGGCCTCGCCTTGCGGGATGCCTAACTGATTGGCCAGACCGAAGGCGCTGATGCCGTAAACGATGCCGAAGTTGATGGCCTTGGCTTGGCGGCGGATCATCGGGTCCATGCCCTCAATCGGCACACCAAACATCTCCGAGGCGGTAGAGGCGTGAATGTCCAGGCCTTCGGCGAACGCCCGCTTCAGCTGCGGGATGTCGCCGATGTGGGCCAGCAGGCGAAGCTCGATCTGGCTGTAGTCGGCGCTGATCAGCACATGGCCAGGCTCGGCGATGAAGGCCTTGCGGATCTTGCGGCCTTCCTCGGTGCGGACCGGAATGTTCTGCAGGTTGGGGTCGTTGGACGACAGGCGGCCGGTGGTGGTCGAGGCCATGGCGAACGACGTATGCACCCGCCCGGTCGATGGCGCGATCGCCGCTATCAGGTTGTCGGTATAGGTGCCCTTCAGCTTCGACAGCTGACGCCAGTCTAGCAAGACGCGCGGCAGCTCGTTGCCCTCGGCGGCCAGACTCTCCAGTACGTCGCTGTCGGTCGACCACTGGCCCGTGGCGGTCTTCTTGCCGCCGGTCAGCTGCATCTCGCCGAACAAGATGTCGCCGATCTGTTTGGGGCTCCCCAGGTTGAAGGGGCGGCCGACAATCTGCTGGGCCCGAGCCTCATATTCGGCCATGCGCAAAGAGAAGTCGTTGGACAGCTTCCGCAGGGCTTCGGGATCCACCTTGATCCCGTGGTTCTCCATCTGCGCCAACACCGGCGGCAGGCCGCGCTCCAGGGTCTCGTAAGCCGTCAGCAGGCCCTCGCGCGCCAAGCGCGGCTTGAGGCGGTTGTAGAGGCGCAGGGTGACGTCGGCGTCCTCAGCCGCGTAGCGTGTGGCTGGCTTCAGCTCCACGTGCTTGAAACTGATCTCACTCTTTCCCGTGCCGGCGACCTGCTTGAAGGGGATAGGGCTATGCCCCAGGTGCAGGCGCGACAGCTCGTCCATGCCGTGACCGTGCAGGCCAGCCTCCAGCACGTAGGAGATCAACATGGTGTCGTCGATCGGCGCCACGTTGATCCCATGCCGGGCGAGGACGGCGATGTCGTACTTGGCGTTCTGGGCGATCTTCAGGACCGCCGGATCTTCAAGGAGCGGCTTCAATCGATCGATGACATCCTGCAGCGAAATCTGCGCCAGGTCGGCGGCGGCCTCCAGCGCCAAGCCTTCCTTCTCGCAGTGGCCTACGGGAATGTAAGCCGCCTCACCCGGCGCGATGGCCAGGGAGATCCCGCACAGACCGGCCGTGGCTGACGACAGAGCGTCGGTCTCGGTGTCGAAGGCGACGACCCCCGCTGCGCGTGACTTTGCGATCCAGGCGTCGAGCGTGGCCAGGTCCCGGATGCAGACATAGGCGTCGTGGTCGATGGCGCCTTCGGGGGCGGCCTCCACTGAAGGCTTGGCGGCGGCGGTCGCGGCCACGCCCGGCAAGGGCGCGCCGGCGCCGCCGCGGCCGATGCGCGTCGCCAGGGTGCGGAAACCCATGTCCTCCAGGAAGACGCCCAGTGCTTCCTTGTCCGGCTCGCGCAAGACCAGATCGTCCAGCGGCTCTGGCAGGGGGGTGTCGCAATCCAGCTTCACCAGGGCCCGGGACAGGCGGATCTGGTCAGCGAACTCGATCAGGGTTTCGCGGCGCTTCTGTTGCTTTATCTCGCCGGCGCGGGCCAGCAGGGTGTCGAGGTCGCCATACTCGTTGATCAGAGCGCTGGCGGTCTTGATGCCGATGCCGGGCGCGCCGGGCACGTTGTCGACGCTGTCGCCGCACAGGGCCTGCACGTCCACCACCCGCTCGGGCGGGACGCCGAACTTCTCGATTACCTGCTCGCGGCCCAGGCGCACGTTCTTCATCGGATCGTACATCGACACGGAGTCGTCGATGAGTTGCATCAGGTCCTTGTCGGACGAGACGATGATCGCCTCGCCTCCGGCGTTTCGGGCGGCGCAGCTATAGGCGGCGATGAGGTCGTCGGCCTCGTAGCCGGCGAGTTCGATGCTGGGCACGCCGAAGGCGCGGGTCGCCTCACGCACCAGAGCGAACTGCGGGATCAGATCTTCGGGCGGCGGCGGGCGATGGGCCTTGTACTTGTCGTACAGGTCATTGCGGAACGTCTTCTCCGAATGGTCGAAGATCACCGCCAGGTGGGTCGGCGCGTCACCCTGCATGTCGCGCATCAGCTTGAACAGCATGTTGCAGAAGCCGGACACCGCGCCGACAGGCAGGCCGTCGCTCTTGCGGGTCAGCGGCGGCAGGGCGTGATAGGCGCGGAAGATGAAGGCCGAGCCATCCACCAGGAACAGGCGCACGGCGGGGCCGTCTTGCGTCAGCGGGCGGTCAGGAGCGGCGGCGGTCGGCGCGAGCGTGTCGGTCATGGCGCGGAAGATAGGCGCGCGAACGCTTCGGGTCAGCCCCGATCAGCGACTGTCTTGATCCCTTTGCGGAATAAGGGTTGTCTGCAAAAAGTTCTCCCTGGGGTTGTTATGCCGCGCGAAATTCTTGTTGGACTTGTTTCCGCCATGCTGGCTGCCGGAACTTCCTGGTCCGCCGAGCCGGAGATTGCCGAGCCCAATTGGCTTTCAAAGCCTTCCGGCAAGGACTTCGACAAGGCCTATCCCAAGCGCGCTCATGATGAGAAGTTGAATGGCCAGGCGGTCCTTGATTGCGCCGTAATGTCGAACGGCGCGCTCACGGCCTGCGCGGTGATCAGCGAAGACCCCGTGAACTACAACTTCGGGACCGCCGCCCTGGCGATTGCGCCCAAGTACCGTATGACCCCAGAGGATGTCGCGCGACACACCGGTACGAAGGTGCGCTTCGCGATAGACTTCTTCGAGTCGGGTTTCGTCACCCGAACCGCCCGGGGCGAGGTGCGGCCGCCGGACTGGCGGCGCAAGCCCAGCGCCGACGATCTGCGGGGCGTTTGGCCGGCGGCGGCGCTTAAGCGGGGAGTGGGCGGCAAGGCGACGATCTCTTGCCAGGTCAACACCATCGGACTGCTTGAACAGTGCACGGTGGTGTCCGAGGAGCCCGCCGGTCTCGGCTTCGGCTCAGCCGCGCTCGCCTTGTCGGGGGCCTTCGAAATGCAGCCCAAGACCGAGAACGGCAAGCCCGTCAAAGGGACGGCGAGGATTCCGATCGTATTCGGCGCTTCTGGCGGGGGCGGCTGGGCCACGGACGTCGGCAAGAGCTTCAAGATGCTTCAGCGCCCCCTGTGGGACGCCGCGCCGACCTCAGCGGATGTAGCGGCGCTGTGGCCGAGAGGGATTGGGACGGAGCTGGAGACGGCCCGCGTGACCCTGACCTGCTTCCCCAAACCCGACGGGGCTTTGCGGGGGTGTCGCGAAGTCCTGGTGTCTCCGGACAAGAGCGTTTTCAAGGACGCCGCGTACAAGCTTGTGCCGAAGTTCAAGCTGCGACTATCGGGGCTTTCGCCTGATCTCCTGAAGGAGATCGGCGTGACGGTGCCGATACAATTCCTCAATCCTGCGATTTACACCGAACCGCGAGCGCTCAGTAATGCGCAATGGTCACGTTCCGCCGACTTCAGCCAAGTTCTGGCGGTATTCCCGGAACAGGCCGTCGCCAAGGGCGTCAACAAGGGCCTGGGTATCGCGCAATGCGTTGTGGCGGTCGGCGGACGGCTGATCGACTGCAAGCCCGTTCGCGCGGATCCGGCCGACCTGGGCTTTGGCGAGGCGGCTGTCGCGATCGCCAGTTCGATGCAGGTGAACGCCTGGGGGGAGGATGGTCTGGCGCCGGACGGCGCCACCGTTCGGCTGCCGATTCGCTTCAATCTGAGCGAACCGGCGCCGAAGGAAGGATCCTGACCGTCAGAACTGCGTGATCGCGCTTAGCGCCAGATAGGCGCTGTTCTCGCCGTTCTTGGGGGCGTTGGGCGCGTCGCGCAGGAAGCGGCCCTTAGCGAGAACCAGGGCGTTAGCCTCGAGCCGCAAGCGATCTTTCACCGCCCAATAGCGAACGCGGCCTTCGATCTGGTGACCGGCGAAGTCTCCGGAGGCGCCCGTGGCGTCGCGCACGCTAGTGGTCGAGAAGCTGTCGGTGTCCGCGGCCAGCCACATGCTGCGGAACGAGGCGAAGGCGTCCAGGCGCTTGTTCGGAGCGACTTCAAGGCGGATGCCCGGAGTGATGATGTTCGCGCGGCCGATGGCGGCGTAGATGCCCGAGGGGCCGAAGTCTGCGCGACGCATGCCCAGCAGGGTGTCGAAGCGGCCGTACTTGCCGCCCGGCTCGTCGCCGCTGGAATAATCCAGCTCCAGCGACAGGCGTGGCTTCCAGGCGCCGTCGCGGGTGTAGCCTACGTCGGCGTGAACGAAGCCGGCGCGCACGTCCAGCGTCGGGTCGTTCGCCCCCGTACCGCGGCTGACCGTCCCTGTCTGGCCGATCACTTCGACTTCATAGTCCCAGGCGGCCACGGCAGGATCGAGGATCACCCGCGCGCCGAAGGTGTCCAGGTTGCGGTCGCGCGTCGGACCATTGGGGCCATCGTGTTCTTCGAAATGGAAGAACTCGCCTTCCAGAGTCGCCTTGCCGATCGTCTTCGGGCGCGCAGCCACCCCGCCCCAGACCACAAGATCGTCGTTCTCGGTGTCCGGATATTGCTCGTTGTCGAGCAGCGACTGGATGTCGTTCGGGCGACGCACCTGCGGCATCACATAGATCAGGGTGGTCTTGACCCCGGCCGGCGCCATGTCGACCCGTACGCCGGTATAGCCGTTGGTGGTGTTGCGATAGTCGTCGGCCGCGACCAGGCGGCGGGAGCCGACGTTCAGCATAAAGCGACCTGCCTGAAGGGTCACTGGCCCCAGCGCGTCCCCATCCAGCTTCAGCGCCGCATAGGCCTGGACCAGTTCGGCGGTGTTCACCTCGTTAGTGCCGATCGGCGAGCGGCGGTCCGCGCCATAGACGCGGCTGTCGTACATCTCGGCGAACAGCGTCAGCGGGCCCTGACGCCGCTCAGCGGCCAGGGTGGTCCGGACGCTCCACAAGTCGTCCTGCGCGTTGAAGTTGGGCCTGACCTGGTTATCGAGGGTCTCATACCGGACCCGCACAGTGCCCGAGAACCTCCATTGCGCCTCGGACGCATCACCAGCGAAGGCGGCGCTGGTCGAAGCGACGGCGAGACAGGTGGTCGCCAGCGCCAGGCGCGTGAATTTCTTCATTTCAGGTCCCCCAAAACCTGACCGCGATAGAAAGATCGCGGCTTCATTGGGGGTTTTACGCAGCCGGTTCCTAACGACCCTTAAGCCGATAGAAGCTTCACCTTGGGGCGAATTGACGCGGGGTCAGTGGCCGCTGGCGCCTTCGTACACGCCGGGAGCCAGACGTTCGTCCTCGTGACCGTCCGAACCATGAGCCAAGACGAAGCGGCGGTCGCAGTAGGAGCAGTCGATATAACCGGCGGCTCCCATCTCCAGCCAGACGCGTGGATGGCCTAGCGCGCCCCCGACGCCGTCGCAGGCGATGCGATGCGAACGCACGGTCACCGTCTCCGGGGCCGGACCCGCGCCCAGGTCGGGAGCCGACATCGTCGCGGCGGTGTCGGGGATCGGCTTGGCCTTGCGCGCCATGGTCTGAATTCCTGTGCGGCCCGCCTCGGAAAAAGGTTAGCGAGCGAATTGGTCGATGCGGCCTTGGCTACGGCCCCGGCGGGCCATACCTATGCGACGGGCCGCCGGGGCGTCAATTCGCGTCGCGGCCGCATATATCCGTTCCCTCTTCAGACCGCCGCAGGCTCCATGGATCTTCCCGACTACGCCATCGAGGCTCAGGGTCTCTTCAAGACCTACGCCGCCACCAAGACCACCCCGGAGAAGCAGGCGCTCAACGGCATCGACTTGAAGATCCCGCGCGGCTCGATCTTCGGTTTGCTGGGGCCGAACGGGGCCGGCAAATCGACCTTCATCAACATCCTGGCGGGTCTGACGCGCAAGACCAGCGGCACGGTGAAGATCTGGGGCCGTGACATCGACACCCATCCACGCGACGCCCGCGCGGCTATCGGGGTGGTGCCGCAGGAACTGGCGGCCGACGTCTTCTTCACGCCGAAGGAATCGCTCGACGTGCAGTCGGGCCTTTACGGCGTGCCAAAGAGCGAACGTCGGACGGACGAACTGCTTGCTGCCCTCGGTCTGTCCGATAAGGCCAACGCCTATGTCCGCCAATTGTCGGGCGGCATGAAGCGCCGCCTGATGGTGGCCAAGGCCATGGTCCACCATCCGCCGGTCCTGGTGTTGGACGAGCCCACCGCCGGCGTCGATGTCGAGCTGCGCCGACAGCTCTGGCAGTACGTGGTCGGCCTGAACCAGCAGGGCGTGACCATCGTGCTGACCACCCACTACCTGGAGGAGGCGCAGGAGCTCTGCGACCAGATCGCCATCGTCAATCGCGGCGAGGTAGTGGCCTGTGAGCCGACCTCGACCCTGCTGCGCCGGCTGGACATCCGCAATGTGGTGGTGACGCCCGAGGAGCCCGTGACGGTCGCGCCCGTCCTGCCCGGCTTCGACACCAAGATCCGGGCCGGCGGCGCCTTCGCCGTCAGCTACAAGACCGGCCAGTCCAGCGTCGAGCAGGTCCTGGCCGCCGTCCGTGCGGCCGGCCTGCACATCAAGGACATCGCCACCGAGGACCCGGACCTGGAGGACGTGTTCGTCTCCCTGACCTACGGCTCGGCTACGGCGGCAGATCCGGTGAAGGACTAGAAGGGTAGGCGGGTAAGGCGTTTGCGCGCATCCGCGCTTTCAGCTAGAACCCGCCTCCCGGAACGCACCCGTAGCTCAGCTGGATAGAGCGTTGCCCTCCGAAGGCAAAGGTCACACGTTCGAATCGTGTCGGGTGCGCCATCCCTTTCAGAAAATCCAACAATCTCAACGGATCTCCGTCTGGAGTAGCCGTTGCGGTGGAACACTGCTCCACAACCCTGCTCCACAGCGCTGATGTCTGGGCCAAAACCCGCTCACTTGGAGCGGCGCGGGGCGGTGTATGCAATTCGCCTGCGAATCCCTCTGGCGCTGGCATCTCAGCTCGGGATGGTGGAGCTTCGTAGATCGCTTTACACCAAGGATGCGAGGGAGGCGCGGCGGCGCTGCCTCTCCGCGACGGTCTGGTTTCGGGAATTGATGATGCAGTTCGCCAACGTTGGCGGGTCCCGTGAGGCTCTTGAGGCGGCCGCAGGCAGATACTTCGACCGATTGGCGAAGGAACACCACGGTCCGCACGGATTCGATAAGCGTGATCCTGAGTATGATCGAGCTTACTGGCTGACTGAAATCCGCACCCAGCTCGTCGAGCTTGATGAGCTCCTGGTGTCCTGCGATTTTGCGGATGCCCCCTTCAGGAAGCGGCTCTATGTCGAGGAGATCGCAGCTGACGCCGGGCTGGTGTTCAATGATTTGGCTGACGATCTAAAGTCTTATGCATTGATCCTGGCCTTGCGGGTCGAGCGCGAAACTCTGGAGCACTTTCGCCAGCTGCTGGACGATCCTCTCCGCAAATTCGTGCCCAGCGACGAAGTGCTCGCTTCGCTTGATCGCCAGAAGGCCGCGAAACCGATAGCGGCAATGGTGCCCCCGAGGCTCGCTAACGCGGTAACACTGAAGGATCAGGGACAGACCTATCTTGAGGAGAAGCGCCTACATGGCCTCAGCAAGTCGCACATTGAAGAGCTAGCGCGTGTTCTTCGCTGGTTGGCCGAGGAGCTTGGCGACACATCTGACTTGCGAGGCGTCACCCCCGAAAGGATGCGAGCCTTCCGCCGGGACCTCCAACGGCTCAAGGCCGAGAAGGGGCAGGCTATCCCGTTCAAGCGGAAGCTGACGGATGATCCTTCGCAACAACTAAAGTCCGTCACCTCAGGACGATACTGGAAGTCAGTTCAGGGGCTCTTTGCTTGGCTACTGGAGAGCGGCGAGCTCGACGTCGACCCCACGGCCGGCATTCGGCTGCCAAGGCAGAAAGGGGAGGTCGCAAAATCACCTGAGCCATTCTCCGCGAGCGAATTGCGGGTCCTATTTGAGGCACCGCTCTTCAAAGGCTATCTGTCCCCGAAGCGCCCGCACAGCACCGGCGAATGTCGACGGCGGTTGGGCCACTGGTGGTCGAACGTCTTGTTGATGTTCACGGGCCTGCGAGCGGGAGAACTCGCCCAACTTCTCCCCAGCGACTTTAGCTTTGACAGCCCCATCCCCCACTTGCTCGTTCGAACTGAGAACGAAGACGGCGAAGTCGTGAAGCAGGTCAAAACCGCTGCCGGTATCCGCGCCGTGCCGTTGGCCGCACCCCTTATCGTGCTCGGTCTGCGTCAGTTCATCGAAGCACGGAAGAAGGCTCGGCCTAAGGATCGGGTTTTCGCTGAGTTTCGACCTGGCAAGCACGGCAGGAATAGCGAGGGTCTATCTGCCTTCGGTGGTCGTCTGCTGAAGAACGCGGGCGTGTGGAAGCAGGGACGCGCTACTCATGTGTGGCGACATACGTTCGTCACAGCGCTGAGGGCGGGTTCAGTGATCGATGAGGACATTGCCGCCTTGGTTGGGCACGAAGGCGTGTCGCAAACTTCCCGATACGGCACGAAGGAGCAGCCGCTCGATCGAAAGGCGGCCACCATAGCTCGGCTGGATTTCGGATTTGATGTGGTGACGGCCCTGGGCGGCCCTTACGATAAGGCTCGCCACGCATAGTGGTTGAGCCGGTTTGCTTGGGTGCCTATAGTGGTCGCTGTAGTTGACGTTGTAGCTCGACTCACCGCCGTACCTCTTGCTGGAGGAACCGCGAGTGACATTGCAACTGAAGCTGGGCTCACCTCTCTCTAATAAGCCCCCGTCGCCAGAGCCTATCCCTCCGAAGCATCGCTTTCCGATCATGAAGCAGGTGCAGGGTAAGTCGGTCTGGGTATCCGTTCCCTTTGTCGACAAGATCTCGATCATCGGGTCGATCTCCGACGATCACCTTTGGAAGTGGGCCACTGACGGTTCCAACGAAACGCCAGTTACTCGCCTAACGAGGCGACTGGCCACGGGGGCCAAGTTCGCAGTCACGCACACGCGTTTAGCCGGAGGAAGTTACGCGGAGGTCGTGGTCACGGTTGGTGATGGGCCTGTGCACTTCACAGCCAAAAAGGCCAAGGGTGCCTACCGTCTAAGAATGGAGCTCAATCCGTCCCGGCTCGGCAACGACGGCATGTTCGACCTCATCGATAGTCTGAAGACGGTTTACAAGTTCAACATTGGCGCTTTCCTTCAGGAGGCAGCCATTACTCGGTTGGACGTGGCCGTTGACATTGTCGGCCTTCACATAGCGGAGTTGCTCGTCAGTTCGGAGAAACAAGGCAAGAGAGTTCTCTACCTTGGCGAGGGCGGCGCACTCGAATCTGTCTACGTCCACCGTGTGTCTAAATCCAAGAAGCGTTCCCTGCCTCCTTTGGATGTGAAGCTCTACGACAAGGTACAGGAGCGCCTTGCCTTCGATGATCAGCCACCTTTCGGACAGGCTCCGGTTACCCGGATGGAGGTGGTCACTAACTACACGTCGAACAAATTGGCCGTCGCAGCGCTCCCGACATGCAAGAATTTGATTAGCGGCCGCCGGGTGGGTCATCTCCTGACGCCGGCGATTTGCAATCAATGGCAATGGCTAAGCTACGCAGACGCACGGCGGCACGGAGGCCCGAAGTGGGCGGCGGATGTTTTCGGTTATTCGCAAACGTCGCGGGATGCTCTTGAGGCAGCCTATCAAGGTCACATCTCGGACGTAGTCGATCCAGCAGAAGTGTGGCCGTACTGGTCTGTTGGCTTAGAGCTATGCGGCGCGCAGATGCTCTGCGACACGGTGGCGGAGATGGCGTCGTAGGAGACCCCAGACGCCTGCGTCGAATTTCACTGGCATAAGCAGATCAAGGGGGCACGCTTCACACACAAACCACCCTTTATCTGTGAAGCGCCCGAATGAAGAAGTACGTCTCCTACCTCAGGGTCTCGACTGCCCGACAGGGTGAGAGCGGCCTAGGGCTCGAAGCGCAGAGGGAAACTATTCAAAGGTTTCTCGAAAGGGAGGGCGGGAGCCTCGCTAGCGAGTTCATCGAGGTTGAATCGGGTCGCTTAAGGAACCGGCCCGGGCTTCTGCAATCAATTGCACAGTGTCAGCGCGAGCGAGCAACGCTCATCGTCGCGCGCCTCGACCGCCTCGCTCGCAATGTCGCTTTCGTTGCGGCACTGATGGAGGCTGGAGTTGAGTTCATCGCTGTGGATGTCCCGCATGCCAACCGCCTAATGATCCACGTACTCAGCGCATTTGCGGAGTACGAGCGAGAGCAGGTGTCGATCCGAACAAAGGTCGCTCTACAGGCGGCGCGCGCTCGGGGAGTAAAACTCGGCACCAATGGTGCGGTGCTAGCGGCCAAGCGCCAGTTGGCAGCTGTCGAGTTTGCGTACGGCTTGGCGTCTCACGTAGACGACTTGAAGCGACATGGGGCCATGACGCTGACGGGACTTGCGGACGGCCTCAATGGCAAGGCGCTCGCGACCCGTGAGGGAAAGCCATGGACGGCCGCAACGGTCCATAGGCTGCTGAAGCGCCTCGATGGAAATCTTCAGGAGGGGGGAGGAGTCGCGCAGCCCCTAGTTTCCGCTGAGCCGCTTAGCTTTTAGTGGCTTAGCTGGCTGGCTACCTGAAAAGGCCAGGGCGCTGGTGCAATCAATTGCACATCAGTTTCGCGGCTTGAGTGCGGCCGAGATTAGGCCGCTAAGCCATTTCAGGTCTCGGTCTGTGAGCGGGGTGAGTTGAGCCACAACCTCGTTCAATGTCCTCCGCTCTAGAGCGCCGCCGGGGATTTCGGTGGTGAATAGCTCAGCGGGATCGACGCCGAATGCGGAGGCCAACGCATCGATGGATGAGAAGCTGGCACCCGTAGTTCCCGCCTCGATGCGGGAGATCATGTCCTCCGAAAGCTCTGCCTTTTCGGCCAGCGTGCGCTGGGTCCAGCCGTGACGCCGACGGTGCGCGGCGACGAGCCTCCCGAATCGTTTCTGCAGGCCTTCCATCACTGTTGTGTAGGAGCCGACGCACCCCAATCGCAGTGACTGTGAATGCGGCAATTGGCATATCCGTAATCTCATTGCGAAATGACCGCGCCTCGCTACGATTAAAGCTGGGCAGTAAGGGGCGTATGATGCGCGGATCAGACGTGAAGTGGCTTTGGATCTTCACTGGCTTCCTAGCCGCGCTCGGATTGTGTCTCATCCTCACAGGTTCGTTGGGGCGTGCGGCGGGCATAGGGACGTTAGTCTCGGCAGCCATGGTGAATCCGGTCGCAATGGCGTTGGGCCAGAAGTTCGCGATGCGACGGGGGCAAACCTGGACCGGAGACCGGCTGGTCATCGCGGCGGCGATAGTGGGCTTTGCCGTCTTTATTGCGACCGGTGTTGTTGGGGAGCTTCGAAGTCCGCGTCATGCGCTGAGCCTTCCCCAAACCATGTCCGAGTCGCAGGTGCGCGACGCAGTTACAACTGCGCAACACCAACTCGCCCGAGGCGATGCCGAACAAGCTTCGGTCACGCTCAACCGTATTCCTCACGTGCTGCAGGGATTACCCGCCGCAGCCCAACTGCGAACCCGTGTCGACCGAGAACTAGAACGGCAATTGGCCCCTCGAAAGGCGGCGGCGTTCGCTGAGAGGGTGGACAGTTTCTGGCTCCCTCGCATCAAGGCCGCATCCGTCGCCAATCTGACAGACGCTGCGGCGATCTGGGGAGTTGTGGCTGTGTTTGAGGACGCGACCTCGGCCTTAAGCGAGGCGGCAATGCTGCCATTAGCGCCTAGTCAGCGTGAAGCGTTCGAGAGATTGAGGGATACTCTCGCCGAGGCTCAGATTGCGACCTACCCGAAGCTCCGTAAGCGGTATGGGCTAATCATGGGGGGGCAACTCTGGGAGTCTGAGGTCGATGTTTCTGTCGGCTCCACAGAGGAAAAACTGATCACGTTCTCGGGCTTTGAACTTGGAGCCAGATCTCATGTAGCCGACTTCCATCGAGGGACTGAGCCGCATCTGGCACGTCTACGGTTTAGCCGTGCGGAATATCGTCTGACGAAGGATGGGAGCGGATATCAATACGACGTGGATGCGCCAGCCGACGGCGAACTTGGACGCTGGGAAGTCGGTTCGTTCAAGGCGTTGTCGAGCGCCTCGCCGGGATAGCTAGATGCAGTGCAATCAATTGCACGGTCTCCTAACCCATACTTGCCCTTGGTGGCGTGCAATCAATTGCAGTAGGCGCGATCTTCTCGGGAAATTGGCTGACACAGCGCTACGCTCAAACTTGGGTCAGACGTTTACGCCCCCTTTTTAGGAGGCGAACCAATGATCGAAGACCATCTGTCCACTATCGCTGTTGAGCGCTTCGCTGCGCAGCTGAGTGATGCGACTTTCGAGATCAGGCAGCTCCCAGCAGATCGATGGCTAGCGCGCAGCGCGCTACAGAAGGCCGTTCGCCGGGGTGACGCCGGAATTGCCATCGCCGCTGCCCAGAAGCTGCTGAACGAGCCCGGAGCGAGAGTGTGGCGGGACCTCGCAATCATCGCCATGGAGGACTGCGGAAGCGGCAACATAGCTGGGCTGAGGGTCGCGGTCTCTCTTGCCCTTAACCGTGAACATCGGCGTTCCCTGCCTGGGGGAGAAGCACGCGCTGTCGCTTTGCTGGCGGCCGACCTTAGCAAAGGGCGACACTGCCAAGCCGCGTGCGATTTATTGCTCAATGTGCTGCATGAGCCAGCACTCAAGCTAGAGCGTGCGGCGGCCGTCGAGCAGGGCCCTGAGCAGCTAGCTCTTCGGTTGAGAGAGTATGGCGCTCCGACGGAGGCGGGCGTAGCAGCGTTGGCGTTAGGCGGACGCTTATCTCTCGGCCAAAAGATAAGGGAGCCGGACGCGGTCTTTCACGCCTATGCGGACGGAGAACATGCGCTCTACTGCGATCTTGCTCGGCGAGCTTGGAAGGCAACGGGCAACGAGATGGCGCTGCTCCTGCCACCCGTGCTTGGATCGCGTGATGGCGAAGTTTTTACCGACGACAGCATCCCCTGCGGCGTTGAGCGCAACGGGATCCCGACCTACGCAGTCGATCAGTTCACTCGATTAGGGCGACTAGCCGCCGGTCAGTTTCTTGTATGTGATCCAGAACTCGCTGCGATGCTGACCGGCGCAGGGTTTGGCCGGGCGGCGAGCGTCAAGTGCGTAGGGGATCTCGTCTTTCTGCTTGAGGGCACCGCGGCTGCGAAGCGTAGGTGTGTCGACGAGTTCGAGCGTCTACGCACACCATACCGATTTCTAAGCACCGTTCCTCAAATGGCCCCGATCATCGCGGAAGCTATGCAAAGGCTCCAGAAGGGCTGGGAGACGTACCAAGCCATAAGAGCCTCACTTATCCATAGTCGCTCGTTCGCGCGTCAGTAGGCCACCAACTTGTTGATTGGCCCGTATGGTTGGCGCCGAAGCCTTAGGATCG
The DNA here is from genome assembly GCA_913776195.1 of uncultured Caulobacter sp. Classification (GTDB taxonomy): domain Bacteria; phylum Pseudomonadota; class Alphaproteobacteria; order Caulobacterales; family Caulobacteraceae; genus Caulobacter. The sequence goes on from CAJYMH010000031.1 coordinate 407,360, forward strand.
AGCGCTTTGTTTTCCGCTATGCCCTTTGAACAATCTCGACCAAGTTGCCGTCGGGATCTCGACAAATCAACGTGTCGCGCCCGGAGCGTACAAGAATTTCGGAATGATCTAGCCCGTGCTCGGCCAACACCTTTTGGCAGAGGCGTAAGTCCGCAACTTCCACAAATATTGTGATGGCGTTGGCCTTGGGTTCTACGACACCCACCCTTAGGGCCAACTGACCCAGGCGCACAAATTTATCGGCAACCCGGGTTACGGTCAGGCCCATGAAATCTTCATAAAATCGCCGTGCTCTGACGAGATCAACGACGTTGAGTGCGACCCCGGAGAACGTTCCGCTATTCGGCTTTGTAGCGACTGGCAGAGGCAGTTCGGCCTTCTTCTCGTTCAACTGCTTTATAAAAATCGTCTGCCCTGCCAGTTCGGCCTTCCAGCTTAGCGCCTCGAATTTTGCAGACAGCGAGCGAACACCATCGTGTGGAACGGGCGTCATTGTCCCGAAGCCAGGGACGTCCAACTGTGAACGCCCGCTACGAATATCCTCAATCAGCTTTGCTGCGTCTCGGGACTTGAATACGTGATGAGCTAGTTCGTTCTGATCACCTCTAGCTGTTCGCTCTGCCAGTTCGCGGATCAATCCTCCGTCCTGAAGCATGCTGACATATGGCAGTAGCCATTCGGCACCATCCACCGCGCCCAAGAGCGCTCCGGTCATTGAGGCCAAAGTGTCGGTGTCCGCGCCAGTCGCCTTCGCCGCTCTTTGAATGCCCTCGCGGGGTGAGGCGGCGTGCCTCGAAGCTAAGAAGATCGCGGCAGCCGCATTCACGGTGCCAGAGCCATTAATCCGGCGATCAAAGCAGCCTAGTGCGGCGAGTGTTTCACGATCAATCGCCAAGGCGCCAGCGGCGACTGCTTCGTCAATTAGATCAAGCGCGCGGACCTGTTCCTCCACTGCTTCGCGCCAGTGGGTAGCGAAGTCAAAGTGCTGGGCACATTTACTCCAGGTAGGCCACCGGTCGCTTATGTCAGGGATATCGCCCCAATCCCGCGCCCCTCTTCGGGTGGCACGAATAAGTTCGCCATATCGCAGTGTGTCGGTGTTCTGGAGGGCCCACCAAAGGCAAAACCCGTAAGCCAACGCGCCAACGAGAGCCCGGGGGTGGCCATGTGTTAGGACGCCGTCCGACATGATGTCTTGAGCGAGGCCGTAAAACTCAGTTGCGTCTGCGTGCGCCAAGCAGTGAGGTGCAATACGCATCGCAACCCCATTGCCACCCGCCTGAAAATACTTGTCCACAGTTGCGGCTGCACGGGCCTCCCAAGGTAAGTCACCTTTGAGGAGGCTTTTGGTGGCTCTGAGAGTTGCTCCGCCTCCGCCGCGCTCGTAGACCGTCCAAAGGGGAAATTCCGCCTCGGCCAGTCTCTTCCACCACTCAGTGCTAGACGTTCGAGCGCGCGCTACAGCAATTAGAAGCTGGGTATCGTCGCTGTACTCGCCACTTGCAATCGCTTCTTGATGAGGGCGAAAGCGGCCCCCAGACCGCTTTACCCAAGCTTTGAACGGAGCCTCTAGGCCAAGCCCACGCTTTTGGGGGCCATCGCCTTTGAGTGGGTTCGCGCGCGCTTCGTAGGGCCAGCCCATAGCGTCACCGACCGCCGCCCCCCACAGCGTACCGATAGCTTTCTCGATAGAAGTCGCTGCGGACGCCTGCAATTCCTGCCTCATGTGCCATCAACCGGGACGAATGGGGTCTCGGCTACCCTGATGCCGCGAGTGATACCTGCGTCGAGCTGGTGCTTGTCGAAAAAACCCGGGGCAATGGTGAAGCTGAACATATCCGGATTAAGGCCATTGATCTCAAGCCTGACGCGCTCGGTGCGTGCCTGCTCTTCCGAACTGACTGCGACTGAGACGATATCCGACATCAGGATACGATCCGCCACCAGAACTTCTGCCTGCTGGTCTGTTGGACAGGCGGGGAGGTGCGCTGCCACCCGCCTTCGGGTGAAGCCGCCCGCGCCGGTGACGCTGTTCGCATACATCCCCTCGAAACCAGCTATGCCGGGCTTAAGGAGCGCGCCGTAGCTTGCGGCCGCGTTGCGAGGGCAAAACAATGTGCCCTCCTGCCACAGATAATCGGGCTTCACTAGAAGTACGACCCAGTCCCGAAACAATATGTCCTTAGCTCTGGCCTTATCGAAGTACCAAGCATTTGGGTATTGAATGGAGCAGCAGATATGACCCTTCTGCCCGTCGAGCCGACTGAGGTCGGTAGGGTTGAATATAGAGCGCTCGTCGTTTTCTAGGGATGCTGTAGAAAGAATTCCTACATCCCCAATTGCAATGTGCAACAAGTTCCTTGAAGGAGTAAAATGGCAAAGCCTTTTTACTCCTCGCGCTTCTGACGCCGTCTTTATTTCGGAAATCATCTGTTTAGCTTGGTGTACAAAGACGGTATTGCTGGCAATAGCGAGGTGACGTCGCCATCGTGGAGCAATAGTAGAGCGCGGCGCGCTCGTGTTACGCCAACATACAGCAATCGACCATCATTCGCGGTCGCATCGCTTATGCCAATGTTCTGAATAAATGCAGGATCTGGCATCTCGGCAGCGGAGAGAAATGGAAGTATTACTACATCAAACTCCATGCCTTTGGCAGAATGCAGGCTGCCGAAGTATATGCTCGAAGCACGCCAAGTGGACTCTTTGAGGGAACGTGCATTGCCGGGTAGAATTCTTTTCACTTCCCGCATTTGCTCAAGCGTTCGCGTCAGAATGGCAACTGACCCGGCTTCCGCGAAGCGCCGAGCTTGGTCGGTGACGAAGGCTAATTGGTTCTCACGACTTGTGAAGCTGACGAGTGTCGGCTTAGGGCCTTCCGCGCGCGGCATGCGAGGGGCCACCATGTCAGCAGCCCCAGAGTAGTAGGGCATTCTTGAGATCGCCAAGCCCAGCGCAGCAATCTCAGCCGTGTTCCTGTAATTTTCCTCGAACGGCCAAACTTGCTGGGGCCGTAATCCGGCCGACCGCCACGACATGCGGTGTCCATAGATCTGCTGTGCCACGTCGCCGAAGAACGTTAGCGATCCGTCGTGCGGCACGGCGAGCGCAAGCGACCGGAGCATCTCCGGCGATAAATCCTGACCTTCGTCGATCACGATGTGCTTGTAGAGCCGAGCCGTATCGTCGACCTGAAACTCAGCCGCAACGGCGCTGGCCAAGTCGTCTACGTCGTACAGCTTCCCGCGCGCGAGGCGGCCAGCCAGATATGCTTCGCGCACCTGCCACATCAATGGTCGAGCACCTGTCTCAAGTCGCGCTTCGGCCCGTCCAACGCGGGTGACGCTTTGGTAGTCTGCAAGCGAATGAACGCCGTGACCGGCGATCCATTTTAATTCTTCTGCGAAGAATGGACGTGGTCGGTCAAAAAGGGGAGCTGGGCCGACCGTCTGCCGAGCAGCTTCGACCGCTTCCGCAATGGCGTTGTCGCGTTCCCAACTGCTCAGAATGGGCCCGCCGGCCATCTTGCCGCGTGATGCTAGGTACCCTCGAGCAAACAAGTGATAGTGCTCGACTTGGACGTTTAGCAACTCGGGTGCGGCAAGCGCCTTGATGTATTGCACCAGTGGCTTGCTGAAGGTGAGCAGCAAGGTCCTGCCACCACCGGGAAGCCCAGGATGAGATAGATACGCCGCCCTTAAGATCGCCATCGTGGTTTTGCCGCTACCTGCGGTTCCGAGGACAACCTGATGGCCGCGCGTTGCTAGCTGAACGATATCGCGCTGTCTCGCGACGGGTGTAGGGAGCGCCATGAGCAACCATAGGCCGATCCACGGTGGAGCTTGCAAGCCATTTCGAGAGTGTGCGGCAAACCGCTCCACAACCCCTTTCCAGAACGGCGAAAAAATCTAATTATATCAAGGTGTAGATGGGAATCTTAGCAGTGGCCAACTTCTCGTGTCGGGTGCGCCACTTTCCTGAAATCTGAACCGGGCTCGCCCCAATGGCGTGGCGACCGATGCGCTTTGGGCTTCTCCTGCATCAAACTCTGGATTGGACTCCCTGCAGCATATGCGCGGAGATCGCGCCCGTGCGCGCGAGGGCTTTTCCTTTGCGCGGTTTAGTGGTCTGATGACTTGTCAGTCCATATCAAAGCCATTGGTCAGTCCAATAAGGCGGGCGACCTTTGAGGCCAGGAGGAGGGCCAGGAGATGGACGATACGAGCCGACGCGCGTTGCTGATGGCGGCCGGGACCGCCGGCCTGGCCTCTCTGGCGGGGGGCGCCTTCGCCCAGCCGCCGACGCCAAAACCCCTTCAGCCGACGGAAGAGGTGGCGGAGCCGGGCATGGACCCGAACGCCAAGCCCAAGCACTCGATCCGCTTCGCGGTGATCGGCTGCGACCACAATCACATCTACAGCATGACAGCCGCCATGAAGCGTGGCGGCGGCGAGCTGGTGAAGTTCTACACGGCCGATCCCAAGCAGATCGCCGAGTTCCGCAGGCAGTTCGGCGACGTGCCGCTCGCGCGCGGCGAGGACGAGATCATCGAGGACAAGTCGATCCAGCTGGTGGTCGCCGCCCCGATCCCCGACCTGCGTACGCCGCTGGGCCTGAAGGTCATGGCGGCGGGTAAGGACTACTTGGCCGACAAGCCGGGCATCGTGACGCTGGAGCAGCTGGCCCAGGTGCGGGCGGCCGTGAAGAAGACCGGGCGCAAGTACGCCATCATGTATTCCGAGCGGCTGGAGGTGCCGTCGGCGGTCAAGGCCGGCGAACTGGTCAAGGCCGGGGCCATCGGCAAGGTCATCCAGACCGTGAACCTGGCGCCCCACCGCATCGGCGTCGGCCGTGCCGACTGGTTCTGGGACAAGCGCCGCTACGGCGGCATCCTGACCGACATCGGCTCGCACCAGGCCGAGCAGTTCCTCTACTACACCGGCTCGACCAAGGCCCATGTGATCGCTTCCCAGACAGGGAATTTGACTCATCCGGACCGGCCGCAGTTTGAGGATTTTGGCGATATGACCGTCACCGGGAACGGCGGGACGGGCTATCTGCGGGTGGATTGGTTCACGCCGGACGGCCTGGGCGTCTGGGGCGACGGGCGGCTCTTCATCCTGGGTACCGAGGGCTACATCGAGCTGCGCAAGTACATCGACCCGATCGGGCGGCCGGGCAACAACCACCTGCTCATCGTCGATCAGAAGCGCGCCCGATACATCGATTGCAGCAAGGTCGTGCTGCCGTTCGGGCATCAGTTCATCACCGACATCGTCGAGCGCACCTCGGTGGCGCAGGACCAGGATCAGGCCCTGCTGGCCGCTGAACTGGTGCTGAAGGCGCAGAAAAACGCGACCCGGCCGATCACGAGCTAGGAGCGAAAACAGGAGGAGAATTGAGTGACTGGAAAACAGCGACAACGAAGACTTCTGTTACAGGGCCTCGGCGCCGCGGCGCTCGGCTTTCCAGCCATTGTTCCCTCCACCGTTTTCGGCAAGAACGCCCCCTCCAACCGCATCAATATCGGGGTGATCGGAGCGGGGCGGATAGCCCGCGTCCACGACATGCCCGAGACCTGGAAATACGATCACGCCCAGGTCCTGGCGGTTTGCGACGTGGACTCCAAGCGGGTCGAGGCCGGCAAGGCCCTGATCAACGAAACCTATTCCAAGAAGCTGGGCCGCACGTGGGACGGGGCGGTCGGCTATGGCGACTATCGCCACCTGCTGGCGTCCAAGGACATCGACGCGGTCATCATCGCCACGCCGGACCACCAGCACGCCATCCCGGCCGTGCATGCGGTGCGGGCCGGCAAGGACGTCTATCTGCAGAAACCCGCCGCCCTGACCATCGCCGAGGGGCGCTACATGGCGGACGCAGTGAAGGCGTCCGGCCGCATCCTGCAGATCGGCTCGCAGCAGCGCTCGCTCAATCCCTGGCCGCAATTCCACCGCGCCTGCGAGCTGGTCCGCAACGGCCGCATCGGCGAGCTGAAGCATGTGGACATCGGCCTGCCCGGCGATCCTTCGGGGCCGGAAGCGCCGCCGATGCCCGTGCCGCCGAACCTGGACTATGACGCCTGGCTCGGCTCAACGCCGGAGGTCTATTACACCGAGATGCGGGTGCATCCGCAGGCGTCCTTCGACCGGCCCGGCTGGCTGCGCTGCGAGCAGTTCGGGGCCGGCATGATCACCGGCTGGGGCGCGCACCATGTGGACACCGCCCACTGGGGCATGGACATGGAGCATTCCGGCCCGGTGGAGATCTGGGGCTCGGCCGAGTTTCCCAAGAGCAACCTGTGGAACGTGCATGGCAAGTTCCTGACCCACGCCCGCTACGCCAACGGCGTAACCATGGACATTAGCGGCGACTTCCCCAATGGGGTGAAGTTCATCGGGACCAAGGGCTGGATCTTCGTCACCCGCGACGGCGGCGTCACCTCCAGTGACCCGGCGGCGGGGGCGACCAAGGGCCTGACGGCCAGCGATCCCAAAATCCTGACCAGCGTCATCGGCAGCAACGAGGTGCGCCTGTATCGCAGCGAGGAGCAGCACGGAAACTGGCTGGACTCCATCCGCACCCGCAAGGCCCCCGTGGCGCCGGCGGAGACGGGACACCGCGCCTGCTCCACCTGCCTGCTGCACCACGCGGCCATGAAGACCGGGCGGCGGCTGAAATGGGACCCCAAGGCCGAGCGCTTCATCGGCGACGACGCGCCCAACGCCCTGCTCAGCCGCCCGCAACGCAAGGGCTACAGCTTCTCGGAGGCCGTATGATGTTGACGAAGCGCGACATCGCCGTCGCCGTCACCGCCGCCGGGCTCAGCCTGGCCGCGGTCGCCGTGGCCCAGGCGTCCAAGCCCGCCATCCTCGGACCCGCCGTCTACACCTGGGAGGGGATGAAGCACGGCCCCACCGACGTCGGCGCCTACGCCCAGCTGACCCGCGCGCCCACCGCCACGCTGGACGAGCTGGAGATGCACGTCACCACCCTGCGCCCAGGGACCAACTCGCACGCGCCGCACACCCATCCCAACGAGGAGCTGGTGATCATCAAGCAGGGGACGGTGGAGGTCCTGAACGGCGGCGAGTGGAAGCGTGTCGGGCCGGGCGGCGTGGTGTTCAACGCCTCGAACTCGCCCCACGCGCTGCGAAATGTGGGGGATGAGGCGGCGGTTTATCATGTGATCAACTGGAAGGTGGGGAAGGGCAAATAGCTCTCCCAAACTCCGCTCACCCCGGCGAAGGCCGGGGCCCAGGTGAAGCCCTGCTGAGGCTCTGGATGAATCTGATTCCCAGCCTTCGCCGGTATGAGCGGAATTATAAAATGCCCGGATAAAGCTCCGCCTCCCTAGGCCTTGTGCCTAGTGCCCAGAGACTCCGCGTCGGCCGCAGGGGCGAGGCGACGGCGTCCGCGCGAACCCGGAGCCTCAGCCGTTTCTGGGTCCTCGCCACAAGGGCGAGGATGACGGGGAGGGGGAGGGCCGCTATAGCCGGGCCCATCTTCCAGCCTCCCGGAGTCCCGCCATGACCGCCATGACGCACAGCGAACTGAACCTGCCGCTGATCGCGCGGGGCAAAGTGCGAGACGTCTATGCGGCGGGGGACGACCGGCTGCTGCTGGTCGCCTCGGACCGGGTCAGCGCCTTCGACGTGGTCATGGCCGAGCCGGTGCCGTTCAAGGGCGTGGTCCTGACCCAAATCAGCGCCTGGTGGTTTCGCCAGCTCAAGGACGTGGTCGACCATCACCTGATCTCCGCAGACGCCGACGAGATCATCGCCGCCATCCCCGCGCTGGCCGCCCAGCGCGACCAGATCAACGGCCGCGCCATGCTGTGTAAGCGCACCTCGGTGGTGCCCTTCGAATGCGTGGTGCGCGGCTATATCTCCGGCTCCGCCTGGAAGGAGTACGCGGCCCAGGGCACCCTGGCCGGCGAGGCCCTGCCCGCCGGCCTGGTGGAGAGCGACCGCCTCGATCCGCCGATCTTCAGCCCCGCCACCAAGGCCGAGACCGGCCACGACGAGAACGTCACCATCGCCCAGATGGCCGCCGCCCTCGGCGCCGAGGAGACCGCGCAGCTGGAGCGCCTGTCCCGCGCCGTCTATGGCCGGGTGCGCGACGTGGCCGCCACGCGCGGCGTGATCATCGCCGACACCAAGTTCGAGTTCGGCAAGACCGCCGACGGCGAAATCATCCTGATCGACGAGGTGGCGACCCCCGACAGCTCCCGCTTCTGGCCGGCGGACGTCTATGCCCCCGGCGGCCCGCAGCCCAGCTTCGACAAGCAGCCCCTGCGCGACTACCTGGACGCCGAGCGCAAGGCCGTCCGCTGGGACGGGGAAGCCCCGGCCCCGGCCCTGCCGGAGGCGGTCATCCAGGCCATGAGCGCGCGCTATCTGGAGGCGTTCGAGCGGGTTACTGGGACGGCGCTGGATACGGGGCGGTTTGGGTAAGGGGGGCGTCCGAATGGGAGGAGTTGGACGGTGTGATCGTGCGCGAGCCGCGCTGCTTGTTGGCGGGGTGTTGAGGCGAGGCTAACGCCCCTCAGTTCTTCAACCGCCACCCCGTCCGGAACACGGCGTAGATCACCGCCAGGCAGGCGGCCATGAAGCCCAGGGTGGCCAGGAAGCTGATCTGGATGCCCACGTCCGACACCCCGTAGAAGCTCCAGCGGAAGCCGCTGACCAGATATACCACGGGGTTGAACAGGGTGATGTTGCGCCAGACCTCGGGCAGCATGTTGATCGAATAGAAGCTGCCGCCCAGGAAGGTCAGGGGCGTGACGATCAGCATGGGCACGATCTGCAGCTTTTCGAAGCCGTCGGCCCAAAGGCCGATGATGAAGCCGAACAGGCTGAACGTCACCGCAGTCAGGACCAGGAAGCCGATCATCCAGAAGGGGTGGGCGATCTCGAACGGAACGAACAGGCGCGCGGTGGCCAGGATGACCAGGCCCAGCATGATCGACTTGCTGGCGGCGGCGCCCACATAGCCGATCACCGTCTCGATCCACGAGACGGGGGCGGACAGCAGCTCGTAGATCGTGCCGGCCCACTTGGGCATGTAGATGCCGAACGAGGCGTTGGAGATGCTTTCGGTCAGCAGGGACAGCATGATCAGGCCGGGCACGATGAAGGCGCCGTAGGAGATGCCGTCGATGGACTGCATCCGGCTGCCGATCGCTGACCCGAAGACCACGAAATACAGCGAGGTGGAGATCACCGGCGACAGCAGGCTCTGGCCCAGGGTGCGGAACCAGCGCGCCATCTCGAAACGGTAGATGGCCTTGATGGCGTGGATGTTCATTGCTGGCCCCTCACCAGGCTGACGAAGATCTCTTCCAACGAGCTTTCTTCGGTGCGCAGGTCCTTGAAATCGATGCCCTCGGCGGCCAGGCGGCGCAGCAGGGCGGCGATGCCGGTGTCCTCGCTCTGGGCGTCGAAGGTGTAGGTCAGGTCCAGGCCGTCCTCCGACAGGGTCAGGTGGTGATCGGTCAGATCGGCGGGGATGGCGGCCAGCGGCGTCTGCAGGTGCACGGTCAGCTGCTTCTTGCCCAGCTTGCGCATGAGGACGTCCTTGTCCTCCACCAGGATGATCTCGCCCTTGCGGATCACCCCGATGCGGTCGGCCATCTCCTCGGCCTCCTCGATGTAGTGGGTGGTCAGGATGATGGTCACGCCGCGCTCGCGAAGGCCGCGCACCATGGCCCACATGTCTTGGCGCAGCTCCACGTCGACGCCGGCGGTGGGCTCGTCCAGGAACAGGATGTCGGGCTCGTGGCTGAGCGCCTTGGCGATCATCACCCGGCGCTTCATGCCGCCGGACAGGGCCATGATCTTGCTGTCCTTCTTGTCCCATAGCGACAGGTCGCGAAGGATCTTCTCGATCAGCTTGTCGTTGGGCGCCTTGCCGAACAGGCCGCGGCTGAAGCGGACGGTGGCCCAGACGGTCTCGAAGGCGTCGGTGGTCAGCTCCTGGGGAACCAGGCCGATGGCCTTGCGGGCGGCGCGGTAGTCGCGCACCACGTCGTGGCCGGCGGCGAGGATGGTGCCTTCGCTCGGATTGACGATGCCGCAGATGGTGCTGATCAGCGTGGTCTTGCCGGCGCCGTTGGGGCCGAGCAGGGCGAAAATCTCACCCTTGCGGATCTCGAGGTTCACGTCCTTGAGGGCCGAGAAGCCCGAGGCGTAGGTCTTCGACAGACCGGAAACAGAAATGATCGGTTCCAAACCGCCCCCTTGATGCCGGCGCGTCCGGCGTGGCGGCAAGATGGGGATGCGGGGCGCGTTCGCCTAGCCCTGATCTTCAGCTTTCGATGGCGAAGGCGGCGCGCCCCCTTCCGGGGGGAGGAAGGGGGCGGCCTTGGTCGCCGGCCAGGGGGGGGCGGGGGCCGGCTTGAACAGCGGCGATGGGCGCCGCATCGCTGGACCACGTCGCTTGGGGACGGGCGGTCATGCGATGAGCAGACTATGCGCTTCCTCCATGACGGAAATTGCAGCTTTCCGCCTTGAGTTGAGTCTATCGGCGTTTCTCGTCCTTGCTGGGGGCTGTCTGGGCCGATGCGCTGGTCAGGGGCGCGCCCTTGCCTCGGGCCGAGGCGACCAGGCCCTGGCAGTCGGCGTCCTTCTCCAGCCCCGGATCGACGAAGGGCAGCAGGGCCGCCAAGGGGGTCAGCAGCGTGCCGAGCGCCGCGGCGACCCCGCCCTGAGCGACGGCCGATCCGGCCTCGACCCCGACCTTGGGCTGCATCAGCGGGCCCTCGACGGTGATCGGCAGGAACAGGCGGACCAGGCGCGGCTTCTTGCTGTCGCCCTCGATGCGGAAGGCCATGCGCTCGGTCTCAAGGTCCACCGTGCCCGTGCCCTTGGCCAGGACCACGCCGGTGTCGAAGACGATGGTGTTGGCGCGCAGGACGCCGTCCGTGACCTTGAAGTCGGCCACGGCGCAGCGGACGTCGGTCTCCTTATTGCTCTTGGACCGCAGCATTAGCAGGCCTTTGCTGGCGTTGACGCCGAGCAGCTCGGCGAAGGCCTGGCGGATCTTGCCGCGCGGCACGACCATGGTCACCGAGCCGTCAGCGCTGCTGGCCGCGCGATGCACCGAATTTCCGTAGCCGGTCAGCTTGGCGCGGGCGGCCATGGCCCCCTCGATGGCCGGCTGGCCGCCGCTCTGGATCGGGATGAAGTCCTGCAGGGCCGCGTTGGTCAGGCGCACGTCGGCGTCGGTGCGCGGGGTTTTGCCGGTGGCGTCCAGCTTGATCTGGCTGGTCAGGCGCCCGCGCGCAAAGTCGAAGGACAGTGGGTCCATGGTGAGGACTCCGTTGTCGAGGTTCAGGTCCAGCGACACCCGGCGCAGGGGCAGGTTGGGGGCGTTCACCGCCAGGGCGCGGTAACGGACCTTGGCGTCCATCGCGCGGATGCGCTCGACCTGAAGCGTAGAGTCCGGCAGCAGGCGGCGCTGGGCCTGAAGCTGGCCGGCGATCTGCTTTTGGTCGCCGGACGCGGTCTCGCCGCCGCCGGTGGCCGGCGCGCCGCCCAGCAGGCTGCCCAGATCGTCGAAGTCCAGCCGGCGCGAGCGCAGGTCGGCGGTGAGCAGCGGCCGCTCCCGGCCCGTCTCCACCGACAGCTTGCCGCCGATGTCGCTGTCGCCGATGCGGCCTTTGAGGTTTCCAACGTCGTACAGCGACCCCTTGCGCTCCAGCCGGCCGGAGACGCGGTAGGGCGGCGTGTTCGGTAGGGCGAGGCCCGTCAGGTAGTAGAGGTTGTTCAAATCCTGGCCGGAGATGGTCAGGTCCGCGCCTAGGCGGCCCAGGTCGAAGGGCTTGTTGATCGAGCCCTTGGCCAGGATGCGAGTCGTGCCGGCCTGCACATCGGCGTCGAAGGGATAGGGCTTGTTCGGCGACACGTTCAGCAGGGCGCCGCCGGTGACCAGGGCCAGGAACGGCGCGCGGTTCAGCTCGCCCTTGCCCTCCAGGCGGAAGCGGCCGCGTGAGCTGTCGGTCGCGCGCTCATTGGAGCTCACTGTCCCGCGGAAGGTCAGGCCCATCTTGGCGTCGTCGTAATTCAGCTGGCCGTCGTCGATGATGAAGTGCTGGATGGCAGGCAGCTTCAAGGGCTTGCTCTTGGGCTTGTCGGGGTCGCCGAAGGCCCAGTTCGCACGGCCTGACTGCTCGCGCAGCAGGACCACCTCGGGCTTCTCGATGGCCAGCAGCGGCAGGATCACGTCGCCCTTGAACAGGGGCAGCAGCTTGACCTGCACGGCGATACGTTCGACCCGCGCCATGTGGCTGGCCGGCGCCCAATCGGGCTGGCCGATGCGCAGGCCCTCTATGCTGGCGCGGGGGGACAAGGACCAGGGGTGAACCCGCAGATTTCCCTCGATCCGCACCTCGCGCTGAAGCTGGGCTGAGGCGAACTTCGACACCGGCCCGCGCAGCCAGTTCCAGTCAAAGATGAACAGGAACGCGATCACCGCGACCAGGATCGCCAGGGCTCCGCCGATACCCCAGCGGGCGGTCTTCGACAGGCCGCTCAGCGGGGCGAGCGCCAAGCGGTTGCGGCGGTGTTGCGGCTGCGGTCTGTCGGGGGTCTGGTCCAAGGCGGCGCTCCGGTCGTTCCGTCAAGAACGCGCGGGGCGTAGTGAAGTGTTCCCGCCAAGCTTCAGTTTGCGGCCTGAGACGTCTGGATGACGTCTCGGCTATAGGGTTCGCCGTGGTTGGATGAGGAATCTATGGTGCATCGTCGCCGGTTACCGCTTCTTGCGCTCGCTTTCGTTCTTCTGACTGGCCCGGCCCTAGCCGCCGAGCCGGTGAAGGTGTTCGCGGCGGCTTCCCTGCGGGAGTCCATGACCGCGGCCGGCGCGGCCTACACCAAACAGACCGGCGCGCCGGTGACTTTCAGCTTCGCCGGCTCCAACGCCATCGCCCGCCAGATCGAGCAGGGCGCGCCTGCCGATGTGGTGGTCACGGCGGATGCGGAGTGGATGGACTGGCTATCGGAGCGCCGCCTGATCCAGGCTCCGACGCGCAAGGCCCTTCTGGGCAACACCCTGGTGCTCATCGCGCCTGCTGGCTCGGCCACCAAGCTGACGATCCGCAAGGGTTTCCAACTGGCCCAGTCCCTTGGTTCGGGCCGCTTGGCCCTTGCCGATCCCGCCGTGCCGGCCGGCCGTTACGGCCGCGCGGCCTTAGGCTCCTTGGGCGTGTGGGACAGCGTCGCGGCCAAGACTGCGCCGGCGGCCGATGTGCGCGCCGCCCTGGCCTATGTAGCCCGGGGCGAGGCGCCGCTGGGGATCGTCTACGCCACCGACGCCAAGGCGGAGCCGAAGGTGCGGGTGGTGGCGATCTTCCCCGCCGCCAGCCACGACAGGATCGTCTATCCGGCCGCGGCCGTCGCCGGGACGAGGAACCCGCAGGCGGTCGCCTTTCTGCGTTTCCTGCAAGGGGGGCAGGCCAAGGCGATCTTCCGTGACGCGGGTTTCAATCCGCTCTAGCGTCCGCGCAAATCAGAAACGGGGCGGGGCGCGTATGGCGATCAAGGCGGTGATCTTCGATTTTGGCGGGGTGATCACCTCGTCACCGTTCGAGGCCTTCTCGCGGTATGAGTCTGAACAGACCCTGCCCGCCGGTCTGTTGCGTCAGGTCAACGCCACCAATCCCGACAGCAACGCCTGGGCCCTGTTCGAGCGGAACGAGATCGACGCCGCCGCCTTCGACGCCCGGTTCCTGGCGGAGTCGACGGCGCTGGGCCATCCGGTGCGTGGCGGCGATGTGCTGCCGTTGCTGTCCGGCGATGTCCGGCCGGGCATGGTCGATGCGCTGAGGGCGTGCAAGGCCGCCTTCAAGGTCGGCTGCATCACCAATAATGTCGTCACGGGTCATGGAACCGGCATGTCCGGCACCGTGGAGAAAGCGGCCAAGGTCGCGGGGATCATGGAGCTGTTCGACGCGGTGATCGAAAGCTCCAAGGTCGGGCTGCGCAAACCCGATCCGCGCATCTATGAGATGATGTGCGAACTGCTGGCGGTAGAGCCCGCGGAGTGCGTTTATCTCGACGACCTGGGGATCAACTGCAAACCGGCGGCGGCGTTGGGTATGATCGCCATCAAGGTGACGGGCGAGGCGCAGGCTCTCGCCGATCTGTCGGCCGCAACCGGCCTTGAATTCGAGAGGAACTGACATGACCGCGCGCATCGGGGCGCATGCCGCCCTGGCTCAACTGGACGGCCACGGCTGGACAGCGTCTGAACATCGCGACGCCATCGCCAAGACCTTCACATTCAAGGATTTCGGCCAGGCGTTCGGCTTCATGACCCGGATCGCCATCGCCGCCGAAAAGCTCGATCACCATCCCGAATGGTTCAATGTCTACAACCGGGTCGAGGTGATCCTGACGACCCACGACGTGGATGGCGTCAGCGAGCGCGACGTGGTCCTCGCAAAGATCATGGACGCGGCCGCCTAGCTCATTCAAACTATCGTTTGAATTTCAGGAGGAAGCCCCAATGACCAACAAGAACGGGCGCGTGGCCGGCAAGAAGGCCTTCATCACCGGAGCCGCCCAGGGCCTTGGGGCCGCCGCCGCCCGCCGGCTGGCGGAGGAAGGAGCCAAGGTTTCCTTGGCGGATATCAACCTGGCCGGCGCACAGTCCGTGGCGGATGAGATCAACGCCGCGCACGGGGCCGGTACGGCCTTCGCCTTCAAGCTGGATGTCACACAAGAAGACCAGTGGATCTACGCCCTGGAAGAGGCCGACACGGCCATGGGCGGCATCTCGGTTCTGGTCAACAACGCCGGCGTCAGCCGTGACCGCAACATCGAAGAGCTATCTTACGATACCTGGAAGCAGGTGATGGCGATCAATGTGGATTCCGTGTTCCTCGGCGCCAAGCATGCCCTGAAGTACATGCGGCAGAACCAGCCGGGCTCAATCGTCAACCTGTCTTCGATCGCGGGCCTGATCGCCAATCACAATGGGCCTTCCTACAACGCGTCCAAGGCGGCGGTCTGGCTGCTGTCCAAGAACATCGCCCTGCACTGCGCCAAGCAGAAGCTTGATATCCGGTCGAACTCCATCCACCCGACCTTCATCGACACGCCGATCCTGGACAACATCCGCCAGATGATCGGCAAGGAGGAGGCGGAGTCCAAGCTGGCCCGTCAGATCCCGCTGGGCCGGATCGGAGAGCCTAACGACATCGCCAACGCCGTGCTCTACCTGGCGTCGGACGAAAGCCGGTTCATGACGGGGGCGGAGCTCAAGCTGGATGGCGGCATCTCCGCCATGTGAGCCTACTGGAGGATGACGCCGCCGAGTATCACCTGAGCCCCGGTTCCGCCCAGGACCGTGTCGGTCGCCTTTTGAAGCTGGCCGGCGATCATATCGAGATTGGGCGGACGCTCGGCGCTTGTGTTGCGCGCATAGCGGGCGAGAACATCCGTATAGGCGGCGCGCAGACGCGGTACGGAGAGCTGGGCCTTTTGGCGCAAGGGCTCGGCCGGGACGTTCAGGTCCGCTTCGATGGTCATCACCGCCCAGCGGCCGGTGGGGCGGCGGACGCTGATCGAGACGGGAGCGACATCGACGATGGGGCCGGTTTGCTCCCCGCCCTTCTTCTCCTCGCCGCCGCCAGACGCCAGCGCCGCGCCGGGCACGGCGAGGCTGAGCGCGATCAGCAGGGGGAGAAAGGGACGGTTCATTCCGGCATCATGGCGCCAGCGGGTTGACGCAGGGTTGATGCGATAGCGGGACTCAGCCGAGACTCACGCCGACGCCGCTCTGTTCGCGGCCAGGGGGCTTGTCTTGGGTCGTTTCGCACCAGCTTCGCTTGATCTCGATGACAAGGTGATCCTCATCACCGGTGGCACGGGCTCCTTCGGCCGCCGCTTTGTGGAGGAGGTGCTGACCCGCGCCAAGCCCCGCAAGCTAATCGTCTATTCTCGCGACGAGCTGAAGCAGAGCGACATGCAGATGGAGCTGCGTGAGCGGTTCTCCGTCGAGGACGTCAAGCGCATGCGCTTCTTCCTGGGCGATGTCCGTGACCGCGAGCGTCTGACCCTGGCCCTGCGCGGGGTGGACATCGTCATCCACGCCGCGGCCCTGAAGCAGGTGCCGGCCGCGGAGTACAATCCGTCGGAATGCATCCATACGAACGTCATCGGCGCCGAGAACGTGGTCTGGGCCAGCCTGACCAACGGCGTGAAACAGGTGGTGGCCCTATCGACCGACAAGGCTTGCAACCCGATCAATCTGTACGGCGCCACGAAGCTGGCCTCGGACAAGACCTTCGTGGCGGCGAACAACCTGTCGGGCGACATCGGCACCCGGTTCTCGGTGGTGCGCTACGGCAATGTGGTCGGTTCGCGGGGCAGCGTGGTGCCGCTCTACCGACGCCTGCTGGCGCAGGGAGCGACCGAGCTTCCGATCACTGACGCGCGGATGACGCGGTTTTGGATCACCCTGCCGCAGGGCGTGGATTTCGTTCTGTCGTCCCTGCAGATGATGCGTGGCGGCGAAATCTTCGTTCCCAAGATTCCGTCGATGAAGATGACCGACCTCGCCGAAGCCATGGCGCCTGGAGCGAAGATCAAGATCATCGGCATCCGCCCAGGCGAGAAACTGCACGAGGTGATGATCAGCGCCGATGACGCGCGCAAAACGGTCGCTCTGGCGGATCGTTATGTCATTGAGCCGGAGTTCGATGAGTACACTCGCGAGGCCTTCACAGCAGCCGACGGCGCTGCGCCCGTGCCCGAGAACTTCTACTACGCTAGCGACAACAACGATGACTGGCTGAGCACCGACGGCCTGCTGGCCATGCTGGAGGAGGGCGGGGCGTGACCGCCCGGCCATTCCTACCCTACGGCCGTCAGACCATCGAGGACGACGACGTTCAGGCCGTGGCGGACGCCTTGCGCGGCGACTTTCTGACGACGGGCCCGACCGTCGCCGCCTTTGAAGCGGCCGTGGCCGAGAAGGTCGGAGCCGCCCATGCGGTTGCGGCGTCCAACGGCACCGCCACCCTGCACATGGCCATGATGGCCCTAGGTGTCGGCGAGGGGGATGTCTGTATCACGCCTTCCGTCACCTTCCTGGCGACGGCCAACTGCGCCCGCTATGTCGGCGCCGAGGTGGTCTTCGCCGACGTCGATCCCGACAGCGGCCTGATGACGCCGGAGAGCCTAGCCGAGGCTCTGAAGCGCGCCGGGGGACGACGGGTGCGGGCGGTCCTGCCGGTCCACTTGCGGGGCGATGTGGCGGACCTGCCTGCCCTGAAGGCTCTGGCCGACGAGGCCGGGGCGGTGCTGGTGGAGGATGCGCCTCACGCCCTGGGCTCCACGGCGGTGTTCGGCGATCAGACGACGACCGTCGGCGACTGCCGCTGGTCAGCCATGGCCAGCTTCTCGTTCCATCCGGTGAAGACCATCGCCACCGGCGAGGGCGGCATGTTGACCACCAACAACGCCGACCTCGCAGCCAAACTTCGCACCCTGCGCAGCCACGGCATGACCCGGCCGGCAGGCGCCGAGCCGTGGGTCTATGAGATGGCGGAGCCGGGCTTCAACTATCGCCTTCCGGACATCAATTGCGCCCTCGGCCTGTCGCAACTGGCCAAGCTCGACCGCTTCGCGGAGCGGCGTCGAGCGCTGACGGCGCGCTATGAAACCCTGCTTCCATCGCTGGCCCCGATCGTACGGCTGGCGTCGAGCCCGACCCACTCCCGATCGGTGCTTCATCTGCTGACCGCGCTGATCGATTTCAGCGCGGCCGGAGTCAGCCGGGCGCAAGTCGTGGCGCGTCTCGCCGAGCAGGGGATCGGTTCGCAGGTCCACTACATCCCGGTCCACACCCAGCCTTATTACCGCCAGCGATACGGGAACCTGGACCTGCCTGGCGCGCACGCCTGGTATGATCGCTGTCTGACCCTCCCGCTGTTTCCCGGGATGGCGGACGAGGATGTCGAACGGGTGGTGGAAGCCCTGAAGGTCGCCCTGGCCTGACCTGGCCCGCAGAGCGGCGTTCTTAGAATTGCTGACGTCGAGCCCAAGAAACCTGCCTTCTTTAATTCCCGATCAGACCGATAGGAATGATGGGGATAGCAGGGGAGGTCTCGATGAGGCTCAAATCCATCTTTCTGACAGGGACCGCGCTCGTCGCTTTAAGCGCTCCGGTCTCCTCATTCGCCGAGGCTCCGGATCAGGCGATGAGCGTCGCCCGCGCCACGGCTGACGTGGCCAATGTCGAAGGGGTGATCGTCACAGCGCGACGGCGAGCCGAGAACGTCCAGGCGGTCCCCGTCGCCGTTTCCGTGGTAACGGCCGAGACGGTGAACAACACCGGCGCGTTCAATATCAGCCGGCTCACCCAGCTTCAGCCGACGCTGCAATTCTATTCGCAGAACCCCCGCAACACCTCCGTCAACATCCGGGGCATCGGCGCGCCCCTGGGCCTGACCAATGACGGCATCGAGCAGGGCGTCGGGGTCTACATCGATCAGGTCTATTACAACCGGGTGGCCGCCGCGACGCTCGACTTCGTGGACATTGAGCAGATCGAGGTGCTGCGCGGGCCGCAAGGAACGCTCTACGGCAAGAACACCACCGCCGGGGCCATCAACATCACAACACGCCCGCCCAGCTTCGATTTCGAGGCCACGGGCGAGGTCTCCTTGGGCAACTACAGCTTCAAGCAGGCCAAGGCGTCGGTGTCCGGCCCGCTGACCGACGACATCGCCCTGCGGATCAGCCTGTCCAACACCGACCGGAGGGGCACGATCTACAACGTCGCCACCAATCAATGGATTCAGGGGCAGGACAATCTGGGCGTTCGCGGCGCGCTGCTGTGGAAGGCCAGCGAGGACCTGAACTTCACCCTGTCGGGCGACTACAATCTGCAGGACCCGATCTGCTGCGCGCAGATCTATGCCCGCGTGGGCGCGACGCAGCGGCCGCTGAACCGGCAGTACGCCGCGCTGACGGCGGCCTTCGGCTACACGCCCGTCAGCACCAATCCCTTCGATCGTGTGACCGATGTCGACGCCCCATTGAGCGCTCGCAACGAGCATGGCGGTGCGTCCCTGCGCGGCGAGTGGGACGTGGGGGGCGGAACGGTGACCTCGGTGACCGCCTGGCGCTTCTGGGACTGGGGGCCGAAGAACGATCGCGACTTCACCGGCCTGCCAATCACCACCGCGTCGAACAATCCGACCAAGCAGGACCAGTACACGCAGGAGCTTCGCTACGCGTACGACACTGAGCGCTATGACTTCGTGGTCGGTGCGTTCGGCTTCTATCAGAAGCTCCATACGACGGGTCTGGAAGCGCAGGGACGGGCGGCGAGCCGCTGGAATCTCAATCCCGGCAACGTGGCGCCGGGCGCGTCAGGCTGCGCGACGCCGACGACCCTGGCCTGCATACCCGCCGTGCTCGACGGCCTGACGGCGAACAACGACATCCTGCTGAAGAACACCAGCTTGGCCGCCTTCACCAAGGTGAACTGGAAGCTCACCGACCGGCTGACGATCTCGCCGGGCGTGCGGGTGAACTACGACAAGAAGACGGGTCACTATGACTCGGTGATCACCGGCACGGCCTCCGACGGCACGCGGCAGCGGGTGCTGTTCAGCGGGCCGTACTCCACCGATCCCTGGATCGTCGCCCAGCGCGGGGTTCGCGCGCCACAGTACTACGAGCCCAGCTTCAGCAAGTGGAACCTCTCCTACGACCTGAACCTGTCCTACCAGATTACCCCGGACGTGCTGGCCTACGGCACCTACGCCAAGACGTTCAAGACCGGCGGCGTGAACCTGAATGGCGTGCCGCTGGACGCAAACGGGGTGCCGATCCTGTCGGCCGGGTCGATCAAGCCGGAAGACGTCGACCATTTCGAGGCGGGGTTGAAGTCGCAGTTCTGGGAGCGCCGGGCGACACTCAACGTCACCGGCTTCTGGACCGAGATTCAGGACTACCAGGCCAATGTGAACAACGCCCAGCTTGGCCTGCTGCGCGGCTATCTGGCCAATGCCGACAAGGTGCGCGTGCGGGGCGTCGAGGCGGAGTTCAACGTCCGGCCGTCGGAGCGTTTCACGGCCTACGCCACGGGCGCCTATACGGACCACGAGTACATCAAGTTCGTGGACGCGCCGTGCCCGCCGGAGCTGTCGGGCGGCGCCGCCGGCGCGACGCCTTCGGCGCCCGGCACGCCAGGCGGCATCAGCCCGGCCAACTGCGACATCTCCGGCCAGTGGCTGCCGGGCATCTCCAAGTACGCCGCGTCGTGGGGGGCGGAAGCCAACCGTCCGATCAACCTGCTGGGCAAGGATGGCGAGGTCTATTTCGGCTACGACGCCAGCTATCGCTCCAAATTCTCGTCCAACGCCTCGCGGTCGGCGGACCTCGATGTGGAGGGATATGCGCTTCACAACTTCCGTCTCGGCTTCCGCTCGAATGACGGGTTCAACATCTATGGCTGGGTGCGCAACGCCTTTGACGAGGAGTACTTCGAACAACTGGCGGTGACGCCTGGGAGCACGGGTCTCGTCGCCGGACAGCCGGGCGATCCCCAGACCTGGGGCGTGACGATCAGAAATCAGTTCTAGGACAGCGTGATGGAAGGCGGCCGTCAGGCCGCCTTCTGGGTGCTTTCGACGAAGCTGCGCACCAGAGCGAGGACCTGCGGCGACTTGGCCAGGGCTTCGCGCGACTCCGGCTGACGAACCAGGCGCAACGCCTCGTTCCTGGCCTTGTCCGCGACCGGACCCAGGGGACCGGTCTCGCCCGTGGCCAAGCGGATCAGCACGCTGAGCTTGAAGGTCAGGGGCGAGGGCGCCTTGAGCAAGGTGTTGACCATGCGGGTCTCGTTCTCGATCCGCTGGCCCAGCAATCCGAAGTGATCTTGGATCGGCTTGTAGTCCTCCGGCACCAAGCCGGAACGCGCCACCAGGCGCTGCAGGGTCGCCAGGGCGGCGAGCTTTGCGGCCGCCGCGTCCGGGCCCATCTGGATTTCACGCTCGAAGCGAAGACCGGTGGCGTTGGCCAGCAGCCAGCGCGAGGCCGCCCGTTTGTTGGCGCCGCCGGTGACGTTCTCGGTCAACTTGACCAGGACCTCGATCTCTTCGCGCGCCGAACGGTCACGGCCGAGCAGGTTGGTCACGAACTCGCCGGTGAGCAGCATCTTCGAGCGTTCGGTGAAGGCGCTGTGGATGTCCTCGTGTTCGAGGATGCGGCCGGCGGCGGCGGTCAGAGCCATGGCCAGGGCGCGCAGATATTCGATCTCGGCCTCGGCGTCGCCGGGCTTCAGGCGCTTTGGGCTGATCAGCTCCTTCAGCACGCGCTGCGAGATGGCCTTGCGGACCTGTTCGAAGTGCTTGCCGCCCAGCCAGTTGGCTAGGCGTGCGGCTGGGCCGTCCAGAGGCGGCATCACTGTCGCCACGCGAGGCTCGATGCCGATTAGCATCTCCACCTGCTCGGAGCCCGCCAGACGGGTCATGGCGGCGAGGGAAGAGCCCAGGTCGAGCTCCCCGCCCAGCAGGTCGTTGAGACCGGCGGCGGAGTTCAGGATTTCGCAGATCGGCTGCTCGATCACCGCCAGGGCCATGGCGCGAGCCTTGGGCTCCTGCGGCGCGGCGTCGGCCAGGTCCAGCAGCCGGGTGATCTTGTCGGCCCACCCGTGGGCGGGGGCGATGGAGGCGGCGACACCGGCGCCCAGCAGATAGGCGCGGTCCGGATCGTTGACGAGGCGCTCAGCCGCGACGGCGAAGCCCTCGCGGTCGACGTCGGGCAGCTTGCCCTTCTTGAAATCCTTCAGCAGGCGGTCGATGGCGCGCTGGGCCAGACCCTGGAAGGTTTTCATCACGTCGTGGACCTTCAGCCCGCGGGCCTCGGCCTCCGGGATGGAGATCTTCTGGATGGCGTGTTGCAGCTCGACTGACGCCTCGAGATTCTCGACCAGGTCGGGGCGGTGCAGCAGCTCGAACGGGGTGGCCTTGTGGCGAGCCAGATAGCCGTCCAGCAGGCGGCCGATCCGTTCGCGGGCGTGAGCGCTGTAGAGGTCGGCGGGGCTCACGCACAGGGGGGCGCGGTCCTCATCCTTCTTCTTCTTGTCAGGGCCGGTGACGGCGCCCTTGCTCATGATGGTGACCGTCTGGAACTCGCGAGTCTCCTCGTCGAGGGTCTCCTTGGTCACGCGCACGGCGGCGGCCCGACCTTCGGTCAGGCAATCTTCGGCCGCTTGCAGCGCGCGGGCGCGGTCCTCGGACGCAAGGTCGAGGACCCAGGGCGCGCCAGGCTTGCGCCTCACGTACAGCTCGTAATGGACTTGCCGGCTCATCTTACGGGCGACATTGAGCCCGCAGACCTTAAGACCTAGTTGAGATGCGCCGTATTGACGCCATGCTGTCGTCGCATTGAGCTTGACCTTTATGGAAGCCTTGCGCCGCGCTGTGCGTTGAAGCGGTTCAAGCTGGGCGGTAGATATCGGCGGTTCGCCCCCGCCCTTGTTCGGAGAAACCTTCCCCGATGGCCGACATCACCCTCGTCGATGACGACGAGAACATCGTCGCCTCCGTGTCCCTGGCGCTGGAAAGCCATGGTCACACGGTCAAGGCCTATTACGACGGCGCTTCGGGCCTCGCGGCGCTTGAGAGCGATCCGCCGGACCTGGCGATCCTCGATGTGAAGATGCCGCGCATGGACGGCATGGAAGTGCTGCGCCGCCTGCGCCAGACCTCTGACCTGCCTGTGATCATCCTGACGTCCAAGGACGAGGAGATCGACGAGATCCTCGGCTTCAACCTGGGCGCAGACGACTACATGCACAAACCCTTCAGCCAGCGCCTGCTGCTGGAGCGGGTGAAGGCCGTCCTGCGCCGCGCGCGGGCCGACGAGGAGGAAGGCGGCTCAGCCTCCACCGCCGCGGCCGACCCTAACGCCAAGGCCATCAAGCGCGGCCGTCTGACCTTGGATTCTGCGCGTCATGACTGCCTGTGGGACGGCAAACCGGTCCGTCTGACCGTGACCGAGTTCCTTCTCCTGCAGTCCCTGGCTCAGCGCCCGGGCTTCGTGAAGAGCCGCGACAACCTGATGGACGCGGCATACGACGATCAGGTCTATGTGGACGACCGTACGATCGACAGCCACATCAAGCGCATGCGCAAGAAGTTCAGGCAAGTCGATCGCGAGTTCGACGCCATCGAAACCCTCTATGGCGTCGGCTACCGATACCGCGAATCCTGAGGCGCGCCCCCGCCGGCGCGCCATGCCTTTCAGCGTGCGGTCCACGGGCCGCCGCTGGTTCGCGGGATCGCGCCTGGGGCGGGTCATTCTGGCGCTCAACCTGCTGGGCCTGGCCATCCTCATCGGCGGCGCCCTGGTGCTCAATGAACTGCGGCGAGGCCTGATCGAAGCCCGTATCGACAGTCTGACGACCCAGGGGCAGTTCATCGCCAAGATCCTGGACCAGACCGCCACGGTCGGAGACCCGGAGCCTGCCCTACAGGCGACCGAGGCCAGCGCCTTCCTGCAGTTGCTGTTTATTCCCACCAACCAGCGGGCGCGCCTGTTCGATTCTCAGGGACGGCTGCTGGCCGATTCCTACGTCGTCGCCGACCGCGTGGAGTGGAAGCTGCTGCCGCCGGCTCGGCCGGCGGACGGTCGCGGCCTTTCCTTCACGCGGCAGGACGCCGACGCCAAGCCCCAGACCATCGAGCGCGCCCGCACCGCACTGGCCGACGAGGTCGCCCGCGCCATGAAGGGCGAGCAGCAGGCTGGCGTCCGCGTGGCGGAGAACGGCCAGCGGGTCGTCTCCGTCTCCATCCCCGTGCAGCATGTGCGTGCCGTGCTCGGCGTGCTGACGCTGGAGGCGGGCGACGTTGACGAGATCATCGCCGCCGAGCGCAAGGCCCTGATCCCCTTCATCCTGGTCGCTATCGGTGTGACGCTGGGCTCGTCCCTGTTGCTGCACCTGCTGGTGGCGACGCCGATCATGCGTCTTTCGCGCGCGGCCGATCGTGTCCGTCTATTCGGGGTCAAGGCCATCGTGCTGCCCGATCTGGCCAAGCGTAGAGACGAGGTGGGCGACCTGACCCGATCGCTGGAGGATATGACCGAGGCGCTGTCCGAGCGCATGGATGCGATCGAGCGCTTCGCCGCCGACGTGGCGCACGAGATCAAGAACCCCCTGACCTCCATCCGGTCGGCGGTGGAAACCCTGGACATCGTCACCGACGAGAAGGCGAGGGAGCGCCTGCTGGCGATCCTGAAGCAGGATAGCGGCCGCCTCGACCGCCTGGTGACGGACATCTCCAACGCCTCGCGCCTTGACGCAGAACTGGCCCGTGAACCCCTGGCGACGGTGGATATCGGGCGCTTGCTGGCGGAAGTGGCCGGTCTCTATAGCGCCCGGGAACGCGCCGGGGCCGCGCCCGACAGCGTGCATGTGACCTTTGTCGAACCGCACCTGCTGGACGCCGTTCGGGTGCAGGGGCGGGAGATTCCGTTGGGTCAGGTGTTCCGCAACCTCGTGGACAACGCCCGCTCCTTCAGTCCGGCGGACGGTGAGGTCCGCATCACGCTCGCCCGGACCGGCAAGGGCCGGGTTGCGGCTGCGGTGGAGGATGACGGCCCGGGCATTCCGAAGGAGAACCTGGAGACGGTGTTCGAGCGGTTCTACACCTCTCGGCCCAAGGGCAGCGCCTTTGGCGGCAATTCGGGCCTGGGCCTGTCGATCGCCCGGCAGATCATCGAAGCTCACGATGGTGAAATTCATGCCGAGAACCGAACGGACGCGGATGGCAATGTGATTGGCGCCCGGTTCGTCGTGACTCTGAAGGAAGTGCGGGCGTGATCCTGCACGCCGGCCTCTTGGCCCTCTGGAGCGGCGGCCGTTGGCGGGGTCTGCTGATCGAGGGGGTGTCCGGATCCGGCAAGAGCGATCTTGCGCTCCGCTGCCTCGAACACAGCTTTCGGCTGGTGGCCGACGACCGCGTCCTTGTCTGGATCTGTGACGGGCGATTGTTCGGACGGGCGCCGGACAGCCTGTCGGGGCTGATGGAGACGCGGGGCCTGGGCGTTCTTCCACAGGACAATCTACGGCTCTGCGAAATCGATCTTTGTGTGCGATGCGTCCCCTTAGATGGGGTCGAACGCCTTCCGGACGCTGCGTCAACTGAGGTTGAGGGGGTCTCGATTTCCTGCATCGACCTGTGGCCTTTCGACGTGAGCGCGCCGTTAAAGCTCGTTCGTGCGATGCAGCATCTTGGAGCCGGGCTCCGATGAGCGTATCAAGGCGCCCTTGTTGCGGCCTTTGGCCGTGGACGGGCAGGGGATCCCGTTGAGAGATCAATCATGATCGGCCTCGTGATCGTTACGCACGGGCGTCTGGCGGAAGAGTTCGTCTTCGCCATGGAACACGTGGTCGGCCCGCAATCTGCGGTGAAGGCCATTTGTATCGGCCCGGAAGACGACATGGAGCGTCGCCGGACCGATATCCTGAAAGCCTGCGCGGAGGTCGACTCCGGACGCGGGGTGATCCTGCTTACCGACATGTTCGGCGGCACGCCGTCCAACCTGGCCATTTCGGTCATGGAGCAGACGCGCGCCGAGGTGATCGCCGGCCTGAACCTGCCCATGCTGATCAAGCTGGCCAGCGTCCGCACCCGCGACAGCCTGGAAGCCTGCGTGGCTCATGCCCAGGAAGCGGGTCGCAAGTACATTTCCGTCGCCTCCTACGTGCTCGCGGGCGACAAGTGACGCATCGGGCCACGGTCGAGATCATCAACGAACGCGGCCTGCACGCCCGGGCCTCGGCCAAGTTCGTCAAGCTGGCCTCCAGCTTCGACGCCGAGGTGAAGGTCAGCCGCGAAGGCCATACGGTCGACGCCCGCTCGATCATGGGGCTGATGATGCTCGCCGCCGGCATCGGCTCCACCATCGACATCGAGGCCGAGGGCGAGGAGGGCAAGCAAGCCCTGGACGCCCTGGTCGAGCTGGTCGGCAACCGCTTCGACGAAGAGCGCTAGGTCCTGGCCGTGATCCGGTCCCGGCTTCTGGAGGGCCACGCCGCCATCGCCTTCGGCGCCATGGCCGGCATCATCCTCATCGGGATCGCCGCGCGACTGCTGATGGGCGAGGGCCTGTCCTATTCACCCCTGCTGGCCTTGCCCATCGGCGCCTCGGCCGTTCTGGTGTTCGCGGTATCCGCCAGCCCGCTCGCCCAGCCGCGCGGCGTGATCGGCGGGAATCTGGTCTCCGCCCTGATTGGGGTCGCTGTCGGCTATCTGATCCCTCTGCCGCTGGTCGCCGCAGGCGTCGCCGTCGGCTTGGCGATCTGGGTCATGATCCTCCTGAAGTGCCTGCATCCGCCGGGCGGGGCCATGGCCTTGGGCGGCGCCTTGCTGGCGCGGCACGACCTGGCCTCCTCGCTGCACTATGTGGCGCTGGCCTTCATCTGTTCGGTGCTGATGGTGCTGTGCGGATGGCTGTGGGTGAACCGGACGGGGAAAACATATCCGCACCGGGCGCCGCCGCCGGCGCCGGTCAGCGGGTTCAGCATGATCGACATCGACCGGGCCCTGGCGCGCTACGGCGAGTTGCTGGACGTCAGCCCGGACGACCTGGCGGTGCTGTTCGCGGATGTGGAGCGGCGCGCTCACGACCGTTTGCACGGACGTCTGACCTGCGGAGAGGTCATGAATCCTGACGACCAGGCCGCGCCTGGCGCGGTGATGGTCGAGGAGACTACCCCGGTGGAGACCCTCTTGCCGATCTTGTCAGGCGGCGAGGGGCGTGAGGCGGGGGTCACCAACCGCGATGGCGAGGTGGTCGGCCGGATCACCCAGACCGACCTGCTGCGGGTTCTCTATCGCGCCCATCTGGTCGAGACCCTGGACACCAGGCGCTGACGCCTATTCGGCCGCGGCGGCGGCCTTGGTCATAGTCATCGGCCGCACGCCCAGGTCGGCGAACAGGGCGGTGTCCGCGTCCATCTCCGGCAGCGGCGTGGTCAGCAGCTTGCCGCCCACGAAGATCGAGTTCGCGCCGGCCATCAGGCACAGGGTCTGAAGCTCGCGGCTCATGCCTTCACGGCCGGCCGACAGGCGGACCATGGATTTGGGGCACACGATGCGGGCCACGGCGATGGTGCGCACGAATTCCAGCCCGTCGATCTCGCCCTTCTTCAGGATGCGCTCGCCCAGGGGGGTGCCGGTCACCGGCACCAGACCGTTGATCGGCAGGCTGTCGGGATGCATCGGCAGGGTGGCCAGCTGATGCAGGAAGCTGGCGCGGTCGCGGCGGGTTTCGCCCATGCCGACGATGCCGCCGCAGCACGTGCTCATGCCCGCGTCCCGCACATGGCTCAGTGTGTCCAGACGGTCCTGATAGGTCCGGGTGGTGACGACTTCGCCGTAGTACTCCGGCGAGGTGTCTAGGTTGTGGTTGTAGTAGTCGAGCCCGGCGGCCTTGAGGGTCTTGGCCTGATCGGCGGTCAGCATGCCGAGGGTCGCGCAGGTCTCCATGCCCAGCGCCTTCACCCCGCCGATCATGGCGGCCAGTTTCGGCACGTCACGGTCTTTCAATTCCCGCCAGGCGGCGCCCATGCAGAAGCGCTGGGCCCCGCCGTCGCGGGCGGCCTTGGCGGCGGCGATGACGTCGTCGGCCTCCATCAGCTTTGACGCCTTCAGACCGGTGTCGAAGGAGGCCGACTGGCTGCAGTAGCCGCAGTTCTCGGCGCAGCCGCCGGTCTTGATCGACAGCAGTTGCGACAGCTGCACCTCGCTTGGGTCAAACCAGCGTCGGTGGATGGTGGCGGCTTCGAAGACCAGCTCCATGAACGGCCGCTCGAACAGGGCCTCCACCTCGGCGACGGTCCAGTCGTAACGCGGCGTGGCGAGATCGTGCGTGGCGCTCATGCGGGTCTCCCGAAAAACGGTGGCCTTGATCGCGCGGACGGCTCCGCAACTCAAGGACTGATCGACGTTCAGTCCGCGACTGAGGATGACAGCGTTGTCAATTTTGCTTGCGGCGCCGCGTTCAAGCCGCCTTACTGCGCGCCATAAGCGGCGCCCGGCTGAATGGCGCCCATCAGGGAGATCTCCATGCGTCTTCGATCCGCCCTCGTGGCCCTGCTGTGCTGCGCGTCCTTTGCTACGACGGCTTGGTCCGCCGGCTTCCTGCGCGCCGAGGGGAAGCGGATCGTCGACGAGACGGGGCGGCCGATCATTCTGCGCGGCATGGGTCTGGGCGGCTGGATGCTGCAGGAAGGCTACATGCTGCAGATGGGCGACGTGGGGCGCGGCCAGCAGCACGTCATTCGCGGCAAGATCGCCGAGCTGATCGGCGAGGAGAAGACCGCCCGCTTCTACAAGACCTGGCTCGACAATCACACGACCAAGGCCGACATCGACTACATGGCGGCGTCGGGGTTCAACTCCGTCCGCCTGCCCATGCACTACGAGCTGCTGACCCTGCCTGCGGACAAGGAGCCGAAGACGGGCGTCGACACCTGGCATGAGGACGGCTTCCGCCGCATCGACGAACTGCTGGCCTGGAGCAAGGCCAACGGCCTCTATCTGATCCTCGACCTGCACGCCGCGCCGGGCGGGCAGGGGAACGACCTGCCGATCGCCGACCGCGATCCGTCAAAGGCCTCCCTGTGGGACAGCGCCGAGAACCGCCGCAAGACGGTGGCGATCTGGCGCAAGCTGGCCGAGCGCTACAAGGACGAGCCCTGGATCGGCGCCTACGACATCATCAACGAGCCGAACTGGGACTTCGAAGGCGATGGCGGCGGCCATGGCTGCAAGGAGGAGAAGAACGCTCCGCTTCGGTCCCTGATGATGGAGATCACCGCCGCCATCCGCGAGGTCGACAAGCGGCACATGGTGATCATCGAGGGCAACTGCTGGGGCAATAACTACAAGGGCGTCATGCCGCCCTGGGACGACAACCTCGCGGTCAGCTTCCACAAGTACTGGAGCGTCAACGACAGGCCGTCGATCGAGCCGCTGCTGAAGCTGCGCGACGAGCACGATGTTCCGCTGTGGCTGGGCGAGTCGGGCGAGAACTCCAACGTCTGGTTCCGCGACTCCATCGCCCTGGTGGAGGGCGAGGGGATCGGCTGGGCGTACTGGCCGCTGAAGAAGATCGGCTTCAACCAGCCGTTGGAGATCCGCTCCAATCCTGACTACGCCAAGGTCGTCGCCTACTTCACCGGTAACGGGCCAAAACCCTCGGCTGCGGAGGCCGAGCGCGGTCTGATGAAACTGGCCGACGACCTGAGGTTCGAGAACAATATCGCCCATCCCGACGTCATCGACGCCATGATCCGCCAGACGCACGCGGACGAGACGAAGCCGTTCAAGCTGCATGTCCTGGCCGCGAGCGGCGGCGAGGTCCGAGCCGTCGATTACGACATGGGCCTAAACGGCGTCGCCTATTTCGATCTCGACGCCGCCAACTATCACGTCTCCACCGGCAAGGAGCGGACCCTGTGGAATAACGGACGGACGTACCGCAACGACGGGGTCGATATTGCTCTCGGCGAAGATGGCCGCCCCTATGTTAGTGACTTCAAGACGGGCGAATGGCTCAGCTATACGATCACCGCGCCGGCGGACGGGGTCTATCGACTCGAACTTGAGGCGGCGGGGAAGCAGCCCGGAAGCGCGACCGTCATCGTGAACCAGGCGCCAGCGTTCACGGCCGCGATATCAGCTTCAAACGGCTGGGCGCGTTCGGGTGGCGAGGTGCGGCTGATGGCGGGAGCCAACAAGGTGACCCTTGAGGCGCGCGCCTGCGACTGCAAGGTGGCGGCCCTGAGGTTCTCAGCCCCTAGGCGGTGACAAGGCTGCGCTTGGCGGGGGTCTCGCCGCCGCCGCGGGCCTCTTCGGCCTGCTCCAGCAGAAGATCCAGCACGGGCATGTGCGCGGACACCTCGATGATGCCGGCCGAGATGGTCGGCCGCAATGTGGTCAGACTGCGCATGGCCACGAGTTCGAACTGGCTTCGAATCCGTTTTACGAGCGCGTCGGCGCTCGAACGATCGACGCTGGGAAGCAGAAGGTTGAAATGGCCGCCGCTGGTCCTTGCGAGCATCTGGTCGCCATGGCCGTGGCGGGCTGCAGCAGCGACGACGAACTGCAGGAGCCGCTCGGCGGCCGCCGGGCCGCTGGCCTCGCTGACCCGTTCCAAGCCTTCAATCTTCAAGGAGACGACAGAAAGGGTTTGGTGGCTCGGCGCCACGGCGTCGCGCCAGCGTTCGAATGAGGCCTTCAAGCCGGCGGCGTTGAGTGCGCTCGTGACCGGATCGCGGAACACTAGGCGTTCCCAGGCCTTGTCCGAACGCTCGACCGCCATCAGCAGGAACGAGAGGCTGCGCAATGCGACGACGGTGCTCGCCACCACGGCAAGGCCAGTTTGCAAAGGCGGGCTTGTCGCAAAGAGGTCCTCGCCAAGCCAGCCGGCTAGCGCCGCGAATGTTCGCGCACAGTAGAGGGTCGCCGTCACGGCGAACAAGCCCTGAGTGATGAGGGCGGAGGTCAGACCTTCCTCACGGTAGAGCTTTACCGCCTGGCGGAAGATCAGCAGGTCGCAAACAGCGCAGAGCGCGGAGATCAAAGCCACACGTGGGGCGAAGTCGGCGGGGTCGGACCATAGCCCAAACAGCATCGGGGCCATCGGGGCCGCGACCAAGCCATAGGCGACCCAGTTCGGGCGCTTGCCGGCGAACATACGCATGGTGGCCAGCAGCAGCAGATAGCCCGGCACCGTCGCCAGATTGCCTGCATGGACGGCGACTGCGGCGGGCAAGAGGTCGCGCAGACCTGTCAGCAGCACTCCGAGGCCCAGCAACACGCTGCTGAAACCCCAGATCATCACCCACCGATCAAAACGGCGCGTCGAAAACGCCGTCAGCTGCAGCATTCCCAGGCATAGGGAAACGCAGCCCGTGGTGATGTAAAGAGTCCGCAGGTCGATCATCGATCTAGAAGGGTCCCCAGAGGCGCTGACGATAAGCTCGCCTATTGGCTAAGCTTTATTATGTACCGCAAAATCCTAGGCAGGCGGCGCGGTTTTGCAGCGGGCCCAATTCGAACGGGGTTCGGAGGCGCTGTGCTGTTAACCACGCACGGGCCGACTTTGGCTTTAAGGAGCCAAAAAGCGAAGATTCGAGCCTGATCTTGAAGATTTTCGGCAGCATTTTCTCTCTGCGCGCTCCGCCAGTAAGCGCAACTGCGAGGAATATGCGACAACGCGCCGCGACTGGGCGCCTGGATCCCGACGGAGGAGCGGCATGCTGCCGATGACTGAGATCGAGTGGAAATTCGAGGTGACAGCCTCGGACCTCGATAGAGCGCAAGCGATGCTTTCGGAGGTTGAGTTCTCCGTCGCTGAGCTCGTCTCTGTCTATTTCGACACACCGGACCATGCCCTGCATGGCGCGCGCTGCACACTGCGCGTGAGGTCGGGAAAGAGCGGCGCTAAGCAGACCTTCAAGCGTGAATCCGGCGATGGGACGATCGCACGAGACGAATGGGAGGGGCCGTCCGGCCCAGAACCGGACGCTGCTTTTCTGAAGGAGACCCCTGTCCACCATCTGACCGGCGGTCAGGCTTTGATCCCCCTGTTTAAGGTCGCCAATCGCCGGCGGTCGGGGTTGCTGCGCCTGGAGGCGGGCGTGGTGGAAGTGGCGCTGGACGATGCGGTCGTCGAGGCGGGCGGTCGCTCGGAGCCCTTCTGCGAGATCGAGCTGGAGCTGAAGTCCGGCGATCCGGCGGCGCTCGACGTGGCTGCGCATCGTCTGAAAGGCCTCGCCTTGACACCCTCGGTCTTGGGCAAGGGTGAGCGAGGCTATCGAATGCTTCTTGAGGCATAAAGAAATCTTTATGTCTTCGTTGTGAAGATGGGATCAAACGGTTATACCCGCCGCTAAAGCCGATACGCCAAAGGAGCCTCCCCGTGGCCGACTACATCATCCGTGACATCTCCC
Source organism: uncultured Caulobacter sp. (assembly GCA_913776195.1). Classification (GTDB taxonomy): domain Bacteria; phylum Pseudomonadota; class Alphaproteobacteria; order Caulobacterales; family Caulobacteraceae; genus Caulobacter. Next base: position 439,346 of record CAJYMH010000031.1, read on the forward strand.
TCGCCCCGTGGGGCCGCAAGGAGATCGACATCGCCGAGACCGAAATGCCCGGCCTGATGTCCACCCGCGCAGAATACGGCAAGGCTCAGCCGCTGAAGGGGGCCCGCATCGCCGGCTCCTTGCACATGACCATCCAGACGGCCGTGCTGATCGAGACCTTGCAGGCCCTGGGCGCCGAAGTGCGCTGGACGTCGTGCAACATCTTCTCGACGCAGGATCACGCCGCCGCGGCCATCGCGGCCACCGGCACGCCGGTCTTCGCCACTAAGGGCGAGACCCTGGTCGAGTACTGGGAATACGCCCACAAGATCTTCGAGTGGCACGACGGCGGCTACCCGAACCTGATCCTCGACGATGGCGGCGACGCCACCCTGCTCTGCGTGCTTGGCCCGAAGGCCGAGAAGGACCCGTCGGTCCTGAACAACCCGCAGAACGAGGAAGAAGAAGCCCTTTTCGCCGTGATGAAGAAGTACCTGGCCGAGAAGCCGGGCTTCTATTCGGCCATTCGTGACTCGGTCACCGGCGTGTCGGAAGAGACCACCACGGGCGTCCATCGCCTGTACCAGATGGCCGCCAAGGGCGAGCTGCCGTTCCCGGCCATCAACGTCAACGACAGCGTCACCAAGTCGAAGTTCGACAACCTGTACGGCTGCCGTGAAAGCCTGGTGGACGCCATTCGTCGCGGCACCGACGTGATGCTGGCCGGCAAGGTCGCGGTGGTCTGCGGCTACGGCGACGTGGGCAAGGGTTCGGCCGCCAGCTTGCGCAACGGCGGCGCCCGCGTGATCGTCACCGAGATCGATCCAATCTGTGCCCTGCAGGCGGCGATGGAAGGCTATGAAGTCCTCACCATCGAAGACGCTCTGCCCGTGGCCGACATCTATGTCACCGCCACCGGCAATAAGGACGTCATCACCGTCGATCACATGCGGGCGATGAAGAACAACGCCATCGTCTGCAACATCGGCCACTTCGACAGCGAAATTCAGATCGCCGGCCTGCGCAACTTCAAGTGGGACGAGATCAAGCCGCAGGTCCACCACGTGGAGTTCCCGGGCGGCAACAAGATCATCGTGCTGTCGGAAGGCCGCCTGGTGAACCTGGGCAACGCCACGGGCCACCCGTCCTTCGTGATGTCGGCCTCGTTCACCAACCAGACCCTGGCTCAGATCGAACTGTGGACCAACCGTTCGGCCTACAAGAACGACGTCTACACCCTGCCGAAGGTCCTGGATGAAAAGGTCGCTAAATTGCACCTCGAGAAGCTCGGCGTGAAGCTCACGACCCCGACCAAGGAGCAGGCCGACTACATCAACGTGCCGGTCACCGGCCCGTTCAAGCCGGAGCACTACCGCTACTAAGCGGCGGTTTTCGGAACACATCGGCAGCGGCGGGCATCCTTCGGGCGTCCGCCGTTTTCGTTTTGGGGCTTGCCTCACGGGGTTCGAGTCCGCACTTGAGCCGCATGACCGAATTCGCCGCCGACGGCCACTGCGCCGACCGCTTCTCGCCCGTGCGCGAGGCCTTCGAAGCCAACTTCGCGGAGGGCAAGGAGCTGGGCGCTCGCTTCACCCTAGTGGTGGACGGCGAGACGGTGGTCGACCTGTGGGGCGGCCACATGGATCGGGCGAAGTCCAAGCCCTTCACCGCCACGACCCTAACGCCGATCTTTTCATCCACTAAGGCGGTGGCCAGCCTGATGATCGCGCGGCTGGTGGAGCAGGGGCGTCTCGCCTACGACCAGACCGTCGTCAGCGTCTGGCCGGAGTTCGCGCAGAACGGCAAGGACGCGGTGACGATCGAGCAGTTGCTGTCGCACCAGGCCGGTCTGTCGGGCTTTCCCGAACAGATGGACCCTACCCTCTGGTACGATCCGCCGGCCATCGCCGCGAAGCTGGCGGCCATGGCGCCGATCTGGCAGCCGGGCACGGCCAGCGGTTATCACCCCACCACCATCGGCTACATGACCGGCGAGATCTTCCGCCGGGTGGACGGCCGCAGCATGGGGACCGCCCTGCGCGAGGACATCGCCAGGCCGCTTGGACTGGATATCTGGCTGGGCCTGCCTGACAGCGAGCATGAACGCGTCGCCGATCTGCAGCGGCCCAGCGCTCTGCCGAAGTTCGGTGAGCTGAACGAGGCGGTGAAGGCCGCCTTCCTGAAGCCCTGGGCCACGGCCAGCGGCAAGAGCGCGGCGGACTGGCGGCGGATCGAAATTCCGTCGGCCAACATGCACGCCACCGCCGAGGGGCTGGCCCGGCTGATGAGCGCCCTGGCCGGCGATGGCCAACTTGACGGTTGCACGATCCTGTCGCCGCGGGGCGTGGCCGAGGCGACGCGACAGCGCGTCCGCGGCCGCGACCTAGTTCTGCCGTTCGAGATCAGCTGGGGCGCAGGGTTCATGCGCAACGAGCCGAACTTCTTTTACGGCCCGACAGACGACTCCTTCGGCCATAGCGGCTGGGGCGGGTCCTGTGTCTGGGCCGACCCGCAGCGCGGCGTCGCCGGGGCCTATGTCATGAACAAGCAGGGCGCGGATCTGATCGGTGATCCGCGCGCCGTACGCCTGATCGAGGCGGCCTACGCCGCGCTCTGAACCAGTCTGGCGCGACGCCCCGCTTGCCAGGCGCCATAGGCGAACACCGCCACACCCGCCCAGATGAAGCCGAAGGACAGGGCGCGCAGGGGCGTGAACGCCTCGCCCAGGGCGACGCCGATCAGGAACTGGATGGTCGGGGCCAGAAACTGCAGAAAGCCCATGGTCGATAGCGGCATGCGCCGTGCCGCCCAGGCGAACAGCGCCAGGGGCGCGACCGTCGCCGGCCCCGCCGCCATCAGCAGTAGTGCGACGCTGGCGCCACTGGTGAAGTGGCCGACGCCCGTCTTCTGCAGCCACAGCACGTAGAGAAGGCCGGGCAGGGCGAGATAGGCGCACTCGAAGAACAGGCCGGTTTGGGCGTCCACCGCGACCCGCTTGCGGATCACCGCATAGGCGCAGAAGGACAGGGCCAGACCCAGCGAGACGATCGGCAGGTGGCCGATCGCGATGGCCTGCACCACCACCCCGACGGCGGCCAGGGCGATGGCGATCTTGCCGGCGCCGGTCATCCGTTCCCGAAACAGCAGGGCGCCCGCCGCCATGTTCATCAGCGGGTTGATATAATAGCCGAGGCTGGCCTCGATCACGTGGCCGGCGTTCACCGCCAGAACATAGACCGTCCAGTTGATGAAGATGGCCGCGGTGGACGCAGCCAGCCAAGCCATGATCTTCAGATCGCCCAGCACGCGCCTCACCTCGCCTGCCTGACGGGCCAGTAAAACCAAGCCGCCGGCCCAGATCACCGACCAGACCGTGCGATGGGCGATCATCTCGAACGAGCCGACGCCGAACAGGCTGACGACGTGGAAGTAGAGCGGCAGAAAGCCCCACAGCAGGTAACAGACAACCCCCGCCGTGATGGCGGAGCGCTGGTTCGGGTCGGCGGCCATTCGGATCCCCAGGAAAAGGCCATGAAAAAAGCGGGCGGCGATCAGAACGCCACCCGCTTCTTGTGAAGGTCGGTCACGAAGACCGGGTGACATCAGTCCTTAGGCGAGCGCCTTCTGCTTCAGCCAGCCGCGCTCGTGAAGCAGCTGTGCGATCTGGATGGCGTTCAGGGCGGCGCCCTTGCGCAGGTTGTCCGACACGCACCACAGGTTGATGGTGTTCGGCTGCGTCGGGTCGTTGCGGATGCGCGAAATATAGACCGGGAACTCGCCCTGGCTTTCCTTCGGCGTGATGTAGCCGCCGTCCTCGCGCTTATCGACGACGATGACGCCGTCGGCTTCGCGCAGGATGTCGCGGGCCTCGTCCTCGTCCAACGCGCTTTCGAACTCGATGTTCACGGCCTCGGAGTGGCCCACGAACACCGGCACGCGCACGCAGGTCGCGGTCAGTTGAATGGCCGGGTCCAGAATCTTCTGGGTCTCGACCGCCATTTTCCACTCTTCCTTGGTCTGCCCGTCATCCAAGAAGACGTCGATGTGCGGAATGACGTTGAAGGCGATCTGCTTGGTGAACTTCTTCGGCTCGGACGCGCCCAGGACGAAGACCTGCTTGGTCTGCTCCCACAGCTCGTCCATGCCTTCCTTGCCCGCGCCGGAAACCGACTGGTAGGTCGACACCACCACGCGCTTGACCTTGGCGCGGTCATGCAACGGCTTCAGGGCGACCACCAGCTGCGCGGTCGAACAGTTGGGGTTGGCGATGATGTTCTTGGGCGTATCGGCGGCGGCCTCGGGGTTCACCTCCGGCACGACCAGCGGGACCTTCGGGTCCATGCGGAAGTAGCTGGAGTTGTCGATCACGATCGGACCGGCGGCGCCGATCTTCTCGCCCCAGGCCTTGGACACGGAGCCGCCGGCGCTCATCAGCACCAGGTCGACCTTGGTGAAGTCGAACTGCTCGATATCCTCGCAGGCGACCACGCCGTCTTTCCAGCCGACCTCGACGCCAATGGATTTTCGCGACGCGAGCGCATGCATCTTGTCCACGGGGAAGTTCACTTCCTCGAGGATGTTCAACATTTCACGGCCCACATTGCCCGTGGCGCCGACGACGGCGACCCGGTAACCCATGGCGATCTCCTTCGACAAAATACCCCCGGATACGGGGAGCGAACCCGTTACGCCTCATGCCGCAAGGGCGCAAGGCGAGGCTTTCTCATAGGGGCCTCAGGAAACCGCCCGGGAAGTTGATCCAGCGCAATGCGCGGACCGCCTTGTCAGGCCAAATTGCTCGAACCCAGAAGAACGCCGTGCGGCGAAGCTTTCTTTCGCGGTCATGGAGCGACTCCATGACGCTTGTAGGGACTTTGCGGCGTCAGACGCCTTGGCAAGGATGGACGATACGCGTATGCACCCGCCAAGGCGACAAGGGGGCCACGCGTTCGCACGCGCACCTTATCGACGCCGGAAGATGAGTTGCCGACCACGGAACGACCCGAAAAACGGGCGCTTCGGGCGGCGAAACGGGCCGTGAGGGACATGAAGGCGCAACTTTTGGGTATGCGGCGGATGATGGCGGGTCTGGCCGCGTTCGCAGCAACGGCGGCGTTCGGCGCTCAGGCGCTGGCCGAAGATCTGATGGGGCAGCCGACCCCGAAGGGCATCGCGCTGCAGCCGGCGGCTTCGCCGCTGAAGCACCATGCGCACTTCTTCCACGACGCGATCCTGATGCCGATCATCACGATCATCACCCTGTTCGTGCTGGGCCTGCTGATCTGGATCGTCGTGCGCTACAACAAGCGCGCCAATCCGGTGCCGGCTAAGTTCAGCCACAACACCGCCATCGAGATCGTCTGGACCGTCGTTCCAGTCCTGATCCTGATGTTTATCGCGATCTTCTCGTTCCGGCTGCTGTTCGACTATCACAACATGCCGAAGCCCTACATGACCGTGAAGGCCACGGGCTATCAATGGTACTGGGGCTATGAGTATCCGGATCAGGAGATCTCCGAGATCACCTCGACCATGCTGCCGGAAGCCGAGTCCAAGGCCCGCGGCGTTCCCTTCCGCCTGGCGGCCACCGAGCCGATGGTTGTTCCGGTGAACCAGGTCGTCCGCGTCCAGGTGACCGCCGCCGACGTGATCCACGCTTTCGCCCTGCCGGCCTTCGGCCTGAAGACCGACGCCATTCCGGGCCGCCTGAACGAAACCTGGTTCAAGGCCGAGAAGACCGGCACGTTCTACGGCCAGTGCTCGGAACTGTGCGGCGTCGACCACGCCTTCATGCCGATCGAGATCAAGGTCGTCAGCCAGGCCGAATTCGACGCCTGGGTGGCCCAGAAGGCTCCGCCGGCTCCGGCTCCCGCGGCCGCTCCGGCCGCGACCGACGCTGCGGCCCCGGCCGCCGAAACCACTCCCGCTCCGGCCGCGGCTCCCGCCGCGCCGGCGGCTTAAGTTCGCAGGATAGAGTCCGATGGCTCACGCCGCAGACCACGCACACGATCACGACGCCGATCACAAGCCGGGCTTCCTCGCCCGGTGGTTCTTCTCCACGAACCACAAAGACATCGGCACCCTCTACATCCTGTTCGCCATCATGGCGGGCATCGTCGGCGGCGCCCTGTCGGGCCTGATCCGCTGGGAATTGGCCGAGCCCGGCATCCAGGTGTTCTCCGACACCGGCCTGCTGGCCCAGCTGGGCGTCTTCAAGGGCAAGCACGGCTATAACGCCGTCGTCACCGCCCACGCCCTGATCATGATCTTCTTCATGGTCATGCCGGCGATGATCGGGGGCTTCGGCAACTGGTTCGTTCCGATCATGATCGGCGCGCCGGACATGGCCTTCCCGCGGATGAACAACATCTCGTTCTGGCTGCTGGTCGCCGCGTGGGTGCTGCTGTGCACCTCGATGTTCGTCGACGGCGGTCCCGGCCACGGCTTCGGCGGCGGCTGGACGATCTATCCGCCGCTGTCCACGACCGGCCACACCGGCCCGGCCATGGATCTGGCGATCTTCTCGCTGCACGTGGCGGGCGCCAGCTCGATCCTGGGCGCGATCAACTTCATCACTACGATCTTCAACATGCGCGCGCCGGGCATGACCCTGCACCGCATGCCGCTGTTCGCCTGGTCGGTGCTGATCACCGCCTTCCTGCTGCTGCTGTCGCTGCCGGTCCTGGCCGGCGCCATCACCATGCTGCTGACGGACCGTAACTTCGGCACCCACTTCTTCGACCCGACCGCCGGCGGCGACCCGGTCATGTTCCAGCACCTGTTCTGGTTCTTCGGTCACCCGGAAGTGTACATCCTGATCCTGCCCGGCTTCGGCATCATCAGCCACATCGTGTCGACCTTCTCGAAGAAGCCGGTCTTCGGCTACCTCGCCATGGCCTACGCCATGGTGGCCATCGGCTTCGTCGGCTTCATCGTGTGGGCTCACCACATGTACACCGTCGGCATGAGCATCAACCTGCGCGCCTACTTCGTGGCCGCCACGATGATCATCGCCGTTCCGACGGGCGTGAAGATTTTCTCCTGGATCGCCACCATGTGGGGCGGCTCCATCAGCTTCAAGACGCCTATGCTGTGGGCGATCGGCTTCATCTTCCTGTTCACGGTCGGCGGCGTGACCGGCGTGGTCCTGTCCAACGCGGGCATCGATTACAGCCTGCACGACACCTATTACGTGGTGGCGCACTTCCACTACGTGCTGTCGCTGGGCGCCGTGTTCGCCATCTTCGCCGGCTTCTACTACTGGTTCGAGAAGATGTGGGGCGTGAAGTACAACGAGTTCCTCGGCGCCACCCACTTCTGGATCATGTTCGTCGGCGTGAACCTGATCTTCTTCCCGCAACACTTCCTGGGTCTGCAGGGCATGCCGCGCCGCTACGTCGACTATCCGGACGCGTTCGCCTACTGGAACTGGGTCTCGTCGGTCGGCTACGCCATCACCCTGGTGGCGGTGGGCGTGTTCCTCCTGGTCCTGTTGGAAGCGGCCATTCGTCGCCGCCCGGCGGAAGCCAATCCGTGGGGTGAAGGCGCGACGACGCTGGAGTGGACCCTGTCCTCGCCGCCGCCGTTCCACCAGTTCAACGAACCCCCGGTGATCAAGGCCGACGGCCACCACTGATCGCCAGGTTCGGGGTAAAATCGGGGGGCGCGGATCGGACGCAGGTCCGGCCGCGCCCTTCGGCCTATAAGACGCATGATGAGCAAGCCCGCCGCCATTGAGACCCCCGAGGCCGCGCCCGCCAGCTGGCGGGACTACCTGCAGCTGATGAAGCCGCGGGTGATGAGCCTGGTCGTGTTCACCGCCCTGACCGGGGTAGTCGCCGCCCGAAGCCACCTGCACCCTGTGCTGATGGCCGTGGCGGTGCTTTGCATAGCCGTGGGCGCCGGAGCCTCTGGCGCGCTGAACATGTGGTTCGACGCCGACATCGACGCCAAGATGCGCCGCACGCGCGCTCGACCGGTCCCGGCCGGCAAGGTGCTGGGGGCGGAGGCCGCCTCCCTGGGCGTCGTATTGTCGCTGCTGTCGGTCATGCTGATGGGCATGGCGCTGAACTGGCTGGCCGCTGGCCTGTTGGCCTTCACCATCGCCTTCTACGCCGTGGTCTACACCATGTGGCTGAAGCGCTGGACGGTGCAGAATATCGTCATCGGCGGGTTGGCCGGCGCGCTGCCGCCGGCCATCGGCTGGGCCGCCGCCACGGGCGAGGCGCCGCTTAACGCCTGGCTGATGGTTCTGATCATCTTCCTTTGGACGCCGCCGCACTTCTGGGCGCTGTCGCTCTACACCAAGCAGGACTACGCCAAGGCCGGCGTGCCCATGCTGCCGGTGGTCAAAGGCGCGAGAAACACGCGCCTGCAAATCCTGATCTACAGTCTGATCCTGATCCCGGTCTGCGTGGCGCCGGCCTTCACCGGCCTGGGCGGACTGCTCTATCTCGGGGTGTCGGCCCTGGGCGGGGTGGTGTTCCTGATCCTGGCTGGACGGCTGTTCGCGAGCCGCGCCGGCGACGAGGCGGATGACCGCACGGGCGAGAACGGCGACCTGCTTTACGCGGTGCGCGCCGGCTCAAAGGACGCCCGCAACCTGTTCGCCTTCTCGATCCTGTATCTGTTCCTGCTGTTCGCGGCCCTGTTGGTCGAGGCGGCGGCTGGCCTTTCCCCCATGCACTGGGTAATCAAGCTGTCATGACCGAGCCGCAGAAAACCCCGGACCGGGCCGCCGCCGACAAGGCGCGCCGCGGACGCAACATCGCCCTGGCCCTGGGTCTCACCGCCTTCGTGATCCTGGTGTTCGTCGTGACCCTCGTCCGCCTGGGAGGCAATATTGTCGACCGGCCGCTCTGAGCTCACGCCTCGGCAAAAGATGAACCGCCGGATCGCCCTGATCTGCGCGGCGGGTTTCTTCGGCATGGTGGGCGCGGCCTACGCCGCCGTTCCGCTCTACAAGATGTTCTGCCAAGTGACCGGCTTCGGCGGCACGGTCAGCAAGGCCGAGGCCGCGCCGGGCAAGATTCTGGACAAGAAGGTCACCGTCCGCTTCGACGCCAATGTGCGCACCTTGCCGTGGGATTTCTCCACCGAGCAGGTAAGCCAGAACATCAACATCGGGGCGACCGGGCTGGCCTTCTTCAAGGTCACCAACAACGGCGACAAGCCGATGACGGGCCGCGCGGCCTACAACGTCGTGCCCGAGGCGGCCGGCCCGTATTTCCAGAAGCTGGAATGCTTCTGTTTCAACGATCAGACCATCCAGCCCGGCCAAACGGTCGAGTTCCCGGTGGTCTATTTCGTCGACCCCCGCTACGCCGATGACTTCGAGACGAAGGGCAAGGAGGAGATCACGCTCTCCTACACGTTCTTCCCATCGACGAAGGTTGCGGAAAGCGGCGCTTCGGCCACTGGCGGAAGCTGACGACGGGCGTTATAGCACGAACGATTTTCAAGGCTGGGCTCGCCCGGCCGGGGGACAAAAGGGTTTAGGCGAATGGCATCTGGCGCCGTCAAACACGACTATCACATTCTTCCGCCCAGCCCGTGGCCGTTCGTCGGCTCGGCCGCGGCCACCGTTCTGGCCATCGGCGCCGTCATCTGGATGAAGGGCGGCGTCTTCGGTCTCGAGAAGGGCAACTGGATTGTCTTCGCCCTGGGCCTGCTCGGCATCATCTACACGATGATCGGCTGGTGGGGCGACATCATCAAGGAAGCCAACGCCGGCGACCACACGCCGGTCGTTTCGATCGGCCTGCGCTACGGCATGATCCTGTTCATCGCTTCGGAAGTGATGTTCTTCGTGGCGTGGTTCTGGATGTTCTTCGAGATGGCGCTCTTCCATGAGCACCGCACCCTGTCGGCCCTCGAGGAAGTGAAGACGGCCTGGGCCCAGTGGCCGCCGGCCGGCGTCGAGACCGTCTCGGCCTGGCGTCTGCCGCTGGTCAACACCCTGACCCTGCTGCTGTCGGGCACCACTGTGACCTGGGCTCACCACGCGATCATCCAGAATGACCGCAAGGGCGCCAAGCTGGCCCTGATCCTGACCATCGGTCTCGGTCTGCTGTTCAGCGCGATCCAGTTCTACGAATACGCCCACATCAACCACGAGCACCTGTTCTACTCGGAAGCCGCCGCCAACTCGGGCCTCTACGGTTCGACCTTCTTCCTGGCCACCGGCTTCCACGGCGCGCACGTGATCATCGGCACGATCTTCCTGATCGTCTGCCTGATCCGCCTGATGCGCGGCGCCTTCACGCCGGAACGCCACTTCGGCTTCGAAGCGGCCGCCTGGTACTGGCACTTCGTCGACGTCGTGTGGCTGTTCCTGTTCGCCTTCGTCTACGTCGTCTTCGGCTAAATGGCAGGGTCGGCGAACCCCTATCTGTCGGGGCTCGCCGGCCGCTGTCCGAACTGCGGCGAGGGAATGCTCTTCGAGGGCTTCCTTCGCATCAGCCCGGCCTGCGAGGCCTGCGGCTACGATCTCTCTAAGGCCGACAGCGGCGATGGCCCCGCGGTCTTCATCATCCTCATCGCCGGCTTCCTGGTCTGCTTCGCGGCGCTGTTCGTGGAGTTCACCTTCCACCCGCCGATCTGGCTGCACCTCATTCTCTGGCTTCCGCTCATCACCTTCGTGTCGGTCGGCCTGCTGCGCCCCATGAAGGGGCTGATGGTCGCCGCCCAGGTGGCCAACCGTGCGTCCGAGGCCGGACGCCGCGACGTCTGAGCCAATGTCCGCTTCTCCCGCCCGCCGTTTCCCGATCGGCCTGACCGTCGCCGCGGCCATCAGCCTGGCGATCCTGTGCGGCCTCGGCGCCTGGCAGATGCAGCGCCTGGCCTGGAAGCAGGACCTTCTGACCCGCATCGCCGCCCTGCAGGGGATGGCGGCCAAGCCCTGGACGCCGGCTTCGGCGGAATTCACGCGCGTCAGCCTCACCTGCCCTGGCCTCGCCAAGGCGCCCTTCGTCCAGCTCTACGCCATCCGCGACGGCAAGGCGGGCGCGAGGATCATCTCCGCCTGCACGACGCCTCTGGGGAGCGTGCTGGTGGACCGCGGCTTCGTGGCTGACACGGTTTCGGCCCGGCCGCCGGTCGATCCCGCCGATCGTAAGCCCGTTAGCGTGACTGGGGTCCTGCGCGCCGGCGACGCCCGGACCTTTGTCACGCCGCCGGACCAGCCGGCGGACCGTCAGTTCTTCGCCCGCGACGCGGCGGCCATCGGCGCCGGCCTTGGCGTAACTGACCCTGCTCCGCTGTTCCTGATGGCCGAGACATCGAGCAACCCGGATTGGGCGGCGCTCGAGCCCGCGCCCCTTCCGGCGGAGATTTCCAACCGGCATTTGGAATACGCGCTGACCTGGTTCGGCCTTGCCGCCACCCTGGCCTGCGTCTATGCCGCCATGCTCTGGCGCAGGCGGAAAGACTGATGAAGTACATCTCCACCCGGGGGGAAGCCCCAGCGATTGGCTTCCTGGATGCGGTTCTGTCCGGCCTCGCGCCCGACGGCGGCCTGTATGTTCCGGAGACCTGGCCCAGCTTCACCGCTGAGGAGATCGCCGCCTTCGCCGGCAAGCCGTATCACGAGGTCGCCACCGAGGTTCTGGCCCGTTTCGCGGGGGACGAGATCGCCCGCGACGACCTGGCCGCCATCTGCCAGGAGGCCTACGCCAGCTTCGCCCACCCGGCGACCACGCCGCTGAAGCAGCTGGCTCCCGGCCTGTTCCTGCTGGAGCTGTTCCACGGTCCGACCCTGGCGTTCAAGGATGTGGCGATGCAGCTGCTTGGGCGGCTGTACGATCACATCCTGTCGACACGTAATCGCAATCTGACCATCGTCTGCGCCACCTCGGGCGACACCGGCGGCGCGGCGGTCGAGGCCTTCCGCGGCCGGACCAATGTGAAGATCGTCGCCATGTTCCCAGACGGCCGGATCAGCGAGGTCCAGCGCCGGTTCATGACCACGGTCGAGGACGCCAATGTCCAGTGCCTGTCCGTGGGCGGCACCTTCGACGACTGCCAGGCGATCCTGAAGGGAATGTTCGCGGACGGCCAGTTCGCCCAGGCTGTGGACCTCTCGGCGGTAAACTCGATCAACTGGGCGCGCGTCGCGGCCCAGAGCGTCTATTACTTCACCGCCGCCGTCGCCCTGGGCGCGCCGTTGCGAGAGGTGGCCTTCGCCATCCCGACCGGCAATTTCGGCGACGCCTATGCCGGCTACGTGGCCAGCAAGCTGGGCCTGCCGATCCGCAGCCTGACCGCGGCCACCAACGCCAACGACATCGTCGCTCGCGCTATCGAGGACGGTAAGTACGAGCGCGGCGCCGTGGCGGCCACCTCGTCCCCGGCGATGGACATCCAGGTCTCGTCCAATTTCGAACGCCTGTACTTCGAAGCCGTCGGCCGCGACGGCGTCGAAACCGGTCGCGCCTTCCGCACCTTCGCCGAGTCCGGGGCCCTCGACATCCCGCCGTCGGCTCACGCCGCCATCCGCCAGATGTTCCGCGGCCGAGCGGTGAGTGAGGCGGAGACCGCCCGCACCATGGTCGCCACGCTCAACGAGACCGGCGAGATGATCGATCCGCACACGGCGGTCGGCGTCACCGCTGCGCAGGCCATGTTGGCGGCTGGCGATGTGGGCGCGCCGCTGGTGGTGCTGTCCACGGCCCACCCGGCCAAGTTCCCGGAAGCCGTTCTGGAAGCCTGCGGCGTTGACGCCCCGGCCCCGCGCGGAGCGGGCGATCTGTTCCAGCGTCCGGAACGCTTCGACAGCGTGGCCGCCGACGCCGAAGCGGTGAAGGCCCGCGTGCGCGCCTTCGCGAGAGCCGAGTGACGACGCCGAAGGTCCACACCCTCGCCAACGGCGTGCGGGTCGTCTGCGACCCCATGCCGGGCCTGGAGACGGTCGCCCTGTCGGTCGTCGCGGGCCGCGGCGCGCGGTTCGAGGACAAGGCCCGCTCGGGTTGGTCGCACCTGCTGGAGCACATGGTGTTCAAGGGCGCGGGCGACCGCTCGGCCCGCGACATCGTCGAGGTCATCGAGAACGAGGGCGGCAACCTCAACGCCGCCACTGGCTATGAGCGCACAAGCTTCCAGGTCCGCGCCCTGAAGGGCGGCATGGATCTCGGCATGGCGGTTGTGGCCGACCTGCTGCTGCGCCCGACCCTCGACGCCGAGGATCTTGAAAAAGAAAAGCAGGTCATCGGTCAGGAGATCGCCGAGGCGGCGGACACCCCCGACGATCTGGTCTTCGACTTGGTGCAGGGCGCGGCCTGGGGCGACACCGGCCTCGGCCGGCCGATCCTGGGCACGGACGCCAGCCTGGCGCCGGCCACCCCCGCCGCCGTGGGTGAATGGCGGGCCGCACTCTACGCCGCCGACGCCCTGGTGGTCAGCGCCGCCGGCGCGGCGGACGAGGCCGAGCTGCTGGCCTTGGCCGAGCGCGAATTCGGCGCCATGCCTAAAACGGCCGGCGCGCCCATGACGCCGACTCCCGTCTTCCAGGGCGGTCACATCGAGAACCCCAAGCGGTTGGAGCAGGCGCATCTTGTGATGCTGCTGCCGGCCTTCGGCGCGCGGGACCCGGACTATTTTGTCCTGCGACTGTTCGCCGAATCGCTCGGTGGCGGCATGTCCTCGCGCCTGTTTCAGGAGGTTCGCGAGAACCGGGGCCTCGCCTACGCTATCGACGCCTATGCCGACACCTATTCGGACGTCGGCGTCCTAGGGGTCTATGCCGGCTGTGCGGCGAAGGACGCCAACGAGGCGGCCAAGGTCACCGCCGAGCAGATCGCCGCCCTGTCGCAGCGCATCGAACCGATAGAGCTGTCCCGCGCCAAGGCGCAGCTGAAGGCTTCGATGTTCATGGGCCGCGAACAGCCCCTCTCCCGCGCCGAGCAGGCGGCGGGGCAGACCCTGCTGTTCGGCAAGACCCTGAGCGCCGCAGAGATCGGCGCCGCCATCGACGCCGTCGAGGCCGGCGACATCGCCCGCGTCGGCGAGCGCCTGCTGGCGTCCGGGAAGTGCGCCACCACCGTGCTGGGCGCAAAGGGCGCCATGAAGGCGGGCCGCGCCTTCGAGGCCGGGCTGTTCGCCTGATCGAAGCAAGCTAGGTTCTCGCGCATGGGCATGCTCGACTGGCTTTCTCCGAGGAACGAGATCGTGCTGCAGGGCGATGGCGTCGCCCTGCGCAGTCCCCGTCTGGCCGATCATGCGGAGTGGGCGAAGGTCCGCGAGGCGTCCCGCGCTTTCCTGCAGCCTTGGGAGCCGACCTGGCCCGAGGACGATCTGACCCGGGCCGCCTTTCGTCGCCGCATCGAGGCCTATGATCGCGAGCTGGCGGAGGGGCAGGGTGTGGCCCTGGCGATCCGCGAGACGCGGGAGAACCGTCTGGTCGGCCTGATCCGCATGCACAACATCCGTCGGGGCGTGGCCGACACCGCCTCGCTCGGCTACTGGATCGGCGAGCCCTTCGCCCGGCGCGGTTACGGGCTGGCGGCGGTCAGGGCGGTCACCAGCTTTGCGTTCGGCCCTTACCGGCTGTCGCGGCTGGAGGCCCAGTGCCTTCCCGACAACGAACCCTCGCGTCGCCTGCTGCTGAAGGCCGGGTTTTCCGAGGAAGGTTACGCCCGCGCTTATCTGAAAATTAACGGCGACTGGCGAGACCATAGGTTGTTCGGACTGGTCTCTCGCGCGCGTGCGTCGGAAAGCCCGGACAATGCCGGGGCCTAGAACGGGTTTTCGGCGGGGCTGTGCATGGCGCTGAAGCAAAACCTGAAGCGGGGCTGGGAGGCCCCGGCCATGCTGGAGGCCTTGGGCGCTGCTGACGTGGCCCTGTGGGTCTGGGAGCCCGAAGCCGACCGCCTCCGCGTCAACGGACCTGCCCGCGCCCTCGGCCTAGGACCCCTCGCGCCGGAGTGCGCATCAGCCGCCATCCTCGCCCTGGCCATTCCGCAGGACCGCGCCCAGATCGAGCGCATGCTGCGCACGCAACCGCCCGGTTCGGAAGTCGTCGCTCGTGTGCGCATGCGTGGGGCGGAAAGCTGCCTCTGGCGCGGTGTCTGGCTGGAGGAAGGCGTCCGCGCCGCTGGCGTCGTCGCGCCGGAAACGAAATACGCCGCCTCGCAACATGACCAACTCACCGGCTTGCTGGACCGGACAAGCTTCATCGCCCGCGCCCGTGAGCGCATGCAGAGCGCAGGCGAGTATGAGCTGGTGGTCGCCGACCTTGATCGCCTGCGCCGTCTGAACGAGGCCCTAGGCCACGAGCGCGCCGATCTGGTGCTGGCCGCCCTGGGCTCGCGCATGGCCGCCGCCTTCCCGGCCGAAGCCGTCATCGGCCGTATCGGCGAGGACGAGTTCGCCGTGCTGATAGAAGCGGTCAGCGGCCGTGAGCCTGCCGAGATGCTGCGTCAGGCGGTGGAGCAGCCGTTGCGCGTGGTGGGTTTCGACATCTTCCCGACCCTGTCCCTGGGCGCGGTGTCGGCTGAGGGCGGTGAATACGCGCCTGAAGCCACGGAGTTGCTGCGTCGGGCCGAGCTGGCGGTCGAGGCGGCCCGTGTGGGCGGCCGCGGCGGCGCGGCGGCGTATGGCCGCGCCATGGAAAGCGACGGCTTGTCCCAGCTCGCCCTGGAGGCGGATCTGCGGGGCGCCATGGGGCGCGGCGAGATCTTTCCTTTCTTCCAACCTGTCGTGCGGTTGTCCGACGGCGCCTTGGCCGGGTTCGAAGCCCTCGCCCGCTGGCGCCACCCGCGTCGCGGCTTCCTGCCGCCGGACGACTTCCTGCCGCTGATCGAGGAAATGGGTCTGATGAGCGAGCTTGGCGGGCACATGGTGCGCGCCGCCGCTGCTCAATTGGCCGCCTGGCGTCGGACGCACAGGCAGGTTGATGGCATGACGGTCAGCGTTAACCTCTCCACCGGAGAGATCGACCGCGCCAGCCTGATCGCCGAGGTGGCCTCGGTCATCAAGGAGAACGACCTGCCGCCGCAGGCGCTGAAGCTGGAGATCACCGAGAGCGAAGTCATGCGCGATCCCAAGCGCGCCGCCTCGGTTCTGAACGCTCTGCGCGCCACAGGCGTGGGCTTGGCGCTGGACGACTTCGGCACCGGCTTCTCGTCCCTGTCGTACCTGTCGCAACTGCCTGTCGATACGCTGAAGATCGATCGCTATTTCGTGCGGACCATGGCCGGCAACGAGGGCTCGGCCAAAATCGTTCGCTCCATCGTCCAGCTGGGCCGCGACCTGGATCTGGAAGTTGTGGGCGAGGGGGTTGAGAACGCCGCCATGGCCTCGCGGCTGCTGGAGCTGGGTTGCGATTACGGCCAAGGCTTCGGCTATGCGCCCGCCCTGCCGTCGACGGAGGCCGAGGTCTATCTCAACGAAGCCTATCTGGACGGTGTCGCGCCCCTGCGGGCCTGGGGCTAGGTCTAAAGATTTAGGCTCGGCCCGCCTGGCCCGAAAGCTGGTCGGCGCTGATCCCGAGTTTCGCCAAGGCCTGTGACCACTTGTGCTCGTGATCGGAGCCAAACAGCAGCTGTTCGTCCGGATCGCAGATCAGCCACACATTCTCGCGCAACTCCTGCTCGAGCTGGCCGCCATCCCAGCCGGCATAGCCCAGAGCCAGGACCGACCGGCGCGGCTTGGTCCGATAGTCCGTCATGGCCTCCAGCACCGCGCGAGTGGCGGTCAAACTGAGGTCGGCGGTGATCGCTACGCTGGCGCCCTCCGCCGCGTAGTCGGCGGTATGCAGGACAAAGCCGCGTTCGCGCTGTACCGGCCCGCCCATGAGAACGAGATCGGCTGGGCCATCCTCGGCTTGCGGCACCCCCAGCTTCTCCAGCAGGTCACTGACCCGCAGATCATCCACCGGTCGGTTCACGGCCAGACCCATGGCGGCGTCTTCGTCGTGCGAGCAGACGAAGACCACGGCCCGCTCGAAGCGCGGATCGTCGATGCCGGGCATGGCGACCAGCAGGCGGCCCGTAAGAAATTCACTTTCAGCCATAAATTGAGGATCGGAAGGGAAAGCGGCGGTTTCAAGCCCGGACGATCAGATGCAACTTGCTTCGTGGTGAAGCGTCTCTATCTGCTCAGCTTCCAACCTATTCAAACCGGAGATCGGCCATGACCATCAAAGTCGGCGACAGCCTGCCCGCCGCCACCTTCATGACCACCTCGTCCGAGGGCCCCAAGCCGATCACCGGCGACGAGGTGTTCAAGGGCAAGACCGTCGCCCTGTTCGCCGTGCCCGGCGCCTTCACCCCGACCTGCTCGGCCAAGCACCTGCCGGGCTTCAAGGAGAAGGCCGCCGACCTGAAGGCCAAGGGCGTCGACGCCATCGCCTGCGTCTCCGTCAACGACGTGTTCGTGATGAAGGCTTGGGCCAAGGACCAGGACGTTGGCGAAGACATCCTGATGCTGGCGGATGGCAACGGCGACTTCACGCGCACCATCGGCCTCGACTTCGATGGCTCGAAGTTCGGCATGGGCGCGCGCTCGCAGCGCTACTCCATGATCGTCAAGGACGGCGTGGTCCAGCAGCTGAACGTGGAAGAGGGCGGTGAATTCCGCGTCTCCTCCGCCGACTACATGCTCGGCCAGCTCTAAGATCTATCGGTCGCGTGGATGGGCTCAGCCCGTCCACGCCTCCAGCAGCGCGGCGCCTTGCGTGACCGCCGCGACCAGGCCGGGCGTGCCGGCCAGGACCTGATCGGCGTAGAGCCGGGAAAGCGCGGCGTCACCGCCCTTCGCCAGCATCCAGCCGCCGGTCGTCTCACCCATCATCTGCAGGAACGCCGTCGCGCCCGCCAGTGCGTCAGGCGTGCCCTTGCGGGCCGCCAGCCAGACGCCGGCCTCGCGGCAGGCGGCCACGGCCGTGGTCAGGCGCGGACCGATGGGGGCTTCCGCCTCAGCGGCGACCGTTTCGATCTCAGCCAGCAATTCTTCTAGCGCCAGGCCGTCAGCCATGGACAGCTTGCGGCCGGCCAGATCCATCGCCTGGATGCCGTTAGTGCCCTCATAGATCGGCAGGATGCGGGCGTCGCGATAGTGCTGGGCCGCGCCGGTCTCCTCGATGAAGCCCATGCCGCCGTGGACCTGCAGCGCCTCGGAGGCGGCCCAGACGCCGATGTCGGTGGACCAGCCCTTGGCGATGGGGGTCAGCAGCTCTTCGCGCCGCTTGGCCTTGTCGCGGGCCTCTGGCGTGTCGGCCAGGCGCGACAGGTCGGCGGCGACGGCGGTGGACAGGCAGATCCCGCGCGCGGCCACCGTTTTGGCCTTGATCAGCATCAGGGTGCGGCGGACGTCGGGGTGATCGAAGATCGGGGCCTTCTGCTCGCCGGTCCAGGCGCTGCGGCCCTGGCGACGTTCCTGGGCGAAGGCGAGGGCCTGCTGATAGGCGCGCTCGGCGATGGCGACGCCCTGGGCGCCTACCTGCAGGCGCGCGGCGTTCATCATCGTGAACATGTAGGCCAGGCCTTGGCCTTCCTCACCAATCATCTCGGCCTTTGCGCCCTCGAACAGCATGACGCAGGTGGGGGAGGCGTGGATGCCCAGCTTGTGCTCGATCCCGCCGGCCCGCAGGTCGTTGAGGCCGCCCAGCGCGCCCTCGTCGCCGACAAGCACTTTGGGGGCCAGGAACAGGCTGATCCCCTTCACCCCTTCAGGCGCGTTGGGCGTGCGGGCCAGGACCAGGTGGACGATGTTGTCGGTGGCGTCGTGATCGCCCCAGGTGATGAAGATCTTCTGGCCGTGCAGCAGCCAGCCGCCCTGGCCGTCGGGCTCGGCGCGGGTGGCGACTTGCGCCAGGTCCGAACCGGCCTGCGGCTCGGTCAGGTTCATGGTGCCGGTCCACTCGCCGCTCACCAGCTTGGGCAGATAGAGCTGCTGCTGACGCTCCGATCCGTGGGCGTGCAGCGCCTCGATGGCGCCCTGAGTGAGCATGGGGCAGAGGCCGAAGGCCAGGCTGGCGGCCTGGATCATCTCGAAGACTGCGATCTCCAGCGCCTTGGGCAGGCCCTGTCCGCCAAACTCCGGATTAGCCGAAAGGCTGTTCCAACCGTCGGCGGCGAATCGCCGATAGGCGTCGGCATAGCCCGGGGCGGCGGTCACTTTGCCGTTGGCGTAGGTCGCGCCGGCCAGATCTCCAGGCCTGTTCAACGGCGCGATGACCTCGCCCGCGAAGCTGCCGGCGGCTTCCAGGATGGCGGCGGCGGTCTCTTCGTCGACCTCCGGAAAGAGATTGGCCAGCTGTTCGAAGCCGGCGGCGCGGAGGGAGGCGATAAGCTCTGGAACAGGGGCGATGTAGGTCATACGGGCGTTTTAAAGATCAGCCTCGCCCGCGTCCATCACGCGTTCGTGAACATCGGACCCCTTCCAACATAGGGGTTCGATCCTAGCTGTGCCGATAACTGAAATCGCAACTGATACAGATATCGGAGTTATTCATGCGTCGCTCTCTCGCCTACGCTGCTTTCGCCTTCGCTCTGGCCGCCTCGCCCATGGCGCTGGCCGCCCCATCGACCAATCCGGCCGAGATGCCGGCAGGAACCTATGCGGTCGATAAGACCCACGCCAGCATCATCGCCCAGGTCGATCACTTCGGCTTCAGCGGCTACACCTTCCGCTTCGACAAGTTCGACGCCAGCTACAGCTACGATCCGGCCAAGCCGACCGCCTCGGTCATCAAGGTGACGGTGGACGTAAACTCGATGAACACTGGCTTCGACAAGGCTGACCAGCAATTCCCCGCCGAGTTCCTGGCTGCTGACAAGCACCCGACCGCCACCTTCGTCTCCAAGTCCATCCAGCCTGGCGCGGGCAACAAAGGCGTCGTCACCGGCGACCTCACCCTGGCGGGCGTGACCAAGCCGGTCAGCCTGAACGTCACCTACAACGGCTCGGGCAAGGACATGTTCGGCGCCATCCGTTCGGGCTTCACCGCCACCACGACCATCAAGCGCACCGATTTCGGCTCCACCAAGTACGCCCCAGCCATCGGCGACGACGTCAAGCTGATGATCGACGTTGAGTTCACCAAGCAATAATCCGAGCTTAAGCTTCGCCCCGGTCCCAAGCCGGGGCGAAATCAATCCGGAGTCAGCATGGCGCAGAGCCGCAACCGCTACACGACCGTCGCCATTGTCCTGCACTGGCTGATCGCCGCGGCGATCATCTTCCAGATCATCCTGGGGTGGCGGGCTGGCGATGCGCCCAAGGGGCCGGCGGCTTTCGCCATGCTCCAGCTGCATAAGTCCATCGGCATCACCATCCTGCTGCTCAGCCTCGCACGCCTGGTCTGGCGGCTGACGCACCGTCCGCCGCCGCATGCGGTTGATCAGCCCCGGTGGCAGACCATCGTCTCGCACGCGGTGCATTGGGGCTTCTATCTCATCATGATCGGCCTGCCGCTGTCGGGCTGGATCATGGTCTCGGCCAGCCGCCTGAACATTCCGACCCTGCTCTACGGGGCGATCCCGTGGCCGCACCTGCCGATCCTTCCGGAGCTGCCCGAGGCGGCCAAGGCTGTCTGGCGTCAGGGCGGCGACGCGGCGCACGGCGTTCTGGTGAAGCTAAGCTACCTGTTGCTGCTCCTGCACCTGGGCGCTGTGGCCAAGCACCAGATCCTCGACCGCGATGAAACCTTCGGCCATATGGCGCCGGGCGCCCGTGGAGGCTGGAAAGAGCCGCGCGCATGGCTGGCCGCCATCGGCCTGATCGCCGTGGTTGGCGGCGCCTATGCCTGGTCGCCTAAGGCCAAGCCGGCAGCCGCGCCCGCCGCGCAGGAAGAGGTCGCGGAACTGGCCGAACCCGAGGCGCCGGCGCCGAGCGCAGCGCCGCAGCCCGCCGAGGCTCCCGCCGCCGAGGCGGCTCCTGCGGCGGAGACCCCCGCGCCCATGCCGCCGACGGCTTGGGCCGTGACCAAGGGATCGACCCTGGGCTTCGCGACCACCTGGGGCGGCGAGGCGGTCGAGGGCCGCTTCGCGCGCTGGACCGCCGACATCCTGTTCTCCCCCGACGCGTTGGACGCCTCGAAGGTGACGGTGAAGATCGACCTGGCCTCCGTCGGCACCGGCGACGGCCAAAGAGACGAGTCCCTGGTGGGTTTCGACTTTTTCGACACGGGCTCGCATCCGACCGCGACGTTCACGGCGGCGAAGTTCCGCAAGACCGCCGAAGGCCGCTTCGTCGCTGACGGAACCCTGGACCTGCGCGGCGTGAAGCGGCCGGTCAGCCTGCCCTTCAGCCTGAAGATCGACGGCGACACGGCCCGCATGCGCGGTGTAACCAGCCTCGACCGCACGGCTTTCGGAGTTGGACAGGGCGAATGGACGGCGACGGACGAGATTCCGGCCAAGGTGAGCATCAGGGTCGATCTGACCGCGACCAGGCGGTAACCGCCCTGCGCGCGGGCGGGCTCGTCATCCTGCCCACCGAGACGGTCTATGGACTCGCCGCCGATGCGGCGAACCCCACGGCCGTGGCCGCCATCTTTGAAGCCAAGGGACGTCCGCGCTTCAACCCCTTGATCGCCCATGTGGCCGATCTGACGACGGCGGAGACGATCGCCGTCTTCGACGACCGCGCCCGCAAGCTGGCGCGGGCTTTCTGGCCGGGGCCGCTGACCCTGGTCCTCCCTGTGCGAGACGCCGAGGCGGTCAGCGATCTCGCCCGCGCCGGACTGGAGACGGTCGCCGTGCGAGTGCCCGGCCACCCCGTCGCGCGAGCCTTGCTGGCTGATTTCGGAGGCCCGGTGGTGGCGCCCAGCGCCAACCGCTCCGGCCGTCCGAGTCCGACGAACTATAGCGACGCCTTGGCCGAGACGGGGGCCTCCGCCGCCGCGTCGCTGGATGGGGGCCCGTGCGAGGTTGGTTTGGAATCCACGGTGGTCGCCGTGCTGGACGGCGCGCCGCGCCTGCTGCGGCCGGGCGCCGTGACGCGGGCGCAGATCGAGTCTCTGATCGGGCCGCTGGCCGAGGCAGCCGACGACGCCAAGCGCTCGCCTGGGCGGCTGGCGGTTCACTACGCGCCCGACGCGCCGGTCAGGATCAACGCCGAGGCGGCGGAGGATGGCGAAGCCTATCTCGCCTTCGGCCTGCATCCGAAGGGGGAGCGGGTTTTCAATCTCAGCCCCTCCGCAAGCCTGTCCGAGGCGGCGGCCAACCTGTTCGCCTTCCTGCGCGCCGCCGACCGGACCAAGCCCAGGGCCATCGCCGTGGCGCCGATCCCGGATGAAGGTCTGGGCGAGGCCATCAACGACCGCCTGCGCCGCGCCGCGGGGTTCGTCGGATGAGCGTGCCGGCAAAGGTCATCGAGCGCCTGAAGACCGCGCTGGGCGAGGGCGGCTGGAGCCAGGATGCGGATCGTCTTGCGCCGAAGCTGACAGAGTGGCGTCGCCGATGGTCCGGGACTACGCCGCTGCTCACCTTGCCCGACACGGCGGAGGCGGCGGCCGCGGTGGTCCGCATCTGCGCCGAGGCCGGCGTGGCGATCACGCCCCAGGGCGGCAACACCGGCTTGGTCGGCGGCCAGATCCCCCAGGGCGAAATACTGTTGTCCACAGAACGGCTGCGGACGGTGCGTGACGCCGACGCCTTCGACGACGTTCTGGTGGTCGAGGCGGGCCTGACCCTGGCCGAAGCCCACGCCGCGGCGGCGAAGATCGGGCGGCGCTTTCCCCTCAGTCTGGCTTCGGAGGGGGCAGCCACCATCGGCGGCCTGATCAGCACCAATGCCGGCGGGGTTCAGGTTTTACGCTACGGGACCATGCGCGAGCTGGTGCTGGGGATCGAGGCGGTCCTGCCCAACGGCGAGGTCTGGAACGGGCTGAAGCGCCTTCGCAAGGACAACACGGGCTACGACCTGAAACACCTGCTGATCGGGGCGGAGGGGACATTGGGCGTCATCACCGCCGCCAGCCTGAAGCTGTTTCCGATCCTGCCGTCGCGGGCCGTGGCGATCGTCGGCCTCGCCAGCCCGGCGGACGCCATCGCTCTGCTGGCGCGCGCCAAGGACGAGACGGGCGGGGCGCTGGAGGCGTTCGAGCTTATGGGGCGCACGGGCGTGGCGCTGGCTGTGAAGCACCTGCCCGCCTTGCGCGAGCCGCTGGCGCAGGCCCATCCCTGGTACGTGCTGATCGAGGCCGCCAGCGGCGAGCCTGGCGCGGCGGAGGCGGCGCTGGAACGCCTGCTGGCCCGTGCGCTTGAGGACGGCCTGATCGCGGATGCCGCCCTGGCGCAGAACGAAGCGCAGGCGGCCGCCTTCTGGACTCTGCGCGAGGGGCAGTCCGCCGCGCAGAACCCCGAGGGTGCGTGTTGGAAGCACGACGTCTCTGTTCCTGTCTCCCAGATCGCCGCCTTCATGGCGCAGGCCGATGCGGCGGTTCAGCAGGTCGCCCCCGGCGCGCGGGTCGTCGCCTTCGGCCACGTGGGCGACGGCAACGTCCACTACAACGTCTTGCGCCCCATGGACGGGACAGACGCCGAGCATGATCGGCTGCGCGAAGCCGGCGCCTTGGCGGTTCACGACCTCGTCGCCCGCTACGACGGCTCCATCAGCGCTGAGCACGGCCTGGGCGTGATGAAGGTCGAAGAGGCCCTGCGCTACAAGACCGAGGCCGAGGTCGCCGCCCAGCGTGCGGTGCGGGCGGCGCTGGATCCCCACAGGATCATGAACCCCCGGGTGTTGTTCTGACGCGCCCCGCGGCTTAAGTCCCAGCCCATGCTGATGGTCATCTCCCCCGCAAAGGCGCTGGATTTCACGCCGCCCGCGCAAACCCTGCCGCTCACCACGCCGGAGCTGAAGGGCGACATCGCTGAGCTGGCCAAGGTCACGCACAAGCTGACGGCGGCGGATTTGCGTCGGCTGATGCACATCTCCGAAAATCTGGCCAAGCTGAACTACGAGCGGTTTCAGGCTTTCGACCCGGCGGTCGAGGAAGGGCTTCAGGCCGCCTTCGCCTTCAACGGCGACGTCTATTCAGGGCTGGAGGCGCGCAAGCTGGACAAGGCCGGCCTGACCTGGGCGCAAGACCATCTGCGCATCCTGTCGGGCCTGTACGGCCTGCTGCGTCCGCTGGACGCCATGCAGCCCTATCGGCTGGAGATGGGCACGCGGTTGAAGACCAAGCGCGGCGCAAGCCTCTACGACTTTTGGGGCGACCGCATCTCCAACGCCCTGAACGCCGTGCTCGACGGTCACAAGGACAAGACCCTCGTGAACCTGGCCAGCCAGGAGTATTTCGGCGCCGTCGACGCCAAGGCCCTGAAGGCGCCGGTGGTGACTTGCCACTTCAAGGAGGAGAAGGAGGGGACACTGCGCATCCTCAGCTTCTACGCTAAGAAGGCGCGTGGTCGTATGGCGCGCTACGCCATCGACAATCACATCGACCAGGTAGAGGGCCTGAAGGCTTTCGATCTCGACGGCTACGCCTTCCGGCGCGACCTATCCACCGACGCCGACTGGATTTTCGCTCGCCCGCAGCCATAAATTCATCTAGCGGTGAATTAAAGCGGACTCGCCGCTGGCGCGCGGCTGACCTATGCTGCGATGCAACAAAAAGATTGCGGAGCGTAGGGGATGAGCGTGGACTTCGGTCTGAAAGGCCAGGCGGCCATCGTCACGGGATCGACCAGCGGCATCGGCCACGCCATGGCCGAGGCGCTCGCGGCGCAGGGCGTGGACGTGGTTCTAAACGGCCTGGGCGATCCGGTGGCCATCGAGACCACCCGCTCGAAGCTCGAGGACCAGTACGGCGTCCGCGTCGTCTATCACGGCGCCGACATGACCAAGCCCGGCGAGATCGCCGAAATGGTCGCCTTCGCCAAGGCCGAGTTCGGCCGCCTGGACATCCTGGTCAACAACGCCGGCATCCAGCACGTGGCCCCGGTCGACGAGTTCCCACTGGAGAAGTGGGACCAGATCATCGCCATCAACCTGTCCTCGGCCTTCCACGGCACGCGCGCGGCCCTGCCGATCATGAAAGCGCAGGGACGCGGGCGGATCGTCAATCTCGCCAGCGCCCACGCCCTGGTCGCCTCACCGTTCAAGTCGGCCTATGTGGCCGCCAAGCACGGCGTCCTGGGCCTGACCAAGGCCGTGGCTCTGGAAGTGGCTCAGCAGAACATCACCTGCAACGCCATCTGCCCCGGCTATGTGAAGACTCCCATCGTCGAGGGGCAGATCAAGGATCAGGCCAAGGCCCGCGGCATCAGCGAGGAAGAGGTTCTGAAGAACGTCATCCTGGCCGCCCAGCCGACCAAGCGGTTCGTGACCGTCGAAGAGATTTCGGGTCTTCTGCTCTATCTGGTCTCCGATGCGGGGGCGTCGGTGAACGGTACGGCCTTGACGGTCGACGGCGGCTGGACCGCGCAATAGGGGGGCAGGATATGCTGGGCGTCCGCAAGAAGTCGGGCCCCAAGCCCATCAGTCTCGCCCTCCAGGGCGGCGGCTCCCACGGCGCCTTCGCCTGGGGCGTCATCGATCGCTTGCTGGAGGAGGAGGGCCTGGAGATCCAGGCCGTCACCGCCGCCTCGGCCGGGGCCATGAACGCGGTGGCCATGACCGCCGGCCTGATCGAGAACGGCCGCGAGGGCGCAAAGGCCAAGCTGGCCGACTTCTGGAAGAAGGTGAACCAGGCGGGCGGCCGCAACGTCTTCGGCGACTCCAGCGTCTGGAACGCGGCGCTCAGTCCCGATTGGATCAAGAACACCCCGGGGTGGCGGCTGGCGGAGACCTTCGCCATGTCGCTCAGCCCATACGACTTCAATCCCTTCAACCTTAACCCGCTGCACGACGCCCTGGAGCGGGTGGTGGACTTCGACGCCCTGCGCGAGCGCTCGCCCGTGGCGCTGTACATCTCGGCGACCGAGGTGCGGACCAGCCAGGCGAAGATCTTCCGCGAGCACGAGCTCACCGTGAAGCACGTCATGGCCTCGGCCTGCCTGCCGCACCTGTTCCATGCGGTGGAGATCGACGGCGAGCCCTATTGGGACGGCGGCTATCTGGCAAATCCGGGCCTGTGGCCGCTGTTCTACGACAAGACGCCGGACGACGTGCTGGTGGTCACCCTCAATCCCTTCGTCCGCAAGGAGGCGCCGCGCACGCCCGGGGACATCGTTGATCGCCTCAATGAGATCACCTTCAACGCCTCCCTCGCCGCCGAACTGCGCGCCATCGGCCTGCTGCAGAAGCTGCTGGAAGAGGGCTTGCTGAAGGACGCCGCCAAGGGGCGTTATAGGCGCATGCTGCTTCACTCCATCGCCGCCGACGGCCATCTGGATGACCTGTCCCTCTCCACCAAGTTCAACACCGAGTGGGGCTTCCTCACCGATTTGAAGGAGCGCGGTCGCAAGGCCGCCGAGGAATGGCTGGGCTCGTGCCTTGGCCATGTGGGTGAGCGCGCGACCCTGGACATCGCATCGGTGGCGGCGTGAGCGGTCCCGTCCCCACGGCCGGCGTGGTCTGCTTTCGCGGCGACGAGGTGCTGCTGATCAAGCGTGGCAAGCCGCCTCGCCTGGGCCAATGGAGCATCCCGGGCGGCCGCATCGAGTGGGGCGAGGCTGCTGTCGCCGCCGCCCGCCGTGAGCTGATGGAGGAGACCAGCGTCGAGGCCGAGATCCTCGCCCTGGTCGACGTTGTGGACGGGGTATTCGTCGGCGACGATGGCGAGGTTCAGCGCCACTACGTGATGATCGACTACGCCGCCCGATGGGTCTCCGGCGAGCCTGTGGCCGGCGACGACGCGGCCGACGCCCGCTTCGTGCCTATGGCGCAGGTGGACGCCATGGTCGAATGGCCGGAGACCCGGCGGGTGATCCACGAAGCCTGGACTCGTTTCGGCGGCGCTTGACCGCCTTCGCGTCAATTGGGTCTGTTGTCTTCAACAAAACGAGGAGGCACGACCCATGGCCTACAAACCCTTCGACCTCAGCGGCAAGGTCGCCTTGGTCACCGGCGGCAATCGCGGCATCGGCTTCGGCATGGCGCAGGCCCTCGCCCAGGCCGGCGCCGACATCGTCATCTGGGGCTCCAACGCCGAGCGTAACCTGGAGGCCGAGGGCAAGCTCAACACCCTGGGCGTCCGGGTCATGGCCCAGAAGGTTGATGTCTCCGACGAGGCGCAGGTCGTCGCCGCCATGGCCGAGGCCGCCGCCGCCATGGGCCGCATCGACAGCGTCTTCGCCAATGCCGGGGTCGGCTATGGGGCGCCGTCCTTCGTGGACATGCCCACCGAGACCTATCGCAAGGTTCTGGCCGTCAATCTGGATGGCGTGTTCTTCACCTTCCGCGAGGCCTGTCGTCACATGGTCGAGCGGGCCAGGGCCGGTGATCCCGGCGGCTCTATCGTCGGCATCGCTTCACTGGCCGCCATTGAGGGCGCGGCGCGTAACGAGGCTTACGCCGCGACCAAGGGGGCGGTGATCTCCATGATGAAGTCCGTGGCGGTGGAGCATGCGCGATGGGGTGTCCGCGCCAACGCCATCCTGCCGGGCTGGATCGCCACCGACATGACCGCGGGCGCACAAGCCGCGCCGGCCTTCGCCGAGAAGGTCATACCTCGTGTGCCCGCCCGCCGATGGGGCGAGCCGGCGGACTTCGGCGGCATGGCCGTCTATCTGGCCTCGGACGCCAGCGCCTATCATTCCGGCGACACCCTGGTGATCGACGGCGGCTACTCGATCTTTTGAGGCGCTTGCCGGAACGTCGTTCTCGTGAGACGCTTTCATGAAGCGACCCTTCCCGACAGAGGCGGGGCGCTGGAGGAACGAACGGAATGTCTCCGCAGGATATCGCGGGCGTTGCGGGGTCGCGCAGCTTCTGGGCGGCGATCCTGATGGGGCTGACCGCCCTCACCGCCTGCTTCTGGACGCCCGAGCAGCGCTGAGCTGACGCAGGGTCACCATTGCGGGGTCGCCATCGGCGGCCTCATGCTCCCGGAAAACAACGGGAGGAAGGCGCATGACCCTGCGAACGCCACTTTGCGATCTTCTCCAGATTGAGCATCCGGTTCTGCTCGCCGGCATGGGAGGGGTGTCCTACGCCGAGTTGGCGGCGGCGGTCTCGAACGCAGGCGGCTATGGCGTGCTCGGTATGGCCGGGACATCTCCGGATTTCATCGCGGCGCAGATGCGGCGGGTGAGAGAGCTAACCGACAAGCCCTTCGGCGTCGACCTTCTGGCCGCCACGCCCGACGCATTGACCGCCAGCGTCGAGGTGATCATCGCCGGCGGCGCATCGAGCTTCGTGGCGGGTCTCGGCGTTCCAGCTCCGATCATCGCCCGGCTCAAGAACGCCGGCTTGAATGTCATGGTCGTCTGCGGCGCCGTAAAACACGCGGTGAAGGCGCAGGCGGCCGGCTGTGACGCGGTGATCTGCCAGGGCGGGGAGGGCGGCGGCCATACGGGTCTGGTCGGAACGCTTCCGCTGGTCGCCCAGGCGGTGGAGGCCGTGGACATCCCCGTGATCGCGGCGGGTGGTCTGTATGACGGGCGCGGCCTCGCCGCCGCTCTGGCCCTGGGCGCGCAAGGCGTCTGGATGGGGACCCGCTTCATCGCTTCGGACGAAGCCCATTCCGGCGCGGTCTATCGTCAGGCGATCCTCGACGCCGCCGACGAGGACACGATTCGCACCCGCAGCTATTCCGGTAAGCCGATGCGGGTGCTGAAGAACCCGTACGTCGAAGGTTGGGAGCAGCGCCCAGCGGAAATACAGCCCTTTCCCCAGCAGGCCATCCATTCGATCCAGACCGGTGTCATGGGCGGCATTGGCGGACAGATCGACGGGCTCGACATCGACCGCTCCTGTCTCGCCATGGGGCAGTCGGCGGGCGGGGTTCGCGAGGTCCTGCCGGCGGGTGAGATCGTCCGCGAACTGATGGCCGAGGCCGTCGCCGCCATCGACCGGGTCGCCGCCTTGCGAGGCGATGGTCAAGCTTCTAACAAGGTCGCATGACCTTCGACCCGGACCTGACCCTGGAGACCGAGCGCCTCATCCTGCGCATTCCGCGGGCGGAGGACCTGGATCCTTGGTCGGCCATGATGGCGGACGCGGAGGTCGCCCGTTTCATCGGCGGCGTCATGGGGCGAGAGCAGACCTGGCGGGTGCTCGCGGCGGTGACCGGGTCTTGGGTTCTGCAGGGCTTCTCCATGTTCTCGGTGATCGAGAAATCCAGCGGCCGCTGGGTCGGCCGGATCGGGCCATGGCGCCCCGATGGTTGGCCAGGAACCGAGATCGGCTGGGGCCTGTCGCGCCAGTCCTGGGGCAAGGGATATGCGGTGGAGGCCGCTGCCGCCTGCATGGATTTCGCAGTGGATGTGCTCGGCTGGGCCGACATCATCCACACGATCGATCCCGAGAATGTCGGCTCGCAGAAGGTGGCGCAGCGTCTGGGGTCGGCCAACCGGGGAACGACGCGCCTGCCGCCGCCGCTGGACGGATACAACGTCGAGGCGTGGGCGCAGACCGCTGACCAGTGGCGTGCTCGCCGCTCCGCCCGCTAGAACCAGCCCGCTTCGCGCAGCGCCTTGGCGTAGGCGCGACTGACGGGGACCTTCGCGCCAGATTTCAGCGTCAGGGTCGCACGGCCATCGCCGCGCTTCACATCGGCCAGCGCATCCCTCGCGACCCACCAGGACCGGTGCGTTTGAGCGCCTTCGATGCCCGCCAGTTCCGCAATGGCGTCCGACAGGCGCATAAGGATCAGCTCCTGGCCGCGATCGGTATGCAGGCGCAGATAGTGGTCCTCCGCCTCCACGGCGTAGAGCGTCGCTCCGCGCAGCTTCAGGGGCAGCCGCTCAAGGAAACGAGGCGGTTCTGCGTCCGCCGGAGCGGCTGAGGTCAGCTGATCGTGCGGGCGGGTGACGAGGTAGCTCAGCAGGGTCATCGCCACCGTCACCACCAGGACTGCGACGAAGAAGCCGGGGATATCCCTCAGTCTCACCGCATGGCCGAACGCCAGCGCCGATCCCAGCCAGACGATCAGCGTGCCAGGCGGCGTCAGGATGGCGACGATAAGGCTCGCGCCCAGCCACGGGCGCTCGTCAAACAAGCCACGCACCGCCACGTGGCGTGCGGTCAGATTGCCCGCCATGCCGCCCAGCATCGATGTGCCGACCCAAAACAGCAGGCGCGGCAGGAAGGGCGTGTCGTCGGTCCCGAAGGCGCCGACAAAGGCCAGGAAAGCGCCAGCGGCTGCCGCGAAGCCGACGCCGCGCCAGAAGCGTGGCGTGTTCGTTCGCGCTTCGCGAGCGGCGTACGCCGTCCGTACGCGAATTTCAGACGCCCCTTCACGCACCTTGGAATGCACCCCGCCCAAGCCCCGTCTAGCTCTGGTTCGGCAAGCAGCCAGCGCCGCCGAACGGAGATCAAGATGTCGCAGCATTCGCAGCAAACCGGAACCGCAAACCTGGGCGGGGCCCGCAACCTGATCCGGACTGCGGTGATCGCCGTCGGCGTCACTGTGGCGGTGACCTGGCTGGCCATGGGCGATCGAGCCGGGCTGTTTCTGAGCCATATGGCGCAGCTCAACTGGACGCCGCATCTGCCGGATTGGTCGCTGCTGGCGCGCGCCTCGCTGGCGATCCAGATCCATGTCGCTGCGGTGACTGTGGCCTTGGTGATCGGCGGGGTGCTGCTGACCGGTATCAAGGGAGACACCAAGCATCGCGTCTTGGGCTGGACCTGGGTGATCGCCATGGCGGCGGCGGCGATCTCGTCCCTGTTCATCCATTCGATCCGGCCAGGGCATTTCAGCTTCCTGCACCTGTTCGCCGGCTGGACCCTCGTGGCGCTGCCGTTCGGCGTGGCCATGGCGAGGAAACACAAGGTCCGCATCCATGGCCGCACCATGACCGGTCTTTTCGTCGGCGGCCTGGTGATCGCCGGGATCACGGCCTTCCTGCCGGGCAGACTGATGTGGGCGGTGCTGTTCGGCTAGCTTGCCAAGATCGCGGCGGCGGGCCTACGAACGGGACCATGAACGCTGCTACGCCGAAAAAGCCCCGCGCCAGCGGCCGGGGCCGCCCGTCGAAACATGCCGGGCTGGACTTGAAGGAGACGATCCTCGACTCGGCCGAGCAGTTGTTCGCGCGCCATGGGTTCTACGGCGTCACCACCCGCCAGGTGGCGGCCGAGGCTGGCGTCGATACCGCCCTCATCCACTACTACTTTGGGGCCAAGCGGGAGCTGTTCGACGCTGTGTTCCTGCGCCGCGCGGAGATTTTGAACCGCGAGCGGCTCGCCTCCATGGACGCCTACGAGAAGGCGTCGGGCGGCGCCCTGACCAGTGAAGGCGTGATCGAAGCCTTTATTGATCCGCTGCTGCGCATCTCCGAAACAGGCGGGCCCGGCTGGAAGAGCTACTTCGCCCTGGTGGCTCAGGTGAACAATACTCCGGGCTGGGGCGGGGACACCATGCACCGCTTCTTCGACCCGGTGGTGCGTCGGCTGGTGGACGCCCTCGGGCGCGCTCTTCCCAACGCCAGTCGGGGCGACCTGTTCTGGTGCTACGAGTTTCTGACCGGGTCGATGATGCTGGCCCTTTCGGAAACCGGCCGGATCGACGCTCTGTCCGACGGACTGTGCCGATCCAGCGACCTGGCCGCGATCCGCGCGCGCCTGTTCGCCTACTGCGCCGCCGGCTTCGAGGCCGTGGCCGCCCGGAGCAAGGGCTGAGCCGTCGCGCCTTGGGCGGCGTCGCTCGGTGTGGCGCCAATTCATCATCTGGTGAAAAATAATCGTGCTTTGTTCAGTCGCACTTTCGCGACGAACGAACTTCCGCAAAAACTTCCCCTAATTCGCACTTCGATGAATTTGCGAATCAACAAGGCGACCGACGAACGGCGCTAGGGAGGATGAGGATTATGAAATCCATTCTGAAAGTCGCGCTGCTCGCAGGCGCGGCGCAAGTCGCGTTCGCCTCGGGAGCCTTCGCGCAGGACGCCGCGCCCGCCACAGAAGCCAGCTTCGACATTGAACAGGTTGTCGTCACGGCACGCCGCCGTGAAGAGTCGCTGAAGGATGTCCCGGTCTCGGTCTCCGCTTTAGGCGCCGAGCGTCTTGAGGCGGTGGGCGCTTCCGACATCACCACCCTGCAGCAGCAAACGCCGAACGCGACCGTCCAAATCGCTCGCGGCTCGAATTCGACCCTGATCTCCTTCATTCGTGGCGTCGGCCAGCAGGACCCGCTGTGGGGTTTCGAGCCCGGCGTCGGCCTTTATGTGGACGACGTCTACGTCGCCCGCCCGCAGGGCGCGGTGCTCGACATCTTCGACATCGAGCGCATCGAAGTGCTGCGCGGCCCGCAGGGCACCCTCTACGGCCGGAACACCATCGGCGGCGCGATCAAGTACGTCACCAAGAAGCTCGACCTGACCCGTCCGCAGTTCACGGCGCGCGGCTCGCTGGGCTCCTACGATCAGCGCGACGTCGTCGTCACCGGCTCGGTGCCGCTGACCGACAAGCTGGCTATCGGCGGCTCGATCGCTTCCTATGACCGCGACGGATTCGGCAAGAACCTGACCACCGGCGAAGAGCATTACGACAAGGACGTCTTCGCCTATCGCGCCAGCGCTGAGTATGCGCCGACCGACGACCTGTTCTTCCGCTTCGCCTACGACAAGGTCGAGGACAACTCGAACCCGCGTCACGGTCACCGCGAGACGGCCGGCGTGGGCGCTGACGCCCAGATTCTGGATGATGTGTACGACACCCGCGCGGGCATCGCTGGCAAGAACAAGGTGGACACCGAAGGCTGGTCGCTGACCGGTCAGTGGAACGTCAATGACGTCATCACCCTGAAGTCGATCACCGCCGGCCGCGAAAGCTACACCGACACGATCATCGACTTCGACGGAACCCCGGCTCCGACGCTCGACATCCCGGCTTTCTACGCCGACGAGCAGTTTAGCCAGGAGTTCCAAGTCCAGTTCGCCACCGACCGCGTCCAGGGCGTGGCGGGCGTCTACTACATGAACGGCTACGCTAAGGGCGCCTTCGACACCGTCGCCGGCAACTTGGGTCTGGCCATCAACTCGTCGGGCAAGGTGTCCACCACCTCGCTGGCCGCGTTCGCCGACGTCAGCTTCGACATCACCGACCGCCTGAAGGCCTCGGTGGGCGGCCGCTGGACGCAGGACAGCAAGAACGCCAACGTGTTCCGCGCCTTCTATCTGGGCGCCACGCGCACCCCGATCCTGGGGGGCGCGCCGCGCGCGATCCTGCAGACGCGCACCAACTATGTCGCGGAGAAGGACTTCGAGGAGTTCACCCCGCGCATCAGCGTGTCCTATGAACTGAGCGATGATCTGACCGCCTACGCTTCCTACAGCGACGGCTTCAAGTCGGGCGGCTGGGACATGCGCGGCGACGCCTTCCTGACCCCGCAGACGGTCAACGGCTACGAGCCGGAAACGGTGAAGGCCTACGAAATCGGCCTGAAGGGCTCGCTCTTCGACCGTCGCCTTCAGTTCAGCTCGGCCTGGTTCTACTCGGACTACAAGGATCAGCAGATCACGACCCAGCAGGTGGCGACCCCGCCGCAGGTCGGCATCGCCTCGATCGTCGATAACGCCGGCGCCTCGACCATCTGGGGCGCGGAATTCGAAGGTTCGGCCTATCTGAGCCGCAGCCTGACCGCCAACTTCGCGGTCGGCTACCTGAACGCCGAGTTCGACGAGTTCATCACCAACATCACCGGTACGCCGGTGGACATCTCCAACACCCGTGAGTTCCAGAACTCGCCGGAATGGTCGGGCTATCTGGGCGTCACCTACAAGACGGCCCTGGCCGGCGGCACGCTTCGCGTGACCCCGTCGCTGTCCTATCGCGGGGACTACCACCTGTTCGACGTGGCGGACCCGATCCTCGACCAGAAGGCCTACACCCTCGTCGATCTGGGCGTGGTCTGGGATGCGCCGGGCGACCAGTGGCAGGTCGGCGTCTACGGCAAGAACCTCACCGACGAGGAATACCGCGTCGGCGGCTACAGCTTCCCGGGCGCGACCTACAACAACTCGATCATCGGCTTCTACGGCCCGCCGCGGACCTGGACCGCGACGATCCAGTACAAGTTCTAGGACGGTATATGAGGGCGGTGGTTTCGAAAGGAGCCGCCGCCCTTTCCTTGTCCGCTGTCAGTCTGCAAGAGTGCAGGCCAAGCTTCATGATCATGGACCGCTGATGACCACCCCGACGACGACCCCGCCGCCGAGCCCGCGCTATCGCGCCTATGTCCTGTTCATCCTCGTGGTGGTCTACACCTTCAACTTCCTCGACCGGCAGATTCTCGGGATCTTGAAGGAGCCGATCAAGGCTGACCTCGGCCTGACCGACACCCAGCTGGGTCTGATGGGCGGGGTGGCGTTCGCCGCGCTCTACACGACCCTGGCCGTGCCGATCGCCTGGATGGCCGACCGGTTCAGCCGCGCCTGGATCATGACCGGCGCTCTGACAGTATGGAGCGGCTTCACCGCACTGTGCGGCCTGGCCGGCGGGTTCTGGTCCCTGTTCCTCGCCCGGATGGGCGTCGGGGTGGGTGAGGCGGGCGGCGTCGCCCCGGCCTATTCCATGATCGCCGACTATTTCCCCAAGGCGCAGCGAGCTCGCGCCCTGGCGGTTTACTCCTTCGGCATTCCGGTCGGCACCGCCCTGGGCGTCCTTTTCGGGGGCCTGATCGCGGCCGCCGTCGACTGGCGCGCCGCCTTCATCGTCGTGGGCCTGGCCGGCGTGGTGATCGCGCCGATCTTCCGCCTGACGGTCAAGGACCCGCGCCGCGGCGGTTATGAGGACCTGCCCGCAGTCGAGGCTCCGCCCGCCAAGGCGCCGAGCCTGATGGAGGTGGTGCGCACGGTCGCGCCCAAGCCCAGTTTCTGGCTGCTGTCGTTCGGCGCGGCCTGTTCGTCGGTCTGCGGATACGGCGTCGCCTTTTGGCTGCCGTCCTTCTTCATGCGCAGCCTGGGCCTGACCCTGGTCGAGACGTCGTGGTTCTACAGCGGCGTGGCCCTGTTCGGCGGCGTGGCTGGCATCTGGCTAGGCGGCTGGTTGGGCGACCGCTTCGGCGGCAAGACCAAGGGCGCCTACGCCCTGGTGCCGGCGATCTGCTTCCTGATCGCCCTGCCGTGCTTCCTGCTGGCGATGAACGTGAAGTCGCTCGTGCTGTCGTTCCTGATCTTCCTGGTTCCCACGGGTCTGAACCTCGCCTGGGCCGGACCGGTCATCACCGCCGCCCAGCACATGGCCCCGGCGACCATGCGCTCGACGGCCTCGGCCCTGTTCCTGCTGATCAACAACCTGTTCGGCATCGCCGTCGGCCTGTGGTTCTTCGGCTTCGCCTCCGATCTTCTGGCGCCGCGTTTCGGTGCGGAATCCATGCGGTATGCGATCTATTTCGGGCTCGGATTCTATGTTTTGAGCGCAACGCTGCTGATCCTTGCCTCCCGCCGCCTTCGTAAGGATTGGGTCGACTGAGGCTGGCGGTTTCAGAGACCGCCGTTCGGGGCAAATTCTTCCAAACTGCGCCGTTTTGACCCTGACAGCGCTGTCATCTCGGCCATGGTTGCGCCTGCGAAATGACCCTCCTATAAGGCCCGCACCTTCCCGCACCGCATTTGCGACCGGAACCTCATGAACATCCACGAACATCAAGCCAAAGCCGTCCTCGCAGAGTTCGGCTGTCCTGTTCCGCGCGGCTTCGCCGCCTTCACTCCGGCTGAAGCCGAGGATGCCGCCAAGAAACTTGGTGGTCCGGTCTTCGTCGTGAAGAGCCAGATCCACGCCGGCGGCCGCGGCAAGGGCAAGTTCGAGGGCCTGGCCCCCGACGCCAAGGGCGGCGTCCGCGTCGTCAAGTCCGTCGAAGAGGTCAAGGCCAACGCCGAGGAAATGCTCGGCCGCGTCCTGGTGACCCACCAGACGGGCCCTAAGGGCAAGCAGGTCAACCGCCTCTACATCGAAGAAGGCGCGGCCATCGCCAAGGAATTCTACCTGTCGCTGCTGGTCGACCGGGAGACCAGCTTCGTGTCGGTGGTCTGCTCCACCGAAGGCGGCATGGACATCGAAGACGTGGCCCACGCCACGCCGGAAAAGATCCACACCTTCTCGATCGACCCCGCTACCGGCGTGTGGCCGACCCACCAGCGTGCGCTGGCCAAGGCCCTTGGCCTGACCGGCGGCCTGGCCAAGGAAGCCGCCCAGTTGCTGACGCAGCTCTATACGGCGTTCCTGGCCAAGGACATGGCCATGCTGGAGATCAACCCGCTGATCGTCACCGCTGACGACCACCTGCGGGTTCTGGACGCCAAGCTGTCTTTCGACGGCAACGCCCTGTTCCGTCACCCGGACATCCGTGAGCTGCGCGACACCTCGGAAGAAGACCCGAAGGAAATCGAAGCCAGCAAGTTCGACCTGGCCTACATCGCCCTCGATGGCGAAATTGGCTGCATGGTCAACGGCGCGGGTCTGGCCATGGCCACCATGGACATCATCAAGCTGTACGGCGCCGAGCCGGCCAACTTCCTCGATGTCGGCGGCGGCGCCAGCAAGGAGAAGGTCACCGCGGCCTTCAAGATCATCACCGCCGATCCGGCCGTGAAGGGCATCCTGGTCAACATCTTCGGCGGCATCATGCGCTGCGACATCATCGCCGAGGGCGTCATCGCCGCGGTGAAGGAAGTCGGCCTGAAGGTTCCGCTGGTCGTCCGTCTCGAAGGCACGAACGTCGAGCTGGGCAAGAAAATCATCTCCGAAAGCGGCCTGAACGTCATCGCCGCCAACGATCTGTCCGACGGCGCCGAGAAGATCGTCGCCGCCGTGAAGGGTGCGAAATAATGTCGGTTCTCGTCACCTCCGCCACGAAGGTCATCTGCCAAGGCGTCACCGGCGCTCAGGGCACCTTCCACACTGAGCAAGCCATCGCCTACGGCACCAAGATGGTCGGCGGCGTCACGCCGGGCAAAGGCGGCCAGACGCACGTCGGCCTGCCGGTGTTCGACACCGTGGCCGAAGCCAAGGAAGCCACCGGCGCCGACGCCTCGGTGATCTACGTCCCGCCGCCCTTCGCGGCCGACTCGATCCTGGAAGCCATCGACGCTGAAATCCCGCTGATCGTCTGCATCACCGAGGGCATCCCGGTGCTGGATATGGTCAAGGTGAAGAAGGCCCTGGCCGGCTCCAAGTCGCGCCTGCTCGGCCCGAACTGCCCGGGCGTCCTGACGCCGGGCGAGTGCAAGATTGGCATCATGCCGGGCTCGATCTTCTCCAAGGGTTCGGTGGGCGTCGTGTCCCGCTCGGGCACCCTGACCTACGAAGCCGTGTTCCAGACTACGAACGCCGGCCTCGGCCAGACCACGGCCGTCGGCATCGGCGGTGACCCGGTCAAGGGCACCGAGTTCATCGACGTCCTCGAAATGTTCCTGGCTGACGACGCGACCCAGTCGATCGTCATGATCGGTGAAATCGGCGGTTCGGCCGAAGAAGAAGCCGCTCAGTTCCTGAAGGACGAAGCCAAGCGTGGCCGCAAGAAGCCGATGGTTGGCTTCATCGCGGGCCGCACGGCTCCTCCCGGGCGCCACATGGGCCACGCCGGCGCAATCATCTCGGGCGGCAAGGGCGGCGCCGAGGACAAGATCGCTGCGATGGAGTCCGCGGGCATCCGCGTGTCGCCGTCGCCGGCGAAGCTGGGTGAGACCCTTCTGGAAGTCCTGAAGGGCTGACCTATCTAACTTAATACCTATCCCCGCCTCGGCGGGGACCCAGGCTTTTTGCGACCGCCGGTCCGACGATCCGAAAAAATCACCTGGGTTCCCGGCGAAAATCGGGAATAGGCCGGTGATTTGAGAGACTATCTTTACGGGGACAGGGTTAAGCCCTGTCCCCGTTAGCGGATCGAAGGCGAGCCAGATGGCGGACGACGCAGGGCTGATCAACCAGGTTTTGACCGAAACCTCCTTCCTCTACGGAGCCAATGCGGCCTTCGTGGAAGACCTCTATGCCCAGTGGGCGGCCGATCCTGGATCGGTGGAAGCCTCCTGGGCGGCGTTCTTCGCCTCCCTGAAGGATCAGGCCTCCGACGCCCAGCGCGCCGCGAAGGATCCGTCCTGGACTCCGCGCCAGGTGCCCACCGCGCGCCCTGACTGGCTCTCGGCCCTGGACGGCCAGTGGCCGACCGTCGCCCCGGCCGTCGAAGCAAAGGTGAGCAAGGCGATCGAGGCCAAGGCCCCCGGCGCTTCGTCCGAAGCCGTTCGCGCGGCCACGCTCGACAGCCTGCGCGCCATCATGATGATCCGCGCCTATCGCATGCGCGGTCACCTGGCGGCCAATCTCGACCCGCTGGGCCTGGATCCCAAGCAGGACGCCAGCGAACTGGACCCGGCGACCTACGGTTTCGCCGAGTCTGACTACGACCGTCCGATCTTCCTGGATTTCGTACTGGGCCTTGAGACCGCCTCGGTCCGACAGATCCTGGAGATCCTGCAGCGCACCTACTGCGGCAATGTCGGCGTGCAATACATGCACATCTCCAACATCGAGGAGAAGGCCTGGCTGCAGGAGCGTATCGAGGGCCGCGACAAGGAGATCACCTTCACCAATGAAGGCAAGATCGCGATCCTCAAGAAGCTGATCGAGGCCGAGGGTTTCGAACGCTTCCTGCACAAGCGTTTCCCCGGCACCAAGCGCTTCGGCCTCGACGGCGGCGAAGCCATGGTCCCGGCCATGGAACAGATCATCAAGCGTGGCGGCGCGCTGGGCGTGAAGGACATCGTCCTGGGCATGCCGCACCGCGGCCGCCTGAATGTGCTCGCCGCCGTGATGGGCAAGCCGTACCACGTGATCTTCCACGAGTTCCAAGGCGGCTCGTCGGTCCCCTCGGACATCGAGGGCTCGGGCGACGTGAAGTACCACATGGGCGCCTCGTCGGACCGTGAGTTCGACGACAACAAGGTCCACCTTTCGCTCACCGCCAACCCGTCGCACCTGGAAATCGTCAATCCGGTCGTGATCGGCAAGGCCCGCGCCAAGCAGGCCTTCACTCTGCGCGAGCAGCCGGATTCCGGCCGCGGCCATGTCCTGCCGCTGC
Source organism: uncultured Caulobacter sp. (assembly GCA_913776195.1). GTDB lineage: Bacteria > Pseudomonadota > Alphaproteobacteria > Caulobacterales > Caulobacteraceae > Caulobacter. The sequence continues at coordinate 478,395 of CAJYMH010000031.1, forward strand.
TGCTGCACGGCGACGCCGCTTTCGCTGGTCAGGGCGTGGTGGCCGAGTGTTTCACCCTGTCGGGCCTGAAGGGATACCGTACGGGCGGCACCATCCACTTCATCGTCAACAACCAGATCGGCTTCACCACCAGCCCGCGCTACTCGCGCTCGTCGCCCTATCCGAGCGACGTGGCCCTGATGGTCGAGGCGCCGATCTTCCACGTGAACGGCGATGATCCGGAAGCGGTGGTCTTCGCCGCGAAGGTTGCGACGGAGTACCGTCAGCAGTTCGGCAAGGACGTGGTCATCGACATGTTCTGCTATCGCCGCTTCGGTCACAACGAAGGCGACGATCCGACCATGACGTCGCCCTTGATGTACGCGAAGATCAAGGACCACCCCTCGACCCGCGAACTGTATAGCCAGCGCCTGGTGGGCGAGGGCGTGATCACAGACGCTCAGGTCGATCAGTGGCTGGGCGAGTTCGAGAGCTTCCTCGACGCCGAATTCGAGGCCGGCAAGGCGTACAAGGCCAACAAGGCCGACTGGCTCGACGGCAAGTGGGCCGGCTTCGCCCTTCCGGGTGACGAGGACCGTCGCGGCAAGACCGCCGTGCCGCTCGCCAAGCTGAAGGATCTGGGCAAGGCGATCACCACGATCCCGTCCGGCATCGACAGCCACAAGACCGTCAAGCGCGTCATCGACGGCCGCCGCGAAGCGATCGAAAAGGGCGAGGGTCTGGACTGGGGCACCGCCGAGCATCTGGCCTTCGCCAGCCTGCTCGACGAGGGCGTTCCGGTGCGTCTGTCTGGACAGGATTCGGTCCGCGGCACCTTCACCCAGCGCCATTCGGACGTCATCGACCAAACGACCGAAGAGCACTACACGCCGCTCAACAACATCCGTCCCGGTCAGGCCCATTACGAAGTCATCGACTCGGCCCTGTCGGAAGAGGCGGTGCTGGGCTTCGAATACGGCTTCTCGCTGGCCGATCCAAACACCCTGACCCTGTGGGAAGGCCAGTTCGGCGACTTCGTGAACGGCGCCCAGGTGGTCATCGACCAGTTCATCAGCTCGGGCGAGCGCAAGTGGCTGCGCATGAGCGGTCTCGTGATGCTTCTGCCGCATGGCTATGAAGGCCAGGGACCCGAGCACAGCTCCGCGCGCCTCGAGCGCTTCCTGCAGCAGTGCGCCGAAGACAACATGCAGGTCGCCAACTGCACGACCCCGGCGAACTACTTCCACATCCTGCGTCGCCAGATGCACCGGGAGTTCCGCAAGCCGCTTATCCTGATGACGCCCAAGTCGCTGCTGCGTCACAAGAAGGCGATCTCGTCCCTGGCGGACCTGGCGGAGGGCTCGACCTTCCACCGCGTCTTGCAGGACGACGCCCAATGGGGCCGCAACACCACCATCAAGCTCAAGTCTGACGACAAGATCCGCAAGGTCGTCGTCTGCTCGGGCAAGGTCTATTACGACCTGCTGGACGAGCGTGAGAAGCGCGGCGTGGACGACGTCTACATCCTGCGCCTTGAGCAGTTCTATCCGTGGCCGATGAAGTCGATGATGACCGAACTGGCGCGCTTCAAGAACGCCGACCTGGTCTGGTGCCAGGAAGAGCCCAAGAACATGGGCGGCTGGACCTTCGTCGATCCGTGGCTTGAGCTGACGCTCGACAAGATGAAGATCAAGGCCAAGCGCGCCCGCTATGTGGGCCGTCCCGCCTCGGCTTCGACGGCTGCGGGTTTGATGAGCCGTCACGTCAAGGAACTACAAGCCTTCCTCGAAGAGGCGTTCGCCTAATCGGCGCCCACCGTACGCAGACAAGAACGAGAAATCGGAAGACCAATGGCCGACATCCTGACCCCCGCCCTGGGCGAATCCGTTAGCGAAGCTACCGTGGCCCGCTGGACCAAGAAGCCCGGCGAGGCGGTGAAGAAGGACGAGCTTCTCGTCGAGCTGGAGACCGACAAGGTCAGCCTGGAAGTCGTGGCTCCGGCCGACGGCGTTCTGGAGAGCGTCGCCGCCGGCGAAGGCGACACCGTCGTTCCTGGGACGGTCCTGGGCGTCGTCGCCGAAGGCGGCAAGGCCTCGGCCAAGCCGGCTCAATCGGCCGCCGCTCCGGCTGGCGAAGCCCAGCCTGAACCGCAAAAGGGCAAGGCCCCGCCGTCCTCCGGCCCGGTGCCGGACACCTCGGCTCCCGCCGCTGGCGGCGTTGAAGTCACCACCCCCGCCATGGGCGAAAGCGTCGCCGAGGGCGTGGTCGGCAAGTGGACCAAGAAGGCCGGCGACGCCGTAAAGAAGGACGAGGTCCTGGTCGAGATCGAGACCGACAAGGTCGCGGTCGAAGTGGCCGCTCCGTCCGACGGCGTGCTGTCTGAAATTCTCGCCGCCGAAGGCGCAGCCGTGACGCCGGGTCAGGTCCTGGCCCGCATCGGTGGGGCCGCCGCTGGCGCCGCCGCCGCGCCGAAGGCTGCTCCGGCGCCCGCCGCGGCGCCGGCCCCTGCCGCTGCCGCTCCGTCGGCCATGCCGCTGGCGCCGTCGGTGGCCCGCATCGCCGCCGAGACCGGCCTGGACACCTCCAAGGTGACCGGCACGGGCAAGGACGGCCGCATCACCAAGGGCGACGCCCTGGCCGCTCTGGAGACCCGCGCCGCCGCGCCGGCTCCCGCCGCGGCTCCCGCCGCGCCGCGCGCGCTGCACGAGCGCGAGGAGCGGGTGAAGATGACGCGCCTGCGTCAGACCATCGCCCGCCGCCTGAAGGAGGCCCAGAACACGGCCGCCATGCTGACGACCTTCAACGAGGTCGACATGACGGCGGTGATGGCTCTGCGCAGCCAGTACAAGGACGTCTTCGAAAAGCGCCACGGCGTGAAGCTCGGCTTCATGAGCTTCTTCACCAAGGCCGTCGTCGCCGCCCTGAAGGACATCCCGGACGTGAACGCCGAGATCGACGGTCAGGACGTCATCTACAAGAACCACTACGACATCGGCGTCGCCGTGGGCACCGACAAGGGTCTGGTGGTTCCGGTCGTCCGTGACGCGGACGCCAAGAACCTTGCCGAGATCGAAAAGACCATCGGCGATCTGGGCAAGCGCGCCCGTTCGGGCCAGCTCGGCATCGACGACATGCAGGGCGGCACCTTCACGATCACCAACGGCGGCATCTACGGCTCGCTGATGTCGACGCCGATCCTCAACGCGCCGCAGTCGGGCATCCTCGGCATGCACGCGATCAAGGAGCGTGCGATGGTCATCAACGGCAAGATCGAGATCCGGCCGATGATGTACCTGGCCCTATCCTACGATCACCGCATCGTGGACGGCGCCGGCGCCGTGACCTTCCTGGTCAAGGTGAAGGAAGCCATCGAAGACCCGCAGCGTCTGCTGCTGGAGCTGTAAGGCTCCGATGGCCAAGGACACCCTCTATCTGCTGAAGGCCGGTTTCGAGGACATGGGGAAAACCTGGTTCTGCCCGGACTGCGCAATGATGGAGGGCTACCTGGCCTACTACCCGCAACTGCGCGAGGCGCTGGACGTGGTCCATGTGGACTACCCGCGCCCGCGCGGCGACATCGCCCAGCGCATCGGCGAGGCCAACCAGGGTTGTCCGGTCCTGATCCTGGCCGAACCGGCGGAAGGCGAAGAAATCCAGCAGGCGAACGGCGCCAGCTTCCTGTCGGACGCCCGCCCGATCACCCGCTATTTGGCCGCCAAGCACGACTTGGCGGCGCCGCATCCCTGATCTCCCCAAGAAGACAAGGCAGAATCCAATGGCCCAGTACGACGTCGTCATCATCGGGGGTGGTCCCGGCGGCTACAACGCTGGCATCCGCGCCGGCCAGCTGGGCCTGAAGGCTGCTGTCATCGAAGGCCGCGGCAAGCTGGGCGGCACCTGCCTGAACGTCGGCTGCATGCCGTCCAAGGCCCTGCTGCACGCCTCGGAGCTTTACGAAGCGGCCGCCGGCGGCGAGTTCGCCACCCTGGGCATCGACGTGAAGCCGAAGCTGAATCTCGACCAGATGATGAAGCAAAAGGCCGACAGCGTCGAAGGCCTGACCAAGGGCATCGAGTTCCTCTTCAAGAAGAACAAGGTCGAGTGGATCAAAGGCTGGGGCCGCATCGACGGTCCTGGCAAGGTCGTGGTGAAGGGCGACGATGGCGCCGAGACGACGCTTGAGACCAAGCACATCGTCATCGCCACCGGCTCCGAGCCGACCCCGTTGCCGGGCGTTGAGATCGACCAGAAGCGCATCGTCGATTCCACGGGCGCCCTGAGCCTGCCGGAAGTGCCCAAGAGCCTCGTCGTCATCGGCGCCGGCGTCATCGGGCTGGAGCTGGGTTCGGTGTGGCGCCGCTTGGGCGCGGAAGTGACCGTGGTGGAGTTCCTCGACCGCATCCTGCCGGGCACGGACGAAGAGACCGCCAAGACCTTCCAGCGCTCGCTGCAGAAGCAGGGTTTCCAGTTCAAGCTGGGCGCAAAGGTCACCGGCGCGAAGAACACCGGCAAGGGTGTCGAGCTGTCGGTCGAACCCGTCGCTGGCGGCGCGGCCGAAACCATCAAAGCCGACTATGTGTTGGTCGCCATCGGTCGCCGTCCCTACACCAAGGGCCTGGGCCTGGAGACGGTCGGCGTCCAGACCGACAAGCGCGGCGTCATCGCCAACGACCACTACAAGACCGGCGCCCAGAACGTGTGGGTGGTCGGCGACGTGACCACCGGTCCAATGCTCGCCCACAAGGCCGAGGACGAGGCCGTGGCCTGCATCGAGCTGATCGCGGGCAAGGCCGGTCACATGAACTACGACATCATTCCGGGCGTGATCTACACGAAGCCGGAAGTGGCCACGGTCGGCAAGACCGAGGAAGACCTGAAGGCGGCGGGCGTCGCGTACAAGGTCGGCAAGTTCCCCTTCGCAGCCAACAGCCGCGCCAAGATCAACCACGAGAACGAGGGCTTCGTGAAGGTTCTGGCCGACGCCAAGACCGACCGCATCCTGGGTGTTCACATGGTCGGCCCGAACGTGGGCGACATGATCGGCGAATACTGCGTGGCCATGGAATTCTCGGCGGCGTCGGAAGACGTGGCCCGTACCTGCCACCCGCACCCCACGCGCTCCGAAGCCCTGCGCCAGGCGGCCATGGGCGTCGAGGGCTGGACGATGCAGGCCTAGGTGTCGAACGAGCGACCGCCCGAGGAGGCCCCGGTCATCCGGGTGGTCGCCATGCCCGCCGACGCTAATCCGGCGGGCGACATCTTCGGCGGCTGGCTGATGAGCTGGATGGACTTGGCGGCCGGCACCGTGGCCGCCCGTCGGTCCCGGGGCCGCGCGGCGACCATTGCCGTCGACTCCATGACCTTCCTGCGGCCGGTGATCGTCGGCGACGAAGTCAGCTTCTACGGCGATCTGGTCGCCAGCGGCCGCACCTCCATGAAAATCCATGTGGAGGCGTGGCGTCGCCACCGTGAGGGCGAGGAGACCCACAAGGTCACCGAGGCCACCTTCACCTTCGTGGCCCTGGGCGTGGACCGCAAACCGCGCGAATTGCCGCCGGTATAGATCGCCTTCGCGTTACGGTGGTACGCTCCGGTCGAACCGGAGGAGACCGCCATGCTGACCGCCATCCTTCTCGCCGCCGCAACGGCCCAGCCGACCTACCAGCCCGCCGAGAACAACCGGCCGGCTCCGGCCTGCGTCACCCAGCAGATCACGCCGGCCGTTGATCGTTCCGCCGACAAGGGCCCCAAAGCGACGCGCTTGGGAGAACTCCCGAAGGCCGCCGTCGAGTTGACCGTCGCCCGCCGTGTCGATGGGTGTCCGGTCCCTGTGATTGTCAGCAACGACGCCGAGCGAAACGTCCGTAGCGGCCGCTAGGCGCGCGGATGCGCCTTGCCGTAGGCGGCCAGCAGGCCCGCGGCGTCGACCTGGGTGTAGCGCTGCGTCGTCGATAGCGACGCGTGGCCTAGCAGTTCCTGAATGACCCGCAGATCCGCGCCTGCCCCCAGCAGGTGGGTGGCGAAGCTGTGGCGCAGCGCATGCGGCGTGGCGCTATCCGGCAGGCCCAGCCGCCCACGCAGCCGCTGCATCAGGGCCTGCACATGGCGCGGGCTCAGCGGCCCGCCGCGCTTGGCGCGGAATAACGGCTCGTCGGGTGAAAGATTGAAGGGCAGGGCGGCGACATAGGCGTCCACCGCCTCGCGCACCTGGGGCAGGACGGGGGACAGGCGCGTCTTGCCGCCCTTGCCGGTGATGCGCAGGCTGGACGGCAGGGGCGCATCGCGGCGCAGCAGCGACAGCCCCTCTGAAATCCGCAGGCCGCAGCCCCAAAGCAGCGTTAGCACCGCTTCGTCCCGCAGGGTCTCCCAATCCTCACGATCGGGATCGAGGGAGGCCTCGGTGATCAGTCCGCGCGCGGCGTCCTCCGAAACCGGGCGCGGCGCGCCGGGCACGACCTTCGGCCCCTTCACCAGGGCGATGGCGGCGTTGGGCGTGTCCAGCCTGCGATCCAAAAAGCCGTGAAAGGCGCGGATCGACGACAGCGCCTGCGATAGGGATCGCGGCGACAGGGCATGCTCCCCCTGACGGCGATAGGCCAGATAGGCGCGGATGTCCCCGGCGCTCAGCTTGCCGAGATCCGCCAGCGCCAGGGCGTCGCCCTGATGCCGTTCCAGGAAGTTCAGATAGGCCAGAAGATTGTCGCCATAGGCCCGCACGGTGCGTGGCGAGGCGCGCTTCTCGTGGGTCAGGTGCTCCAGCCAAGCGGCCAGTGCCTCCCGCGCGGTCACAGTACCGGCCACCGCTCCGCCGTGCGCATGGTCACCTCGGCCAGGAAGGCCACCAGTTCGGGGCCCATGTCCGGCGTGAAGCCGTCATGCTCAGGCGAACCGAAGGCCAGGATCGCCTGGCGCGTATCGCCCCATAGACCCATGCGGACCATGGCCATGCTGCGCACCTGCTCGGCCTTGTCGCCGAACAGGGCCAGGGCCGGGAAGTGGAAGCCCATGCGCCAGCCGCGGCCGTCCAGAATCATGTCCACCTGGCTCTCGACCAGCGGGAACCAGCCGGCGGGAACGCGCGCGGGCCCCTCCAGCGCGATGGCGCCGGCGGCGAGGCCGAAACGATTCATGGCCAGATCGTCGATGCGGACCGCGAGGTCCGAATGATTGCGGGCTTCAAGGATGTCGATCACCGCCGCGTGGGTCTGCGCCTGGGCGGCGAAGTTGGCGCGAGCGGTGGCCTCCAGGTGGCGGCGGGCCGTGGTCTCGCGCTTGTGGGCGGCGCTGACGCGGGCCAGGGCGGCGGGACCGAAATCGACCAGGTTGGCCGCGTCCAGGCGCAGGCCCAGGTCCTTCAGCAGGTCGAAGTCGTCGCGCACGAAGCCCGGCTCGGCGCGAAGGAAATCGCGCACCGCTTCTGCTTCGAGGTCCGGAAGGGCATAGGCCCGTGTCGCGTCGCTCATCTGCGCCTCACTGAAAATACAACCGCACCATGTAGCGCCCATTGCGGTTAACACGCGCTTGACGATGAACGAGAGCGGCCTCGACGCCGGGTGATTTATCCCCCATGTGAAGGCCGACCATGCCGCGCGTCGCTTCCATCCTCCTGCCCATGCCGCTGCCCGAGGCCTTCGATTATTTCGAACCCGAAGGTATGGATCTGGCCGTCGGCGACCACGTGGCCGCGCCGCTGGGGCCGCGCCTGATGCACGGCGTCGTCACCGACATTCGCGATGGCGCGGGCATGAACCGGCCGCTGAAAAGCGTGGCCGAAAAGCTGGAGGGACCGCCCCTGCCGCCGGGCACCCTGGCCTTCGTCCAGTGGGCGGCGCGCTACGCCGTCGATGCGCCCGGATGGCCGCTAGCCATCGCCCTGCGCGGCCTGCGGGCGCCGCCTCCGAAGCCCGAACGCCTGATCGCCGCCACCGGCAAGTCTCCGGCCCGCGCGACGCCGGCGCGCACGAAGGTCCTGGAGATCATCGGCGACCGCCAGATGCAGGGCGCGGCCCTGGCCGCGGAAGCCGGCGTCTCCGCCGGTGTCGTGAAGGGTCTGGTGGACGAGGGCGTGCTGGAGGTGCGGCTGATCGAGATGCACCTGAACCCGCCGCCGCCTGACCTGACCTTGCCGGCCGCCCAGCTCAATCCCAGTCAGGCCGCGTCGGCCAAGGCGCTGGGCGACCTGTTCAGCGCCGGCGGCTTCCAGTCGGCCCTGCTCGACGGCGTCACCGGCTCTGGCAAGACCGAGGTCTATCTGGAGGCCGTCGCCCGCGCCCTGGAGGAAGACCCGGACGCGCAGATCCTGATCCTGCTGCCGGAGATCGCCCTGACCCAGGCGGTGATCGCCCGCTTCGAGGCCCGCTTCGGCGCGCCGCCTTGCGAGTGGCACAGCGCGGTCACCCCGCCCCGCCGTCGCCGGACCTGGGAAGCGGTGGCCGCCGGCTCCGCCCGCATCGTCATCGGCGCCCGTTCCGCCCTGTTCCTGCCCTTCGCTAAGCTGCGGGTGATCGTGGTCGATGAGGAGCACGACGGCTCCTACAAGCAGGACGAGGGCTTCATCTATCAGGCCCGAGATCTGGCCGTGGCCCGCGCGAAGCTGGAAGGGGCGCTGGTCGTCCTCGCCTCCGCCACCCCGTCCATGGAGACCCTGTGGAACGCACAGGCGGGGCGTTACCGCTGGCTTCGCCTGTCGGAGCGGCATGGCGCGGCGCGTCTGCCGGACGTCTCCCTGATCGACTTGCGACAGACTCCGCCGGAGCGTGACCGCTGGCTGTCGCCGCCTTTGATCCGCGCCATGGGCGAGACCCTGGCGCAGGGAGAGCAGTCGTTGCTGTTCCTCAATCGCCGGGGCTATGCGCCGCTGGTTCTCTGCCGCGCCTGCGGCGAGCGAATGACCGCGCCGGATACCGACAGCTGGCTGGTGGAGCATCGCTACACCGGCCGCCTGGTCTGTCACCTGACGGGCTTCTCCATGAAGAAGCCGGACGCCTGCCCCCACTGCGGGGCCAAGGACAGCCTGGTCTCCATCGGCCCTGGCGTGGAGCGGGTGCAAGAGGAGGCGCAGAGCCTGTTCCCGGATGCCCGTGTGGCGGTCTTCTCCTCCGACACCGTGTTCGACGCGGCCGGGGCTCGCGCCCTGGTGGAGAGCATGGCCCAAGGCGAGATCGACATCCTCGTCGCCACTCAAGCGGCGGCCAAGGGGCACAACTTCCCGAACCTGACGCTCGTGGGTGTGGTGGACGCCGACCTGGGCCTGCGCGGCGGCGACCTGCGGGCGGGGGAGCGGACGTTCCAGCTCCTAGCGCAAGCAGCTGGTCGCGCTGGGCGGCACGACAAGCCGGGCCGCGCCATGCTGCAGACCTATGCGCCCGAGCATCCGGTCATGCAGGCCCTGGCGGCTCAGGACCGTGAGGCCTTCATTGACGCTGAGATGGCGGCGCGAGAGATCGCCGGCCTGCCGCCCTATGGCCGACTGGCGGCCATCGTCCTGTCCAGCGAGAACAGTCAGGCGCTGGAGGCCTACGCTCGCGCCCTGGCCGCCGCCGCGCCCAACGCCGAGGGGGTGGAGGTCTTCGGCCCGGCCGATGCGCCGCTCAGCCTGATCCGGGGGCGGCGGCGCAAGCGCCTGCTGGTGCGCGCCGACCGCAACATCGACCTGCAAGGCTATCTGTCGACCTGGAAGGCGCGGGCCAAGCCGCCCAACGCCGTGCGCATGACGATCGACGTGGATCCCTACAGCTTTCTGTAGGCTCAAAGAGAAAGGGCGGACCTTGCGGCCCGCCCTTGGAAGCGCGTCAGGGCTTCTTGCGCCTCGCGAACATGTTCAGCGCCTCGACCCCGGCCGAGAAGGCCATGGCCGCGTAGATGTAGCCCTTGGGCACATGATAGCCGAAGCCGTCGGCGATCAGCACCATGCCGATCATCAGCAGGAAGCCCAGGGCCAGCATGACCACGGTCGGGTTCTTGTGAATGAAATCGGCCAGCGGGTCGGCGGCCAGCAGCATCACGATCACCGCCACGATGACGGCGATCATCATCACCGGCAGATGCTCGGTCATGCCGACGGCGGTCAGGATCGAGTCGATCGAGAATACGATGTCCAACAGAATGATCTGCACGATCGCCGAGCCGACATTGGTGATCGCCGTCGAGGCGGGCGTCTTGTCGAGGATGGCGTCGGACGGGGCCGGGTCAACGGTGTGGTGGATCTCCTTTGTCGCCTTCCAGACCAGGAACAGGCCGCCGGCGATCAGGATGATGTCGCGCCAGCTGAACTCATTGCCCAGAATCGTGAAAGCCGGCGCGGTCAAACCGACGATCCAGGCGATGGCCGAAAGCAGCGCCAGACGCATCACCAGCGCCAGGCCGATGCCGAGCTGGCGGACCTTTTTGCGGTTGGCCTCCGGCAGCTTGTTGGAAAGGATCGAGATGAAGATGAGGTTGTCGATGCCCAGGACCACCTCCATCACGATGAGGGTGACGAGGGCGGCCCAGGCGGCCGGATCGGCGGCGAGAGCGAGAAGGTCGGTCATCAGGGATCGGCCTGTTCTGAAAGTGTGAGACGATGAAAGCTATCTAAGCTTGTCTTTGGGACAAGAGGGAGGGGCGAGAATCGCGTTTTCGCGGCGAGGCCCCCCATGGTTTCCACAGGGTTAATGGGGTGCGGCCGTAAACCCTCTTTTCATAAGTCCGTGAGAGGGTTACCCCTTAACCCGAGTGTCACGGGGGAGTACCCGAACATGCGTCAACGGACGAGAGCCGGTCTCGGCTCCCTGGCCGCCGCTTTGTTTTTGAGCCTCGTGCCGTTTTCCGGCGCAGTCGCTGACGGCTATTGGCAGTGCGTTCCGTTCGCACGCCTCATCTCAGGCATTCAGATTTTCGGCGACGCCCGTACCTGGTGGGGCCAGGCGCGCGGTCGCTACGAAACCGGCTATACGCCCAAGGCCGGTTCGGTTCTTTGCTTCCAGCCCACAGGCCGCATGCGCCTGGGCCATGTCGCCGTCGTCAGCCAGGTGCTCACCGACCGCGTCATCCAGATCACCCACGCCAACTGGTCCGTTATCGAGGGCACGCGCGGCAAGGTGGAGAAGGACGTCACCGTGGTGGACGTCTCCCCGACTGGCGACTGGTCCCAGGTGAAGGTCTGGTACGACCCGGCCCGTGATCTGGGCTCGACGGTCTATCCGACCCACGGCTTCATCTATCAGAACGCCCAAGCCATCGCCGTCGCCTCGGCCAGCGAGAAGGTCGGCAAGGCCGGCTCCGCCGCCATGGCCATGGCCCAGTCCGCCGTCGGCACGGTCAGCGCCGCTGTCCGTCCGGGCGCCTCGCCTTTCGGCCTGATCACCCAGGCCGCCGATGCGACCGACCGCATCGCCGCCCTGATCGCCGCCGCCACGACCCAGGGTCCGCCCTCGGCCGACGAACGCGACGGCCCGCGTTGACGTTGTCCCCAGGCTCGGGCGATAGCCGGAGCCTGGGAGGCCGTTCATGCTGAGACTCCTTCGCCGTAGCGACGCCGGGCTGGAATGCCCTCTGCTGACCGATGACTGGTCCCTGCCCAGCGACGCCGTGTGGATCGATCTGATCGAGCCCAAGCGCGAGGAGGAGCTCGCCGTCGAGAAGGCGCTCGGCCTCCTGCTGCCCACGCGCGAGGACATGGCCGAGATCGAGGCCTCCTCACGCATCTACCAGGAGCAGGGCGCGACCTTCCTGACCGCCTCGATCCTGGTCAACAGCGACGCCGACCTGCCCAGCATCGCCCCGATCACCTTCGTCCTGGCGGGTGAGCGTCTGATCACGATCCGCTATGGCGAGCCTCGGGCCTTCATGGCCTATGCGGCGCAGACCGAATTGCAGAAGCCGCCCCATCCCGACGGCGCGGTGATCATGGTCGGCATTCTCGACGCGGTGGTGGATCGGGTCGCCGACATCCTAGAGCGCACGGCGGCCGAGGTGGAGGCGGTGTCGGTCGCCATCTTCCGCACACCGAAGACCGCCGGCTTCCAGCCGATCATCAACCGTCTAGGCAAGGCCCAGATGACGGGCGCAAAGGCTCGCGAAAGCCTGGTCAGCCTGTCGCGGCTGGTCAGCTACGCCACCATCACCGGCCAGATGGAGATGGATGCCGACCTGCTGGACCGGGTGAAGACCTTGCAGCGGGACATTCAGTCCCTGACCGACCACGCGGGGTACCTGTCGGGGAATGTGACCTTCCTGTTGGACGCCGCCTTGGGCCTTATCAACATCGAGCAGAACTCGATTAT
>CAJYMH010000032.1 GCA_913776195.1 uncultured Caulobacter sp.
TGGTGGCTCTGTCGTCCAAGGGCCCGATCCTGTTTCGTCAGCGCCGCACCGGCCTGAACGGCAAGACCTTCCTGATCCTGAAGTTTCGCTCCATGCGCATGGTCGAGCAGGGCGGCTTTCGCCAGGCCACCCGCGACGACGACCGCATCACCCCCATCGGTCGCTTCCTGCGCCGCTCCTCGATCGACGAGCTGCCGCAGCTGATCAATGTGCTGAAGGGCGAGATGTCCCTGATCGGCCCGCGCCCGCACGCAGTGGATCATGACGTGCTGTGCCGCGCCCAGGTGGCTGACTACGACGCCCGCTACATGGTGCGCCCGGGCCTCACGGGCCTGGCCCAGGTTGCGGGTCTGCGCGGCGAATCTTGCGACAGCCTGATGATTGAGCGGGTCCGCAAGGACGTGGACTACATCGAGAATTGGTCGGTGGCCCTGGACCTGAAGATCCTCGTCAAGACCGCCGTCGTCGTCCTCTTCCAGAAGACCGCTTACTAGCCGTAGAACGGCCCGCTCAAAGGGTCGGAGCGGACGCCTTACTCCATCGGGAGGGGTGTCAAAGGCTATACGGTTCGCGCACGCCTGGGTTATCCGACGGGAAGTCCTTGATGTTGCGCGTCACCAGCAGCCGGCCGGTGTTTTGAGCTGACGCCCAGATCACCGCATCTGGGAGCTTGATGCGGTGCTGGCGTCGCAAGATGACCGCCAAGGCTGCAATAGGCTCGTCGAGCGCCACGATCGAGAAGCGCTCTAGGAAGTTGAGGGTAGGGCCGTGCAAGTCCGCAGGCGCTCCGACCATCACCTCCATCCAAGTGATGATGCTTATGGATGCGCTTTCATAGCGCTCAAGCTCAGCCTTCGCCTGAGCGACACCGTTAAGATGGTCAATCAGAATGTTGGTGTCGAACAGGGCGCCTACCACTCGCCGCGAACCTTCTGCTGGTAGGCGAGGCCGTCCGCCCCTCTGCCCCAGAGGCCAAAGCCATCTTCCACGGCTTGGCGCTCTTGACGCTTGATGTAGTCGTCGATCGCCGATCGGATGACGGCGGCGCGAGACCTTCGCTCCCGGCCGGCCAGGGCGTCGAGCTTCGCCACTTGGCGCTCTGTGGCGTCGATGAGAATGCGCATGACTGCCTCCAGAATGATATGCATATTATATATCATTAGTGTTCGCCGAGGTCTACTCGTCACCAGGGGTGGCTGAGGTGAGCGTTGCCAAGACCGTCGCTGAAAAGCATATCTCTGCGATGCTCGACCCGGTTGCGCCGTTGGCGGTCGATTTCCAATCGCCTTTCCTGCGGGTCGCGCTCGCGAGCCTGGGCTACGTGCGCGATCTCGTGCGCCTCACGGCTGACGATGGCGATCTTGTCGAGGCGCTCGCCTTCACCACCGCCCTCGACGCCAACATGGTCCCGGTGGACCGCGACGCGGATCTGGCCGTCGCCTATGGCCGGCTGGACGAGTCGGCGCCCGATGAGCTTCGCCGGCCGGTGAGCATCAATTCAGTCGCCCAGTCCTTGGGTCTTCCCTTCGAGACGGTGCGTCGCCGCTTTGTCAGTCTCACGGACCGGGGACTCTGCATATCGACGCCCGCCGGCGTGATCATTCCCCGCAGCGCGGTCACCTCATCGGTCTACAACGGCATTCAGCAGGCCCGGTACGAGCGCACACGCAGCTTCTTCCTCAGCCTGCGGGCCGACGGGATCCTCGGCCCGCCCGAGGCGGCCCATGAGGCGGCGGATGATCCGCTGGTCCGTGCGACGAACCGTATCGTCTCCGAATACGCCCTTCGCATCTGCCCGGCCCTGGTCGGCCTGACGGGCAATGTTCTGTCCAGCCTCGTTATGCTCGAGCTGATCTTGGAGAACATCGCCGACCTTGATGACCGGCGGCGCCGGAGCTGGTTGAAGGACCCCGCGCGACACGGCGCGCCGCGCCGGATCGTCGACCTGACGCGAGGCCTTCCGCTTAGCCGCGAGACCGTCCGCCGACACCTGCAGCTTCTGGAGGAGGCGGGGCTCTGTCGCCGCGGCCCCAGCGGCTTCGTGGCGGCCCCAGGACCCCGAGCCGCGCCGCAGATGATCCAACTGGCGCAGGCCAATGAAGCGGATCTGCGCCGTATGATGGGACGCCTGGAACGCCTTGGGATTCTGGCGCGGTGGGAGCGTGGAGGCGCGCACGATATGAGTAACGCCGCCTTTGCGTCAGGCGCGCCCGCTCGCCACTGATACGCGCTTGGGGGCAAGCTGAAGGCTTGCGTCGTCTGCGATCAGGCCATGGCCTGTAACGCGGCGCATGCCTGGCTGGGGCGGTGCGTACCTCACGATCAGGCCGAAGGCCTTGTCGAGCCGACTTTGGATACAACTTCGGCGCCCTCGGCTGTCATGGACGGCCGGGGGCCGCATCGTGGCGAGTCGACCTCGAAATGCCTTGAATTTCCCTGCGATATGAGGCTTTGGCGACCTTATCCGGTCAATGGGCGCGCCATGGATCGATTATTTGCAGCGGAAGGCCGTCAAAGTCCTTGCCGTTGCGCGTCGCCAAAGCTGCGCCGGCGACCCTTGCGATGCCGGCGATCATCATGTCAGAGGCATGGGCGCTTAGCCCGCCAGTCTCTCGCATCGCTCGCAGATGGCCGCCCTCTCGCGTGGAGGCGTCGTCCAAAGGCAATACAGGAAGACTTTCGATGAACTCTTCAAAACGCGCCTGAAAGTCATCCCTGCGCCGACCTGGGGGCAGGCGACAAAGTCCATATCCGATTTCAAAGACGGTAATGGATGTCGTGGCGAGGGTCGTCTCCCCCAACCCCTTCAACCAATCGCCAACAACCTTGTCGGCTTTGGTCTTCATCAGTTCGGAAATGACGTTCGTGTCGAGGACGATCATGAAAACTCGGGGCCGCCGAAATCCGGCGCCGGCCTGTCGTTCACGCGCGAAGACCGCAGATCGGCCCCGTCATCCTGAAATAACTGACGCGAAAGCGCCCAGAGCGCCGCACCGTCGACCCCACCGACCGCGCGTCTGAGGATCGCTCGAACCTCCTCCTCCATTGAGCGCCCCTGCAATGCGGCGCGGACTCGAAGGCGTTCTTTCACACCGTCGTCGATGTTGCGGATCGTCAAGGTCGCCACGGCACGCCCATTCTCAGCACTTAAGTCGGCTATCTGACAGCATTGCTAGCAATGCTGCCAAGCGCCTGCGAGGCGTACCGGAGGCGCCCATCAAGCCGATAGCGGCCGCACGCGGTCAGAGCGCGGCCTTCTGGAAGCTCTGGAGTCGCGGCGATCCCGACGCCGGACCAGGATCAGGGCCATTGCGTTACCAGCCGCGAAGGTCATTGCGGCCGGGATCAGCACTTCCACGATGAATTGAGCATCGCCCAGCTTCGGCGTTGCGATCACCGAACCGGCCGCCGTCACCAGAGGCAAGCTGGATAGGGTAATCGTCAACAGCACCAGCAGTCGTCTGACGCTCAATCGTGCAGGCCCGCGGCGCCTCATGCGCTGTCCCCACAAAACCCCGCGACCGCCATGCGACCGCAACTTCAAGCAAAGACCAGCTTTCCTGCGACGTCCACCGCCATCCCTGCTTGAAAGCCGTGGGATGGCCCGAAACGTCACAAGTCTTCGTGATCTGATGAAGCTTCAATCACAGCAATGCGGCGGACCTGAGGCCAAGCTTGTTTCAGGCCTTGGCGCCGGCGCCTTGCAGGGCGGCGATCTCGTCGCGCGCGCCCATCATGACCGGCGTCCGCTGGTGGAGGCCTGTGACCTTGGTGTCGAGGATAGAGCCTTCGCCGTCGAACGACGCGCCGCCCGCCCGCTCCACGAGCAGGGCCATGGGGTTGGCTTCATAGAGAAGACGCAGCTTGCCGGCCTTGTCGCCCATGCGCTTGTCCCAGGGATAGAGGAACACGCCGCCGCGCGTCAAAACCCGGTGCACGTCGGCCACCATCGAGGCGATCCAGCGCATGTTGAAGTCGCGGCCACGCGGACCATCGGCGCCGGCCAGCCAGCCTTCCACATGCTCGCGCATGGGCGCCGACCAGTGACGGTGATTGGAGGCGTTGATGGCGAACTCCTTGGCCTGGGCCGGGATCGACATGCGCGCCTCCGAAGGCGTCCAGCTGCCGTCGGCGGCCAGGGTGAAGACGGCCGGCGCGTCCTTGATGGTCAGCACCAGGGTGGTCTGCGGACCATAGACCACATAGCCGGCCGCCGCCTGGCCGCGGCCGGTCTGCAGGAAATCGGCTTCCGTCGCGGGGCGGGCCTCGCCGGCGGGCGCGGGCAGGATGGAGAAGATCGTGCCGATGGACACGTTCACGTCGATGTTGCTGGAGCCATCCAGCGGATCGAAAAGCAGGAGCCAGCCTTCGCCGCCCAGATCGCGCACCGGCACGACGTCGTCCATCTCTTCCGACGCCATGGCCTTGAGGCCGGAAGCCTCGGCGCAGTCGCGCAGCAGGATGTCATTGGCCAGGATATCGAGCTTCTTCTGCACCTCTCCCTGGACGTTTTCAGCGCCGGACGCGGAGGCCAGATCGCCCGCCGCGCCGAACCGCACCAGATCGGCGATGGCGACGCAGGACTTGGCCACGGCCTCAATCAGTTCGCTCAGGCCGCCGCCGGCGCCTTGGTTGCGAAGATAGGCCTGAAGACCGCTGCTCATCATCTCGTCCGTAATCTGGCCCGGGTCTCACCCGGCGGAGGCTCCCTGATGTCGTCTAGCGGCGCGGCGATCAAGGGTTCTCGTGACAGTTTCGGGGTTTTGTGGCCGGCCTGACTTGGGCGGCGGCCGCTCCCTGATGCGTCAGCCGAGCAGTAGGCGGACGGCGAGATAGACCGGCGCCCACAGGATGGCGGATCCGAACAGGATGAACAGGGCCGAACGGCGGGCACTCCAGGCCTGGTCGTCGATGGCGATCGCTTGGGCTTGAGCAACGGTCTTCATGGCGGGGTTCCTTGTCCCTCATTGCCTCGAAGGGGGCGTCTTCCTTGGACCATGCCCAGCGGCCCGGCGCCATTTGGTAGAACTACGGCGCCGGCGCCCGACGGCGGAAGGAAACCGCCGTTCGCCGTCTTCCTGCCCCGTTCCGTTGGCAGGCAAGGGCCGGGACGAACTGCCGGGAGAACAGGATGCGCGCCACAGGGATCATCGTGACCACCCTTCTGCTGGGGACGGCGGCGCATGCCCAGGCCCTGCCGGAGTCCCTGGAGAAGATGATCCGGGCCGCCGCTGAAAGCGGCGATCCGCGCCTGCTGGAGACCACCGCCGGTCTCGCTCGCAAGACCCATCCCGAACAGATCGGCGAGATCGATCGCTTGGCCGCGGAGCTGGCGCCGCAAGCAGCGCCCGAACCGCCGCCGCCGCCCGTGGCGGTGGTCGTCCTGCCCGAACCTCCAACCCCCAAGCCCTCGGCGGTGTGGAAGGGCGAGGCGCGGGCGGGCGGCTCTTTGACCACGGGCAACAACGACAGCGTCGGGGCGACCCTCGGTCTCTCCCTCGCCCGCGAGACGCCGCTATGGCGCAACGAGTTCAAGGCGTCGGGCGACTATTCCAAGGAAAACGGCCTCGTCTCCCGCGAGCGCTATCTTGTCAGCCATCAGGTCAACCGCCGCATCGGCGGGCGGGCCTACGCCCTGGCGGTCGCCAGCTGGGAGCAGGACCGTATCGGCGGCTTTGACCGACGCTTCAGTGAAGCGCTGGGCGTCGGCGTTTCGGCGATCGATCGCCCCGACCTTGATCTCGATCTCGAAGGCGGCCCCGGCTGGCGTCAGACCTGGTTCGTCGATGGCGCGGAGGAGGAGACCCTGGCGTGGCGCGCGGCGGTCAAGGCCGCCTGGCGGCCGCGCGACGGCGTCAGCCTGACCAACGAGACGACCACCTATCTGCAGGACGAGAACAGCACCCTGGCCTCGACCACCGCCCTGACCTTCAAGCTGATCGGCAACCTGTCGACCCAAGCCTCTGTTTTGGTCAAGCACGAGACCAGCCCCCCGATCCCTCTGGAGAAGACGGACACCACCACGCGGATGAGCGTCGTCTACGCTTTCTGAGCGGCGCCTCGATGGTGTCGTGACCGGCGCTTTGACGTAAGGGCGCGGGCGTGTGAGCTTCGCCTTTCCTCGAATTTCGAATGGCGTCGCATGTCCTTGAAGTCTCTCCGCCTCATCGCCGCCACGGTTGCGCCGCTGGCCGTGCTCGCCCTTTGGGGCGGCGTCGCCCACGCCGCGCAGCCGCCGGCCCCCGCGCCGCAGTTGGCGGGCCAGATCGTGCTGCCGGCGCTCAGCTACACCGTCCTGAAATCCGGCCCCGCGGATGGCAAGCATCCGACGCGGCGAGACACGGTGACCGTGAACTATGAACTGAAGCTGGCGGACGGCCGGGTGGTGGATTCCTCTTACGCCCGGGGCGAGCCCTCGACCTTCCCCCTGGATAAGTTGATCCCGGCCTGGCAGGTCGTGGTGCCGCTGATGGTTCCGGGCGATGAGTGGCAGGTCTTCGCGCCGTCGCAGTTCGGTTACGGCGCGTCGGGCAAGGGCGACATCCCTGGGGGCGCCACCCTGTTCTTCAAGATTCACCTGGTTTCGATCGGCGGCCCGCCGGCGGCGCCCTAAGGCCTCAAACCGCGATCTCGCCCTCGTCCTCGCCGTCCCAATAGTGGATGCGCGAGGCCTGGACATGGATCAGGACGAGACCAGGCGTATCGACGCCCTGCTCGAACCAGCGTTCAAGGTCCTTGTCCCAGTGCTCAACGAACCGCGCCTTGTCGCGGATCAGTTCGCCGCGCCCCTGGACCGAGATGAAGATCGGCGGTTTGCCCAACAGGCCCTTTGATCCGGCGAAGGACAGCGCGACGTTGGGATCGGCGGCGATCTCTTGCACCGCGCTGGCGGACTCCAGGGCGAAGAACCAGCTGTCTCCGTCGTAGTCCACGTCGCGATTATTGCTCATCGGCCGGCCCGCCAACTGGCCGTTGGGCGCGTGGGTGAAGAGCATGGTGAAGTCGATGTCGCGCATCTTCTCGGAGATGTCGGAAAGGGTCATCTGGCCCATGGGCGTCCTCGTGGATAGGGCGGACCTCAAGGCCCGGACCTGAGGAAGCCGCAAGGGCGATCGCGGTTCCGTCCCCCGCGCGCCGCGCGTCCACAGAACCGAACGGCCGCGGGCGCTTTTTGTGTGTTCCTGCACAGTGCCTCTTGAGGCATGAAGACGCGCCATGAACCTGCCCCTACCCAGGACCTCGCGAGCCCTCGCCAACGGCCTGAACCGCACCGAACTCGACCGTGTGGCCGCCATGGCGGCGCACCTGCTCGATGCTCCGGGAGGGCGGGTGATCCTCGCCGGAGCGCCTGAGGCGAGCGAGGCCATGGCGACACGCGTGCTGGCCCTGGGCGACGACGAACTGCTGGTCATCAGCCAGGAGGACCGTCAGGCGAACGAGCCTGGTCTGTTGGTGGGGGCGGCGCTGGTCGCGTCGGGCGGAGAGGCGCTTGGCGCCCTGCTGGTGAGCGACCAGCGGCCTCGCCCTCGACCTGCCGACGACGTGCTGGACCAAATCCGCCTGCTGGCCCGCATGGCCGCCGCCCAGATACAGCGAAGCGATCTGGAGCGCGTTCTGCTGGCCGCCGAAGCCGGGCAGATCGGCGTGTGGGAGTGGGACTTCGCCAGCGAGGAGCTGCGCTGGGACGAGCGGATGTTCGCGCTCTATGGCCTGCCCAACAACGCCGCTCCCGCCATGGAGGTTTTCAAGAACTGCCTTCACCCCGAGGACCTGGACAAACTGGTCAACGCGGTCGAGGGCGCGTTTGACCGGCCTGGGCCGCTGGAGTCGGAGTTCCGGATCATCCGTCCGGACGGCGAGACCCGCGTGATCCGCGCCTTCGGCATGATCCGCCGCGATGCCCATGGACATGCCTTCGCCCGCGTCGGCTGCAACTGGGACGTCACCGAGCGGGTGGCGCAGAACGAAGCCCTGGCCGCCGCCCGCGCCGTGGCGGAGCAGGCTGCGGCGGTCCGGTCGCAGTTCCTGGCCAATATGAGCCACGAAATCCGCACGCCGCTCACCGCCGTGATCGGCTTCTCGGCCCTTATGAATGAACGCGATGACCTTGCGCCCCAGGCCCGGCATTGGATCGATCGCATCGTCCACGCCAGCAAGGTGCTGCTGGGGCTGGTCAACAATGTCCTGGACCTGTCGAAACTGGAGGCGGGCGAGACCAAGATCTATCGCCGCCCGGCCTCGCCCGAGCAGGTGGTGCGCGACACCGCCGACCTGCTGTGGGCTCAGGCGGACGCCAAGGGTCTGGCGCTGGAGGTGAAGGTCGCGGAGCCCATGCCCGAGCAACTGCTCATCGACGTCGAGCATGTGCGCCAGATGCTGCTCAACCTGGTGGGCAACGCGGTGAAGTTCACCGACATCGGCGGGGTCACCGTGACGGTCTCGCATGACGCGGCCGCCCAGATCCTCGGCATCGATGTGACCGACACCGGCCCGGGCATGACGGCTGACGCGTGCGCCAAACTGTTCCAGCGCTTCTCGCAGGTGGACACATCGTCGACCCGCCGACACGGCGGAACGGGCCTTGGTCTGGCCATCTGCAAGGAACTGGCGGAGGCCATGGGCGGCGCTATCACCGTGCGGAGCGAGCCCGGCGTCGGCTCCACCTTCAGCCTGCGGATCCCGGCCCCGCCCTGCAAGGCGGCGAGCGAGGCGGAAGACGGCGTCGGTTTCGCCGACCTGGCGCAGGCTCGCGTTCTTGTGATCGACGACCATGCCGTGAACCGCGAACTGGCGCGCACCATCCTGGAGGCCTGCGGCGCCGAGGTGGTCGAGGCCGCCAGCGGGCAAGCCGGCGTCGATGAGGCGGCGTGGACGCCTTTCGACGTGATTTTGCTCGATATTCGGCTGCCGGATATGGATGGTCCGGCGGTCTTCGATCTGCTGCGCGCCACGCCCGGGCCCAATCGGCGCACGCCGATCCTGGCTTTTTCGGCCAATGACGAAGGCCTTTCGGGGCGAGGCAGGGCCTTCGACGGCTGGATCTCCAAGCCCTTGGAGGCGGCGAGCTTCACTCAGGCCGTGTCCGGGGCGCTCGCGATCCCGTGATTGATCACACGAACCGCTGGCGAAACCGTGAATAGCGTGTGAGCCGCTCGTCGTGATGTGCTCTGTGAATGCAAACGATCGCTAAAACCCTGAAGATCGACCCCGCCATCGTCTCGGACGCCCTGGCTGATCTGGTCACCTTGTCGCTGTTCGTGGCCTTCGCCGCCGCGGTGATCACCTCGGTAACCTGAGGCCGTCGCGCCCGGCGGATCTCTTTTGCGCCGTTAAGGCTCCGGTCACCGACGCACCGAAGACTGTCATCCGCACGTCAACGTTCGGATCGACATGTCAGCGTTCAGTCCCGTTTTCGACCACGGAGCCGCCCTGCGCGTTCCCGCCCCCGCCGATGGCCTGGGGTGGAGCCGCCTTCTGACCTGGCTGGGCTGCGCAGGTCGCCTCAAGAACTCTCACGGACTTGTGGAGGTCGCCACGCCGGCCGGCCTCACAGTCGCGGCGCCGGGGGATTGGATCGTCCTGTCCGCAGGCGGAGACTACCATGTGGCGGTGGTGCCCCAGTTGGCCAGAAACGCCTCCTAGACGCCTGGCCGATCAGTCGTCCCGCGAGGCGAGCGGGTCCTGACCGGTCAGGTCGATGATGTGATCGCGTTGCCGACGCACGCCGTCCTGACGCGCCTTGTCGCTAGGGTCACTCGTCGGCGCCTTTCGCGGCGCTTCATCTTTTTCGCGATCGTCGGCCGGGCGTTCGGTCATGTGGGTTTCCTCACCGACCAGAACGGCGCGCGCAAATCTGTGTTCCTGAAATCCTAGTGATGACGCGCCTTGCCGGTATCGTCGTCGATCGTCTCGCGCACCTCGGCGCCGCCGCCTTGGACGTTGAACAGGCGCAGCGAGCCGGCGAACACCTCGATGCGGTCGCAGCCCGAAAACCGCCGCAGCAACAGGCTGACCCCCTGCAGAACATCGCCGCCTCGCGGCAGGGAGGCCGTCTCGATGGGGGCGTCATCGCCCGGCATGAAAACCTGCAGTCGGTACATGGTCGCCCCGTTGTCCTTGCGCCTATCGAGATAGGCCTGACGGGACGGGCGACCCATTCGGTAGAAGTACGGTAGGGCCGCCTCAGCTCCGGACCAGGCCATGGGGATGGCTTTTCAAGGCGCGAAACGAGGACGGCGTCATGCCGTGGCTGCGTCGGAACGCACGGGTGAATTTGTTGGCGTCCACCAGTCCGACGGCCGTGGCCACCTGCTTAATAGGCAGGCCTTGAGCCAGGAGAATCTGGGCCTGCTGGAGGCGTAGCGCTTCCACGAAGGCGGCCGGGGTCTTGCCGGTGGCGGCGGAGAACTTCCGGTGAAAGCTGCGCATCGACTGCCCAGCGCGGCGGCTCAAGGTTTCCACATCCAGGGGCGAGTCGAGGTTTTCCAGCATCCAGCCGATCAGTTCGCCATAGCCATATCCGCCGAGGTCAGCGGGGGTCGAGGCGGGCGCCCGGGACCCTGCGCGAGGCTCATAGACCATGCGCCGCGCCACCGCCCGCCCGACGTCTGCGCCCAGGTCGGCTTCGATCATCGCCAGGGCCATGTCGATGCCGGCGGTCACACCAGCGCACGTCCATAGCCGCCCCTGGTTGATGAAAGTGGCGTCCGGCTCGACAGCGACCTGCGGGTGAAAGCGGTCGAAGACCTCGACGAACTTCCAATGGGTCGCGATCTGTCGATCCCGCAGCAGACCCCACTGCGCAAGGATCAGGGCGCCGGAGGAGATCGCGCCGTAGCGTTCGCAGTTGTCGAGCAGCGCGATCGCCGACGCTCCAAGATCGGGCGTCGCCGCAGAGAGCAGGTGATCCAGGTTGGGCGCCCCGGCCACCAGGAAGGTCCCCGTCGACATCTCACCCACCTCGGACAAGGCGATCGTGCTGATCTCCATCCCGCAGCTGCTGCGCACCGCGCCGCCCGCGGCGGAGGCCACCATTACCGCATAGGCGGGATTGAGCAGTTCATGGTTGGCCGAACCAAAGGCTCCGGCCGGGCCGCTCACATCAAGGACTTCGACGCCTTCGAACGCCAAAAGGACAACCTTGCGATTCAACGCAGCCATAGGTGCGGGATGGTCCTCGAGCGATGAGATTTGGCGACGAACAGCGCCAGTAAAGGGCGGGACGTTCTGTCGCAGGTGCAAACTATCGAGCCGCGTTGGCGGTTCAAGGAGCAAGGCTACTCATCGGCTGCTTTGGCAGAAAGCGACGAAGAATTGGCATAAAGTTCGGCTTGGCCGAGCCGTTCTAGTGGCGGATGCTGGAAGTAAGACCAGCTGAAAACTTCATCAGACAACCGTGTTATGCAGGCGTCGCGCTCAATGTTTATCGCCGAGAGCAACGATCTAGGACTAGCGGACGTTGGATTGAAGGCGCTAATTTAAGCTCGTCGCGGTTGTGGTCTTGGAGGGCGTGATGGCTCGCAGGGCGAATTCAGTCGTCGGATTTCCCCGGCCTCGCAAGGCCGCGCCTCCGGCTGGCGAACCGCAAGCCTTTTTCCTTCGCATCACCAATCTTGGGGAGATCAGCGCGGCGTTTGGCGAATCTGGCCTCGTGCGTGTGCTCTGGGCGGCGTGGAGCCGTGTCGGCGACGTGCCTTGGGCGCGCCTGGCGCAAGGCGCGATGGAGGCCGACGGCGTTCTTTTACGTCTGGCCGCCCTTGAT
The DNA here is from genome assembly GCA_913776195.1 of uncultured Caulobacter sp. Classification (GTDB taxonomy): domain Bacteria; phylum Pseudomonadota; class Alphaproteobacteria; order Caulobacterales; family Caulobacteraceae; genus Caulobacter. Next base: position 11,762 of record CAJYMH010000032.1, read on the forward strand.
CCCGATCCCGGACCCGCCTGGAGGGAGGACGTGCTGAGGGCGGTCTGCTCGGAGCCGGTGGAGGTTGGCGGCGCCTTGGTCATGCCCGCCGCCGAAATCCTCGACGCCCACTATCCGCAAACGGCCGCCGCCCCGCCAAGAGCCCGCAAGGCGCCGGGGGAGGCTTGGCTCAATGACATGGCCGCCGCCGCCGCCCTGCATGCCGCCGTGGCGCAGGAACGCCTGGAGTTCCGATTCCAGGCGGTGCGGTCCGCCGACGGCGCGACCATCCTCTATGAACCCTGGACCGTTCTGATGGTCGATGGCCAAGAGAACAGGACCGATCTGGAGGCCTTGCGACCGGGTATCGAGCGTCTGGGGCTGAGCCGCTACGTCGATTGGCGCCTCACCCGGCACGCCATCGCCTTCCTGCGGAGCGTGCCCGACCTGAAGCTGGGCTGCCCGCTGTCAGCCGCCAGCGCGCGTCTCGACGAGTGGTGGGTCAGCATCGTGGCCGATCTCGTCGCCGAGCCGGAGCTGGCCAAGCGGCTGGTTCTGGAGGTCCGGCCCATTCCCCGTGAGATGGTCGAGGAGGCGCAGGTCTTCATCGAGGCGATCCAGGGATTGGGCGTTCGCTGCGCGCTTCAGGGCGTGGGTGTCGAACTGAGCCTTGATCAGGCCCGCCGCGCGGGGGCGAGCATCGTCAAGCTTGAGACGCCAAGCCCTGAAGGTCCCGCCGAGACCCTGCGCGCCTTCGTGGGCGCGGCGCAGACCGTCACGCCGAACGTCATTGTCCCTGGCGGCGCGGATCGCGCCGTGGCCGCCCGGGCCCGCGCGGCAGGCGCGCCGTGGATCGAAGGACCGCCCGATCCTCGTCGTGACGCCAGGGCGGCCGTGCGTTCGGCCGGAACCTCCCTGGAGGGGCTCTACGCCCGCTGGCTGGCCGTCCGGTCGGATCATCCCCAGGCGGGCTGAAGTTCGGCGGGAACCAAACGCCGCCGCCGCCGCTTAAGGCGGCCCATGACAGAAATCCTCGAACTGCGCGCCATCGCCGAAGATTCCCGCCGCAAGGCCGCCCTCCTGCCCGAGGGACCGGCGCGCGGCGTGCTTGAGGTTATGGCGCGTGAGATGGACCGTGACGCCGATCTGATCGAGCGCGAAGAACGCAGCTGGGCGGGACGGGAGCGCCGGCTCCAGGCCTGCGCCTAGCCGGCCGGAGGGGCGGCCGTGCCTGCGCCCGACGCCTGGTCGCGGAGAAGGCCGTTCAGGCCGCTGCGGCGGTGATCGCCGCCATCATTTCTTCAGGAAGATAGGGCTTGGGCAGAAATCGTCCCCGCTCGGGCAGCTCGCCAGGGCCGGGATGTTCGTAGCCGGAGGTGAGCACCACGACGAGATCAGGATGTCGGGTGCTGGCCAGGCGGGCCAGTTCCAGCCCATCCATGCCTGGCATGTTTATATCGCTAAATAGAACCGAAACCTTCTCTCCAGCGGCCAGAAGCTCCAGCGCCTCAGTAGCGCAGTCGGCCTCGATCACACGAAAGCCTGCATCCTCGAGCGCCGCCGCCGCCACCATCCGGACGAGGACATCGTCCTCGACGATCAAAATGCGCGCGGCCAATTGCATGCCGTTGGAGCGCTCGGGCGGCCCATCGGTTCCGAAGAATTATCTTAACAGGAGTTAACCCAGATGGTTCCGCGACCGGCCGAGCCAGTCGCGCAACGGCGATCAGGGCACAGGGGCTTCGTCGTTGAGCCGGGTGACCTGGGCTTGGTCCGTGAGGATCCGCACTTTCAGGCCGCCGACCTTCACCCCGGCCGGCAAGGTCAGGCGCGCGGCGTGCGTGCGAGGCGCCAGATCCGCCGGCGCCTTCAGGGCGGGAATGGGGGCGGAGGCCAGGACCTTGCCCGTGGCGTCAAGCAGCTCGATCGAGGCCGGAGCGGTGTCCGCCGCGCCCAGGCTGTGAACCACGGCGGTCACGGTGCGGCCCTTCACCGTCACGTCGCCTCGTCCGACGCCCAGATCGGCCCGACGCTCCGGCGCATCGCCGGGCGTGGTCAGGGCCATGTCGATGATCGCCGTCCGGCGCGGGGGCAGGACCAGCTGCGCCTGTCCGGTGCGTCCGAAGGCGAGGGACCTGGGCTGGGCCGCGCCGTCGATCATGTCGTCGCCGTCGGCGTCCACACCTTGCGTCAGGCTCCACTGGCCGTCCTTGACGTCCCAGCCGGTCATGGTCGCCGTGACCGGCTTGTCGGTGAGGTTGTAGGCGATGACCTTGAAACCGGTCGTCGTGCCGTCCTTGATCAGCACCGCCACGTCTTCGCCGGCAGCGTCGCCGAAGGTCCAGCTGACACGATGACTGGCCAGCATCTGACCGCGCTTGTTGGCGACGCCGCCGAGGCGCGAGCGCTGCAAAAGGTCGCTGGGGATCTCCACCCGGTCGGACCACCAATGGCCCTCGGTGTGCATGTACATGTGCTGGTCGGCCCACTGCAGCTCGGCGGCGTACAGGTCCTCCAGGTGCTTCTTGTCGCCGGTCAGGCTCCAGGCGACGTAGCGCTCGAACCCGCCGCCGCGCTCGGCGGCCTTCAGGATCGTCGAGCGGCCGGCGTCGTCGACGCCCAGCTGCGTCCAGGCGTTCTCGTTGATGTCGTTGAGCGAGCGCCAGCCGTTGCGATCGATCCGCCAGCGGATGGGGGCCAGGTACTTTTCATCGCCGGTCCAGCGCCAGGCGGTCCAGAAGAGCTGGAACGGCCCGCCGGCGCCGGAGCCCTGCAGCACCGTGCCGCCGCGCTCGGCGTCGGAGCGCCAATTGATCTCGTTGGGATAGCTGATCTTGCCGTCCGCCCCCGGCTTGCCATGGGCGAGGTAGCCGTCGGCCAGGCCGAGCACCAGGCCGCGAGCGGTCTTGTCGCCGTTGTAGTCGCCGATGGCGATGGCCGGGTGCACGATCCCGAACGAGTATGGCTTCTGCCACTCCCACGGCCCTTCGCGGTACGACATCGAGCCGCTGAACCAGTTGCTGTTGAAGTGGACGTGGCCGGCGGGATTGCGCTCGATGATCCGCGGCAACGCCTTCACCGTAGTGAACAGCCGCTCCACCGCCAGCGGGTCGCCGTAGTCCGAAACCAGCGCCAGGCTGTTGGTGTTGATGCCCTCTTCGTAAGCGTGCAGTTCGTCGGTGGCGATGGTCGCCAGGCCGTCGGTGAACATGCCGTTCTTGTAGGCGGCGTCGGCCAGCGCGTTGACCGAGGCGCGAATCTTGTCCGGCTGCACGCCCATCATCGCCAGGCCCGGCCATTGCTGGGAAAGGTCGGAGTCGTCCGAAATGCCGCCGCCGAAGTCGCCATAGGGAACTTGGCGCTCGTCGATCCACCAGTTGATGAACTTGGAGACGCGCTTCAGGTCCTCGGTCTGGCGGAAGGCCCAAAGGGGGACGCCGTCCGGCGCCTTGGGCTGCTCATAGGCCGGCCAGCCCTGGCTGCCGAAGGTGATGTCGCCCCAGTATTCGCGACCATGCTTGTGGTCGGGATCGACGCGCAGCAGGTCGGTGATGTCGGCGTAGATACGGCGATAGAGGCCCTGCCGCTGCGAGGTGGTGTGCTCCTCCACCAAGAAGGCCCAGTTGTCCTTCACCTGGTTGAAGCGGTCGGCGACGTGTTCGGCCTTGGCCGCCTCGCGGTCCTTGAACACCAACCGGATCTTAGCGCCGTCCAGGGCGCGCGGACCAAAGGCCGCGTCATTGGCGGCGATGGTCAGATAAAGGCTGTCGTCGGTGAGTATGCGATCACGCAGGTCCAGCCACAGGGTGCGCGGCTCGCCCGGTTTCACCGAGACGCTGACGTCGATCATGTTGCGGCCCGGCCAGATCGGATCTTTCACCTGGATGTTCAGGGCGATCAGCTTGGTGTTCGGATCGGCGGCCTTCAGGGGCGGAATGTCGATGGCGATCCCGTCGAGACCATCTCGGGCGTTCTCCCAACCATAGGCCCAGTTGCGGGCCAGGGGCTGCGCCGCCGGCGCGGCGCCGAAGCCCGAGGGGATCATCACATGGACGATCGGCAGGCCCTTGGCGTCCAGCTCGGCGGCCGGGCGCTTGCGGGTCGGCGCGCCGTCCGGCACCGCCGTAACCACGGCCCGCTCGCCGGCCGGATGACGGCCCGCCACATAGGCGTTCAGAGCGGTCAGGTTGGTGTAGTCCGGGGCGACCTCGGGCTTCACCGTATAGTTCATGGTGAAGGCGCCCTTGGGCTCCGCGCCCGCGCCCACGTCATAGGCCCAGATCTCCTGGATCGGGGTCTCCTGCTCGGTGTTGGTGAAGCTTAGCACCCCGCCGATCAACGGCTTGTCCAATGTGGTCACCGTGCGGGCCTGACCTTTCGGGCGGGCGGAAACCTTGGCGCCGTCCGCGCCGTCGGACTTCGCCCAGGTCAGGTCTCCAAAGGCCGGCCCCTGGATCTCGATCCGGTTCACCGGCTCGTCGGGCAGGGCGAGGCGCAAGGTCTTGCCGCCCTCCACATAGACGTTCCAGTCCGGCAGCGGGAAATAGTCGTCCCGGCCTTCGATGCGCGAGCGGTTGTAGACGCCGGGCCAGGTGGTCTCGGAGATGCCGTCCAGCGCGCGCCACATCCACTGCTTCATGTCCTTGGCGTCGGTGAACTCGACCTTGCGGATGCGGGTGGACGGGGCTTCGAGATAGGGCGGCAGGGTCTTGTTCCAGCCGTAGCGCTGGCCCCAGGCGGCGCGGGACGCAGGGTCGTCCAGGCTGTCGATCGCCGCCTGCGAGGCCGGCGTCTCATTGCGGGCCAAGGCGGCGACCGCCGGGGCGTCGAGCGCGCGGTCATAAACGCGGATTTCGTCCATCTGCCCGCCGCGCAGGAAGTTGTAGCGGCTCTGCACCTGGTGCGGGGCGATGACTCGGCCGGCGATCCCGAACTGGTCGAGGCCGGCGTCATAGACCGCCTTCACGGACTTCGCGGCGGCCAGCTTGCCGTCCACGAACAGCTGCACGCCGCTGGTCTCGTCCCAGGTGAAGGCCAGGTGCGTCCAGGCGTCGGCCTTGGGCGGCTGGTCGAGGCGGAAGGATACGCGGCTGCGCGCCAGGCCGTTGTCGGTGACGAAGGCGTCGAAGCCGTGGCCGTTCCAGTCGATGCGCAGGAACGCCATGTCCCAGCTGGTGTGGTCGGCGTAGCCTACGCGGAAGATCACGAACGGCGCGACGCCCACCGGGTAACCCGAGCGCCAGAAGAACGACAGCGTCCCGCGCTGGGCGTGGATGTTGCCCGGCGCGTTCCAGGCCAAAATGCCGTCGTCCTCGGCGTGCAGGCCGGGGCCGGCCTTGCCCTCCGCCATGGGGCGGACCTTGTCGATGAAGTTTGGAACGGGGTCGCCGGCGGCGAAGTCGGCGGTCGCGCCCTTGTCGCCCGAGAGGTGGAACAGCAGACCCGTATCAGCGGCCGAAGCATGGCTGGCCATCAAAAGGTTGATGCTGGCGCAGCCCAGCAGCAGGGCGGTCTTGCTCATGGCGTTCTCCCGTCCGGCTTATGGTAACCGGTGTCACAATTCGTAGGCCATGGCTGTCCCTACGGCAACGCTGGGGTGCGGGTTTTCGGCGGAACGGGCCTCGCCGAACGGGTCTAGGTTGGTGCGTGCTGACCGCCGGCCGGACGCGCGCCTCGCCCATGTCGGCGAGCAACTCCGCTCCCGGCGTTGTCCATGAACGCGCGGACCAGGGTCTCACCGAAGACGGGCTTCTCCAGCACCGGGACGTCGGCGGCCTGGGCCGCGCGACGGACGGCGGGCGTCGCGCTGCTGGTCAGCAGAAGTGCGGGAAGGTCCACCCCGCGCTGACGAAGCTGGGCGAGAAGTTCAAGGCCGGTCATACCTGGCATCACCTGATCCAGGATCAGGCAGCCGCACGCCTGCAGATCGGCCGCCAGCACCGCCTGCGCGCAGTCATAGGTCTGAACACAAACGCCCTCGGCCTCCAGCATGAAGCGGATTGAGGCCAGGACGGCGGCGTCATCGTCAACGACGATCGCGCAACAGGGCTTCTTGGACATGGCGCGTCTTCGCAGGGAGAGGGAGACGAGCATCCTGCCGCCCTGCGCGCGACGTTTCCTTGATCTGGCGCAACGGCGTTAGACGCCCGCCAGCAGCACCATCCGAACCAGCTCCGACAGGCTGGCGGCCTGCATCTTGGTCATGACATTGGCGCGGTAGACCTCGACGGTCCGCACACTGATGCCAAGGTCGAAGGCGATCACCTTGTTGGGCTTGCCCGCCACCAGGCCGTCCAGAACCTGACGCTCCCGGGGAGCCAGGCTTTCCATGCGCTCCCGAACGGGACCGCTGTCGGCGGCCGGGCGGGCGGGGTTGCGCGCCCCGTCCAGGGCCCGGCGCACGGCGCCGATCATGGCGTCCTCGTGGAAGGGCTTTTCCAGGAAATCGACCACGCCGCTCTTCATGGCCTCTACGGCCATGGGGATGTCGCCATGCCCTGTCATCACCACCACGGGCAGGTCGGGCCGCATGCCGCGCAGCACCCGCACAAGCTCCAGCCCGGACATTCCGGGCATCCGGATATCGGTCACCACGCAGCCGTCGCCGACCCCCGGCAGGGCTTCGAGAAACGCCGAGGCGGAAGGGAAGGCGCGCACCGTCAGGCCCGACGTCTCGAGCAGGAAGCACAGGCTGTCGCGCATGGCCTCGTCGTCGTCGATGACGTGGACCTGTCCCTCAGCGGCCATCGGCGACCTCCTCCTCTTCAACAGCGCACGGCAAGGTGAAGGCGAAGGTCGCTCCGCCGTCAGCGTTGTTCTGTGCGAAGATCTTGCCGCCATGCGCCTCGACGATGGTGCGGCAGATCGAAAGCCCCACCCCCATACCCGTCGGCTTGGTGGTGATGAAAGCCTGGAAGAGATGATCGCGCACTTCTTCGGCCAGGCCCAAGCCCGTGTCGGACACCAGCAGCGTGACCATGTTGTCCTCCGCCGGACGGCTTTCGATCACCAGGCGGCGGCGCGCGGACTGCTCCATGGCGTCCAGGCCGTTGCGGATGAGGTTCAGGACCACCTGCTGGATCTGGACGCGGTCGGCGACGACGAGATCCACGGAAGGATCCAGATCGAAGCGCACCCGCACACCCAGCTCCTTGGCCCCGACCAGGGCCAGGGCGCTGGCTTCCTCAACCAGCTTGCTGAGGCTCTCCACCCTCCTGTCAGTGTCGCCGCGGGCCAGGAAATCACGCAGGCGGCGGATGATCTGGCCGGCGCGCAGGGCCTGGTCGGACGCCTTCTCAAGCGCCTCGCTCACCCGGGCGTCGGGCGCCGGCGCGCCCTCCATCAACCGCTTGGCGCCGCGCAGATAGTTGGCGATGGCCGCAAGGGGCTGGTTCAATTCGTGCGCCAGGGCCGAAGCCATCTCGCCCATAGCCGTGGCGCGGGAGATGTGAACCAGTTCCGACTGCAGCTCTTGCAAGCGCGCCTCGGTCTCCTGACGCTCGCTCAGGTCACGGATGAACCCGGTATAGAAGCGGCGCTCTGCGGGCTTCATCTCGCCCACCGACAGCTCGATGGGAAAGGTCGAGCCGTCCTTGCGCTCACCCACCACCACGCGGCCGCGCCCGATGATCCGTCGCTCGCCGGTGGTGTGGTAGCGCTCTAGGTAGCCGTCGTGCGCATCCCTGTACGGGTTCGGCATCAGCACGCTGACATTCTTGCTCAGCACCTCGGCGGCGGCCCAGCCGAACAGCCGCTCGGCGGCGGGGCTGAAGGACTGGATGAGCCCGTCCTCGGAAATCACGATCATGGCGTCCGGAACGGTGTCGAGGATCGAGCGCAGATGCGCCTCGCGCTCGGCCAGATTTCGGTTGGCCTCGATATGACGCCAGCGCCAGCGTCGCGCCGCCGCGCCGGTTGCGGTGATCGACAGGCCCGCCACAGCGAAGACCGCGAACGGGAACATCTCGTCCCAGGTCCAGCCGCCTTGCGACGCCGCCCAGCCGCCCGCCGCCAGTCCGGCCGCCCCGGCGGCCAGTCCGCCCCCGACGCCGCTGAGGCCCGCGCCCACCAGCACCGCGGGAATGAAGATCAGGACCTGCGATCCGAGGGGCAGATAGGGGGCGAAGGCCGCCCAGATAACCAGGCAGATCGTGATCGACGCGAACGTGCACGCATGACCGATCCCTTCGGTGAGCGGGCGTGCGTTGTCGTCCATTTTGCGCCAGAGCTGCCGCATGCGGCGCCCGCTGTAGCGCGGGCGGCACGGGATGAGAAGAAGCGGCGAGCGTGACGCATCGCGCAAAGCCACGCACCCTGTGGATTCTACGTAGGCGATATCCCTGAATTTCGTGTGGTCTTGGGCGGTCTTAAAGCCTCCCTCATCAACGAGGGGAGCTACCCATGCAGTCTCTGGAAGTCGTCCACGCCGCCGTTCCGCCGCAACCGGCTCCTTTCGCGGCCGGCGTCCACGCGCCGGGCTTTTGCATGACCTTCTCGCGCAACGAAGAAATCTTCGGCGAGGATGAGCAGGCCGAGTTCGCCTACAAGGTGGTCTCCGGCGTGGTCCGCACCCTGCGCTTCCTCGACGACGGCCGCCGCCTGATCGTGGGCTTCCACATGCCGGGCGAGGTGTTCGGCATGGAGCTTTGCGAGACGCACCGCACCTCCGCCGAGGCTGTCGGCTGCTGCGAGGTGATGCTGGTCCGCCGCGTCGCCCTCCAGAAGGCCGCCGCGATCGATCCGGCCGTCGGCGCCGGCCTGTGGGCCCTGACCGACCAGCACCTGCAACGCACCCAGAGCCACATGATGCTGCTGGGCCGTCGCACCGCCGCCGAGCGGGTGGAAGCCTTCCTCGCCGACATGGCCGAGCGTGCGCCCGCCTGCGACGGGGTCGATCTGCCCATGTCCCGCACCGACATCGCCGATTATCTGGGCCTGACCATCGAGACCGTCTCGCGGATCCTGTCCCAGATGGAGCGTGAGCATCGCATCAACCGCGCCACCTCCCGCCATGTGGTCCTTTGCGACCGCCGCCTGCTTCAGGCTGCAGCCTGAAGACCCCCCGGTCCGCCAGGACCTGTTCCCCTGAGGCGCGGATCTCTCCCGGTCCGCGCCTCCCTTTTTGTCAGTCGTAGTGGCGGAAGACCCGCTTCACCCAGCGCAAGACCTCCTTTTGGACGGCGCGGGGCTCCACGTCCTCCCAGGCCATTTCGGTATCGACGAAGTTGTGGTCGGCCGGACCGGGATAGGAGCCTCCGTGCGCCACGGTGACGCGGTGGCCGCTTTCGGCGGGCGACACTTCGAGATAGGGCGCGGGCTGATTGGCCGGATGATCCGTCCGCATCAGCTCAAGACGGTAAACATGGGCGTCGCGCTCCTTGCGGTGCAGGACCTGACCCTCATGACCGGCGCGGCGCGCTGTGCTCAGGACGTCGGCGAAGACCGGCAAGATCAGGCTTTCGGCGAAGGCGTCGAACCATGTCTCCGGTTCGCCAAGCGGCTCGGTCGGCTGATAGCGTCCGACCGCGTCCTCGATCTCCAGATGTAGCGGCGTGAACGGCGGCTCGTAGGTCTTGTCGTGGTCGTAGAGCGTGCTTGGTCGCGGTTTGTCCGGCGCGATCTCCAGCAGGTCGAGGATCGACCGCGCCTGCTTCACCGCGCTGGCCACGCCGACGGCGAGCTGGCGTTCGCGTTCGGTGGCGACCTTGCCGAACAGGGTCGCCTCGCCATGCTCCACGGCGACGCCGATGCGTTCGCTACGGATCAGGCGTTCTCCATCCAGCGCCTTGATGATCTTCAGGCGCAGCGTCTTGTCGGTCATGGATGTTTCCTCAGACGACGCGGGCGTGTCTCTGCGCGGCCCGGTCGAGGTGGGCGTCGAACAGGGCGCAGACGGACCGCACGAACGGCCGGCCCGCCTCGCTGACCGACAGGATCGATCCGGCCAGGTCGGCCAGTCCGTCCGCTTCCAGCGGCGCCAGGTTGGATAGCGCTTGGTCCAGTTCGCTCCGATCGCGCCCGTGGGCGGCGCACACCGCGTCCAGGTCGACCCGGAAGCGGCACATCAGCTGCTCGATGATGTCGCCGCGGAAGCGGTCGTCATCGGTCAGGGCGACCCCGCGCGCGGCGGGGAGATGACCGGCCGACACCGCGGCGCGCCAATCGCGCTCGGTGGTCAGGTTCTGCACAAAGCCCTGCGGCAGCTGGCTGATCGCCGAGGCGCCGAAGCCCAGCACCGTGCGGACATCGTCGGTGTAGCCTTGGAAGTTGCGGCGCAGGCGCCCCTCTTCCTGGGCGACGGCCAGGCCGTCGTCGGGCAGGGCGTAGTGGTCAAGGCCGATGCGCGCATAGCCGGCCGCGGCCAGATAGGCGGCGGCGGCCTCCGCCTGGACGAACCGCTCCTCGGCGCCGGGCAGGGCGCTTTCGTCGATCAGCCGCTGATGGCTCTTCATCCACGGCACGTGGGCGTAGCCGAACAGGGCGATCCGCTCCGGCCGCAGGGTCAGGATCTGGTCCAGGGTGTCTATGACGGAGTCCGTGGTCTGCCGGGGCAGGCCGTACATCAGGTCCAGGTTGATCGAGCCGACGCCCGCCTCGCGAAGCCAGCCGACGGCGTTCTCGATGATCTGGAAGCTCTCGATGCGGTTCACCGCTTCCTGCACCGCGGGCGACAGGTCCTGCACCCCCAGGCTCGCGCGGTTGAGGCCGTGGAAGGCGGCTGCCCGCACCCATTCGCGGGTCAGGACGGCGGGGTCCAGCTCGGCGGCGATCTGGGCGCCGGGCGTGACATCGAAGACGTGACGCAGGGCGCCGAACAGCCGGGTCAGGTCATCGCGCGACAGCATGTTCGGCGTGCCGCCGCCCAGGTGGATCGACTTGGCGCGCAACGTCCCGGGCAGGACGCTTTCGACCAGGGCGATCTCCGTCTCCAGCAGATCCACATAGCCCAAGATCGCGTCTCGGCGGCTCACCGCCCGGGTGTTGCACCCGCAGTACCAGCAGAGCCGCTGGCAGAACGGAATGTGCAGGTACACCGAAACGGCTTCGTCAGCCGGCAATCGGGCCAGCCATTGCTGCTGGACGTCGGTGCCGACCTCGGGCGTGAACTGCGCCGCGGTGGGGTAGCTGGTGTAGCGCGGAGCGCGGCCGTCATGACGGGCGATCAGGTCGCTCGGCGCGCTGATGGCGCGGGGACGCCGGACGAGGGCGTTCATGGCTCGGACAGGCCTTCGTCGCCTTCGTCGAACAGATGAAACTCGTGCCAGATGCCGTTCAGGATGCCGAACGCCACCGCGAGGCCGAGCCCCAAAATCCAGGCGAAGTACCACATGACGGTTTCTCCTTGAGGCTCAGTAGAGGTCGGGATTGGTGGTCAGGGCTTCGGTGCTCGAACGGCCCCACAGCACCTTGTAGACCCACGAGGTGTAGATCAGGACCACCGGCAGGAAGACCGCCGTCACCAGCAGCATCGTGAACAGGGTCCCGTGGCTGGACGACGCGTTCCAGGCCGTCAGGCTCGAGCGCGGATCGATCGTGCTGGGCAGGATGAAGGGGAACATCGACAGGCCGACCGTCGAGATGATCCCGATGCTCGAGGCGGACGACCCGGCGAAGGCCAGGGGCTCCGAACGCCTCCATAGTCCCGCCAGGGCGGCCAGCGCCCCCGCGAAGCCCAGAGCCGGCGCGATCAGCATCCACGGATGGCGGCCGTAATTGTCCAGCCAGGCGCCGGGGGCGGCGACCACCGCCGTGCGCAGCGGGTTGGACGGGCCGGCCGGATCCGCCATGCCCTCGATGCGGAAGCCCAGCGGGCCGAAGGCGATGAACAGACCGCCGATGGCGAACAGGACTACGCTGGCCAGGGCGGCGATCGTTCCATAGGTGCGGGCGCGATCTAGGATCGGTCCTTCCTCGGCCTTCACGCCCAGCCAGGCCGCCCCGTGCAGCACCAGCATGGACACCGACAGCAGGCCGCAGACCAGCGTGAACGGTGTGAACAGGCCCAGGAACGGCCCCTCGTAGAAGGCGCGCAGGTCGCTATCGAGACGGAAGGGCGCGCCTTGCAGCACGTTGCCCATGGCCACCCCGAACACCAGGGCCGGGACGAAGCCGCCCACGAACAACGACCAGTCCCAGAAGGCGCGCCAGCGGGGGTCCTTGCGTTTGGACCGGTACTTGAAGGCCACCGGCCGAAGGATGAGCGCCGACAGCACCAGGAACATGGCCAGGTAGAAGCCGGAGAAGCTGACCGCGTAGACGAAGGGCCAGGCCGCGAACAGGCCGGCGCCGCCGACGATGAACCACACCTGATTGCCTTCCCAGGTCGCGCCGATGGTGTTGATCACCATGCGCCGCTCCTGGTCCTCGCGGGCCACGAAGGGCAGCAGGGCGCCGACCCCCATGTCGAAGCCGTCGGTGAGGGCGAAGGCGATCAGGATGACGCCGATGAGGCCCCACCAGATGAGGCGCAAGGTGGCGTAGTCGAGAGGAAGTTCCATGACGTCGTTTCCTTCGGTCAGGCGACGGCTTCGGCGCCAGGCGCGCGCTGCGGGTCGAACTCTTCTTGCTGGGCGAACGGGCCCTTCTTGATCGTGTGCAGGATCAGCCCGACCTCGACGACGGCCAGGGCCCCGTAGAACACGGTGAAGCCGATGATGGTGGCCCACAGCTGGCTGACGGTGAGCGACGAGGCGCCGAGGAAGGTCGGCAGGACCCCTTCGACCGCCCAGGGCTGGCGACCGACCTCGGCCAGAATCCAGCCCAGCTCCGTGGAGATCCACGGCAGGGGCAGGGCCAGCACGGCCAGGCGCAGGAACCAGCGGGTGTCGTGCTTGCGCAGGGTGCACAGGACGAAGGCCGTGGCGAACAGGGCGATCATCAGCAGACCGATGCCGGCCATGATGCGGAACGACCAGAACATCAGCGGCACGTTCGGCACCGTGTCCCAGGCGGTCTTCTCGATGAGGGCGGCGTCCGCCTGACGCGGATCGGCCACATAGCGCTTCAGCAGCAGGCCGTAGCCAAGATCGCGGCGGTGCTCCTCGAAGACGGCGCGCGCGGCGACGTCGGTCGGGTTAGCCTTCAGCGTCTCCAGCGCGCCATAGGCGACCACGCCCGACTCGATACGGTCCTGGGCCTGGGCGACCAGCTCGAAGATGCCCTCCACCGGACGGTCGATGCTGCGCGTGGCGATCAGGCCCAGCACATAGGGGATCTTGATCTCGGCGTGGGTCTCGCGATCCTTCATGCTCGGAATGCCGAAGGCGGCCAGACCAGCCGGAGCGGGCTCGGTCTCCCACATGGCCTCCAGGGCGGCGAGCTTCATTTTCTGGTTGTCGGTCAGCGCGTAGCCGCTCTCGTCGCCGAGCACGACGACCGATAGCGATGAGGCCAGGCCGAAGGCGGCCGCCACGGTCATCGACCGCTTGGCGAATCCGGTCCACTTGCCCTTCAGCAGATAGTAGGCCGAGACGCCCAGTACGAAGACCGAGGCGATGACGTAGCCGGCGCTGACCGTATGGACGAACTTGGCCTGGGCGACGGGATTGAACAGCACCGCGCCGAAGTCGGTGACCTCCATGCGCATGGTGTCGGGGTTGAACGCCGCGCCGACCGGGTTCTGCATCCAGCCGTTGGCGACCAGGATCCACAGGGCCGACAGGTTGGTGCCCAGCGCCACCAGGAAGGTGACGAACAGGTGTCCGACCTTGGAAAGCTTGTCCCAGCCAAAGAACATCAGGCCGACGAAGGTGGCCTCCAGGAAGAAGGCCATCAGGCCCTCGATGGCCAGAGGCGCGCCGAAGATGTCGCCGACGTAGTGGGAGTAGTAGGACCAGTTCATCCCGAACTGGAACTCCATGGTCAGCCCCGTCGCGACGCCCAGCACGAAGTTGATGCCGAACAGCGTGCCCCAGAACCGCGTGACCGTTCGCCAGATCGGGCGCTTGGTCATCACATAGATGGCCTCCATGATCACCAGCATGAAGGACAGGCCCAGGGTTAGGGGCACGAACAGGAAGTGATAGAGCGCTGTCAGCGCGAACTGCAGGCGTGAGAGATCTACGACGGCTAGGTCCATGGTCGGCTCCGCTGGGACGACCGCCTGGACGGCCGCATGACGTGGGTCCTTACGCGCGAAGGGAAAGCGCTTCTTTGATCCGGATCAAGTCAAAGCCATGATCGCGGCGCTAGGAGATTGTATGGACGCCGCGCAGAACGCCCTCGCCGACCAGAATATGGCTCCGCAAATCTTGCTTCGACAGGCGACGCGGGCGGGCGGTTCGGCCAGCCGGCGCGGGGCGATCTTCCAGGTCGGCGACGCTGTGGCGGCGGTGGGATTCGCGGGCGGCGTGGCCATGTCGGTCGCGCGGCTGGACGGCGGCCTCGCCGCCATCTGGCCCTGGCTCCTGCTGCTCGCGGCCAGCGCCGCTCTGCGTGGTCTGCTCGCGCGCGGCGTTCTGGTGGCGGGCGTCGCGGCGGCCGGACAGGTCAAGGCGGGTCTGCGCCGCCAGGCCATGGCCGGCCTGTTTGATCCTCTACGTCGCGCCAATGAAGCGGCGGTCACCACCCTGGTCGAGGGGATGGAGGCGCTGGACGGCTATGTCTCCCGCTTCACCCCTGCGCGCGTCGCCGCCGGCGCGACGCCGTTGCTGCTGATCGCCGTCGCGGCCTTCGCCAGCCCGGTGGCGGCCGGGATCATGCTGTTCACCTTGCTGCCGTTCATCATCGGCATGGCCCTGGCCGGTATGGCGGCGGCCGAGGAGTCCCGCCGTCAGTTCACCGCGCTGGAGCGGTTGTCGGGTCTGTTTCTCGATCGGGTCCGCGCTCTTTCCGCAATCCTCGCCTTCCAGGCGGAGGCGCGGACGACTGATGAACTGGCCGTCCGGGCGCGGGAGCTGGAGCGGCGCACGGGACGGGTCCTGCAGAAGGCCTTCCTGTCCTCGGCGGTGCTGGAGTTCTTCGCCGCCCTGTCCGTGGCCCTGGTCGCGGTCTATTGCGGCTTCAATCTTCTGGGATTGCTGCCCTTCCCGGCGCCGGAGACGCTGGACCTGGCGCGGGCGTTCTTCGTGCTGGCCCTTGCGCCGGAGGTCTATTCGCCTCTGCGCCGGCTGACCGCCGCCTATCACGACAAGCAGGCGGCGGAAGCGGCCATCCCCGCCGTCGCCCGCCTGGCGCTCAAACCCGCGCCGCAATCGGCTCAACCCGTCCTCCAGGACGCTCCGGCGATCAGCCTGCATGACGTGACCCTGCGCTATCCCGGCGGCGACCGCCCGGTGCTCGACGGGCTGTTTCTCGATGTGCCCGCCGGCGGACTGGCGGCGGTGGCGGGCCCCAGCGGCGCGGGCAAGAGCAGCCTGCTGCATCTGTTGCTCGGCCTCGCCCCCCTGACCGGCGGCAAGGTTCTGGTAGACGGCCGGGCCCTCGACACCGGGGGATCGCTGGCCGCTTCGGCCGCATGGGCGGGACAGTCGCCGCTGATCATCAGCGGCTCCCTGGCGCAGAACATCGCCCTGGCCTGGCCCCAGGCCGGGCGGGCGCAGATCGAGGTGGCCGCGCGGCGTGCTGGTCTCGGCGCCCTGATCGATCGCCGGCCCGAGGGGCTCGACACCCTGTTGAACGAACGCGGCGGCGGGCTGTCGGGCGGGGAGCGGCGAAAGCTGGCCCTGGCGCGCGCCTTTCTGAAGCCGGCGCCGATCCTGCTGCTCGATGAGCCCACCGCCAATCTCGATGACGAAAGCGCCGAGGCGCTGCTGCCTCTGATCCTGGAAGCAGCGCGCGGCCGCACCACGCTCATCGCCACCCATGATGTTCGGCTGATCCGGATCGCCGGCCAGGTTCTGACCCTTTGACCACACTTCTTGATCGACTGATCGCCCACGAGAAACGGCGTCAGGCCGGGCTGCTGTGGCTCGCCGGCGTCAGCGCCGCTGTTGCGGCCGTCGCGGCGGTGATCCTGCTGGGTATCTCCGGCTGGTTTATAACCGGAGCGGCCCTGGCGGGCGTCGCCGGTATGGCCGCCGTCCACCTGTTCAACTTCCTGCTGCCCAGCGCGATGATCCGCCTGCTGGCGATCCTGCGCACCGCATTGCGGTATCTGGAGCGGCTGATGGGGCACAAGGCTGCGCTCGGCGCCCTGGCCGCCATCCGCCCTCGGGTCTTCGCCGGTCTGGCCGCGGCCCCGCCCAAGGCGGCGCTCGGCTATTCGGCGGGAGAGGTCTCGGCGCGCTTCATCCAGGATGTGGACGCCATCGAGGGTCTGTTCATCCGTCAGTCGGCCCATGTGGGCGCGGCGGCCAGTCTGGTCGCGGGCGTTGCGCTGACGGCCCTGGCCGGCTGGGCGGCCGCCGTGGTCCTGGTCGTCTTCGCCGTCCTGTCCGCCCTGGCCGCGCGTCATGCGGGCCGCCAGGCCGCCGCTGGACCGGCGAGCGAGATACGCAACGCCATAGGCCGAATGAAGGATGTCGTCGCGCACATGGCCTCCGCCGCGCCTGAGCTGCGCTGCTATGGCCTGGAGACCTGGGCCGCCGATCACGTCGCCGCCGAGGACCAACGTCTCATCGAGGCTCGTCAGACCCTGGCGCGCCTCGCGGGCGCATCGGCCGTGGTCCAGGCTGCTCTTACCGGTCTAGCGGCGGTGTGCGTGCTGATCGTCGCGCGTCATGCGTCCACGCCCTTGGCGGCGCTCGCGGTGCTGGCGACGGCCATGACCATGGAGGGCGTCCAGGCCTTGGTGAAATCCCTAGAGCAGGACAGCGACGCGCGCGCGGCGGCCGCCCGCATCGAGCCGGTGCTGGGCCATGCGCCTTCGCCGTCCAGCCGCCTGCGCCTGACCGCGCCGGATCTGGAGCTTTGCGACGCCGACGTGCGGTTGAAGGTCGGGGATCGCCTGGGTGTCTGCGGACCGTCGGGGATCGGCAAGACGACCCTGCTGGAACAGCTCATGGCCCTGAGGGATGCGCCGCGGGGGTCCATGCGATTGGGCGATCTTGAACTCGCCGACCTCGATCCGCAGGTGGCTCGGGCCAGCTTCGCCTATGCCGGCCAGGACCCGGTGCTGCTGACCGGCACGGTGAGGGACAACCTGCGCCTGGCGGTCCCGGGCGCCGATGACGACGCCTTGTGGGCGGCTCTGGCGGATGCGGCGCTGGACGAGCGCGTCCGTCGGCTGCCATTGGGGCTGGATACCTGGCTGGGCGAGGGGGCTGGACGGCTGTCGGGCGGGGAGCGTCGCAGGCTCGCGCTGGCCCGCGCCCTGCTTCGGCCCGCCGCCTGGCTCCTGCTGGATGAGCCTACGGAAGGCCTCGACGCCGCCGCCGAGGCGAAGGTTCTGAAGGGGCTGGATCGCCATCTCGCGGCCAGCGGTCAGGGCCTGATCGTCGTCTCGCACCGTCCGGCGCCCCTGGCGCTGTGCGGCCGGGTTCTGCAGGTCGGCGGACTGGGTGACGACGGCCGGGTGATGTTCCAGCCGGCCATGCAGCAGGCATGAAAAAACCCGGCCGCGCGAACGGCCGGGCTCTGCGTGCGCTTCACCAAGGTCTAGAAGCGGCGGCTGATACCGGCCGACAGGACCCACGGGTCAAGCTGCACGTCGCTCTTCAGGGCGCCGTTGTTGATGTCGGCGTCGGTGTTGAAGAACACCTTCTTGGCGTCGAGGTTGAGCGACCAGGGCCCCGACAGGGCCACGTCGGCGCCGGCCTGCAGCGCCCAGCCGATCCCGTTGTCCAGATCGACGTCGAAGCCGTTCTTGTTCTTGCCGCTATAGAAGATCATCGCGTTGATCCCGGCGCCCACATAGGGGCTGACCTTGGCGGCGGGCATCGGGTGGTACTGCACGGTCACGACCGGCGGCAGGACCCAGGTCTTGTGAACCTCGACATCGGTGGCGCCGCCCTTGGCGCGGATCTCGTGCTGGGTGGTGCCGAGGATCGCTTCGACCGCGATCTTGTCGGTGAAGAAGTAGGTGAAGCCGAGGGTCGGCATCACGTCGTCCTTCACATCGACGTTCAGGCCGCTGGCGGCGCCGGCGGCGGCGGTGATCGCGTCGTCGGCCTTGGTCATGACGCCCGTGGCGCGGGCGGTGACGACAAAGGTCCCCGCCGTTTTCGGCGTGAAGTCCTGGGCGACGGCCGGCGCGGCCAGCGCGCCCGCGGCGAGGCCGGCGAGGAGGAGGGTGTTGGTCTTCATGGTTCTTATCCCCTTTAAGGGCCGGTCGTAGCCGGCGAGGGCACCTTCGCGCCGTGCGCTGGGGTGGACCTTGATACGGCGCAAGTCCGCCCGGAAGGCCGTTGATCGAGGTCAAGGTCGCCAGGGTTGCGCTTCGTCAGGCTGGGCGTCTCATCTTGGAGGAGACGTCATGTCCGTCGCCGAAACCGCCTATCTGGCTCTTGTCGTGTTCGCCTTCACTGGCTTCGCCGCCGTCCTGGGAAGCGTGGCGGTGTTCACCGCTCTGGATCCCGCCGACCGCAAGCGCGGCCGGGGCTGAGCTGCTTTACCAGGGCTCAACCATCCGGTGTAATTGCGCCTTCAGAAGTGTCGATTTTCCGACACTCTCGCGGTTAACGGGTGTGTAACTAAGTCTAGCTCACCTTATAGTTGCAATCATGGAACGGTGTTTGGCGACAAGGGGCCGCCAAGCCGTAAGCCGTGACGCATGGGGTGAACGGATGAATCTGTTCAAGGGCCGCGCCGCTGGCGCCGACAAGAAGAACGAGCAGAATCTTGTAGGGATCATGGCGGCCATCAGCCGGTCCCAAGCAGTCATCGAGTTCAATCTGGATGGAACGATCATCACCGCCAACGACAATTTCCTGGCGGCGCTGGGCTACGGCCTGGACGAAATCCAGGGGCGCCACCACAGCATGTTCGTCGATCGCGTGGAGGCGGCGGGCGCCGACTACGCCGAGTTCTGGCGCAGCCTGAACCGGGGCTCCTTCGTGGCCCAGAAGTTCCGCCGCTTCGCCAAGGGTGGGCGGGAGATCTGGATCCAGGCCTCCTACAATCCCGTGCTCGATGAAGAGGGGCGGCCCTACAAGGTCATCAAGCTTGCCGTCGACATCACCGAGGCCGAGCAGGCCTTCGCCCGCAACGAGGCCGCCCGTCAGCAGGCCGAGGCCGAGCAGGCCCAGGTGGTGGAAGTGCTGGCCGACAGTCTGCGCCGCTTGGCCGATCGCGACCTGACCGCCTCGGTCGATGCGGAGTTCAACGGCGCCTATCGCAAGCTGAAGGACGACTACAACGGCGCGGTGGAGAGCGTGCGCCAGACCCTGGCGGCCATCGCCGACGCTTCCGGCTCTCTGCGCAACGGAGCCGACGAGATCTCCCGCGCTTCCGACGATCTGTCACGCCGCACAGAACAGCAGGCCGCCTCGCTGGAGGAGACGGCCGCCGCCCTCGACGAGATCGCCGCCACCGTCAATCGCAGCGCCGAGGGCGCCCGCATGGCGTCAAGCCGCGCCTCCGACGCCCGCGCCGACGGCGAACGGTCCGGCCAAGTGGTGCGCGAGGCCGTCAACGCCATGGGTCAGATCGAAAGCTCCTCACGCGAGATCGCCCAGATCATCGGCGTCATCGACGAGATCGCCTTTCAGACCAACCTGCTGGCCCTGAACGCCGGCGTCGAAGCGGCGCGTGCGGGCGAGGCGGGTAAGGGCTTCGCCGTCGTCGCCTCCGAAGTGCGGGCCCTGGCCCAGCGCTCTGCCGAAGCGGCCAAGGAGATCAAGGCCCTCATCAACACGTCCACCGACCAGGTGGAGCATGGCGTGAAACTTGTTGGAGAGACGGGGAACGCCCTGTCCGGCATCATCGCCAAGGTGGCCGAGATCGACGGCCTGCTGTCGGATATAGCCCGCTCCGCCCAGGAGCAGGCCACGGGTCTGCAGCAGGTCAACACGGCGGTGAACCAGATGGATCAGGTCACCCAGCAGAACGCCGCCATGGTGGAGCAGGCCACGGCCGCCGCCGCCAACCTGACCATGGAATCCCGCGAACTGACCCGCCTTGTCGGCCAGTTTCGCACCAGCGGGGACAGCGGCGGCTGGGCCGGCGAAGAGCCGGCTCACAATCCGGTGGCCGATGCGCGCAGCCGCTTGAGAGTTTTCGTCGGTGACGGCGGCCGCGCTACGGGCTGACAAGGGGCGCTCCTGCCTGCGACAGCCCGTGAAGCCCGGCGCATGCGCCGGGCTTTGTTCGTTCGCCGAGATCGGGCTCGACGCTCTGCGCAGCCATTGGCGGTTGAATGTCGTGGATTGAGCCGGCGTGGTTGCTCAAAGATTAACACCGTCTTTATGGGCGACCTGGGATCGATCCGGCGCGTTAAGAATTGAGTCCGGGTCACGACCTTCCGGAGGGGGCGATGATCTCGATCAGTTGGCTTCTCGCAGCAAGTCTTTCAGCCGCCGCTCCCGTGCAGGCGGTCAGTGTCGATGACGCTGCGCGTCAGGCCGTCTCCATCACCGAAGCCCGTCAGTCGATCATTGCGCCCTGCCTGGCGGCAGCGCCGACCGTCGGCTCGGAATTCGCCGGCCCCGTGCTGCAAGTCATCGATGCTCAGACCCTTTGCGTGGCTCAAGGGACCGATCCCTCCCAATGGGTTCAGGTTCGCCTTCCCCGCGCCCAGCGCGCCGAAACGCGGGGCGATCTGATGGCAGCCAGCTTCGCGCGCAACGTCACCTGCAAGACCCTGCGCCGCGCCGACGAAGGCGTCGTCGCCGCCTGCGCGGTGGATGGGGAGAATGTGGGCCGGATGACCCGCACGCGCGCGGTCAAGGCGGCGGGTCTGAACTGGCGCTAGGTCTGCTCGTCGCCGATCGCGCCCAGTACGGCCACCACGCCGGCGACCAGGCCGGCGATGATCATTCCGACGCCGGCGGCCAGCATCCAGATCTGCTGACCCCGAAACACCAGCATTCCGCCCGCCCCAAGGAGGCACAGGCTCGCGGCCCCGCAAAGGGCCAGCAGAATCGCGGCGCGCTGAAACATGAAACTTAGTTAACAAGCTTGACCGGGCCGGCGCCTGCGACCGAACGCCTCAGTCTCGGTTGAATCGCGTGTCCGCGGCACACGTCACGCGTCGACGAACGGGTTGCTGTCAGGTCCTTGTGCGGCCTATGGCTGAGCCACGACATAGCGAGGATCGGGCTTGAGCAACGCGCAGAAGGCTGCGGCGGCGGTGAAGAAGGCAGGCGCGCGCAAGGCGCTGAACGCCGCCAACCTCGCCAAGCTTGGACCGGAACGTCTGGCCGCCCTGTTGATGGAGGTGGCCGAGAGCGGCGCGGCCATCAAGCGCCGCCTGAAGCTGGAACTGGCGGGGGAGGCCGGAGGCGGCGTCCTGGCCGCCGAGATCGCCCGTCGCATCGACGCCATCGACGACAGCCGGGCGCGCATCAATTGGCGCAAGTACAAGGAGTTTGTCCGCGACCTGGACGCCCATCGCCTGGCGATCGCCGGACGGTTGGCGGAACTGGACGCCGATCTGGCGCTCGACCTGATCGTGCGGCTCGTGGGCCTTTCGGCCAGCCTGGCGACCCGGATCAAGGACACCAAGGGCGAACTGGCCGAGGTGTTCTGCGAAGCGGTTACGGACGCCGCGCAGATCGCGCCGCGCGCGGCCCTGGTCGATGTGTCCGTCCTGGCGGACCGTCTGTTCGAGATCGTCCGCTACGCGCCCTCCGGCCTGGCCCTCCCGTTGCTCCGTGCGGTGTCGCCCGCGCTGCATGGGGATGCGCTCTTAGATCTTCGCAAGCGGCTGGAGACGGCGGCGCGGGGACGGGGCGCGCCGCGGGCCTGGCGCACGGCGGCGCAAATCCTGGCCGACGCGCAAGGCGACGCGGATGGTTTCATCGCCCTTTTCTCACCGTCCGAGGCGGTCCTGCCGCCGGTCGGCGCGCAGATCGCCCGCCGCCTGCTGGGCGCGGGGCGGCTTGAAGAGGCGCGCCAGGCGCTCGACCGCTCCACGCCTGACCGGGCCGCTGCTGGTGATCCAGGCGCCATGGACTGGACGCAGGTGCGTATCGAAATCCTGGAAGGGCTGGGCGACGCCGAGGGCGCGCAGGCCGCCCGATGGACCAGCTTCGAGCGGGATCTCGATCCTGGCGCCTTGCGCGCCTATCTGCGCCGGCTTCCCGAGTTCGATGACGTGGAGGCCGAAGACCGCGCCATGGATATGGCGCTGGGCCACCGCGACGCGCATGCGGCCCTGGCCTTCCTGCTCGACTGGCCAAAGCCCGATCTCGCCGCGCGGCTGGTCGCTGATCGCGGGGATCAGCTTTCAGGTGCGCGCTGGGAGCTTCTGGAGCGTGGTGTTCGGGCCTTGGAGGGACGCTACCCGCTGGCCGCGACCTTGCTGCTGCGGGCGATGATCTGGGACGTGGTTCGCCACGCCGACACCGAGCGCTACGCCCTGGCCAAGCGCTGGATGCTGGAGGCCGCTTCCCTCGCCGTCGTGCTGTCGGACGACGGCGGCTATGAGAGTCACGAGGCGTTCGCCGAGCGCGTGGCCCGCATGCGGCGCTGGTGAGCCGCTAGGAACCCCAGGGATTGTTGCGCGTCACGGGGACGGCCGTGCCGGATGTCCTGGGAACGGCGGCGGACGCCGGGCGTCGCGGCGGACCCGAGCGGCCGGCCAGCTCCATCAGGGCCGCGACGCGATTGTGAGTCGCCGGGTGAGTGGAGAACAGGTTGTCGGCGCCTTCGCCGGCCAGCGGGTTGATGATGAACATCTGGCCGGTGGCGGGGTTACGCTCCGCCGTCTCATTGACCATGCCGCCGCGCGCATAGGCCTCGATCTTGCTCAGGGCGTCGGCCAGGGCCTGGGGATCGCCGCTGATCTCGGCGCCGCCCCGGTCGGCCTCGTATTCGCGTCCGCGGCTGATCGCCATCTGCACGAGGGCCGCGGCGATGGGCGCCAGAATGGCCAGCAGGATCGAGCCGATCATGCCCATGGGCCGGTCGCGGTCTCCGCCGAAGAAGAAGGCGATGTTGGCCAGGGCCGAGATCGCGCCGGCGATGGTGGCGGTCACCGTCATCGTCAGGGTGTCGCGATGCTTCACGTGCGCCAGTTCGTGCGCCATCACGCCCCGGATCTCCCGGCGGTCAAGCAGGCGCAGCAGGCCCACCGTGGCGGCCACGGCGGCGTTCTGCGGATTGCGCCCGGTGGCGAAGGCGTTGGGCTGCTCCTGCGCGATCACATAGACCTTGGGACGCGGCATGCCCGCCTGGTCGGCCATGGCCAAGGTGTCGAGCACGTAGTTGCGCACCATCGGATCGGGGTCGTGGGCGTCCACCTCGCGCGCGCCGTACATGCGCAGGACGATCTTGTCGGCGTTCCAATAGCTGATGAGATTCATGGCCCCGCCGAGCGCCAGGGCGATCAGCATGCCGGTCGGCCCGCCGATCATGTAGCCGGCGACCACGAAGATGGCGGTCATCGCCGCCAGGAGCATGAAGGTGCGAAGAGTATTGCGCATAGGCTGTTATGTGGCCCCGGCTGGCGGGCGCGCAAGGCCGTCTCGCATGTGTCGCGCAGCGCCGCTATAAGACGCCATGACTGAGCATGAAAAAATCGCGGCCGCCATCGTGGAGCGGCTTTCCCAAACCTACCAGCAATCGGTTGAAGCCCTCCGAGGCGCCCTGCGCGCCTATCTGCGGGAAGGCGAGACGCCTGATCCGCAACTGCGCGCCGACGGCGCCTTCACCTACCCGGAGTTGCGCATCACCTATGGCGAGGCCGACGCTCACCCCCGCCTGACCCGCGCCTACGCGCGCCTGTCGCGCCCCGGGACCTACGCCGTGACCGTGACGCGGCCGGACCTCTACGCCGAATACCTGACCGAGCAGCTGGCGCTGCTTATGGCGGACTACGGCGTCAGCGTCGACGTGGCCCGCTCCACCCAGGAGATTCCCTTCCCCTACGTGCTGGACGGCGCCGCCGATATGGCCTTGGCGGACGTCTCAGCCCAGGCGCTGGCCCGGCATTTCCCGACCACAGAGCTCGCCTTCATCGGCGACGAGGTGGTGGATGGCATGTTCGAGCCGCTGTTCGACGAGGCCCGTCCGCTGGCCCTCTTCGACGGCCTGCGGACTGATTTCTCGCTGGCCCGCCTGAAGCACTATACGGGCGCCCCGCCGGAGCACACCCAGCGCTACATCCTGTTCACGAACTACCATCGCTATGTCGATGAGTTCGTGCGTTGGGGTCTCGCCGAACTGGCGCGGCCGGACAGCCCCTATATCGCCTTGTCGGGCGCCGGCGGCGTCTATGTCACCAAGGATACCAAGAACCCCGATCAGGTGATCGCGGCCAGCGCCTGGCGCCGTCACCAGATGCCCGCCTACCACCTGATCGCCAAGGACGGCCGCGGCGTCTCGCTTGTCAACATCGGCGTCGGGCCGTCCAACGCCAAGACAATCACTGACCACCTGGCGGTGCTGCGTCCCGAGGCCTGGCTGATGATCGGCCACTGCGGCGGCCTGCGCCCCAGCCAGACCATCGGCGACTATGTCCTCGCGCACGCCTATCTGCGCGACGACCATGTCCTTGACGACGTGCTGCCGCCGGAAGTGCCGATCCCGGCCCTGGCCGAGGTGCAGCGCGCCCTATACGACGCGGCCAAGCAGGTGACCGGAGAGAGCGGCGCGGACCTGAAGCGTCGCCTGCGCACCGGCACGGTGGTGACCACCGACGACCGGAACTGGGAGCTGCGCTACACGCTCAGCGCCCTGCGCTTCAATCAAAGCCGGGCCGTCGCCATCGACATGGAATCGGCGACCATCGCCGCCCAGGGTTATCGCTTCCGGGTGCCGTACGGGACGCTGCTGTGCGTCTCCGACAAGCCGCTGCATGGTGAGATCAAGCTGCCCGGCCAGGCCAACGCCTTCTACGAGCGGGCCATCGGCCAGCACTTGCAGATCGGCCTGGCGACCATCGAGCTGCTGAAGGCCGAAGGCGCGAACCTGCATTCGCGCAAGCTGCGGGCCTTCGACGAGCCGCCCTTCCGTTAAACCCGGGGTTCCGGCTCGTCCTCGACCATGGAGCGGATCAGCTCCGCCACGCGCTTGCGTTGGCGGGCGGTGCGGATTTGCGGAAACCACAGGGCGATATCGCTGCTTTCCGCCGTCTGCAGAAAGGCGGTCAGGTCTGGGGCGGGCGGGTTGGCTGCGGCCTGAACGTCCGGCGCCTCCAGTCCCTCGAAGAACGTGCTGACCGGCGTCTCCAGCAGTCGGGCGATCTGGTAGAGCTTTGACGCGCTGACCCGATTGGCCGCGCGCTCGTACTTCTGCACCTGCTGGTAGGTGAGGCCCAGGGACTGCGCGAGCTGTTCCTGATTTACGCCGCGCGCCCGGCGAACCTGCCGGATACGCGCGCCCACATGGCCGTCCACGGGGTCGGCGGCGGCGCGGTCGTCCTTGGACGCAATCTCTGCCATGTGGAGGGGCGTACGCGTAAAAGATGTGTAAAGCAAGTTCAACAACCCGATGTGGTCCCAGGCTGATCATGCGACGCCTTTGCGCTAGGCAGTCCGCGTCGCGCATGATTGCTTGGGCGAAAGCAACAAGCTTAACAATCGGAGATTGCCGATGGCGCCATCGCGTCCCGATCTGTCGAAAATCGCCCGGCTGACCGAAGGCGAGCGGGCGTGCCTGCGTCTGGTCTATCAGCACTACAGCTCCAAGCAGATCGCCCGTCGCCTGGCCCTCTCCAAGTCGACGATCGACAAGCGTCTGGTGCGCGCCAAACAGATCTTGGGCGCGGCGGATCGCTTCGAGGCCGCGCGCTTCCTCGCCGCCGTCGAGGGCGCGCCTGACCATGCAACAGAATTGCAGTCCAACCCGATGGCACTGGCCGAACCCGGCCTGACCCATGCCCCATCGCCCCGTGGCGACGTGAGGGCGCATGCCGAATCGGACGGGTCTGGAAAATCCCATGGAGACGTATCTTCGCAGCGAACTTCAGAGGCTGCGGGAGGAGTGGAGCGGCCTGGTGGACCAGGCTCCCCCGCTTCCGGTCTTCCAATGGGAAGTTCTGAAGGAGGTCCTGCTCGACCATACCCACACGCCGGTCCACGAGATGGTGGTGAGGGGAGCCTTGGCGGCGGTGCTCAAGCAGGCGCCGTTCCTGACTCCGGAGCTTCTGCTTCAGAACATTCTCGTCGTGGCGCACAGCGCCTTGGACCAGGACTTCGCGGCGGGGCTCGACGACGCTCCGGAGGCGCCGATGACCTGAGCCCCGTGGCCAAACTGGGTGTTCTCGCCGCTGTCGCCATCGCGCTCGCACTGCTGTTCGGCGCGACGGCCAAGGCCTTGGACCTCCTGAACCGCCTGTGCGTGGCCACGTCGATTTGCGAGTGGCCGACGCGAAAAACCTGATGACGCGCGGCTGTGAAACTCCGCGCTTTGAAAGATCGAAGATGAGCATGGAAGTTCGTGAAGCCGCCGCCCTGGAAATCGCCGCCGCGCTGTTCGCCGGCGAGGAGGCCCTCGACAATTCACTCGCCAGCATCGCGGCGGTGATGTCGCGCTTTCCGGCCACCCGCGCCCGGGCGGGCCTCAGCATCGCCCATGGTCAGCAGCTCCTCGAGGCCGCTGGGGAAGTCACCGCGCTGCTGACTGAAGCGCGCGGCAAGTTGTGGACGCTGCATCAGAAGTTGGAGGCGACCCAGCGCCAAGTCGGTTTGGGGCACGTCGCCTACGGTCCAGGCGACAAGCCGGAGTTTCCGGCCGCCGCCCGCGCTGGCGAAAGGGCCTGACTTCCCGTTCACGGCGATATGAGACACCTTGGCCCCTGGGGAGACTCCGGGGGCCGTTTCGTGTTCGCGCTGATACTTTCGGTCCTGTGGATCGCACTGCAGATCGTCGTCTGTCTTGCGGCCGCTCATCGTGGCGGAGCGACGGAACGCATCGCCGCTTTCGGATCACTGGCGGCCTGGGGCGCTTCCACCCTCGTGGCGCGACCAGACCTCCATGCTGCGCAATACGGCACCGCGGTGATCGACGCCGCCATGCTGGCTCTGCTGACTTGGCTCGCCTTGCGTACGCCGCGGCTCTGGCTGATGACGGCCGCGGGAGCGCAACTGATCTCGCTGATGATCCATCTGCGGTTCGCATTGAATCCTCAGGCCGTCATGGCCGCGACCTATCTGTCGGCCTTGCAGGTGACCTACTGGGTGACCCTGGTCTCCATCGCCATCGGCGTCTTCGTCGGAAGGCGGGGCAAACCTGCAGGCTGAAGTTCGCAACCGCCGCCTTCGACAGCCAGCGGGCGGGCTTCATGCTGATCGCCCTGCTGCTCACCGGGTTGGCGGGCGCCAGCTTCATCCGAGGCGGCGGCCCGCTGGAGCGGCGCGCCGCGTGAAACTTGGTCCGAGTCGGCAAGATGCCTCTTGCCTAGCGGCTCAAGGCGAAGCTTTGTGCGCGACCGATCTGAGCGGTAACCTTAATGGAAGGCGCGATGCAGGCGATCTCGATCCTGGCTTTCCCCTGGCGTGAGCCGGCGGCGGTGCTTTGCGCCTTCGCCGAGGAGCCCTTCGCCATGGGACTGCTGTCGGGAGGCGGCGGCGCGCAGGGCCGATGGTCCTACGTCCTGCGGGAGCCGGACCGCACCGCGATGCTGCGGCCCGGCGACGTGGAGAGCCCCGCGGTCGTGCTGCGCGACCTGCTCGGCGACAGCCAGCCGCACGATCCTTCCGGGCCGCCCTTCCAAGGCGGGCTCGCCGGGCTGGCGGCCTATGAGCTGGGCGCCCGGTTCGAGCCCGTGGACCTGCCGCGGGCCGACGGGTGGGCGGATCTGACCGTCGGCCGCTATCCTGCGCTGCTGGCCTTCGATCACGCCGCCCGACGCGTCCTGGCCGTGGGGCGAGGCGAGAACGCCGCCCGGGCCGAAGCCTGCGCCCAACAGGCGGCGCGGTGGCTGGACGGGGCCGAGCGCCCGACCGCATCCGGGCCGCTGGCCACCGCCTTTGATCCGCTGCACCCGCCGCAGGTCTATGAGCGCGCGGTGGCCGAGGTGGTCAGCCGCATCATCGACGGAGAGCTCTTCCAGGCCAATATCGCGCGCGGCTGGGCCGGACGCCTGGCGCAAGAGGCGCGGCCGTTCGACGTCATCCGCCGCCTGCTCGACGACAGTCCCGCGCCCTTCGCGGCCTATCTGCGTCTCCCATCGTCGGCGGTGGTGTCCAATTCTCCGGAGCGGTTCCTCGCCTCCAGCGCCGGCGGCTATCGTGTCGAGACGCGGCCGATCAAGGGCACCCGCCCGCGGGGACGCAACGCCGCCGAGGACGCCGCCTTGGTCGAGGAGCTGCGGGGCAGCGCCAAGGATCGCGCCGAGAACCTGATGATCGTCGATCTCATGCGTAACGATCTGGCGCGGGTCTGTTCGCCGGGCGCGGTGACGGCGCCGGAGCTGTTCCGGGTCGAGAGCTACGCCAACGTCCATCATCTAGTCTCGACTGTGACAGGCCGCCTGGCGCCGGGCTTGACCGCCATCGACCTTCTTCGTGCGGCCTTCCCGCCCGGCTCGATCACCGGCGCGCCCAAGGTGCAGGCGATGAAGGTGATCTGCGGCCTGGAGGCCCCGCGCGGTCCCTATTGCGGCTCGCTGTTCTGGGCCGGCTTCGACGGGGCGCTGGATTCCAGCGTCCTGATCCGCACCGTGGCCTTTATCGAGGACGACGATGGCTGGCGCTTCGAGGCGCGAGCCGGCGCCGGCATCGTGGCCGACAGCGATCCGGCGGCAGAGCGTCAGGAGACGGAGGACAAGATCTGCGCCCTGCGTCGCGCCCTCCTGGGAGGCGAGGCTTGATCCCCACCGACGATCGCGGCCTGCTGCTCGGCGATGGGCTGTTCGAAACCCTGCTCGCCGTCGATGGCCGCATGGCGCACTGGGCGGCTCATTGGGCGAGGCTGACCGCCGGATGCGCGACCCTGGGCCTGCCGCTGCCTGACGAATTCCAGACCCGCGTGGCCTGCACCAACGCCCTGGCGACGGCGCTGCTCAACAAGGGCCGGGCCGCGGTGCGTCTGACCCTGACCGCCGGATCGGGCGGACGAGGCCTTGAGCGGCCCCAGGCGATCACGGCGAGGGTCTTCGTCACCGTCGCTCCGGCTCCGGAAGCGGTCTTGGCCCCCGCCGCCCTGGCGGTCAGTCACGTACGCCGCAATGACGGGTCCCCCGCTTCCCGGCTGAAAAGCCTGGCCTATCTCGATAATGTCCTGGCCCGACGCGAGGCGTTGGCCGGCGGCGCTGACGAGGCCCTGATGCTGAACACGCGCGGCGAGCCCGCCTGCGCCTCCGCCGCCAACCTCTTCTGGATCATGGGCGGCAAGCTGGCGACCCCGGCGCTGGAGTGCGGCGTGCTGGCGGGGATCACGCGCGCCCGCGTCATCGATCAGGCGAAAAGGCAGGGAATAGACGTTGTGGAGGGGCGCTTCACCCTCGACGCGCTGAAGGCCTGCCAGGGCGCGTTCATCACCAACAGTCTGATCGGTCTGCGCGCCGTATCGCGCCTTGATGGCGCGGTTCTGCCCGCCAACCGGCTATTTGGCGTGCTGGCCGCCGGCCTCTGACGGAAGATTTAGTCTCGAACGCAAGATGTTGCGTTGCAACAGAGTGTTGCTGTCATCTTGTCGTGCTTGACGTAGCGTGACGGCTGGTCGATCAACCGGGCCTCCCACCGCCTGAAAGCCCAAGAGCCCATGACTCGATCCGTCCGCTCGCCCCGCATCACCCGCGACCGCCGGACCAAGATCGTCGCCACCCTAGGGCCAGCCAGCGCCGATCCGAAAGTGATCGAAACGCTGTTCAAGGCGGGCGTCGATGTGTTCCGCCTCAACTTCAGCCACGGCGACCATGCCGACCACGCCGCCCGTCTGGAGACGATCCGCGCGCTGGAGGCGCGCTATCGTCGACCCATCGGCGTGCTGGCCGACATCCAGGGCCCCAAGCTGCGCATCGGCCGTTTCCAGGCGGGCCATGTGGTCCTCGCCAACGGCCGTCCGTTCCGTCTCGACTTCGATCCGACCCCGGGAAACCTGGACCGGGTGAACCTGCCGCACCCGGAGATCATCTCCGCCGCCCAGATCGGCATGCGGCTGCTTCTGGACGACGGCAAGGTCCAGCTGCGCGTCACCCGCGTGGCGCCCGATCACCTGCAGACGGAGGTAATCGTCGGCGGCCGCCTGTCCGACCGCAAGGGCGTCAACGTCCCGGACGTGGCCCTCGACATCGCCGCCCTGACCCAGAAAGATCGGGCCGACCTGGCCTTCGCCTTGGAGGCCGGCGTCGACTTCGTAGGCCTGTCCTTCGTGCAGAGCGCCCGCGACGTGATCGAGGCGCGTGAGATCATCGGCGACCGCGCCTGGATCGTCTCCAAGATCGAGAAGCCCCAGGCCCTCGCCGACCTGGAAGCCATTGTCGAGCTGTCGGACGGCGTCATGGTCGCCCGCGGCGATCTGGGCGTTGAGCTGCCGCCTGAAGAAGTGCCGCTGGCGCAAAAGCGCATCATCTCGGTGTCCACCCGCTTGGGTAAGCCGGTCATCGTCGCCACCCAGATGCTGGAAAGCATGATCTCCGCGCCAACCCCGACCCGCGCCGAGGCCTCCGACGTGGCCGGCGCGGTGTTCGACGGCGCCGACGCGGTGATGCTGTCGGCCGAGACGGCCGCCGGCCAGTTCCCCGTGGAGGCGGTGGGCGTCATGAGCCGCATCCTGGCCCGCGTCGAGCGCGACGAGGGGTGGCGCACCCTGACCGAGCGCCGCCGCGCCCGGCCCGAGCGCAATTCCAGCGACGCCATCGCCGCCGCCGCGCGTCAGGTGGCCGAGGCCATCGAGGCGGCCGCCATCGTCGCCTACACCCAGACCGGCGGATCGGCCCTGCGCATCTCGCGCGAGCGTCCGCTGCGCCCGGTCCTGGCTGTCTCGCCGGTGATCAACACCGGACGCCGCCTGGCCCTGGCCTGGGGCGTGGAGGCGGTTGAGGTGCCCCCTGTGGAGCGGATGACCGACGCGGTCGTCCAGGCGTGCGAAACCGCCCGTCGTCAGGGGCTCGCCGCCCTGCAGGACGAGATCGTCGTGGTCGCCGGCGTGCCCTTCGGCACCGCGGGCGGCACCAACGCCCTGCGCGTCGCCAAGGTCGGCGCCCGGGCGATCCGCGAAGAGGACTAATCCAAGCGGAGCCGTAAGGCGTGTCGGGCGTTGAGGTGGTCCAAGACGGAGACCTCGATGCCTGACAATTCCACCGACCTGCACGTTCCCCGCGAAAGCCTGCAGAAGAAGACCCTGCACCTGCACTACGCCATCGCCTCGCTCATGGAGGAGTTGGAGGCGGTCGACTGGTACCGCCAGCGTGCGGACGACACCGACGACGAAGAGCTGAAGAAAATCCTCCTGCACAACGCGCGCGAAGAGATCGAACACGCGGCCATGGCCCTGGAATGGATCCGTCGCAACGACGCCGAGTTCGACGCGCAGCTGCGCGAGTACCTCTTCGTGGAGGGCTCCATCACCGGCCATGAAGAAGAGGTCGAGGGGTAGGGGCAGGGGGGGAGGGGGATATCTCGAACTTATCCGCCCCCTTCGAAGCCTCCCGTACTCTTTCCCGGTCTTCGTCACACGGAAGGGCGCACGGCCAGCGCCGGCCGTGGCGGGGATGCGGTCGAGCGCGAAGCGCTCCGCCGGGCGCGTTGCTGATCCTGCGGCCCGCAAGGGCTCGTCATTTGCAGCCTCCGTCTCCATCGGCACGTCCGCCCCTGGTTCGCCAGGCCCAGTTCGGACGGTGACAGGACGCCCTGGGATGTCGCGACAGGCGTGGAACCCCGGCGTCCACGCGGTCCGGGACCTCCTCGCTGGAGGAGGCCCGCCTGTCAGGGCCTTTGCTCGGAGATTTGTAAGTCCTCTCGAGGAGCCCCCAGACACGATCGCGCGGAGCGGAAAGACCTTCGTCGAACCGGCGCCTCCAAACACCCATCGCCTGACGCAGGTCAGGCCGCTCCGCCGCCCTTCCAACCTTTCGGGTTCAGGTCCG
>CAJYMH010000033.1 GCA_913776195.1 uncultured Caulobacter sp.
CCGGCTATACGACCGCGACCCCCATCCAGGCCCAAGCCATTCCGGTGGCCCTTGCCGGCGGCGACGTCCTCGGCATCGCCCAGACCGGCACCGGCAAGACCGCCGCCTTCACCCTTCCGCTGATCGACCGCCTGGCCGCCGGCCGGGCCAAGGCCCGCATGCCGCGCGCCCTGGTCATCGCCCCGACCCGCGAACTGGCCGACCAGGTCGCCGCCAGCTTCGAGAAATACGCCAAGGGCACCAAGCTGTCCTGGGCTCTGCTGATCGGCGGCGTATCGTTCGGCGACCAGGAAAAGAAGCTGGACCGCGGCGTTGACGTGCTGATCGCCACCCCTGGCCGCCTGCTCGACCATTTCGAACGCGGCAAACTGCTGATGACCGGCGTCCAGATCATGGTCGTCGATGAAGCCGACCGCATGCTGGACATGGGCTTCATCCCGGACATCGAGCGCATCTTCAAGATGACGCCGCCGAAGAAGCAGACCCTGTTCTTCTCGGCCACCATGCCGCCGGAAATCACCCGGCTGACCAAGCAGTTCCTGAACGACCCGACCCGCATTGAGGTCGCCAAGCCGGCGACCACGAACGCGAACATCGCCCAGTTCCTAGCGCGGATCCCGCTTTCGGA
The DNA here is from genome assembly GCA_913776195.1 of uncultured Caulobacter sp. Lineage (GTDB taxonomy): Bacteria > Pseudomonadota > Alphaproteobacteria > Caulobacterales > Caulobacteraceae > Caulobacter. Next base: position 629 of record CAJYMH010000033.1, read on the forward strand.
CCCGAAGGCCAAGCGCATGACCCTGCGCGAGTTGATCAGCCGGTCCGAGGTGAAGAACGGCATCGTCTTCTGCAACCGCAAGACGGAAGTCGATATCGTCGCAAAGTCGCTGAAGGTCCACGGTCTGGACGCAGCGCCGATCCACGGCGACCTGGATCAATCGCAGCGTATGAAGACCTTGGCCGACTTCCGCGCCGGAAATCTGAAGCTGCTCGTGGCCTCCGACGTCGCCGCGCGCGGCCTGGACATCCCGGAAGTCAGCCACGTCTTCAATTACGACGTGCCGCATCACGCCGACGACTACGTGCACCGCATCGGCCGCACCGGCCGCGCCGGCCGTACCGGCGAGGCGTTCATGATTGTAACGCCGTCGGACGACAAGGGGCTGGACAAGGTCCTGAAGCTCATCGGCAAGACCCCGGAAGAGGCCGTGGTCGAGCTCGACTGGAGCCAGGCCAAGGACGATCGCCGTCCGAGCGAAAAGTCCGGCCGCGGCCGTGAACGCGGCGGTCGTGACCGCGGTGAACGCGGCGGCCGCAGCCGCAGTCGTTCGACCGAAGCCGCCGCTCCGGTGGAAGCGGTCGAGGCCGTCGATACCGTAGAGGTGATCGAAACCGCGCCCAAGCCACGCCGCGAGCGCAGCCGCAATCGCCCCGAACGCGTAGAGGCGCCGGAGCGCGTCGAAGCCGCAGCCGAGCGTACTGAACGCGCTGAACGTAGCGAACGTACCGAACGCTCTGAGCGCAGCTCCCGCTCGGACAACCGGCGCGACGCCCGTCCGCAACCCGAAGCCGAAGGCCCGCGCTCCAGCCGTGGCGGCGTGAAGGCGCCTCGCCTGCCTCGCGACGACGATGATCGCCGCGTGGTTGGTTTCGGCAATGACGTTCCGGCCTTCCTGATGCGCGCGCCGCCTCGCATAGCGGCCAAGGCCGAAGCGGAAGACTAGGCCGCCTAACGGCCCTTGAAATTGGCGAGCCGCTTTTGAAGAAAGGCGGCCACGCCCTCCAGAAAGTCGTCGGTCTTGCCGGCGGCTTTTTGCGTTCTGCGTTCGGCGTCGAGCTGGCTGTTCCAGTCGGCGTCCAGGCTATCCCACATCAGCTTGCGGATATGGCCCAGAGCCGCCGGCCCCTTGGCCAGCTCCGTCGCCAGCGCCATCGCCGTCGGCACGAGTTCCGCATCGGAGACGCAGCGATTGATAAGGCCCCACTCCAGCGCCGTCCTGGCTGGGACCTTGTCTCCCAACAGCGCCATCTCCATGGCCCGCGCCTTGCCGACCAAGCGCGGCAGCAGGTACGTCGAGCCGCCGTCAGGCGCCAGGCCGATGCGCCGGAACGCCTGCAGGAAATAAGCGCTCTCGCCCGCGACGATGATGTCGCCGAGAAGGGCGATAGAGCACCCGATCCCCGCCGCCGCGCCGTTCACCGCCGTGACGATGGGAATGGGCAGATCACGAAACTGGGTGACGAGAGGGTTGTAGACCTTCTCCAGCGACGCCCCCACATCGGGCTTGCCATCCTCGTCGATCGGCCTCCCGGCGGTTCCGCCGCCAGACAGATTGGCGCCGGAGCAAAAGCCCCTGCCCTCGCCGGTCAACAGCACCGCGCGAGCCGTCTCAGCCGCCTGGTCCAGGGCGGCAGACAGCTGTCCCGCCATTTCCATGCTGGCTGCGTTCAAGGTCGAGGGGTCGGTCAGGGTGATCAAGGCCACCCCGTCCACGAGCTCGAACCGGACCTTGGTGTTGTCGTCCGCCATGGTCGTCCTCCCTTTTGAAGAGGACGTTAGGAACCGGCCCTAGCGTAACGCCAGAGGAAAAATCAGGCGGCGACCGACAGGGTTTCGGCGTTGGTCACGCGGTTGCGGCCCGAGCGCTTGGAAGCATAGAGCCCGGAATCGGCGCGCTCCATCAGGCCATGGGAAAGCTCGCCCTCGTGCAGTTCAGCCAGACCGGCGGAAATCGTGATCGTGCCCAGGTCTTCGTTAGTCGAGCGGCGCTTCAGCATCCGCGACGACACTTCCAGGCGGATCTCCTCCAGGGTCGCGGTGACCGTTGCGGCGTCCTCTCGCGGGAAGATCATGGCGAACTCCTCGCCGCCGTAACGGGCGGCGAAGCGCGGCGGGGCACCGACGCGTCCGATGACGCTAGCCACATAACGCAGCACCTGATCACCCGTCTGGTGGCCCCAGGTGTCGTTGAAGCCCTTGAAATGGTCGATGTCGAGCAGGGCCAGGGTCAGAGTGGTCCCCGCCTCCTTGGCCTCGGCGCAGGCGCGCTCCAGCTCCTCGTCGAAGGCTTTGCGGTTGGCCAGGTTGGTCAGGCCGTCGGTCGTGGCGTCGCGGCGCACCTGCTCCAGGTGTTCCTTCAACCGCTCCACCTCGGCGGTGGATTCCGTCAAGCGGCGCTCGAGCGCTTCGGTCTCGTCGCGCGCGCGCCGCGTGGCGGCGGATAGTTGGTCCACCAGAAGCCGCAGGGTCGCGCCGTCGGTTTGCTCGTCCAGATGCTTGCTGGCGCCGTCCAGCGTCTCGCCGAACGCGGCGGTGGAGCGGCGAGCCTGTTTGATGGCCTTGGAGACCAGCTCGAGCTCCTTGCCCAGCAGGTCGCCAGCATCGCGGATCTGTTCGTTCAACCGCGCCTTGGCCAGATGCTTACCGGCCAGGGTCTCGATGATCGTGTCGGTGATTGTCTCTCCGGACGCCAGCAGCGCTGCGAAATCACGGGAGAGATCGCTCTGAGGATCGGCGACGAAGTTGATGCAGACTTCATAGTTCAGCGGCGTCGGCCAGATATGATGGGTCTCCATCAGCTCCAGTGCGCGACGGGCCAGTTGAATGGCCCCCGGGCCGCGCAGCTTGGCTTCAACCTCAGCCGACATGCTCGATATTTCCCTCAGGAACCGTCGCCGCGGAACAGCGGACGCGCGACTTACGAGCCAGACTTAAACCGCAGAGGACAAACGACGGGTTAAGGACGACCAGAATGCGTTCGATGAACATTGATATATTGATCGCAAGACTTGCTAATTCGCGAGATACGGCTTGTAGCTCTTCTCTTCAACAATCTCCGAGCCGGCCGCCACGTTGATCGACCGCTTGATCGCGGCGCGACGGTCGTTCTCGATATAGACCGAACGGGCGAGGCTCACGAACCGGGGCCCGAAATCCTGGCGACGTTCGCAGTCGCGCTTGCCGTCTTCGATATCCCATAGGGCGGCGTTCACAGCCTGGAGTTCTGCGGTCAGGCCAGCCAGCGCCGGCTCATCAGCCAGCGCTTCGGCGGCGATCGCCTCCAGCATCTCCAGCTCCTTGCGGACGTTGGCTTCCTTGGCCGGATCGCCGATCCGCTCCGCCTTCACGCGCAGGATGGTGATCTTGTCCAACAGCTCGCCGGCCGAGATCGGGGCCATGATCGCCATCAGCTGCGCGTCTCCAACAACCGCTCCAAAGCCGCCGACGCCGCATCCAGCGGAAGGGCGGACATGTCCTGCCCGTAGTCTTCGGCGACCAGAACTTCAAGCGTGCGGGCGGCGGGGCGGAACTTCACCGCCTTGCGGCGATCCTTCTGAAGACTGAGCAGCGGCGCGCCGCCCGCCGCCAGCATATGCCCCGGGCCCGCGTCGTTGGCCACTGCGGCGGCGAGCCGGGACGCCAGCGCGATCACCAGCAGCGGCCCCTTCACGTGGGTCAGCACGTCCTTGCGGTCGGCTTCCGGGAACAGGGCGTCGGGCAAGGCAAGGCGCGCCGCCTTGGCGTCGGTCGCCTCGTCAGGACCGAAGAAGAAAACCGGCGTGCGGCCTGCCTGCTGCTGCTGGATCGCGAGGGACAGATAGCGCTCCAGCGGCCAGCGCTTCTCCTGCCCGCCCGCGCCGGGGGCGAAGCCCACATAGGTCGGGCCGAAGGGCAGCAGTATCTGCGCCGCGGCTAGGGCGTCAGGATTGGTCAGTGCGATCGGGCGCGGCGCCCCCTGCCCATTCGTGGCCTTGGCCAACAGCACTGCGAGACGCTCGGTCACCGCCTCCGGCCAATCCTTGGCGGGCTTGCTCACATAGCGGCGCCCCGCACGGCGGGCGACCAGACTGCGACGCAGGTTCTCCTGCGTGTCGATGACGAGGTCGAACTTGCGGCCGCCGAACGGCTTCACCCAGGGCAGAATGTCGCCCGGCGCGTCGCCGGTGGGACCGTCGATCAGGATTTCGTCGATATAGCCCTCGACCACCGCCTTAAGCGGCCCGGCATAGACCGTATCGCCCTTGGCGGCGGCCCAGCTGATGCGGGCGTCTGGAAAGGCGGCCCGCAGACCCGCGATGAACGGCAGCTTGATCAGACCATCGCCGATCACCTCACCCATCGAATAGACTAGGATCGAGGTCACACCCGCGGCCCCGGCCACTCCGGGCGCGGATCAACGCTTTCCACCGTCATGTTCTCCCCCTCGGTGGCGCGCACCGGCAAGGTGGAGTGATCGAAACCGTCCAGGCAGAAGACGTTGATCCCATAGTGATCCGGCGCCGACCGCTTCCGATGGAAGGTGTAGATGCCGCACACCGAACAGAAGCGATGCTGCGCCCGCCTGGTGTTCCACTGGTACAGGGACAGCTTGTCCTCGCCCTCAAGGATGGTCAGGGCGCTTTCATGCACCTTGGTCATCAGGGCGTTTTTCTTGATGCAGATCGAGCAGTCGCAGGTGGTCAGCTCGTCCGGTTCGACGTCCACGCGAAACTTCACGGTCCCGCAGTGGCAGGAACCGAAATAGGGCGCGGTCATGCCCGCTCTTCGACCGATTGCGGGATGATGGTGACGCTTTCGCCGCAACCGCACGCGTCCGTCTCGTTCGGGTTATGGAACACGAACTTGGACGACAGTCGGGTGGTTTCGTAGTCGATCTCAGTGCCGACCAGAAACAGCACCGCCTTGGGGTCGATCAGGATGGTGACGCCCTTGTCCTCGACCACCTCGTCCAGCGGCGCGCGGTCTTCGGCGTATTCGAAGATGTACTCCTGGCCAGCGCAGCCCCCATTCTTCACGCCCACGCGCAGGCCGGCATAGGGCTTCTCGGCCTTGGCCATGATCTCCTGGACGCGCGCGGCGGCGCGGTCGCTGAGGGTGACGACCTTGGGGCGGGGACGACGGGGGCGGGCTGCGAGTTCCATGGCCTCAGAACATGTTCAGCTGGAGTTTAGCTTCGTCCGACATGCGAGATTGATCCCACGGCGGCTCGAACACCAGATCCACATGACAGGATTTCAGGCCCGGGATCTCCATCACCGCATCCTGCACCCAGCCCGGCATTTCACCGGCCACCGGGCATCCTGGCGCGGTCAGGGTCATCTCGATCTTGACGTCCTTGTCGTCGGAGACGTCGACCTTGTAGATCAAGCCAAGCTCGTAGATGTCGACCGGGATTTCCGGGTCGAAGACGGTCTTCAGCTTCTCGATCAGCTGGTCAGTCAGGCGGTCCAGGTCGGCCTGCGGAAGGGCGGTCGTGGCGGGTGCTGCGTCGTCCATGGATCGTCTAACCAAACAAACTGTGAGCCTTGACCAGGGCGTCGACGAAGACGTCGGCCTCAGCCTCGGTGTTATATAGGGCGAAGGAGGCTCGAGCGCTCGAGGTGACCCCGAAACGGGCCATCAGAGGCTCGGCGCAATGGGTGCCGGCGCGCACGGCGACGCCATGCCGGTCGAGGATCTGGGCCACGTCATGGGCATGCGCGCCCTCGACGGTGAAGGCCAAGATGGCCCCCTTCTCCTCGCTGTTGCCGATGATCCGCAGCCAGTTGTGACCGGCCAGACGCTCGACGGCGCGGTCGTACAGCTTGCGTTCGTAGGCGGCGATCCCGGCCCGGTCGAACTGGCTCATCCAGTCCACGGCCGCGCCGAAACCGATGGCCTCGATGATCGGGGGGGTGCCGGCCTCGAAACGATGCGGCGGCTCCGCGTAGGTGATCCGGTCCATCGACACGACGCCGATCATCTCGCCGCCACCCTGATAGGGCCGCAGGGCCGCCAGCGCCTCGGTGCGGCCGTAGAGCGCGCCGATGCCGGTGGGGCCATAGAGCTTGTGCGCCGAAAACGCGTAGAAATCCGCGCCGATCGCCTGCACGTCCACCGGCAGGTGAACCACGCCCTGGCAACCGTCGACGACCGTCACCGCGCCGGCCGTGCGGGCCAGCCGGACGATCTCCTCCACCGGATTGATCACGCCGGTGACGTTGGACATGTGGCCGACGGCGACGACCTTGGTCCGCGCGTTCAGCAGGCCCTTGAAGGCCTCCATGTCCAGCGTGCCGTCGTCCAGCACCGGGATCCAGCGCAGCACAGCGCCCTGCCGTTCACGCAGGAAATGCCAGGGCACGATGTTCGCATGGTGCTCGGCCTGGGAGATGATGATCTCGTCGCCCGCCTGGATCGTCGCGCCCAGGCCCGAGGCCACGAGGTTGATCGCCTCCGTCCCGCCCTTGGTGAAGACGATGTTGTCGGGGCTCTCGGCGTTGATGAAGCGCGTGACGCTGGCCCGCGCCGCCTCGTAGGCGTCGGTCGTCTCGTTGGCCAGGGTATGCAGGCCGCGATGGACGTTGGCGTAGGAATGCTCCATCGCCCGCGTCATCGCTTCGATCACGGCGCGCGGCTTCTGGGCGCTGGCGGCGCTGTCCAGATAGACCAGCGGCTTGCCGTTCACCTGCCGCGACAGGATCGGAAACTCCGCGCGGATCGCCTCTGCATCGAACGCCATCAGACGGCTCCCAGGTGCGTGGCGACCCACTGGCGGGCCACGTCGCGGGCTTCGTCGTTGGCGATGCGGTCGACCACCTCGCCGACAAAGGCCTCGGCCAGCATGGCGCGGGCCTGGGCGTCGGGAATGCCGCGCTGACGGGCGTAGAACAGGGCGTCCTCGTCCAGCGCGCCGATGGTGTTGCCGTGGGCGCAGGACACGTCATCGGCGTAGATCAGCAGCTCCGGCTTGGCGTCGATCTCCGCCTTCTCGGAAAGGATCAGGGCATGGTGGCCCATGCGAGCGTCGGTCTTGTCCGCCCCCTTCTCGACCACGATGCGACCCTGGAACACGCCGCGCGCCTGGTCGCGGACGATGCCCTTGGTCAATTGGCTGGTCTCCCCGCCGACGCCCTCATGAGCCACGGCAGTGGTCAGGTCGGCATGGCGCTGGCCATCCAGCAGATAGCCGGCGTCCATCCGCACCGTCGCGCCCTCGCCCGGATGGGCGATGCGGGTCTCTAGCCGTTGGCGGCGCGCTCCGGTGGTCAGGGTCGTCTGCTCGAACCGAGCGCCTTTGGCCAGAACGACCGTAGCGGTGCTCACCGCAACGGCGTCAGCCGCGTCGGCCGCCAGAACGATGCGCTCAAGCCGGCCCCCGGCGTCGACGCTCAGGTTCAGGCGGGTTTCGGTCAGATAGCCCTCGCCCAGACCTTCATAGCTCTCCAACAGGGTCAGCTCACCGGCTTCGCCCACACTGACGCTCAGGTCGGCGCCGTGGGCCGTGTGGCTGGTGTCGGCGATGACGCGCAAGCGCACGGTGCGTCGCTCGCCCGCCGGAACGATCAGCGCCTCCACATCACCGCGGACCACGCCGTTGACCATCAGGACGTCTCCGTCGCCGAACGCACCGGCCTCGAACCGCCGCTCGCTAGCTGGCGAGACTGGCGGCATGGCGCGGATCAGTCCGCGCAGGTCGGTCCAGCGCCAGTCCTCATCCCGCCGTGACGGCAGCAGGGCGACGTCGCCAGCCGCTATGGCTTGAGAGACGCTCACGCGGCGCTCGCGTACTTGTCGTAACCCTCAGCCTCGAGCTGAAGGGCCAGCTCGGGACCGCCAGAGGCGACGATACGGCCGGCCGACAGCACATGCACACGGTCGGGTTTGATGTGGTCGAGCAGACGCTGGTAGTGGGTGATGACCAGCATGGCGCGGTCAGGCGCGCGCATGGCGTTCACGCCTTCGGAGACGATGCGCAGGGCGTCGATGTCGAGGCCGGAGTCTGTCTCGTCCAGGATCAGCAGCTTGGGCTGCAGGATCGCCATCTGCAGGATCTCCATGCGCTTCTTCTCGCCGCCGGAGAACCCGACGTTTAGCGAGCGCTTGAGCATATCGAAATCGATCTTCAGCTCGGCGGCCTTCTCGCGCACCAGCTTCAGGAACGCCGGCGCCGCAATCTCGTCTTCGCCGCGCGCCTTACGCTGGGCGTTGAGCGCGGTGCGCAGGAAGGTCAGGGCCGGAACGCCCGGGATCTCAAGCGGATACTGGAAGGACAGGAACACGCCTTTGGCCGCCCGCTCGTCAGGTTCCAGGGCCAGCAGATCCTCGCCGTTCAGCGTCGCCGAACCGTCGGTCACCTCGTAGCCGCCGCGGCCGGACAGCACGTAGGAGAGCGTCGACTTGCCCGCGCCGTTCGGCCCCATGATGGCGTGCACTTCGCCGGCCGGCACGTCGAGCGTCAGGCCCTTGAGGATTTCCTTGTCCTCGACCGAGGCGCGCAGATTGTTGATCGAAAGCATAATTAACCGACAGATCCTTCGAGGGAGATCGCGACGAGCTTCTGGGCTTCGACCGCGAACTCCATGGGCAGTTGCTGCAGCACGTCCTTGACGAAGCCGTTGACCAGCAAAGCCACGGCCTCTTCCTGGTTCAGCCCGCGCTGCATGACGTAGAAAAGCTGGTCGTCCGACAGGCGGGTGGTGGTCGCCTCGTGCTCGAAGACCGACTGGCCGTTGCGCGCCTCTACATAGGGCACGGTGTGGGCCGCGCAGTCCTTGCCGATCAGCAGGCTGTCGCACTGGGTGAAGTTGCGCGCGCCCTTGGCCTTGGGGTGGGCCGAGACCAGCCCGCGATAGGTGTTGGACGACTTACCCGCGCTGATCCCCTTGGAGATGATGCGCGACTTCGTATTGGCGCCCAGATGAATCATCTTGGTGCCGGTGTCGGCCTGCTGAAAGCCGTTGGTCACGGCGATTGAGTAGAACTCGCCCGAGCTGTCGTTCCCGCGCAGGACGCAGGACGGGTACTTCCAGGTCACGGCTGAGCCGGTCTCGACCTGGGTCCACGACACCTTTGAGCGGTCGCCCCTACAATCGGCGCGCTTGGTGACGAAGTTATAGATGCCGCCCTTGCCGGTCTTCGGATCGCCCGGGTACCAGTTCTGGACGGTCGAGTACTTGATCTCCGCGTCCTCGAGCGCGACCAGCTCGACCACGGCGGCGTGCAGTTGGTTCTCGTCCCGCATCGGGGCCGTGCAGCCTTCGAGGTAGGAGACGTAAGCGCCCTTGTCGACGATGATCAGGGTGCGCTCGAACTGCCCGCTCTCCGCCGCATTGATGCGGAAGTAGGTCGACAGCTCCATGGGGCAGCGCACGCCCGGCGGGACATAGACGAACGAGCCGTCGGAGAAGACGGCGCTGTTCAGGCAGGCGAAATAGTTGTCCGAGGTCGGCACCACCGAGCCAAGGTATTTCTTCACCAGCTCAGGATGCTCGCGGATCGCTTCGCTCATGGAGCAGAAGATCACGCCGACGGCCGCCAGCTCCTTCTTGAAGGTGGTCACCACCGAGACGGAGTCAAACACCGCGTCCACGGCATACTTCGGCGCGCCCTGCACGCCAGCCAGGACCTCCTGCTCCTTCAGCGGGATGCCCAGCTTGGCGTAGGTGGCCAACAGCTCGGGATCGACCTCGTCCAGGCTCATCGGCCCGTCCTTGGCCTTGGGCGCGGCGTAATAGTAGGCGTCCTGATAATCGATCCGGGGGAAGTTCACCTTCGCCCAAGTCGGCTCTTCCATGGCCAGCCAGCGCTCGAACGCCTCCAGCCGCCATTGCAGCATCCACTCCGGCTCGTCCTTCTTGGCCGAGATGAAGCGAACGATGTCGGCGTTCAGGCCCTTCGGCGCGAACTCCTGGTCGATATCGGTGATGAAGCCGTGCTTGTAGGCTTCCAAGGACTCGACATGTTCGACGGTCTGCTTGACGGCGACCATTACGCAACCTCCCGACGACGGGCGCCGAAGCGCTCCCAGGCCTGAAGCCACGCGTCGCCGCACTTGATCCAATCCTCTTCGGTCGTGGCCCAGCCCCCGCTGACGCGGATGGCGTAGGGGGCGAGATCGTCCCGCCCCATGGCCTCGACCACGCGGCTCGCCTTGACCTTGCCCGAAGAGCAGGCCGCGCCCGCGCTGACCATGACCCCGGAAAGATCCAGGGACATGACCTGCAGTTCCGACGAGAAACCCTCGCCGGCGAAACACAGGGTCTGGGGCAGACGGGACGCCCCCTCGCCCAGAACGACCGCACCCGCCGCCTTCACGCGCGCGGCGCAGGCGTCGCGCCAGGCCGCCTGGGCCTGAAACGCGTCAATTTCGTTGACCGCCACGGCGGCCGCCGCGCCGAAGCCGGCGATGCCGGGGACGTTCTCAGTGCCGCCGCGACGACCTCGCTCCTGCCCGCCGCCGTGCAGCCGGCGCGCCAGGACAGCGCGGGTCCCGGCGACCAGGGCGCCGATCCCTTGCGGCCCGCCGATCTTATGGCTGGACAGCGCCATGGTGTCAGCGCCGAGGGCGGTGAAGTCGATGGTGATCTTGCCGGCCGCCTGCACCGCGTCCACGTGCAGCCAGCCCTCGCCGGCGCGCACCAGAACGGAGGCGTCGGCCACCGGCTGGATCACGCCGGTCTCGTTGTTGGCCAGCATCAAGCAGACCATGGCCTTGCCCGGCTTGACCAGCTCGGCCGCCAGCCAAGCCATGTCGGCGACGCCATCGCCATTGATGGGCATGACCTCGACCGGCAGGCCGCTGTGGCGGGCGTTCTCGACCACCGCGTCGTGCTCTCCGGCACTAATGATGATGCGCTCGATCTTGGCCGCCTTGGCGCTCTCAATGGCCAAGGCGTTGGCCTCGGTGCCGCCGCTGACGAAGGTGACGGAACCCGGGACAACGCCGACCAGAGCCGCCACCGCCGCCCGAGCATCCTCGACAAGAGCGCGCGCCGCCCTGCCGCCGGCATGGACGGACGAGGGATTGCCTCCGACCTCCAGGGCGCGCGCGACGGCTGCGGCCGCTTCGGGCCGGACCTTCGCTGTGGCGTTGTAGTCCAGGTAGGTCATGCCGCGACCATCACCTCGCGGCGCAGCTTGCCGTTCAGCACGTCGGCCAGGGTGACCGAGGCCAGATAGTCGTGAATCTGGCGGCCCATCTCTTCCCACAGGTCATGGGTGACGCAGCGCGCGCCCTTGGACATGCAGCCCTTCGGACCGCCACGGCCGCCGCAGCGCGTGGCGCGAAGGGGCTCGTCCACCGCCAGGATGATTTCGGAAATGCGGGTTTCAGACGCCGCGCGCGCCAGACGATAGCCGCCGCCCGGACCGCGTGCGCTCTTCACCAAGCCATGACGGCGCAGGCGAGCAAAGAGTTGTTCGAGATAGGAGAGCGAGATTTCCTGGCTGGCGGCGATTTCGGCCAGCGAAATGGCGCGGGTATCCTCGGGCAGGCCCTGCCGCCCGGCCAGATCGGTCATCGCCATCACGGCGTAACGACCCTTGGTGCTTAGGCGCATAGCCTTACTCCGCCCCTTGCAGATTTCCCGCGCATCAATGCCCGCCTGTGCTACAAGCCGCGACTTCGCGCGGACCTCTGCTGCCGAACAGGCGGCGTTGACATGCGCGATGTAGGAAGACCAAGCGCAGCGGTCAAGTATTCCGCGCGCCGAAGCATGAAGGGGCGACCATGCCTGGAGTGACTCTGACCGGCGCTGCGGGGCGGATCGAGGGGCAATATTCCCCGGGCAAGGCCGAGAACGCGCCGATCGCCCTGATCCTGTCGCCGCATCCGAAGGCTGGCGGCCACATGAACCATCCGGTGGCGGTTCAGCTCTATCACCTGTTCATGAAGCGCGGTTTTTCGACCCTGCGCTTCAACTTCCGCGGCGTCGGCCGCAGCCAGGGCGAATTCGACAGCGGCATCGGCGAACTGGCCGACGCGGCCACGGCGCTGGACTGGCTGCAGGCCAACAACCCCGCAGCTTCGCAAACCTGGGTCGCCGGCTACAGCTTCGGCGCCTATATCGGCATGCAGCTGCTGATGCGTCGCCCTGAAACGGACGGCTTCATCAGCGTCTCGCCGCCCACCAACATGTACGACTTCAGCTTCCTGGCCCCCTGCCCGGCCTCCGGCCTGATCCTGCACGGTGGTTCGGACACGGTCGTGCCGCCGGTGGAAGTCGAGCGCGTGGTCTCCAAGCTGCGCACCCAGAAGGGCATCGTGATCGATCACGAGGTGATCGACGGCGCCAGCCACTTCTGGGCCGAGAACCTGCCCGACGTGGAAAAGTCGGTCAGCGGCTATCTCGACAAGCGTCTGGCTGAAAACCCGATCTAGTCCGATGCGCCGCCTGGTTCTGTCCGCCCTAGCCGCCGCCTCCTTGGCGTCGGTGGCGCACGCCGACGATCTATCCGAAGCGAAGCCCGTCATCGAAGCGGCCAACGCCGACTGGGCGCCCGCCATGCGGGCGCGGGACGCCGCCCGCGTCGCGGCCGCCTATGCCGAGGACGGCGTGTATGTCGGACCTGACGGGTCGGTGGTCGTCGGCCGCGCGGCCTTCGAGGCCTCGCTGCGCGGGAAACTCGCCAGCATGCCGCCCGTCACCGGCGGGTCGATCACCCAGGATGGTCTTCAATCCATCCAACCAGGCCTGATCTACGAATGGGGCCACGGCGCTCTTGAGCTGACGACGCCCTCGGGCGAGAAACGATTGTCCGGCGGTCGGTATCTCAGCGTCTGGCGGCGCGGCGACGACGGCGTCTGGCGCATCGTCCGCAACCTTTCCTTCGCTCTCTGAACCTTTCGGCCACTTGAGCGCTCCTTCTCGCGGAGGAGTTGGTCATGAAAGCCTTGTTCTACGGGATCGCCCTGGCTGCATTTAGCGGCGTGGCTATGGGGGCGGCGCTGAAGCCGGCTTTGCTCTCGTTCACCGACGACATCACCTCATCTCCTCCAGGCATGGCCTCCGCCGTGATCATCGATCAGGCGAGCGCCGGGCCCGAGTACGCCTCCAATGGCCCGTGGGTCATCGGCACCGACTATCTGAAAGTCTCTGAGCCCGTTCCGGTCGAAGCCTATATGGGTGACATCGAGCCCTACGAGATGGCGGTCAGTGATCAGCCGACCGAACCCATGGAGCCGGCCTCGGCGCCAGAAATGGCGGACGAGCCTCGCTACCCCAGCCAGGGCGGCGGCATCATCGACGCGCCGGAACGCAGCGAAGTGATCGCCGTGATTCCGATCAACGGCCCCGCCTGAGTCTCGCTTTTCGGCGCCGTCTCGACTATGCGGGCGGCATGAGCCAGCAAGCCTTCCAGATCATCGCCCGGGGCCCTCGCGCTGAAGCCGAGGCCGCCGCCGACGCCATCGACGCCAACATCGCCCTCGAAGGCGCGACCTATTCGATCCTGGAAGAGGATGAAGACCGGGGCATCTGGCGCATCGACGCCTTCCCGACCTCCGATGAGGAAGTCGAGGCGCTGAAAGTCCAGCTCGCCGAATTTCCGGCCCTTAAGACCACGGTGGACGCTCTCGCCGACGCTGACTGGCTGGCCATGGCGCTGTCCGGCCTGCCGCCAGTGCGCGCCGGCCGCTTCTTCGTCTATGGCGTCCACGACAAGGGCCGCACCTCGATCAATAACGTCAACCTGCGGATCGAGGCAGGCGCCGCATTCGGGACGGGCCACCACGGCACCACCGTCGGCTGCCTGCAGGCCTATGACGCCCTGTTGAAGGCCAAGGGCTTCCAAAAGGTCCTCGACGTCGGCGCCGGCACCGGCCTGCTGGCTATCGCCGCTGCCCGCACTGGCTCGCGTGTGGCCGTCGGCACGGACATCGACAAGCCCAGCGTGCGAATCTCCAAGGAGAACGCCAAGCTGAACCGCGCCGACGCGCGCTTCGTCCACGCTAGCGGTCTGGGTCATCGCCTGGTCCGCGACTCGGCGCCCTACGACCTGGTGTTCGCCAACATCTTGGCCCGGCCGCTTGTCTCCCTTGCTCAGGACATCAAGGGCGCCCTCAAACCTGGGGGTACGGTGATCCTGTCCGGCCTGCTGCGCACCCAGGAGCGGTTCGTGAAAGCCGCCTACCTGTCGCGTGGCTTCAAGGTGCGCCGCCGGATCCACCGTGACGCCTGGGCCACGCTGGTGATGCAGCGCGCCTGACGACGGGAACCGCCGGCACAGCGGTCACGTTCGCTTTCGGGGGCGACAAGGAGTTCCCCGATGGCTGAATCCAAAGCCCGTGTTCCGCAGCCGACTACGCCGCCGCGTGATCGTGGGTCGACCTTCGGCTGGACGATCGCCGGCATCGTCGCCGTTGTCGCCATTGTTGCTGTCGCCTTCATCGCCACGGCGGGCTCGCCACAGCCTGACCAGAACCAGATCACCGCGGCGATGGAACAAGGTCGCGCGCAGGGCCTGACGGAAGGCGCGCAGGCCGGCATGACCGCCGCCGGCGAAGCGACCGAGGCGGCGACAGACGCCACGACCGCCAAGGCCGAGGCCGCCGCCCAGGAAGCTCAGGCGACAGCGAACCAAAGCGCGCTCAGCGCCGAAGACGCCGTCAGCGACGTCTCCTCCACCACCACCGAGCCTGTCGGTCCTCCACGGCGTCGCTAAGGCCCTGCTGGCGTCCGGCGCATGACGGGCCTAAATCATCGTCATGCGCCAGACCTTCGACGAATCCACCGATCCCTCTTTCGGCCCCAAGCACGTTCCGCTGATCCGCCGGGCCATGGCGGCGCAAGGGCTGGACGGCTTCCTCGTGCCGCACGAGGACGAGCACCAGAACGAATACCTGCCCGCCGCCAATGATCGTCTGGCCTGGGCCAGCGGCTTCACCGGCTCGGCCGGCGCCGGGGTGATCCTGAAGGACAAGGCCGCCGTTTTCGTGGACGGCCGCTACACTCTGCAGGTTCGCGAGCAGGTGGATCAGGGCGTCTTCGAAATCCGCGATCTGGTCGAGGGCGGCGTGCCCGCCTATCTAGCCGCCGCGCCCAAGGGCGCTGTCATCGGCTACGACCCACGTCTGCACAGCCCGGACGCTCTCGCCTCCCTGCGCGCCGCCGCCGAGAAGGCCGGCGCGACGCTGAAGCCCGTCGCCTCCAACCCGCTCGACGAGGCCTGGGGCCAAGCGCGTCCGCCGCAGCCCACGGCCCCGGTGGTCCCGCAGCCCTTGGAGTTCTCAGGCGAGGATTCGGCCGACAAGCGCGCCCGCGTCGGCGCGGCGCTGGGCGCGGACGCGGCGGTGATCACCGCTCCCTCCTCCATCGCCTGGCTGTTCAACATCCGTGGCGGCGATGTGATCCGCTCGCCCCTGCCCCTGGCTCAAGCCATCGTCCGCGCCGACGGCACGGCGCGCCTGTTCCTCGAACCGGTGAAGGTGACCGAGGACCTGCCTGCGTGGCTGGGCAATCAGGTCAGCCTCGAGACTCCCGACGCCCTTCCCGGCGCCCTTGCCGAGTTGAAGGGCAAGAAGGTCCTGGTCGATCCGGCCCAGTCCTCGGCCTGGTACTTCGACACCCTGGCCGACGCCGGCGCGACCGTGGTTCGCGGCATGGACCCGTGCGCCCTGCCCCGCGCCTGCAAGAACAGCGTCGAGATCGCCGGAACGAGCGAGGCGCACCGTCGCGACGGCGCCGTGCTCGCCCAGTTCCTGCACTGGCTGGCCACCGACGCCCAGGTCAGCCCGCCGGACGAGAAAGAGACCGTCACCAAGCTCGAAGGCCTACGCGAAGCCACCGGCATGCTGAAGGATCTCAGCTTCGACACCATCGGCGCGGCTAACGGCCATGGCGCCTTGCCGCACTACCGTCCGTCGGAGCGCACCAACGAGCGAGCGAAGATGGGGTCCCTGCTGCTGGTCGATAGCGGTGCCCAGTACATGGACGGCACCACCGACGTCACCCGCACGGTCGCCATCGGCGAACCTACGACCGAGATGGTCCGTCGCAACACCCTGGTGATGAAGGGCCACCTGGCCATCGCCCGCTTGCGATTCCCCACCGGCACCACCGGCTCGGCCATCGACGCCTTCGCCCGCGCCCATCTGTGGGCCGAGGGGCTGGACTACGACCACGGCACCGGCCACGGCGTCGGGGTCTATCTTGGCGTCCACGAGGGGCCGCAGCGCATATCTAAAGCGCCGAACACCATCGCCCTTCGGCCCGGCATGATCGTCTCGAATGAACCCGGCTACTATAAGGACGGCGAGTACGGCATTCGGATCGAGAACCTGGAGGTCGTCCTGCCCGCCACGCCGGCGGGCGACGGCGACCGTCCGATGCACGGCTTCCACACCCTGACCCTGGCCCCCTACGACCGCCGGCTGCTCGACAAGAGCCTGCTGACGCCCCAAGAGATCGCCCAGATCGACGCCTACCACGCCCGCGTCTGGCGAGAGATCGGGCCCCGCGTCGACGGCGACGTAAAGGCTTGGCTGGAAGAAGCCTGCGCGCCGCTCTGAACTTTTTTCCGCTCACCCCGGCGAAAGCCGGGGTCCAGGTGAAGCCCTGCTGAGCCTCCGGATGCATCTGGATCCCGGTCTGCGCCGGGATGAGCGGTTGATCCAACCTTGCCCCTCCCCCGCTTCGCAGGGAGGAGAAGACCTTACTTCCAGCGCGTCCAGGTCTGCGTCTTGCACAGCGGCGCGACGATGCAGCCCTTCAGCTTCAGGCTGTCGGGTCCCGTCTGTTCGATGGTCCCGCCGTAGGTGCCGCCGTCTTCGGGGTTGTAGACCTTGCCGCCGGTCCACTTCTCGGGGCCGCCCTTGAACCCGTACAGCATCTTCAAGCCCTTCAGAGGCCGGCCGCGCTGGGCCTCGTCCTTGTTGCGCCCATCCTTCAGGGCTGGGTTCTTGTCGATATTGTCCGAGCCGATCAGGCGGCCGCAGAGTTCCGCGCCGCACTTGCTGATCTCGACCTTGCCGTTGGCGGTCGGGGTGCGCCACACGCCGGTGACGTCGGCGAAGGCCGGGGCCGCCGCGAGGCCGGCGAAGGCGGCGGCGAGAGCGATGGTCTTCAGGGTCATGAACTTCCTCCTGTGCAAGGCGTAACGCGTCAGAACGGCGAGAGGAAGGCGCGCCTTACGGAGGTTTAATTCGACAAGCGTCAGTGACGCGGCAATGTTAGTAGTCATGACAACTACTAATTCTGAGAGCGCGCTGCTGGAACTTGGTTTCACCGAAACTGAAGCCAAGCTGTTCTGCGAACTCACACGCCTGGGTCCGGCCACCGGCTATCGCCTGTCAAAGGCGGTCGGCAAGGCGGCGGCGAACACCTACCAGGCGCTGGAAAGCCTTTCGCAGAAGGGCGCGGTGCTGGTCGACGACACCGACGGCAAGACCTGGCGGGCCGTGCCCGCCGGAGAACTGATCCAGGCTCTCCAGTCACGCTTCCAACAACGCAGCGAAAGCGCCCTCGCCGCCTTGAGCACGTTGCAGGCGCCCGAGGCGGAACCCCGCCTCTACGCCCTGAAGACCCCGATGCAGGTTCTGACCCGCGCCCGTGCCATGATCGCCAAGGCTCAGGACGTGTTGCTCTTTGATCTCTTCCCCGAACCCTTCGCGGCTCTGGAAGACGACCTGCTGCAGGCCGCCGACCGCGGCGTGAAGGTGCTAGGGCAGATCTACGCCCCGGCTGAGACGCGACTGGAAGCCGTGCTTACCCAGGCGTCTCCAGCGCAGCTGGCCACTTGGCCCGGACTGCAGGTGACCGTTATCCCTGACGGCCGAGAATATCTCGTCGCCCTTCTCTCCAGAGATGGCGAGCGCTGCCTTCACGGCATGTGGAGCGACAGCACCTATCTGGCCTGCCTCTATCACAGCGGCCTCGCCGCCGAGATCGTCCTCGGCGCTCAAGCCGCGGACCAGACGCTTTCCTTCAAACCCACGCTGTTCGCCGTGAGCCCGCCCGGCCTCGCCGAACTGAATCGTCCGCTTCCCGGAGCATGATCGTCATGAAATCCATCCTGATGGCCGCGTCGGCGGTCTGCGCCCTCGCGTTGCCTGTATTCGCCCATGCCGACGCGGCTTCGGACGCCGTGGCCCGCTATGTCGCTTGGCGCGGGGGCGCGGCCTTCCAGAAGGCGGACAGCCTGCTCTTGCGCGGCGAAACCGACAACGGGACCTTCAAGGGCTCCCTGGAGCGCCGCATCGAACCGGGCCGCACGGTTGAGAAGTTCAACATGGGCGGCCTCGTCACCCACCGCGCTTACGTGGGTAAGGCCGGGTGGGCGTTGACCCTCAGCGGTCAGGTCGAGCCGCAGAACCCCATCGCCGCCGACCAGGCTGAAGCCCGCCGCCGTATCCTGTTTGACGACGCCTTGAATGGGGCTCGCCTGCAGGCGGACGAAACCTTCGACGGCGAAACCGTACAGGTCCTGCGCATCTCCCTTGGCGGCAAGGACCACTACGACTTGCTGCTCGACCCAGCCACTGGCGCGCTTGTCGCCGATCGCCTTCGTCAGGACGGTGATGTGACCGAGACCCGTTACAGCGACTGGCGGATGGTCGAGGGCGTGCGCATCCCGTTCCGCCAACAACAGCAGGTGATCGGCGATCCCATCGGCATGACCTTGACCGTCGCCAAGGCGGACATCGATCCCAAGGCCGACGACAACGCCTTCGCGCAACCAGCCCCGCGCAAGGTCTACGCATTCGCGGATGGCAAGGCTGCGGATCCGGTCGACTTCGAGTTCTACCTCGGCTCGCGCATTTACATGCCGGTGTCGGTGAACGGAGTGGACACGCGCGGCATGCTCGACAGCGGCGCCGAGACCACCGTGCTCGACAAGGCCTTCGCCGAGAGCCTGGGGATCAAGCCATCGGCCTTGGTCACCGTCGTCGGCACGGGCGGACGCGAGCTGGGTGAACTGGCCTCTGGCGTGACCTTGCGCATCGGCGGCATGGAGCTGCGCAACCTCACCGTCGCCCTGATGGACCTGAAGCCGATCGCTAACGTCATCGGCCGCCCCCTACCGGTGATCCTGGGCAAGGAGATGTTCAACGAGGTGGTTGTCGATCTGGACTTCGCCGGCCAGAAGATCAGCTTCCAGGACCCAGCCCGTTTCACGCCGAAGCTCGGTGCCGTGGCGGTTCCGGTGACAAATTCCAACGGACTGCACGCCATCCCCGCCTCCATCGAGGGGGCGGAGCCGGTGTTGTTCGACTTCGACCTCGGCAACGGCTCGCCGCTGCTAGTCTTCCCCGGCTATTGGAAGCCCCGCAACTTGCTGGCGGACCGTCCGTCCTCAAAGGCCCTGGCGGGCGCCATCGGCGGGATGAAGCCGCGCAACGTGGCCACCATCAGGACCCTGACCCTCGGCGGCGTCGAACTGAAGGATATTCCCGCCAACTTCGGCGAGGAGGACGGCAGCGCTCTCGACACCACCCAGACCCTGGGCAACATCGGCATGCCGATCCTCAGCCGGTTCGAGCTGACCACCGACTATTCGCGTCACCGCATCCTGCTGAAGCCTCGCCCCGACGCGATCGGCGCGCCATTCACAAAGGACCGCTCGGGCCTGGGGGCCCGTTTAAGCGACGGCGTCTTCGCCCTGAGCTTTGTCGCGCCCGGCTCTCCCGCCGAGACGGCCGGGCTGAAGACTGGCCAAAAGATCACGGCAGTAAACGGCCAACCGGCGAAGGATCTCGCCGTCGCCGGCCTGACCAAGCTGCGCACCGCCGCGGCAGGGCAGACCCTAGTCCTCACCCTCGACACGAGCGAGACGGTGAACCTCGTCCTTAAGGACTACTTCTGAAGATCAGCCGCCAATCAGGGCCAACCACTCGTCCTCGGTGATCACCTCGACCCCGTGCTTCTCGGCGTCCTTCAACTTGGATCCCGCGCCGGGACCGGCCACCACCAGATCGGTCTTCTTGGAGACCGATCCGGACACCTTGGCGCCCAGACTTTCCGCCTTCGCCTTGGCCTCGTCGCGGGTCATCTTCTCCAGCGAGCCGGTGAAGACCACCGTCTTTCCGGCCACCGCCGTATCGGCCTTCGGCCGCTCGGCGTCGATAATCTCGGTCAGTTCGCTTTCCAGCGCCTCGACCACCGCCAGATTGTGCGGCTCATGGAAGAAGTGGGCCAGGGCCTCGGCCGCGACCGGGCCGACCCCGCTGACACCGGCGATCTGGTTCAGCATCTCCGACGGCCCCTGCCGCGCGGCTTCCGCCAGGCGACGCAGACCCGCCCAGTCGTCTGCCAGGCTGGCCAGCCCACGACGGGCCGGCGCCGCCAGTCCGGGGAAAGCCTGGCTGATCTTCATGTCCAGCGTCGCCTCTGGCCAAGGATCGTCCTCCGCCAGGGTCGCCTCGGCCATCTGGCTGAGCACCCGGGCGGAAATGGCGTTCGTCGCCGCCAGCTCCCGCCAGGCGTCGCTGGGCAAACCTCGCGCCGCCTCGAGCGCGGCGGCCTTCAACGCGCTCCAGCTTTCGAAGGCCCTCGCCAGCACGATGGAGGTCTGCTCCCCGATGTCCCGCACGCCCAGCCCGAAGAGGAACCGGTCCAGGGCGATACGTCGCCGGGCGTCGATGCCGGCCACAAGGTTGCGGATGCTGGTCTCGCCGTAGCCGTCCTCGGCCTGCAGCTGCGCGAGCTTCTCCTCGTCGCGCGCCAGGCGGAAGATATCGGCAGGCTCCTTGATCCAGCCCCGCGTATGGAAGGCGATCAGCTGTTTCTCGCCCAGGCCTTCGATATCGAAAGCGCGGCGACTGACGAAGTGCTTCAGCCGCTCAACGATCTGGGCGTCGCAGATCAGGCCGCCCGTGCAACGGCGCTTGACCTCATCGCCCTCGCGCACGGCTTCCGAGCCACAGACCGGGCAC
Organism: uncultured Caulobacter sp.; assembly: GCA_913776195.1. GTDB lineage: Bacteria > Pseudomonadota > Alphaproteobacteria > Caulobacterales > Caulobacteraceae > Caulobacter. The sequence goes on from CAJYMH010000033.1 coordinate 21,483, forward strand.
TGGTTCGGGAAGATGTAGGGCCGGGCGTCCGCGGGCCGCAGCTCGGGAACAAAACCCAGGATTTGCGGGATCACGTCGCCTGCGCGCTGCAGCCGCACGGTGTCGCCGATCCGCACGCCCAGACGCTCGATCTCGTCTTCGTTGTGCAGGGTGGCGTTGCGCACCACGACGCCGCCGACGGTCACAGGACGCAGCCGCGCCACTGGCGTCAGCGAACCCGTCCGCCCCACCTGGATGTCGATGCCCTCCAGCACCGTGGTCGCCTGCTGGGCCGGGAACTTGTGGGCGATCGCCCAGCGCGGGGAGCGGGCGACGAAGCCCAGCCGCTGCTGCCAGTCCAGACGATCGACCTTGTAGACGACGCCGTCGATGTCGTAGTCGAGCGTGCTCCGCGCCTCGCCGGTCGCGCGATAGACCTGCAGCAGCCCCTCTGCGTTGCAAACGCGGACCGAGCGGTCGTTGACTACGAAACCCCAGGCTTTCAGCCTCTCCAAGGCGCCATGCTGGGTGTCGGAGAACAACTCGCTCACCTCCCCCCAGGCATAGGCGAAGAAGCGCAGCGGTCGCTTGGCCGTGACACCGGAATCGATCTGGCGCAGCGAGCCCGAGGCGAAGTTGCGCGGGTTGGCGTATGTGCGGGTCCCCGCCTGCTCCGCCGCCTTATTGAAGGCCTCGAAGCCGGCCAGAGGCGCATAGACCTCGCCCCGCACCTCGATCACCTCCGGCACGTCGCCGGTCAGCCGGTGCGGGATGTCGGCGATCTGCCTCAGGTTGGCGGTGACGTCCTCGCCGGTCTTGCCGTCGCCACGGGTGGCGCCGCGCACCAGGACGCCCTTCTCGTAACGCAGCGAGGCCGAGAGGCCGTCGATCTTCGGCTCTGCCGCGAATTCCACCGGCTCGTCGAACGGCAGCTTCAGGAAGCGACGGATGCGGGCGACGAAATCCGCCACCTCCTCGTCGGAAAACGCGTTGTCCAGCGACAGCATGGGCACGCCATGCTCCACCGGTGCGAACGACGCCGACCGTGACGCACCGATCCGCATGGACGGCGAGTTATCCCGGACAAGATGCGGAAACGCCTGCTCCAGCGCCGTGTTGCGGCGGCGCAGCGCGTCATACTCAGCATCCGAGACGGTCGGCGCCTCGTCCTGATAATAGGCGATGTCATGCGCGGCGAGCATGTCGGCGAGCTGGGTCAGCTCGTCCGCGGCTTCGGCTTCGGTCAGGGACTCAATCGGCTTCACGTCGGCATTTCTGGCAGTCAAAGCGGGTTTCCGCCAGCCGTCCTTCCTGCTTGGATGGGCGCAATAACAAGAGGGCGTCATGGCCAGGATCATCGCGGCGCTCGGCGCCATCATCGCGGCCGTCGTCATCGCCCTGCTGGCGGCCCGCCCGCCAAGCCCCCTGCCCGCCGACGCGCCGGCCGGCGTCTTCTCCGCCACGCGCGCAATGGCAGACGTTGACGTCATCGCCAGCGCGCCCCACCCCACCGGCTCGTTGGAGAACACCCGCGTCCGCGCCTATCTCGCCGAACGGATGACCGAGCTGGGTCTGGAAGTCCGGGTGCAGCCCTTCGCTGTGCCCGAGGCGACCCGGAAGGCTATGGCCAAGTGGAGCAAGGACCCGGTTCCGGATGAAGGGATCAACCTTATCGGCGTCCTGCCCGGCCGCGACCGCACCCAGCCGGCCGTCCTGCTCATGGCTCACCATGACACCGTCCCCGGATCGCCAGGGGCCGCCGATGACACAGCCGGGGTTGCCGCTATCTTGGAAACCCTGCGCGCGCTGAAGACGGACGGCCCGCAGGTTCGTGACATAATGGTGCTGTTCTCCGATGCCGAGGAGATTGGCCTGGAAGGCGCGGAAGCCTTTTTCCGCGACCACTCCATGGCCAAGAATGTCGGCGTGGTGGTCAATCTGGAGGCTCGTGGCGGCGGCGGCCGCGCCAACATGTTCGAGACCGGTTCCGGCAACGGCGCGATGATGGACCTCTATGTCCACGCTGTCCGTCAGCCGATGACCAACTCTCTATCGGTCCTGATCTATGACCTGATGCCCAACGGCACGGACTACACCACCGCCAAGAAGCGCGGCGTGCCGGGGTTCAACATCGCCTTCATTGGCGATCCGCACCTGTACCACTCGCCCTTGGCGAGCCCCGCAAATCTGGACAGGGGCTCTCTGCAGCACATGGGCTCTCAGACCCTGGACTTGACCCGCGCGCTCGCCTCGACGCCGGCCCTGCCGCCCAAGACCGGCGACAAGACATTCAGCGACGTGTTCGGCCAGTTCGTCATCGCCTACCCGCCCGTGGTCGGCTGGCTGGTTCTGGCCGTCGCCGCGGGTCTGCTGCTGTACGCAGGCTGGCAGGTGCGGCGCGCTGGCGTGATGCCCTGGACCAGCCTGGCCGGCGGCGTAATTCTGGCCTTCGCGGCAGCCGCCAATGCAGCGCTGTTGCTGACGGTCTTCAACCAGCTGTCCTTCGTCCCCGGAAAGCCGGACTATTACGACCGGCTCGCGGCGATCCCGCGCCTGGAGCTTCAAGCCGCTCTCATCGCCTTGGCCGTCCTGCTCGCCGCGGCCGTCCAGCCCGCCAGCCGGCGTTGGCTGCAGATGTGCCCGCCCGTGATCTTCGCGGCGGCGGGTCTGGCGCTTGGCGCCGCGCCTGTCCCCCTGCTCATCATGGCCGCCGTCGCCACGCTGCTGATCCCGGCGGTCGCCGCCCTGAAGCCCGGAACCTGGGGCGGGTGGTTCGGTCTCGCCGCCGTGGTGTTCATCCTCGGGATCGTCATGCAGGTGTTCTACCCCACGGCGGGAGCGCTCTATGCTTGGCCGCTTCTGCTGGCCGGCCTCATGGCCGCCGGCACGACCTTGCTGGGCCAGCGCTGGGTCTCCGGCTTGGCTGTCCTGGCCGTGGGAGCCGCGGTCGGCTGCGCATACCTGCTGGGGATATCCCATCTGGCTTTCGAGGGGGTCGGCGCGGACCTGCCCGCCGCCATGGCCCTGCCCTTGGTGCTGTGCGCCCTGCTGTTGTGGCCGCTGCTTCAGGGGACGCTCAAGCCCGCCTGGGGCCTGACGATCTGCGCAGTTCTGCTGATCGCGGCGGGCGGCGTGGCCTGGTCTGTGCGGGTCGATCCGATCGCCGACAGCGTGCCGGCCTCCAGCCGCGCCAGCCGCTAGCCGCCGATCAGGGCCCGCGCGGCGGCGCGGGCCGCCTCAGTGATCTCGGCGCCGGCCAGCATGCGGGCCGTCTCCTCCTCCCGCGCGGCGGGGGACAGCAGCTCGACCTTCGTGCGCAACGCCTCGCCGTCGCCCGCCTTGGCGATGCGCCAGTGCGCGTGACCGCGCGCGGCGACCTGCGGGCTGTGGGTGACCACCATCACCTGGGCGTTTCCGGCCAGACGGCGCAGGCGCAGACCCACGGCGTCAGCCACGGCGCCGCCTACGCCCTGGTCCACCTCGTCGAAGATCATCAGCGGCTGCGCGCCCTCGGCGCGGCCCGCCAGCGCCGCCTTCAGCGACAGAGCGAAGCGCGCCAGTTCGCCGCCGGACGCGATAGCCCCGATCTCGCCAAACGGGCTGCCCGGGTTGGTCGCCACCTGGAAAGTGATGCGGTCCATGCCGGACGGCCCGGCCTTGTCCTCGCCCAGCGGCTCAACCGCCACGCGGAAGCGGGCCTTCTCCAGCTTGAGCGGGACCAGTTCGGCCTCCACCGCCGCCGCCAGCCGATCCCCCGCCGCCTTGCGTTCGGCCGTCAAGGTTTCCGCAGCGAACAGATAGGCTTCGCGGGCCTCGGCGGCTTCGCGCTCGGCGGTCACCAGGCTTTCGCCGACGCTCTCAACCGACTGCAGCTTCTGGGCGTACTCGGCCCGGACCAGCGGCAATTCCTCCACCGAGACGTTGAGCTTGCGGGCCATCCCGCGCAGGGCGAACAGCCGCTCCTCCGTCTTCTCCAGGCGGTCGGGTTCAAAATCAAAGGCGTCGGCGGCGGAATCCACGGCGGCCGAGGCCTCCTGCGCCTCCACCAGCGCCCGGTCCACGGATTCGCAGGCGGCCATCAGGCGTGACACCGCCGGCCCATCCGGCGCCGCGCCGGCCTGAATGGCTCGGTCGCGGGCCCGCTCCAAGGCGCGGAACGCCTGCGCCAAGCGGTTTGACAAGCCGTCGCCTGAAAGCTGCTCCTGGGCGGAGGCGATGTCGGCCAGCGCCTTTTCCGCCGCCCCCAGCAGCGCCCGTTCTTCCGCCAACTCCGTCTCCTCCCCTTCCCGGGGATCGAGACGATCCAGCTCGCCCAGACGCAAAGTCAGCTCTTCGATCTCGGCCTCGGCGTTGGCGGCTTGGGTACGCAGGCCTTCCAGCACCTCGCGAGCGGCGCGCCAGGCGCTCCAGGCCGAGGCCACGGCCGACGCGCTCACCGCCCCATAGGCATCGAGCAGCGGGCGGTGGGTCTTGGGATCAAGCAGGCCGACGGTCTCGTGCTGACCGTGGACCTCCAACAACATGCCGCCCAGGTCTTTCAACACTCCGACACTGGTGGTCTGGTCATTGACGAAGGCCCGTGACCTTCCGTCCGCGCCTAGCAGACGGCGCAGGACCAGATCCTCGCCCCGGTCGTAGTCCAGACCCTTCTCGTCGAGATAGGTCCACACGGGATGGTCGGGCTTCAGGGCGAACAGCGCGGTGGCCGATGCTTGCGATGCGCCGCGCCGAACCAGGCCCGCGTCGGCGCGCATGCCGGTCGCCAGGCCCAGGGAGTCCAGGATGATCGACTTGCCCGCCCCGGTCTCGCCCGTAAGCACGGTGAGGCCTTCGCCGATGGACAGGTCCAGGCTTTCAATCAGGACGACGTCGCGGATGCCGAGGCCGATGAGCATGGGCCCAAGATCGCCGCGAATCTTCTCGGATTAAAGGGGCCAGAGGCGCTTGAGGAAGCTCTTCTTGGCCTTGGGCTGCGCCTTAACGGCGGGAGTCGCGGCGGCTTCGCCGGCCGGCGTCTTGGCGGCGGCCTCTGATTGCTCTACCGGCGGCGGCAGGGTGCGGTTCTTTCCGGCGCCCGTCAGGCGCTCCAGATAGCTGCGCTTGGCGCCGGGCGTGCGCGGCTCGATCGCCGGGCGCAGGCCGCGGTCGTTCAGCAGCCGGTAGGCGTCGCGGTACCAGATATCGTTCGTGTAGTTGTAGCCCAGCACGGCGCCGTTCTTGGTCGCCTCGTCGATCAGGCCGACGGTCAGATAAGACTCCACCAGACGGTAGAGCGCTTCGGGCGTATGGGTCGTGGTCTGGTACCGGTCGACGACGGTGCGGAACCGGCCGATGGCGGCCAGGGCGTTGCCGTTGCGCAGATAGTGACGACCGATGGTCATCTCCTTGCCCGCCAGCTGGTCGTTGACCATGTCGATCTTCAGACGCGCATCCAGGGCGTATTCCGTATTCGGATAGCGCTGGACGACCTCGCGCAGAGAGGCGAGCGCCTGCTCGGTATAGGCTTGGTCGCGTTCAACATCGACGATCTGCTCGAAGTAGCAGATGGCCTTCAGGTAGTAGGCGTAGACCGTCGACGGATTGCCCGGATACAGCGAGATGAATCGCTCGGCGTCGCCGATGGCCTCGGCGTAGTCGTTGCCCTGGTAGTGGGCGTAGGCGGTCATCAGAATCGACCGGCGCGACCACTCCGAATACGGGTGCTGACGCTCCACTTCCCGGAAGTAATTGACTGCGTCATCCCACTCGCGGCGGTCCAGACGGTCCGCGCCAGTGGCGTAGAGCAGCTCGACCGGGCGCTCCTCGTACTGGATCGTCGGCTTCTTCTTGTTGCCGGCGCAGCCCGACACAGCAAGGGCTGCGACAAGCGCGGCGCTGACAACGACCGTACGGCTCACAGGGTTACGAAGCACGAATCCTCACCGGGTAGAACAAATCGCGCGCCCCCGCGCCGTCAGCGCTTCTACACCACCCATGAGCGGGCGCAAACGCAGAGAAAGCTCAGACGGCTTCGGCGAGATCGGCGGCGTAGGTGCGGATGCGCCAGGCCGAGGGATTGGCGACCACCGCGCGGGCCAGAGCGTTGTTCAGACCATGACCAGCCAGCACGCCTTCGAAGCGGCCGAGAATGGGCGAACCGAGCACGTACAGGTCGCCGATGGCGTCCAAGGCCTTGTGGCGCACGAACTCGTCCGGACGGCGCAGGCCTTCGGGATTCAGCACCCGGTCGCCGTCGATGACAACCGCGTTCTCCATGGAGCCGCCGCGGGCCAGGCCGATGGCGCGCAGCGCCTCGACCTCGTGCACGAAGCCGAAAGTGCGGCAGTTCGACAGCTCTTGGCGGAATGTCTGCTCATCCATCTCAAGATCGACGCGCTGACGGCCGATGGCCTTGCTGCCGAAGGCGATCTCGAAAGCGACCTCAAAGCTCTCCGACGGTGTCAGGACAGCGCGCTTGTCGCCGTCCGTCACCTCGATCGGGCGTAGGATTTCGATATAGCGGCGCGGCGCTTCCTGGCGGCGATGGCCGGCGCGGTCCAGCATCTGGACGAAAGGCTCGGCCGAGCCGTCCATGATCGGCACTTCCGGGCCGTCGAGCTCGACGATGGCGTTGTCGATATTCAGGGCGGCCAGGGCGGCCATCAGGTGCTCGATGGTCGAGACCGAGACGCCGGCGGCGTTGTTGATCACGGTGCCCAACTGGGTCTTGCCCACGGACTGAGCCGTGGCCGGCACGATGTTGTCGCGATCGGTCACATCGGTGCGGACGAAGACGACGCCGGTCTCAACGGCAGCCGGGCGGATAGCCACCCGAACGCGCGCACCGGTGTGCAGACCGACGCCGGCGAAGATCGCCGGCCCTGCCACGGTGTGCTGAAAATGCGTTGCTGCAGACACGAGCGATCCTTCGAAACAAACATAACCGTCAAAGACGCAGACGGTTTCACGCCCCAGTTTCGATTTAAGGGGCGGCTTGCTGCACCGCAAAACAAGTCCTGTTTCGGATTGTTTCTCGCGCAGAGCGTTGAAAAATATGGCGAAAATAAAACACGCCCCGCGCGGGGCGGGGCGTGCTCAAAGCCTGATTTTGGCCTTTTTTTCTTAGTTGGCGAGACGGCGCAGGAAGGACGGGATCTCCAGGTCTTCGCCTTCGTCGTTCAGTTCCTGCTCGATCGGCTGCGCGATCGGGCGGGCCGAACCACCACCGGCGACGGCGCGGGTCGGCGCAGGCGTCGGCGCGGCGTCGTAGCGCGGACGGCCGCCGAATAGGCTGAAGAAGCCGCTCTTCTGACGCGGCTCTTCCGCATAGCGGTTGTCCACGAACATCGGCTCGTCCTCGACCACGTCATCCACCGACGGATCGACGATGCGGGCCACCGGCTGCAGCGGGGCCGGTTCGGGCGCATACTCGGCGACCGGTTCGGCGGCGTAGAGGTCGGCTTGAGCGATCTCCGGTTCGATCTCGGCGACCGGCTCGACATAGGCGGGCTCGGACGCGGCGACCGGCTCAGGCGCGGCGGCGACCGGAGCGGTGAAGGTGGAAGCCGGAGCGGCCTTTTCCACGATCAGTGGCGCGGCGCCGGTGTTTTGGGTGCGGGTGGAGCGCGGTTCCGCCGCGATCATCGCGGCGCCGTCCATGCCGGTGGCGACCACCGACACGCGGATCACGCCGTCCAGCGACGGATCGAAGGCTGCGCCGAAGATGATGTTGGCTTCCGGATCGACCTGATCGGAGATGGCGTTGGCCGCCTCGTCCACTTCCAGCAGGGTCATGTCCAGGCCCCCGGTCACGTTGACCAGCACGGCCTTGGCGCCCTTCAGCGAAACTTCGTCCAGAAGCGGGTTCTGGATGGCGTTCTGCGCCGCCATCAGGGCGCGGTCTTCGCCGGTCGCCTCGCCCGTGCCCATCATCGCCTTGCCCATCTCGGTCATGACCGTGCGGACGTCGGCGAAGTCGAGGTTGATCAGACCCGGCAGCACCATCAGGTCGGTGATGGAGCGCACGCCCGAGTGCAGCACCTGGTCGGCCATGCCGAAGGCTTCGGCGAAGGTCGTCCGCTCATTGGCGAGACGGAACAGGTTCTGGTTCGGAATGACGATCAGGGTGTCGACGTAGCGCTGCAGCTCGGCGATGCCCGAGTCCGCCAGGCGCATGCGGTGACGACCTTCGAAGTGGAAGGGCTTGGTCACCACGCCGACGGTGAGGATGCCGCGCTCGCGGGCCGCTTTGGCGATGATCGGCGCGGCGCCGGTGCCGGTGCCGCCGCCCATGCCGGCGGTGATGAAGACCATGTGGGCCCCGTCGAGGTGCTCGCCGATCTCCGGGAAGCTCTCTTCAGCGGCGCTCATGCCGACTTCAGGATGCGCGCCGGCGCCGAGGCCTTGCGTGACCTGCACGCCGAGCTGGATGCGACGGTCGGTCTTGGCGAACTGGAGCTGCTGCGCATCGGTGTTGCCGACCACGAACTCCACGCCCTCGAGGCCCGCCTCGATCATGTTGTTGACGGCGTTGCCCCCGGCGCCGCCGACCCCGAAGACGACGATGCGGGGCTTCAATTCAGTCGTCCGCGGCGCCGAGAGAGAAATAGCCATCTTTTTGGACCCCAAGTCCTTCGCCGAAGTCATCGAGGGTTAAGGCGACCCACCTCGCCCGCCCGTCGACGACGGTTCGGTTAACAGTTGAACCACCATCGTTAATTGGCAGTTAACTGCATACGCTGAGTCGGAAGGCGTCAAAGAGGCGGAAAACCGAATTTTCCTTGTTGCCTCAAGGAAATGCCGAGTCGAACCGGGCTTCTCTGTGGACAGTTCCAGGCGTTAACCAGCCTGCGGCGAATTAACCATGAGTCGGATTCGCCACCCGCCAGGAGCGACGAATCTCCTTTTGCGATTCCCTAGAGATTGTCGCGCAGCCAGGCCGCCGCGCGCGCCAGCGCGCCGGCCGCCGGATCAACCGGCTCACGACGCACCTTCTGGCCCATCAGCTGCTTGGACGAGACCACTTCACGCGGACCGAAAGCGGCGCGTTGCAACACCCCGGCCGAAGCGCAGAACGCGGGACCTGACGCCGCGTCGGCGAGATGCGGCAGGCGACGCGGTCGACCCAGGCGGACCGGACGGTCGAACACACGCACGGCCACCTCGCGCACGCCGGCCAGCTGGCTCGCGCCGCCGGTCAGGACGATGCCCGCGCCCGGCTCAACCGGCGCGCCGGAAGCCTTCAGGCGCTCGCGCAGCAGCTCCAGCGTCTCTTCCACGCGCGGTGCGATGATGCCCTTCAGCATGGAGCGCGGAGCCACCACTGGACCGGCGCCCGGATCGTCGCCCCGCGGCGGAGCCTCGATCATCTCGCGGTCTTCGTTAGAGGACGCGATGGCGGAACCGTGAAGGTTCTTGATGCGCTCGGCGCCGACCAGCGAGGTCGACAGGCCGCGGGCGATGTCCTGAGTCACATGGCCGCCGCCGACCGGCAGGCTGTCCACATGGACCAGGGCGCCGTCATTGAACACCGCGACCGAGGTCGAGCCGCCGCCCATGTCGATGCAGACAGCGCCGAGATCCATCTCGTCTTCCTCCAGCGCCGCCAGCGCCGAAGCGAACGGCGCGGCCACCACGCCCTCGAAGGACAGGTGGGCGCGCTCGATGCAGTGGTTGAGGGTGTGGAAGACGTTCTCGTTGATCGAGACGACCAGCAACTCCAGGCCCAGCGCGCGGCCGAACATGGCGCGCGGATCCTTGACGCCCTTCTGGCCGTCGACCGACCAGGCCATGGGCAGCATGTGGATCGGCTTGCGGCCGGGCAGCTTGACCTGGGACAGGGCCGAGCCGATGGCGCGCGACAGGTCAGCGTCGCCGATGGGGCGGGCGCCGAGCGAGACCTGGGCGCGGACGCGATGGCTGGCCAGCTGACCGCCGGCGGTCGACACGGTGACGCCCTGGACGGACACGCCGGCCACGGTCTCGGCACGCTCAACGGCCTGGGCGATGGCCTGGGCGGCCTCATCGAGGTTGACGATCGCGCCGCCGCGCACGCCGCGCGACTGCACATAGCCGACGCCGGCCGTGGTCAAGGCGCGCTCCTCGCGCTTGATCCCTTCACCCTTCATGATGAAGCAGCTGACCTTGGACGCGCCAAGATCAACCGTGGCGATGACCGGCTGGCGCTGGAGCGCCGCCTTCAGGCCGTCCCGGGCCTCTCGCCTTTCTTCAATCCTCGACATCGAGTTCCCCAACCCAGCTTTCTGCCTTCTACGCGCCACCAGCCACCATCTGGCCGATGGCCGGAGCGTCCTTCGGACGCACCGCAATCATTTCGGGATCACGCAGATCGATGCGCGCGAACCCGAGGTCCAAAATTCTCTGACGCTGATCCAGCTGGTCGAGCTGGATCAGGGCCGCCTCCTCATCAATCGCGGGAAGCTGGACGAGCGAGCCGTCCTTCAAACGCAGGTCCCAGCGGCGCTGGTCCACGCGGACCATGGCCTCCAGGCGGTCGGTGAGGCGCTGACGCTGCGCCACCGCCGGCAGAATGGCCGGAGCAGCGACATCCGCGCCGGCGCCGACGATCAGCGGCAGTTGCGGGAACCGTCCCGGATCGGCCTCGGTGATCGCCCCGCCCTCCCCGTCGATGACGACGGTGCGGCCGGCGTGTTGCCAGACGGCGGTAGGACGACGTTCCTTGACGGCCAGAACCAGGGTGTCCGGCAGAAGGCGCACGACCTTCACCTCCTTGACCCAACCTACCGACTGCACGCGCTGACGGACCTGCTCCAGGTCCAGGCCGAGCAGCGGCTGATCCTTGTAGAGGCCGGAGGCCCGCAGGATGTCCGGCGACGCCATCGCCGACGCCCCCTGCACATGAACGGCTTTCAGCCGAAAGCCCATGGCGGCGAAGCGGTTGTCGATCCCCGTGGAGACGCCGTCGGCGAGGCGCTGGGCGCGGCCGCCAGTGGCCAGCATGACCACGACGCCCAGAACCAGTACGGCGCCGCCAGCGGCCAGCAGCACTTTCGGAGAAAGCGACGGACGTGCGGGGGCCGCCCCCGGCGCAGGCTTTTTCGCCGCGCGCGTGTTTACCGGACTAGCGGGCTTTCTGACCCGAGGCTTGGCTTCATTATTTTGCCGAGCCCCCCGCTGCGCCGCGGGCATACGCGTCCTCCGTGATCCAAAGCACTAACTGGTCGAACCCGATTCCCTCATGAGCCGCCTGCTCTGGAGCGAGCGAGGTGGGAGTCATGCCGGGCTGGGTGTTGACCTCCAAAAGGACCAGAAGATCGTTAATGTCGTCATAACGAAAGTCGCTTCTGGTAACGCCTCGGCAACCAAGAGCGGTGTGCGCCAACTCGGCCATGCGCATGGCGCGGTCCCGGGCGCTTTCGGAGATCGGGGCCGGCAAGACGTGAACCGATCCCCCTTCCGAATATTTGGCGTCGTAGTCGTAGAAGCCGGTGCTGGAGACGATGTCGGTGACAGCCAGCGCGCGGGGGCCGTCCACGTGGCCCATGACCGCCACGGCCAACTCCTTGCCGGCGATATAGGGCTCGACCATCACCTCTTCGCCATAGGTCCAGGCGGGATCGATCACTTGCTGCGGCGGACTGTTGGCGCCCTCGAACACCAGATAGACGCCGACCGAGGAGCCCTCGGCGTTGGGCTTCACCACATAGGGCGGCGCCATGACGTGATCGCGGGCCACGTCGTGACGATTGAACAGGCCGCCGCCCGGCACCACCACGCCCGCCGCCGCCAGGACCGCCTTCGCCTTCGCCTTGTCCATGGCCAGGGCCGACGGCAGGACTCCCGAATGCGTGTAAGGCGCGCCATAAGTCTCCAGTATGCCCTGGACGCAGCCGTCCTCGCCCCACGCGCCGTGCAGGGCGTTAAACACCACGTCCGGCTTCAGGCGCTCCAGCACCGCGGCCAGATCTCGACCGGCGTCCACGCGACTGACCTTCGCGCCCAGACGCTCCAATGCGTCGGCGCACTCACGGCCCGAGACCAGGCTCACCTCCCGCTCAGACGAAGGTCCGCCCAGCAGGACGGCGACGTGTTTTCCGGTCAGGGGAAGTGTCATGGACAGGCCTTTGAAGTTGCCCGGCGGTTCTGGACGACTCTCAACTCCCTGTTAAGCCCACCGCGTTTATTTGTGGTCGCATGGACGCGGTGAATCGCATCGTCGGCGGCATTCAGCACTACGGCGGGTTCCGGGAAATCCGGCCCATCGAGGCCGTGCGCGCGCCTCGTTCCGAGTCCGCGACCATGTCGGTGATGAAGTCCGTGAACGGCGGATCGCGCACCCCTGCCGTGACGTTCGGCGGCGTGCTGGCCGGCGCTCAAACGCCGAAGGCGGCCCAGGCTCCCGCCCAGACCGCCCCCGGTTCGCTCGTCAATATCAGCGTCTAAGAGCGTTTACTTCGCGGCCGCGCCCAGGGCGCGGAAGTCGATGTCGCTGTCCGCCACCAGATAGAGAAAGCTCGTCCAGGCGGCGACGTTCTGCGCCAGCTGGGCCGGATCAACCTTGTCCAGGGTGTCGTCCGCCGTGTGGTGGAAGTCGAAATAGCGGCTGGCGTCCTGGTGCAGGTTGATCACCGGCACGCCCGCGCGTTCGATCCCCGAGATGTCCGCGCCGCCGCCGGCCGAAGGCGCGCGGTCGGTGAAGATCTTCAGCGAAGTCATTATGCGCGAGGCTTCCTTCATGACCGGGTGGTCCGCCGAACCCTTGGGCACGGCCAGTGCGTAGATCCGATCGGCGCCGGTGTCGCTCTCGCCCGCCAGGACGATCTTCGAAAGCTCGTTCTTGTGCGCGGCCAGATAGGCGTCAGACGAGCCGCCGCTTTCCTCCGAACCCCACATCACGACCCGGATGGTGCGCTTGGGACGCTTGGGCAGCTCGGCGATCAGCTTGGCCGCGGCGGTGGTGATGGCGACGCCCGTGGCGTCGTCCAGGGCGCCGGTCCCGACATCCCAGCTATCCAGGTGGCCGCCGATGACTATGATCTCGTCCGGCTTCTCCGAACCACGGATTTCACCCGCCACGTTCCACGCCACGTCCTTGGCGTCGGTGCTGTTGACGAGCTTCAGCTTCACCTTCACCGGGCCTTTCAGGGCCAGACGTTGGAGCAGGTCAGCCTCCGGCACGCCCAGGGCGGCGGCGGGCACGTTCGGCGCGTCGGTTCCATGCGCCGTGCTGCCCGTGTGCGGCACGGTGGAAGTGGAGGTGGAGACCGAACGGATCAGCAGAGCCACGGCTCCGCGCTTGGCGGCTTCCGCCGGACCGCCACGACGCGGCGCGCCCGCGGGACCATAGCCGGCGCCGTCCTGGGCGCGGGTCATCGGCTCATTCACGAAGGCGATCTTGCCCTTCAGCGACCCGGCCGGCGCGGCCAGCAGCTCGTTATAGGTCTTGAAGAGAACCACCTCGGCCTCGATCCCTGCGGCGGGGGTGGATATGGTCCGGCCCAGGCCGATGATCGACAGCTTCTGCGGATAGGGCGCGGTGATCTCGGCCCATTCCTCGCCGCGCGTCCACGACGGCTTGGCGAACTCCTCGGCCACCACATTGGTGAAACCCATGGCCTTCAGCTTGGCGACGCCCCAGTCCTTGGCGCGCTCCATGGCGGGCGAGCCCACCAGGCGCGGCCCCATGTCGGTCAGCTCCTCTGTGATCTCCCAGGCCAGGTCGCTCTTCAGCGCCTTGTCGCGCAGGGCCTCGGCCGTGGCGACGTCCTGGGCGTAGGCGCCCGTGGAAAGGAGCGCCGTCGAGGCGGCGGCGAGAAGCAGTTTGCGGATCATGGACTCAACCCCAGCAGATGGAAGCGGCGAAGCTATACCAACCTCAGGAGTCGTAAACCGTAAGCAGGCTGTCAGGCCTTCCCGATCCGCTTGATCTCCCATTCCAGCTCTACGCCGGTCTTGGCCTTCACGTCGGCGCGCACCGCCTCGCCCAGACCTTCCAGGTCTGCGGCGGTCGCCTCGCCGGTATTGATCAGGAAGTTGGAGTGCAGCGGTGAGAACATCGCCCCGCCGAACGGCTTGCCGCGCCAACCCGCCTCATCGACCAGCTTCCAGGACGAATGCCCGGGCGGGTTCTTGAAGGTGGAGCCGCCCGTCTTCTCTCGGATCGGCTGGGTGGTTTCGCGACGGGCGGTGATCTCCTCCATCCGCGCCTGGATGGCGGCGGGTTCGTCCGCGGTCCCTTCGAACAGGGCGCCGGTGAAGATCAGGTCGCCGGCCGCCGCGCGGGCGGACTTGCGATAGGTGTAGCCGAGCTCGGCGTTGGACAGGGTCACGCGCTCGCCCGACCGCGTCACGGCATAGGCCTCGACCAGCACGTCCTTGGTCTCGGAGCCATAGCAGCCGGCGTTCATCATCAGGGCGCCGCCGATAGAACCCGGCACGCCGCGATAGAATTCCAGACCCGCGATGCCGGCCTTCGCGGCTTCCCGCGCCAGTATCGCGTCGGGCACGGCCGCCCCGGCGAAGATGCGGTTGTCGCCGCGAGCCTCAACCTTGGCGAACGGACGACCGCCCAGGCGGACCACCACCCCCTCGACCCCGCCGTCGCGGACCAGGGTGTTGGAGCCGACGCCGATGGGCGTGACCGGAACGGCCGGATCGAGGCCGCACAGGAAATCGGCCAGATCATCCTCATCTTCCGGCAGGAAGATCAGCTCCGCCGGCCCGCCGACGCGGAACCAAGTGAACGGCGCCAGGGCCTCGTCGCGCAGCAGCTTGCCGCGCACCGCCGGAAGAGCGTCGCGCCAGCCCATTAAGCCAGCGCCCCAAGCTGAGCCGGCAGGGCGTAGGCCCAGCTGGTGATGTCGCCGGCGCCGAGCAGGACCACCAGGTCCCCGGCCTTCGCCTCCTCCGCCACGATCCCGGCCAGAGCCGCCGGGCTTTCCAGCGGGATGGCGCGGCGGTGACCATAGCGCCGCAGGCCTTCCACCAGGCCATCGCGATCGACACCCTCGATCGGCGCTTCTCCGGCCGTATAGACATCGGCCACGATCACCACGTCGGCGTCGTTGAAACAGGAGCTGAACTCCGCCATCAGGTCGCGCAGGCGGGTGTAGCGGTGCGGCTGCACCACGGCGATCACCCGACCCTCGGTCACCGCCCGGGCGGCCTTCAGGACGTTGGCGATCTCCACCGGGTGATGGCCGTAGTCGTCGATGACGCGGATGCCGTTGGCCACGCCCACGGTGGTGAAGCGGCGCTTCACCCCGCCGAAGCTCGCCAGGCCCTTGCGGATCGCCTCCGCATCCACGCCCAGCTCCCGAGCCACGGCGATGGCGGCGGTGGCGTTCAAGACGTTGTGCAGACCCGCCATGGGCAGGTGCAGGCCGTCGTAGCGCAGCTCCTCGCCGTTCAGGGGCGAAATGACCACGTCGAACCCGGCGCCGTCCGGCCCCATGGTGATGTTCTGGACACGGACCTCGGCCTGCGGGTTCGTGCCATAGGTCACCAGGCGGCGGTTCTCGATACGTGACGTCAGGGCCTGCACTTCCGAATGGTCCGTGCAGACCGCGCAGAAGCCGTAGAACGGAATGTTCTCGACGAAGTCCTGGAAGCCCTTCTTCACGGCTTCGAAGTCGCCCCAGTGATCCAGGTGCTCGGCGTCGATGTTGGTGATGATGCCGACGGTCGACTTCAGGCGCAGGAAGCTGCCGTCGCTCTCGTCGGCCTCGACCACGATCCAGTCGCCTTCGCCCACCTTGGCGTTGGTGCCGTAGGCGTTGATGATCCCGCCATTGACCACCGTCGGGTCCAGCCCGCCCGCGTCCAGCAGGGTGGCGACCATCGAGGTGGTGGTGGTCTTGCCATGGGTTCCGGCCACGCCGACCGAGAACTGCAGGCGCATCAGCTCGGCCAGCATCTCGGCGCGCCGCACCAGCGGCAGGCGCGCGTTGCGGCCGGCGACCATCTCCGGATTGTCCTGCTTGACGGCGGTCGAATAGACGACGGCCGAGGCTCCCTCCACATGGGCCGCGTCGTGGCCGATGAAGATTTTCGCGCCCAGCTTGGCCAGCCGCTCGGTATTGGCGCTGGCTTTAGCGTCCGACCCCTGAACCGTATAGCCGATACGCAGCATGATCTCGGCGATGCCGCTCATGCCGATGCCGCCGATGCCGATGAAATGCACGGGGCCAAGTTCGAAGGGGACGGGACGTCGACGCTTGATCATGCCAGCCGGATTAAATGATTTGCGACGGGCGGGAAACGCCCTCCTGACGGGGATTTTGCTGATCGCCGCCCCGGCGCACGCCCAATCGCCGGCCAAGCTTGCGCTCAAGCTTGTGGATGTTGGCCGCTACGCCGCCTTCGTGGACGAGACCGGGATCGCCTGGACAGGGCGAACGGCCAAGCTGCGCGTGCTGCAGGTGGTCGAGATAGACTTCATCGCCGCGGGCGAGGCCTACTGGGGCGGCTGGCAGGTCTTCAGCATCGACTGCGACGCCCGCACCCTGGTCCGGGGCGGCTACGCCAGCCTCCGCGCCAACGGCCGCGAAGGCCCATTGAGCGGCGGCTCGACCAAGGCGGAAACCATTCCGTCCGGCGGCATGGAGGAAGCCACAGCCCACTTGGTCTGCGACGGCCACGCGCCCTTCCCGGCCGTGCCGGTGGCCCAAAGCGTGGAACAGGCGGTCGAGATCGGCCGTCCTCTGATCGAGTCCGGCCTGGAACCTAACTAGCGGGCGGTCGCCTCGACCAGATCGGCCAGCTTTTCTGCGGCGTCCGGCGTGCCCGCCGCATGGGCCGATGCCGCCATGCGGGTCAGACGCGGACCGTCGCGCAGCAGCGCGTTGAGCGCCCCGGCCATGGTGTCGGTGGTCAGCTCGTCCTCCAGCGCCACCGCCGCCGCACCGGCGTCTTCCAGCAGGCGGGCGTTGAAACGCTGGTGATCGTCGGCTGCGATCTTCAGCGGCACCAGGATCGACGGACGACCGGCCACGGCCAGTTCGCAGACGGTCGAGGCCCCCGCCCGGCCGACGACCAGATGCGCCTTGCCCAGGCGGCCGGCCATGTCGCGAAAAAAGGGCGCAATCTCGGCCTTCACCAGGGCGTTGGCGTAGAGCCGGCGAGCGTTGTCCATGGACTCGGCCCGGGTCTGCTGCTGGATCTCCAGCCGCATCCGGATGTCTTCGGGCAGGCGGATCACCGCCTCGGGCAGCAGTTCGGACAGCAGACGCGCGCCCTGGCTGCCGCCAGTGATCAGAAGACGGATCGGCCCCTCTTCGCCCGGAGCCTCATAGGGCTGGTCGTAGAGCGCCTGAATGGCCGGACGGACGGGGCTGCCGATCACATGCGCCCGCGCCTTGGCGGCCGGGCTGGCCATCTCCAGGGTCGGGAAGGCGCAGGCCAGTTCGGTCACCTTCGGCGCCATGAAGCGGTTCACGCGGCCCAGCACCGCGTTCTGCTCATGAATGACGGTCGGACGCTTCTGCCCCGTGGCCGCCAGCAGCGCCGGCAGGGACGGATAACCGCCGAAGCCGACGACGACTGCGGGGTTCAGGCGCTTGAACGCCTTACGCGCCTGCATCACGCCGGCCAGGATCGCGAAGCCGGCGCGGATCATGCCGACCGGGTCGCCCTTCTTGAAGGTCGCGGCCGAAAGGAACAGCTTCTCTTCCGCCGGAAACTTGTCGGCATAGAGCTCGCCGCGCTCGTCGGTGGCCAGCACCACGCGCCAGCCGCGCGCGGTCAGGGTATCGGCCAGCGCCTGGGCGGGGAACATGTGCCCGCCGGTTCCCCCGGCGGCGACAACGGCGACCTTGCCGGTCATGAGCACTTACCCCTCAAGCTCAGGCGAAGGCGCCGGCCCGAGCCAGCGCATCCGTCGACGAATAGGCCCCCGGGCGGCGACGCGTCAGCGCCAACGCCATACCCAGGGTCAGCCCCATGGCGAGCATTGAAGACCCGCCATAGGAGATGAACGGCAAGGTCATGCCCTTGGTCGGGATCAGGTTCAAGTTCACAGCGACATTGATGATCGCCTGCTGGCCCACCAGCACGAACAGACCGGCGGCCGCCACCTGCTCGAACGGGTCGGACAACTTCATGGCCTTGTACATCCCGCGCACCACCACGAAGGAGAACAGGCTGATCAGCGCCAGCGAGAAGACCAAGCCGTACTCCTCCGCCGCCACCGAATAGATGAAGTCGGTATGCAGGTCAGGCACGTGGCGTTTCATCACCCCCTCGCCCGGCCCGCGGCCGAACAGCCCGCCAGCGGCGATCGCCTCGGAGGCCCGGGTGATCTGGTGGGTGTCGGCCTGCTCGGGGCTGAGGAACTTGGTCACCCGCGCCCGCACGTGATCGAAGATGAAATAGGTGCTGACCAAGCCGCTCAGCGCCAGGGCGCCCAGGCCCATGATCCACGACAGCGGAACGCCCGCCATCCAGAACGCCGCGCCGAAGGCCACAGTGATCAGCACCGTCTGCCCCACGTCCGGCTGGATCAGCAGCAGACCCACCGCCAGGCCATAAAGGCCGAAGGCGATGGACACCCCCGGCACCCCCTCGCCCTTCTGCCCTTCCGAGAACATCCACGAGACCAGCACGATCAGCGCCGGCTTCATGAACTCCGATGGCTGCAGGGTGAAGCCGCCGATCGCCACCCAGCGGGCGGCCCCCTTGGCCGTGTGCCCGATGAACGGCAGGGCCGCCATGATCAGGATGGCGACGATGTAGACAAAGAACGCCGTCCGCCTGACCCCGCGCGGCGTCAGCATGGAGCTGGCGATCAGGATGAAGGACGCCGCGCCCGCGAACACGCACTGACGCAGGGCGAAATGAAACGGGTCGTCGATGCCCATGCGTAGGGCCGCGGCTGGGCTGGAGGCGAAGGACAGCAATACGCCCACCACGATCAAGGCGGCGACGCCGCCGAGCAGCCAGTGGTCCGTCGTCCACCACCACACGCCGAACCGCGACTGGTCCGTGCGGGCGAAGGCGTGGGCGTTGTTGCGCTCGCTGCTCAAGCGGTCGCCCCCTTGGGCGTCCTGGACAGCTTCTGGACAGCCGTGCGGAACGCTTCGCCCCGGGCCTCGAAATCGGCGAACTGATCGAACGACGCGCAGGCGGGCGACAGCAGCACCACCGCCTCTTCGCCCGACGACTTGGCGTCGGCATAGGCGGCCATGACGGCGGCTTCCAGCGTGCCGCACTCCTTGGATGGCGCGCGATCCTTCAGCGCCGCGCCGAAGGCCGGAGCAGCGTCGCCGATCAGGTAGGCCTTGGCGATGCGAGGGAACAGGTCGGTCAGGCTGTCGATGCCGCCCGCCTTGGGCACGCCGCCGGCGATCCAGTAGAAGCGCGGATAGGACGACATGGCCTGCCGCGCCGCGTCGGCGTTGGTGGCCTTGCTGTCATTGACGAAACGGACATTGCCCAGCGTCGCTACGGTCTCCATCCTGTGCGCCAGCCCGGGGAAGGTGCGCAGCCCCTCGGCCGCGTCGGCCATGGAGATGCCCAGCGCGCGCGCGGCGGCATAGGCGGCGGCGGCGTTCTGCCAGTTGTGACGCCCCGGCAGGCTTTTGGCCCGCAGCAGATCGGCCACTTCCGTCACCCGGTCGCCGGTGGCGTCATAGAGCACGCCTTGCAGGACATAGACGCCGCGCCCCATGGCCCGGCCGGCGCTGATCGGCCAGATGGTCCGACGGTTGGCTGCGGTGATCTCGGTGCAGATCTGCTGGCACCACGGATCGTCCACGCCGATGATCGCCGTGTCCCCCTTGTCCTGGTTCAGCAGGATGCGGCGCTTGGCGGCGATGTAGCCATCCATCCCGCCGTGACGGTCCAGGTGGTCGGGCGAGATGTTCAGGATGATCGCCGCGTCGGCCTTCAGGCTGCTGGTCAGGTCCAGTTGGTAGGACGACGTCTCCAGCACATAGACCGCCCCGCCGTGCATGTCGTCCAGGCTCAGCACGCCATAGCCGATGTTGCCGCCGATGCGGGTGTCCCGCCCGGCGCTGCGGCAGATGTGGCCCAGCAAGGCTGTGGTCGTGGATTTGCCGTTGGTGCCGGTGATCGCGACGACCTTCGGCCGCTTGTGCGCCGGCGCGGCGTTCACGGTACGGGCGAACAGCTCGATATCGCCCAGGATCTCGACCCCGGCGGCCTGCGCCTTCTCCACCACCCAGTGCGGCTTGGGATGGGTCAGCGGCACGCCCGGCGACAGCATCAGGGCGGAGATCTGCGACCAGTCGGCGGCCCACAGGTCCTTGACCGTCAGCCCCTCGGCCTGCGCCGCCTCGCGGCCCGAAGCCTTTTCGTCCCAGGCGATGACCTTGGCCTTCCCGGCCAGCAGGGCGCGCGCGGCCGTCAGGCCCGTTCGGCCCAGGCCGAACACCGCGACAGTCTTGCCCTCGAAACCGCGTACCGGGATCATGACCTGAACCAGCCCTCCCTAGCGCAGCTTGAGGGTGGCGAGGCCGACCAGGGCCAGCATCAGCGAGACGATCCAGAAGCGGATCACGACGGTGGATTCCGCCCAGCCCAGCTTCTCGAAGTGGTGGTGGATGGGCGCCATCAGGAAGATGCGCTTCCCGGTCTTCTTGAAGTAGGCGACCTGGATCATCACGGACAGCGCCTCGGCCACGAACAGGCCGCCGACGATCGCCAGGACGATCTCGTGCTTGGAGCTGACCGCCACCGCGCCAAGGGCGCCGCCCAGGGCCAGCGAGCCGGTGTCGCCCATGAAGATCTTGGCCGGCGGCGCGTTGTACCAGAGGAAGCCCATGCCGGCCCCGATGATGGAGCCGCAGAACACCGCCAGCTCGCCTACCCCCGGCGCGAAATGGAGCTGCAGATAGTTGGCGAACACGTAGTTGCCGACCAGGTACGCGATCAGGCCGAAGGTCGAGGCCGCGATCATCACTGGCACCGTCGCCAGGCCGTCCAGCCCGTCGGTCAGGTTCACGGCGTTCGACGCCCCCACCAGCACCACGGCGGCGAAGATCACGTAGAACCAGCCGAGGTTGAAGATGAACTGCTTGAAGATCGGGAAGACCAGGCTGGTCTCCAGGCCCGGCGTCGTCGGCGACTTGGGCGAGAAGACGATCAGCAGGACGGAGGCGATCACCGCCACCAGCACCTGCGCCACCAGCTTCTGACGGCTGGAAAGCCCCGCCGTCGTCTGCTTTGTGACCTTGGAATAGTCGTCCATGAAGCCTAGCAGGCCATAGGCCCCGGTCACGAACAGCACCACCCAGACGTGGATGTTGGAAAGGTCGGCCCACAGCAGCGTGCCGACGAACACGCCGGCCAGGATCATCAGCCCGCCCATGGTGGGCGTGCCGGCCTTTTCGACCACGTGGCGCTGGATCCCCTCGGCGCGGATCGGCTGGCCCTTGCCCTGCTTGGCGCGCATCCAGCGGATGAACCGGGAGCCCATCAGAATAACCACCAGCTGGGCGGTCATCACGGCCATGACGGTCCGGAAGGTGAGGTACTTCAGCAGGTTGAGGAGCGGGATATGCTCGCGCAGCTCGCTCAGGCGCTCATAGAGCAGATACAGCATCAGTGGTCCCCACCCGCACCGGCCCCGGAACCGAGCGAGGCCAGGGCGGCCGCGACCGTCCCGGCTTTCGACCCGTTGGACCCCTTCACCATGATCACGTCGCCGCCCCGTACGGCCGACATGACCAGCGGCGTCAATTCAGCCGCTGTCTCGGCGTACCCCCCACGGCGAGTCGGGGGAAGCGCCTCCCACAGGGATTTCATCAGCGGCCCGGCGCAGAACACCAGGTCGATTCCGGCGTCTTCAGCCAGCGAGGCCAGCGCCGCGTGGTGCTCCGCCGCCTGCGGGCCCAACTCCAGCATGTCGGTCAGCGCGACGATGCGTCGCCCCGCGACCTTACGGGCGCCCAGGTTCTTGATCCCGGCCGCCATGGAGATTGGATTGGCGTTGTAGCTTTCATCCACCAGCGTGAAACCGCCGCCGTCGATGGCGACGACCTTTTCGGCCCCGCGTCCCTCGATAGGCGCGAACTTGGCCAGGGCCTCCAGCGCCGTCGCGCGCGGCACGTCCAGCGCCTCCAGCATCAGCAGCACGCACAGGCTGTTCAGGCCCCAATGTTGGCCCGCCTGCAGGATCGGAAAGCTGATCACCTCCCCCCGGATCACCGCATGCACCGTCGCACCGTCGCCATGGCTGTCGAAGCCGGTCAGGCGAGCCGTGCAGTCGGCGCCGGAGCCGAAGCTCCACACTGTCGCCCCGACCTTCGCGGCCTCCGCCGTCAGCAGGTCGAACCACGTATTGTCGGCGTTCAGCACCGCGATCCCGCCCGGCTCCAGCCCGGCGAAGATCTCGGCCTTGGCGCGGGCGACGCCTTCCTCCCCGTCCGGGAAGTTCTCGGTATGCACCGGCCCGACCGTGGTGATGGCCACGGCATGCGGGCGAACCATCCGCGACAGGGGCGTGATTTCGTCGGCGTGGTTCATGCCGACCTCGAACACCGCGCGCTCGGTGTCGCGCGGCATCCGCGCCAGGGTCAGAGGAACCCCGATGTGGTTGTTGTAGGACTTTACCGACGCATGGCCGCGCCCGGCCAGGCGCAGCCCCGCCTCCACCGCCCGGGTGACGCTGGTCTTGCCGACCGAACCCGTCACCGCGCCGCGCTTGGCGGGCGCACGATCACGCGCCGCTTCTCCCAGCAATTCCAGGGCCTTGAGCGTATCGCCTACGATGACGCAGGAGCCCTCCACCGCTCGCGTGGTCAGCGATCCCGCCGCGCCGGAGGCCAGGGCGCCGGGCACGAAATCATGCGCGTCGCGCACGCCGGCCAGGGCCACGAAAAGGTCGCCAGACTCGATGGAGCGGGTGTCGATGGAGACGCCGGAAACTTCAAAGGGCGCGCCATTCAGCACGCCGCCGGTGGCGGCCGCGATCTCCGCGGCGGTCCACAGGGATTCAGCCATCAGCCAGCCCCAACGCGCTCGCGGTCTCGGCCACGTCGTCGAACGGATGGGTGACGCCGGCGATGATCTGCCCCTGCTCATGCCCCTTGCCGGCCACGACGAGGACGTCGCCATCCTCCAGCAGCGCGGCGGCGGCGCGGATGGCTTCGCGGCGGTCGCCGATCTCACGCGCGCCGGCGGCCGCGGCCATGATCTCGGCGCGGATGACGGCGGGCTCTTCCGAGCGCGGGTTGTCGTCCGTGACGATGGCCACGTCGGCCAGGCGGGCCGCGATCTGGCCCATCTGGGGACGCTTAGAGCGGTCGCGATCACCACCGGCCCCGAACACGGCGATCAGCTTGCCGCGCGTATGCGGACGCAGGGCCTTCAGCACAGTCTCCAGACCGTCCGGGGTATGGGCGTAGTCCACATAGGCTTCGCCGCCCTTGGGGCCGGTCCCGACGCGTTGCAGTCGCCCCGCCGCCCCCTGCAGGCTTTCCAGCGCCTTCAGCACGGCCGCAGGCTCCTCGCCCGCCGCGATGCACAAGCCCGCGGCCACCAGCACGTTGTCGGCCTGGAAGGCGCCCGCCAGCGTCAGGTTCACCACATGCTCGACGCCGTCATGGGCGATCACCAGGCGCTGGCCTTCCGGCAGCAGCTCGCGGCTGACCAGACGCAGGCCCCGCCCCTTCTCGCCCACCGACGACAGGGTCAGCCCCGCGCCCACCGCCGCCGCCGCAAAAGCCGGATAGGCGTCGGAATCCGCGTTCAGCACCGCCGTCGACCAGCGCGGCAACAGGGTGTCGAACAGGCGCAGCTTGGCCGCGCGATAGACGCCCATGGTGCCGTGATAGTCCAAGTGATCCTGGGTGAAGTTGGTGAAGCCGCCCGCCGTCAGGCGCACGCCGTCCAGCCGCCGCTGATCCACACCGTGCGAGGACGCCTCCAGCGCCATGTGCGTCACGCCTTCGGCGGCTAGCTTGGCCAGCATTTCGGACACGTCGGCGGCGTCGGGCGTTGTCAGGCCCGGCGGCGTCAGCTGCACGTCCGGCTTGCCCTTCTCCGACACAGTGACGCCCAAGGTGCCCATGCTGGCGGCCTTGTGGCCCAGCTCGGCGAAGATCTGCCGGCAGAACACGGCGACCGACGTCTTGCCGTTGGTCCCCGTTACCGCCACGCAGGTCTTGGGCTGCGCGCCCCAGAAGCTGGCGGCGGCCAGGGCGTAGGCCCGGCGCGGGTCCTGCGCATGCACCACCGGCACCGGCAGGTCGGTCACGTCCGAAGGCGCCAGGATGGCGGCGGCCCCCGCGTTCAGCGCGGCGGGTATGAAGCTGCGGCCGTCGACCTTGGAGCCCGGCAGGGCTACGAACAGCGTGCCGGCCTTCACCTTGCGGCTGTCGGCGGTGACGCCGGTGATGACGGGATCAACGGGCAGGTCCCGTTGGACCAGATCGGACAGGGGCATGGTCATCGGCCGCCTCCAGAAGCGGCGAACGCGCCGTTCGACGCGACAGAATAGGAAACGTCGTACTTGCGTTGAACGCCAAGGAACGGAGCGATCCGGTCGATCACCTTGCCCGCCGCCGGCGCGCCGACCCAGCCGCCCGTGGAGAAGCCGTAGCTTTCCTTGGTGCCGTTCGGCTCGTCCATCAGGATAAGGACGAAATAGCGGTCGGCCTCCACCGGGCCGTCGGTCGGGAAGACCGCCGCGAAGGATGACACCTGGCGCTTGTGGTTGTAGCCGCGGATTGCCGGGTCGTACTTCTCGCCCGTCCCCGTCTTGCCGCCCACCGACAGGCCGGGAGCATTGGCCTTTCCGCCGCTGCCGATCGGGTCGGAGACGTTGGCGCGCATGATCTGCAGCATCTCCAGCGAGCTCTGCTCGGAGATCACCCGCTCGCCCTTGGGACGATAATTGACGTCCTGCTTGCGGATGGTCAGCGGCACGCGCACCCCGCCGTTTAGCAGCGACCCCATGGCCTCGGTCAGGGCCAGCGGGCTGACGTTCATGCCGTGACCGAACGAGGTGGAGGCCACCGTATCGTCATTCCAGACCTTCGGCGTCAGCGGCCGGGCGGACTCGCGCAGCTCCACGCTGGCCGGCTTGGTCAGGCCCAGCTTGGTGAAATACTGCTCAAGCCGGCGCGGACCGATGGCCACGCCCAGCTTGGCGGTGCCGATATTGGACGAATGCTGGAACACCTCCACCAGCGTCAGGACCTTCCGCGCGGCGTGGTAGTCGTGGATCGTCCGGTAGCCCAGTTTGTACGGTTGGGTCGCATCGAACGTGGAGCTCGGCGTGGCCACCCCGGTGTCCAGGCCGATGGCGACCGTGAACGCTTTGAAGGTCGAGCCCATCTCATAGACCGAGGCCGCCGCGCGGTTCAGGCGCGCGCTGTCGTCCGAGGCGTTCGGCTTGTTCGGATCGAAGGTCGGCCAGCTGGACAGGCCGAGTATCTCGCCCGTGTGGACGTTGGTGACGATCCCCACCGCGCCCTTTGGCGTGAAGTGCATGGCGGCCTTGTTCAGTTCATCGTCCAGCGCCGCCTGGATGCGCAGGTCGATGGACAGCGGCAAGGAGCCGCCGCCGCGCGCCGCGATTTGCCGCAGTTCGGAGTCCAAGGCGCGCTCTGCGCCCGCCAGACCCGCCCCGCCCTTGTCGGAGAAACCGATCAGGTGCGCCGCCGTGCCGCCCAGCGGATAGACGCGGCGCCCCTCCTCCTCGAAGCTGACGCCCGGCAGGCCCAGCGCGTGGATGACGTTGCGCTCCTCCGGCGTCAGACCGCCATGGACGAAGATCCGGCGATTGCCTTGCAGAGCTTTGTTCAGGCGCTTGGCGTCCAGACCGACCACCGTGCGGCGCAGGGCGCGGCGGGTCTCGGCGGCGTCCCAGACGTCCGACGGATCAATATAGAGGCCGTAGTGGGTCAGGTCGGCGGCCAGCAGTTCGCCGTTGCGGTCGGTCAGGTCGGCGCGGGCGGCGCCGATCAAGGGCGCATAGTCTCCGCCCCGTCCGGCGTCAGAGAACACAGCCGAACGTCCCGCCCCAATGGCCAGCCCCAGGAACACGGTCCCGAAGATCGCCAGGATGAAGAAGATACGCAGGCGGGTGTCGTCCTGGGCGCGGCCGGCGGCCTTCGACCGCTCGAAGGCGTGCTCCAGGCTCCAGACGCGCTCGATGATCCAGCGCCATGCGGGCAAGCGAGGCGAGATGTCCGCCAGGCTCATTGCAGGTTCTCCATCGGCGTCTCCGGCGTGGGTTCGTCGGAGGCCGCCGCAGCATTGCTTTCCGGCGCTGCCGGCGCCGGGACGGGACGCTGCGGCGACAGACGCGCTGCGATCTCGGCCAGTCTATCGGATTCGATCTCCTGGGCGGCCTTGATCGGCTCCAGACCCAGATAGTTTGTGGCCAGCCGCTCTAGCCGGCGCGGCTGCTCCAGATAGGCCACCTCGGCCTTCAGCAGACGGACGCGGACACGCTCGGAAGAGATTTCACGATCCAGTCGCGCGATCTCCGCGCGCTCGCCGCCGGCCACGGTCTTGGCCAGGTACACGCCCAGCACCAGCAGGAGCAGCAGGGTCAGGGCGAAGATCTCGATGACGCGGAAGCCGCGATAGCGCCGGGCGAAGATCGAGCTCATGCGCGCCCCTCCTCCGCCCAGGCCGGCGCCGCGGTCCGCAGGCCGGCGCGCAGCTTGGCCGAACGCGCGCGCGGATTGACCGCCAGCTCCGCCTCGCCAGGGGCGGCGGCTTTGCCGATCAGCTCGAACGTCGGGGCCGGCCCGCGCTCAGTCGGCGGCGCATGGCGCGAACCGCCGGGCGTCTTGCCGGCGCGTTCGATGAAGAAGCTTTTGACGATCCGGTCTTCCAGCGAATGGAAGGTCACCACCGCCAGCCGACCGCCCGGCTTAAGGATGCGCTCGGCGGCGTCCAGCGCCCGCTCCAGCTCGGTCAGCTCTTCGTTCACCGCGATGCGCAGGGCCTGGAAGGTCTTGGTCGCCGGATGGACCTTGGCGCCGCGGCGCCCGCCCAGGGCGCGCTCCACCACCTCGGCTAGGTCCAGGGTTCGGCTGAACGGCTGCTCTGCCCGACGACGGATAATGAACGACGCCACCCGGCGACTCTCGCGCTCCTCGCCGTAGACATAGAGGATGCGGGCCAGCTCCTCTTTCTCCAACTCATTGACCAGGTCGGCGGCGGTCGGACCGTCGGCGGCCATACGCATGTCCAACGGACCGTCACGCATGAACGAAAAGCCGCGCTCGGCCTCGTCCAGCTGCATGGACGACACGCCGATGTCGAGCACCACGCCGTCCACCGACGCCGGACCGAAATGCTCGCCCATCTGCGAGAAGCGATCCTGGATCAGGCGGAAACGATTGTTCTCCGCCGCCAGGGGCTCGGCGAAGCGTAGAACCGTCGGGTCACGGTCGAAGCCCACCACATGAGCCCCAGAGGCGAGAATGGCGCGGGAGTAGCCGCCCGCGCCGAAGGTTCCGTCGATAATCGTCTCGCCCGGCTTGGCGCTCAGGGCGCCGAGCACCTCGTCGAGCAGGACGGAGATATGGGGCGCTTCGCTCATGCCGCGCCCCCCAGGCGCGCCGTGCGCTGCTGGGCGCGCAGGGCGGCCAGCCCATCGCGGGCGGCGAGGCGCTGCTCGGCGCGATGAGCGACAAAAGCGTCGCGCGACCAGATCTGGAAACGGTCGCCCAGCCCAACCACCGAAACCCAGTCGGTCAGGCCAAACATTTCGCACAGACTGTCCGGCAGGGTGATGCGGCCGGCGCTGTCGAAGGACAGGCGGGCCATGCCGCCCAGCACGCTGGTCTCCAGGGCGGTTCGGACCGGATCGCCGAACGGCATCTCCTCGATCACCCCGTTGTAGCGGTCGAACAGCGCCTTGCCGCCCGCCTCTAGGCAGTCGGCCTCGATCGAAGGGAAGCAGAAGACGCCGTCGAAGGGCCCCGACATGGCCGCGCGGAACTCCTGCGGCACCACGATGCGCCGCTTAGCGTCCAGCTGCTTGTCGAACGTCGAGAGAAACACCCTCGTCCAGCCCTGCCCAATCGCGCCCACACGGACCCGCCGTCAACCTTAACGACCGGTCCATTTGGGTTAACATGGGATAGATTGGGATACAATGACACTGAATGCCGAATCTCTACGAAAACAACGTCAGTTCAGGCGATTATGGTTAACGCAAGTAAAGCATCCACAGAACATACACAGAACAGGCAAGTAGAATGGTGAATCCGGCGCCGACGTTATGTGAGCCGGAGTCATCCTGTCCCAATCGGGACCGCTGAATGGAAAGCAGGATCAGACGGCCTATAAGCCGGGTTCTGTGCCGCCCCTTGCGGGACGCGACGATCATTCCTCTGGACCGCCCATCGCTGGACGGTTCTCGCGACCTACCCGAACGTCTCGGACCGGCGACGGTCCTACCCCAGCAAAGGGGCTCGACGTTCCTATTTGGTCTTGCTCCAGGCGGGGCTTGCCGTGCCGTCCGCATTACTGCGTCCGCGGTGGGCTCTTACCCCACCCTTTCACCCTTACCGACGGCCGAGGCCGCAGGCGGTTTGCTTTCTGTGGCGCTATCCCTAGGCTCGCGCCCGGCGGGCGTTACCCGCCGCCTTGTCACCGTGGAGCCCGGACTTTCCTCGACGCCCGAAGGCGCCGCGACCGCCCGGCCGTCTGATCCTGCGGCCTCTGTGAGGGCTCAGGCCCCCGCGGTCAAGACGCGCGCAGCAGATGCACCAGCCGCGCGCGGGTCTCGCCGTCGGCGATGCCGTCGAAACGGCTCTGCAGCCAGTGGCGCTGGAAGGTGCTGACGATCAGCTTCGTATGGGCGTCGTACTTGCCCGAAGGCGCGCAGTCATAGCCCAGGCGCGTCAGACCGGCCTGCAAGGCGAACACCCCCGCCCCCTCGTCGCCCTCGGCCAGCGGCGCGCCAGGCGAGGCCGGCGGCTCGACCCATAGGCCGTGGCCAGCTTCCGCCAGGGTCTTCCACGGGAACAGCTCGCCCGGATCGACCTTGCGGTCCGGCGCGACGTCCGAATGGCCGATGATCCGGTCATTGGACACGTCCCAGCGGGTGCGGATGTCGGTGGTCAGGGCGATCACCGCCGCGATCTGCGCCTCGGGGAACGGGCGATAGCCGAACTCGTGCCCCGGATTGACGATCTCGATGCCGATGGAGACGTGGTTCAGCCCCGTCTCGCCTTTCCAGAACGACCTGCCTGCGTGCCAGGCGCGGCGCTCCTCCGGCACCAAACGAAAGATGCGGCCGTCCTCCTCGACCATGTAGTGCGAGGACACCTTCTTCTCCGGCGTGCGCAGTTGGGTCAGCGCCGCCTCGCCCGTCTTCATGCCGGTGTAGTGCATGACGATCATGTTCGGCGGAGCCTGCCGCGCGTCGAAATTGGGCGAGGGGGCCTCGATGAATTCCAGCGACATCAGACTCGGTTCCGGACAAGCAGCAGCAGCGGCATGACGTGGTTGCGCCTCAGGGCCACGATCAGCACGCCGATCAGGGCCAGGGCCGCCCCGATCCCCATGCGCAGGTCGAAGTGGTCATGGGTGATGAGCACGCCAAGCCCGATGGTGGCAAGCGGCGTCATCAGGGTCAGCGGCGATATTAGGTTCGCCTCGTACCGCCCGATCAGGAAGTAGTAGACCGTGTGGGCCACCACCGAGACGACCAGGGCGCTGAACACCACCGCCGCCCAGAACGGCCAGCCGACGGCCGTTGCGGCCTCCCACTGGCCGGTCTCGAACGCCATGGTCGCCGCCGCCAGGGGGATGAAAGACGACGCCCCCACCCAGGCCTGGAAGCGCAGGGGCTTCACCCCCTCCATCTGCTTCATCATCACCGCGCCGAACGATCCCGCCAGAGCCGACGCGGCAACGAACATCAGGCCGGGCGACAGCTCCAGCCCATGCGGGCTCCACATGACCGTGACCGCACCCAGGAAGGTCAGGGTGATCCCCAGCCCCCGCCGCCAGCGAATCCGCTCCCCCAGCATCACCACCGACAGCAGGGTCGTCAGCGGCACCCCCACCTGCACCACGATGGCGGCGGCGGACGGCGAGGCGGTCTTGAAACCCAGGAACAGCAAGGCGAACCCGCCCGCCCCCATCAGCAGGCCGATGGTCACGATCCGCCATACGGGCTTCGGCGCGGGCAGAAGCCACGGCAGGGTCGCCAGCGCCACGATGGCGAACCGCACCGCCGCGTAGAACATCGGCGGCACGCCCCAGTGCGCGACCACGATCTTGCTGATGATGTTGTTGGTCGCCCAGATCAGGCAGACCGCCAGCAGCAGACCGAAATCGCGCAGGTTCATCTCAACCCCTCCGCCGCGTGAACCGCAGAGCCGTGTGGGCGTCAGAGAAGCCGCAGACCTTGTTGTCCACCAGGCCGTGGGCCCGTGCGGCGGCCATGACCTCCACATCCTTGACCGTCGCCGCCTTGCCCTTGCGCGACACGATCCACAGAGCCCCGCCCTCGGCCAGAGCCGGGATCAGCCCGCCGATGGCCGTCAGTTCGTCGGCGTCGTCCGCGCCGTAGAACAGGATCTCCAGATCCGCCAGCTCGCTGGTCGGCGCCGCGCGCGTGGATAGCTCGTCGATGAACTCGTGGTCCGCCAGATTATGAACCCCGACCCGCTGTCCCGGCTTCACCCCAAGCTTGTCCAGCCGCGACGGCGGGTTGTTGATCGCTTCGGCCCACTTCGCGGCCTGCGCTTCACCCAGCTCGAAACGCGCCTCGCCGACGACCAGATCACCGCCCTCGGCGCGGACGCTCTTCAGAGCATCCCCCTCGAAGACCCGGCGCGCCGCTCCCCGGAAGATAAGCTTCGGCTGCTCCCATTGAAGTTTGCCGTCGTCATCCCCGTCCGGGAACCGCGCATTGACGAGCGCTTCCTTCCCCATCTCACGCGCCCTTGAAGTTCGGCGCGCGCTTCTCCAGCAGCGCGTCGACGCCTTCCATGTGGTCCTCGGTCAGGTGCGACAGGGCCTGGGCCGCAGCGCTCATCTCCATGATCGTGTCATACGACGCCGTCTGTCCCTGCTTCAGCAGGCTCTTGGCCAGGCGCAGGGCGTGCGGCGGCTGCTGGGCGATCTTCTCCGCCAGGGCCATGGCCTCGCCCATCAAAGTCTCGTGCGGCACGACCTTGCTGACCAGGCCCCATTCTCCCGCCGTCTTGGCGTCGATGATGTCGCCCGTGAACAGCAACTCGGCCGCCCGGCTCATTCCCACCGTGCGCGGCAGCAGCCAGGCCCCGCCATCGCCGGGTATGATGCCCAGCTTCAAGAACGTCACCCCGAACCGCGCCTGGTCCGAGGCGATGCGGATGTCGGCCATGCAGGCCACGTCGCAGCCCAGGCCCACGGCCGCCCCGTTCACCGCCGCGATGGCCGGAACCTCCAGCCCGTAGATCGAGCGGACGATGCGATGGATGTTGGTGCGGTAGTTGTCCCGCAGCGTCATGCCCCCGCCCGAGAACGCCCCTTCCTTGGCCTTCATGGCCTTCACATCGCCGCCAGCCGAAAACGCGCGCCCCGCCCCGGTCAGCACCACGCAGCGCACCTGGGGATCTCGGTTCACCGCCTCGCAGGCCGCCGCCACCTGATCGCCGTCCCCCGGCGCGCCCAGGGCGTTCAGGCTGTCCGGGCGGTTGAAGGTGAGGACCGCCACATGGCCGCGTTTTTCCGTGGTGATCAGCTGGTCCATGGTCACGTTTCCTCCCGTTATGCATTCTGCATAGGCGAAGGGGACGTCAGGTGAAAGCCGATCACCCATGCAGATGACAATGGAGGCGTCGCGATGCGAGTTTCGAAGTCCCTGGCCCTGGCGGTCGCTCCGCTCCTGCTGATGGCCTGTTCGCCGAAGGAAGACGGCGGCTCCCCCGCCCCCGCCGCCCCGGTGAAGACCGAGACGGCGGCTCCGAAGACCCCGCTGGAGTTCGACCAGGCCACCCCCGCCGCCAATGTGCGCCTCAAGCTGGCCGACGAGATCGCCCGCTTCCCGGTCTTGCATTCGCGCCTCTACGACGACGAAACCACCACCCTGAGGACGTTCGCCGACGAAGCGGCGGCGCAGAAGCCCGCGCGTCCCTACGAAAGCCAGGCCCAATGGACACTGGCCGCCGCCGCCGCGCCGCTCGTCTCCCTGCGGCGCGAGTTCTTCGACTACACCGGCGGCGCTCACCCGAACCACGGCTCGGCCGGCCTGCTGTGGAACAGCGCCACCGACAAGGAGGTCCAGCCGGCAGAGATCTTCCGCGCCGGCGCCGACCTGACCCCCATCCAGAACGCCGTCTGCGAAGGCGTGAAATCCGCCAAGGCCCGCCGCGAAGGCTCCGTTCCGCTCAGCGACCTGTGGAAATGCCCGACCTGGGACGAGATCACCTGGGTGCTGGTCCCATCCAAGACGGCGGACAAGGCGGGCGGCCTCGCCGTGCTGATCGGCCCTTATGTGGTCGGCCCCTATTCGGAGGGCGACTATGAGGTCGTCGTGCCGCTGTCGGTCTTCCAGCCCCTGCTGGCCCCCGCCTACGCCAGCGCCTTCGCCGGCGAACCGTCCCGCCTGGGCAACGCCGACGGCACGCCGACCGTGAAGATGCAGGCTCAGTAGGAGACAGTGGAGACGGATACTCTGGAGACTCTCGACCCCTTCTGGGGGACTCCGGGGACCGCCTTCTCCACCTCATCGGGGGAGCTCGTAAACTTGAGGCGTGAAAGCCGCCCCTGACGCCCGCACGCCCACGCGACGCCTCGTTCGGACGAGACGCGCCTCCGCTGCTGCGTGTCACGGCGGCGGCCTGTGCGAACGGCTTATCCCCACGGGAACTGTTCCCAAACATCAACGGAGACATTCGTCTCCTCTCCGCAGCTGGGGGAGAGGAGATTCCCTACAGCGGGATGTTGTCGTGCTTCTTCCAGGGGTTCGACAGCTCCTTGCCGCGCAGGTGCTTCAGCGCCCGCGTGATCCGCTTGCGGGTGCTATGCGGCATGATCACGTCGTCGATGTAGCCGCGCGAAGCGGCCACGAACGGATTGGCGAAGCGATCCTTGTACTCCGCCTCGCGGGCGGCCAGGGCCTCGGGATCCTTGGCCTCAGCGCGGAAGATGATCTCCACCGCCCCCTTGGCCCCCATGACCGCGATCTCGGCGGTCGGCCAGGCGTAGTTCACGTCCCCGCGCAGGTGCTTGGAGCTCATCACGTCATAGGCGCCGCCATAGGCCTTGCGGGTGATGACGGTGATCTTGGGGACCGTCGCCTCGGCATAGGCGAACAGCAGCTTGGCCCCGTGCTTGATGAGGCCTCCATACTCCTGCTTGGTTCCTGGCATGAAGCCCGGCACGTCCACCAGGGTGATGATCGGGATTTCGAAGGCGTCGCAGAACCGCACGAACCGCGCGGCCTTGCGGCTGGAGTCGATGTCCAGCACCCCGGCCAGGACCTGCGGCTGGTTGGCGACGATGCCCACCGTCTCGCCGTCCATGCGCGCGAAGCCGCAGATGATGTTCTTGGCCCACTCGCTGCTGATCTCGAAGAAGTCGGCCTCGTCGACCATCTTCAGGATCAGCTCCTTCATGTCGTAGGGCTTGTTCGGATTGGCCGGGACCAGCGTGTCCAGGCTGCTCTCCATGCGCTCCGCCTCGTCGAAGCTCTCGCGGATCGGGGCCTTCTCCCGGTTCGACGACGGCAGGAAGTCCACCAGCCGACGCACTTGCGTCAGAGCCTCCAGGTCGTTCTCGAACGCCCCCTCGGCCACGCCCGACTTGGCGGCGTGAACCCGCGCCCCGCCCAGCTCTTCGGCCGAGACCACCTCGTTGGTCACCGTTTTGACCACGTCCGGCCCGGTGACGAACATGTAGCTGGTGTCCTTCACCATGAAGATGAAGTCGGTGATCGCCGGCGAATAGACGTCGCCGCCCGCGCACGGACCCATGATCACGCTGATCTGGGGAATGACGCCGCTGGCCAGGGTGTTTTCGAGAAAGATGTCGGCATAGCCCGCCAGGCTGTCGACGCCCTCCTGGATGCGGGCGCCGCCCGCGTCGAACAGGCCGATGATCGGCGCGCCCATCTT
Source organism: uncultured Caulobacter sp. (assembly GCA_913776195.1). GTDB lineage: Bacteria > Pseudomonadota > Alphaproteobacteria > Caulobacterales > Caulobacteraceae > Caulobacter. The sequence goes on from CAJYMH010000033.1 coordinate 55,463, forward strand.
CATGGCCTGGCGCTGGACCTTGACGATCTTCTGGGCGTGGGCGCCGCTCAGCGAGCCGCCGAACACCGTGAAATCCTTGGAGAACACGAACACCGTGCGGCCGTTGATCGTGCCCCAGCCGGTGACGACCCCATCGCCGGGAATCTTCTGTTCGGCCATGCCGAACTCTGTCCCCCGGTGCTCGACGAACATGTCGAACTCCTCGAACGAGCCTTCGTCGAGCAGCAGATCGATCCGCTCCCGCGCGGTCAGCTTGCCCTTGGCGTGCTGGGCCGCGACGCGTTTCTCGCCGCCGCCGGCCCGGGCCTTCTCGCGTCGCCGCTCGAGCTCTTCAAGGATGTCCTGCACGCTGTCCCTCGTCTTCTTGGCTTTGGAACGAGGGGTAAAGGCCGGCGCGGGCCTTTACAAGATTTACCCAGCGAGAGCCTTGAACCACAAGTCGATCATCCCCGCCTCGGCACGCTGGCGGGCGGCGCGCTCGGCCGCCTCTTCATCGACGCCCCACTGACGCTCCTGGAACGCCTCGTCCAGCCGCGACAGATCGTAGGCCTGCTCGCCCGGCACTCGCCCGCGCGCCACGGCGAACGCCAGCACCGCCGACCCGAACAGCGGGGCCGCGAACCCCAGGCCGGCCAGGGCGAAATCGTCCAGTTCGCGCGCCATTTCCGCCGCGCGCTCGATGCTTTCGGGCGGCTGATCGTGATGGATGATCCCCGCCACACGAACCAGGCGCAGGCCCAGCTCCGTCTCGGCCCAGTCCAGCAGCGCGCCCCACTCCCGCTCCTGTTCCTCGACCAGGGCCGCAGGGCCGTCGGCGAAATAGCAAAGCAGGTCGGTGGCCGCGAACCGCGCCACCTCCTTGGCGGCGTCCTCATGCACCGCGGCCAGGCGGTCGATGACCGTATAGGCCAGCCGCGTCATGGGCATGGCTTCCGGGTCGATATGCTCGCCCTGGGCCGCCCACTCCGCCGCCACCGCGTCAGCCAGGGCGCGAGTCGGCACGATCAGCGGCTTTCCCGCCGGGCTCTTTGGCATGCGGCCATCGAGATGAACTGCAAAGCCGGCTTCCACCGCGGCGGCCTCGGCCTGCGTGTAAAAGCGGCGAACCCGCTCCTGAGTGTCGTTGTTACGAGCCAATGGCGCTTCCGCAAAAAAGCCGTCGTACGGCGAAACATTCCAGACGCGGCCAAGTGGTACGAACAGCTCGCGGATGCAAGGAGGACCTTCGAAATGGCGCTTCCCGGCAAGGACATGCAGGCGGCGATCGCCGCGACCCGCTTTGGTCTCGGCGCTCGACCGGGTGAGATTGACGCCGCCCGCGGAGATCCGCGCGACTGGCTGAAAGCCCAGATCACGCGCGACGGCGCGGACCAGCCCGCCACCGATGGCGAAAGCGCCGTCCAGCGTCTGGCCGAATACCGACAGCAGCAGGAAGCCATCCAGGCCGCGCGCAAAGCGGGCGACCAGGAGGCGGTGAAAGCCGCCCAGCGCGACCGTCGTCAGGACGTGAACCAGGACTTCCTCGCCCGCGCCCAGCTTGGCGCCGCCACCGACGCCAGCTTCCGTGAGCGATGGGCGCTGTTTTGGGCCAACCACTTCACAGTTTCCGCCACGAAGCAGATCACCGCCTCTGTAGCCGGTCCCTTCGAGCAGGAGGCGATCCGCCCCCACGCCTTCGGGCGGTTCGAGGACATGCTGGTCGCGTCCAGCAGCCATCCGGCCATGCTGACCTACCTGGACCAGGCCCAATCGGTCGGCCCTGAAAGTTCGCAGGCCGCCCGCGCCCAGAAACGCGGCCGCCGCGCCGGCCTCAACGAGAACTTGGCCCGCGAGATCCTGGAGTTGCACACCCTCGGCGTGAACGGCGGCTACACTCAGGCCGACGTCACCGAATTCGCCCGCGCCATGACAGGCTGGAGCGTCGCCCGCAACGCCGACGAGGGCGTCGACAGCGCCTTCCTCTTCCGCACCGCCACCCATGAGCCGGGCGAGCGCACCGTGATGGGACGTCTCTATGGCCAAAAGGGGATGGATCAGGCCCGCGCCATCATGGCCGACCTGGCGACCCGGCCCGCCACGGCCCGACACTGCGCACGCAAGATCGCGGCCCACTTCGTCGCCGACGACCCGCCCCCATCACTAGTTCAGCGGCTGGAAAAGGCTTGGTTGTCCAGCGAGGGACGCCTGGATGTGGTGGCCACAGCCCTGATCGACGCGCCGGAAGCGTGGGAGCCTACCCCGGCCAAGTTCAAGACGCCGTACGAGTTCCTGATCTCCACCTGGCGCGCCGCCGGAACCCAGCCCCAGGCATACAACCTACTGGCCCCGACCTTGAACGGACTGGGCCAGCCGCCCTTCCGCCCGCCGTCCCCCGACGGTTGGGCCGATGAAGCCTCGGCGTGGGCGGCGCCGGATGCGCTGATCAAGCGTATGACCTTCGCCCAGAGCTTCTCCCAGCGCATCGGCGATTGCCTTGATCCCAACACCGTCGCCGCCAACGCCCTGGGCGCCCGTCTCAGCGAACCCGTGGCCAAGGCCGTCGCCCGCGCCGAAAGCCGTCCCGAAGCCCTCGCCGTCCTGTTGATGAGTCCGGAGTTCCAACGCCGATGACCGATCACCACCCCCATGGCTACAGCCGCCGTCAGGCCCTCTTGGGGGCGCTCGGTCTCGGCGCTTCCGTCACTTTCATGGGCCGCCCGGCCAGGGCCGAGGTTGGCGGCAAGAAGCTGATCGTCCTGGTCTGCCGCGGCGCGCTAGACGGCCTGTCCCTCACGCCGCCGGTCGGCGATCCGGACTATGCCGGCCTTCGCGGCGCCATCGCCTACACGCCGGAACAGGCGCTCAAGCTGGACGGAACCTTCGGCCTCCACCCCGCCCTGACGCGCACCCATGCCCTGGCTCAGAAGGGCCAGCTCCGCATCGCTCCCGCCGTCGCGACGCCCGACCGCGCCCGCTCTCACTTCGAAGCTCAGGACGTGCTCGAGACCGGTGCCGTCGCCCGCTACGGCGCCAGTTCCGGCTGGTTGAACCGCACGCTCCAGACCCTGTCGCCGGATCGTAAGGTCGAGGCCCTGTCTGTCGGCGCCGTCGCGCCGCTGATCCTGCGCGGCCAGGTGCAGGCCGCTTCCTGGTCTCCGGGCCGCAACGCCGACTCCAACGCTCGCCTGCCCACCATCCTGCAGGATCTCTATAAGACCGACCCGCTGCTCGGTCCGGTTTTCGCGCGGGGCCTTCAGACCGAAGCCATGGCCCAGATCGCCATGACCGGCCTCTCCGCCCCGACCCAGCCGATGGAAGGCATGGCCCAGCCGAACGCCGCCGGCATGCAAGCGGCCCAGCGCCAGGGTCTTTCCGCCGCCGAGAAGCTCGGAACTACGGTGGCCAAGTTCATGACCCAGCCGGGCGGACCGCAAATCGTCGCCATCTCCCTGGACGGCTTCGACACCCACGCCGGCCAGATGGGTCAGCTCCAGTCGCGCCTGGCCTATATGGACGCCCTGATCGGCGGGCTGACCACCGGCCTCGGCCCCGCCTGGAGCGACACGGTGATCGTCGCCGCCACGGAGTTCGGCCGCACCGCCCGCGTCAACGGCACGGGCGGCACCGACCACGGCACGGCCTCAAGCGCCCTGATCCTCGGCGGCGGGCTGAAGAAGGGCGGGATCATCGGCGACTGGCCGACCCTGAAACAGACCGCGCTCTATGAGAACCGAGACACCGCCCCGACCCTCGACATGCGCAGCCTGTTCAAGGGCGTCCTGCGCGATCACATGGGCGTCGATCAGCGCGCCCTGGACGCCAAGGTCTTCCCCGACAGCGCGGCCGCGCGGCCCGCGACGGGGATCGTCTAGGCCGGCACCACGTCGAAGGCGATGGTCAGCCGGTCGTCGGCGCCGCTGAACGGCACGGTCCCGTGCCACATATAGGAGGGGAAGAGCGCCAGCAGCCCCGGCTGCGGCTGAACGTAGTGCTCAGGTTCCAGCTTCGGAACCGTCGGCACGCCGGGTTGACCGAACTTGATCCAGCCCTCCTTGCCCCCGGCCCCCACCGCCTTGGGCAGGGCCAGGTAGCAGGCCGACGACAGCCAGCCCTGCGGGTGAGTGTGATCCACATGGAAGCCGTTGGGGCGCAGCTTCACCGACCACAGGCCGGAGAACCGCCAGTCGCCGGTGGTGCGCGAGCGCAGGATGTCGCTCCCCTCGCCCACCGCCGCCATGTAACGGCGGATCGGCCCGTCCACCGCCTGTCGGAACGCCTTGATCGCCGGCTGGGTGGAACGCTGAAGGCTCTGGCTGGTCTGGCTGCCGTGGCGCAGCGACTGGCCGATGGGATGGGTCTTCATGGCGTGCAGCGCGCGCAGCGCAGCGCCCAGATCCGCTACGTAGCTTTCCCGGTCGTCCCAGCCGTCCGGCACATCGATAAGCTTGGGCCGAACGAAGGTTTGATAGTCATAGAGCGCCTTGTACCGCGCATCCTCGCGCAGCCGCCACGCCGTCGCCAGCAGGGCCCAAGCGCCCTGGTCGAACGGGTTGGCGTCGATGATCGCCTGGGCCGTCGCCTCGGCGGCGTCAGGCCGGCCGGCGGCCAGATAGGCCTCCGCCAGGGTCGTGGCGGCGGGAAGCCCGGCCAGCGTCACCGCCCGCTCTGCATAGCCCACGGCCGATATGGCGTCACAGGACGCAGCGGCCTGCGCGGCGCTGACCAGCAGTTCGGCCGAGGCGTCCTGCCGCGCCGCGGGGCCACGCAACATCTCCAGCGCCCCCGCCACGTCGCCAGCGTTCTCCAGCACCTTCGCCCGAGCCGATAGCAGGCTGAAGTCGCCAGGGGCCGCCTTCAGCGCCCGGTCGATCGGCGCGGTGGCGGCGGCCAGGTCCTCGGTCCGCATCCAGACCAGTTGCGCCCATTCGCGCAGGGCGACGCCGTAGTTGGGCCGTCGGCGCGCGACTTCAGCGAAAGCGGCTTCCGCCTCATCGAAGCGGTCTTGTCCCTGCAGCGCCCGAGCCAGGACCAGCCACGTCTCTGGCGCATCGCCGCCCTTGGCGAAGGCGCGTCGGATCGCGACCTCGGCCTCGGCGAAATGCTGTTCGTCACCCAGTGCGGCGCCCAGGTTGTGCTCCGCCACGGCGCTCTTCGGATTGGCCTTCGCCGCCCGCTCCAGAAAGGGCAGCGCCTCTTCGCGACGGCCGAGAGCTTTCAAAGCCTGGGCGTGCGCTTCAAGAACCCCTTGGCTCGCATTGCTGCGCCCGGCCAGAGGCTCGGTGGCCGACAAAGCCGCGGCTGCGAGCCCATTGTTCACCGCATGCCGCGCCACCTCAGCCGTCGCCTGCATCCGCTGGTCCAGCGGCGCGGCGTTGGGCGTCAGACCGGCCAGGGCCGCGCAGGCGTCGGGGATGCGCCCCGCCTGCATCATGGCCGCGATTGGCTGGAGAGCGGGGTGCAGGTTCACCGGCGCTTGCTGCTCCGGCGCGCGAACGGATCCTGCTCGGCCTCGTCCTCGGAAAAGCCGAAGCGGTGGAACCCGGCCTTCATCTCCGGGCTCAGCGGCGCCTCGACGTGCAGCATCCCTGCACTTGGGTGCGGCAACAAGATCGAGCGGGCATGCAGTTGCAGCTTCAGTCCCTCCGACAGCGGCTCTGACTTCTCGTCGCCGTACTTCGGGTCGCCCAGGATCGGATGGCCGATGGCCTTCATGTGAGCGCGCAACTGATGCGTCCGCCCCGTATGAGGCCGCAGGGCCATCCACGTCACGCGGGGACCGGCGCGGCTGATCGAGACGTATTCGGTCTCGGCCGGCTCGGCGTCGTGATCCTTGGGATCGACGGGGATGACGATCTCGCGGTCGTTGATCCCGCGCTTGGCCAGGGGCACGTCGATGACGCCCTCGACCGGGTGCGGATTGCCGACGACGATGGCCCAATAGGTCTTCTGCGCTCGCCGCTTGGCGAAGGCGCCCGACAGCCGCGCCGCCGCGCTGGGCGTCTTGCCCAGCAGCAGCACGCCGGAGGTGTCGCGGTCCAGGCGGTGAACCAGGCGCGGGCGCTCCAGCCCCTCGCCCCATGCGCTGAGCAGCTTGTCGATATGCTTGGTGGTCTTGGTCCCGCCCTGCACCGCCAGGCCAGACGGCTTGTTCAGGGCCAGGACCTCCTCGTCCTCGTACAGGACCAGAGACTTGGCGTAGGCGATGTCGCGCTGGCTCAGCTTGCCCTTCTCGGCCGGGTCCGGCGCGTCGGGCAGCGGCGGCACGCGGATTTGCGACCCCGCCTCCAAACGCGTATCGCCCTTGGCGCGCGAGCCGTCGACCCGCACCTGACCGGAGCGGAACAGCTTGTTGAGCTGGATATGGTTCAGGTGCGGCCAGCGGCGCTTGAACCAGCGGTCCAGGCGAACGCCGTCCTCGCCGGAATCCACGTAGAGAGTCCGGACTTCCTTCACGCCAGCACCTTTCGCGTCATGAGCATGCCTGCGAACACCGCGGCTATGGAGAGGGTCGCCGAAGCAACGACATAGAGGGCCGCCAGCACGTAATCCTTGCGCTCGATCATGAGCGCGCTTTCCAGCGAGAAGGCCGAGAAGGTGGTGAAGCCGCCAAGGACACCGACGCCCAACAGGGCGCGCCAGCGTTCTTGGTCCGCCTCGCCGCGCAGGGCGAGCGTGGCGACCATCACGCCCATGGCCAGACCGCCGATCAGATTCACGGCGAAGGTGCCCCAGGGCCATCCGGTCCCAAGCAAGCGCACCGCTTGTTGGCCGACGAAATAGCGCGCCGCCGAACCGATGGCGCCGCCGACCATGACAAAGAGGTAGTTCATCGGTCCCTTATGCGACGGGGCGCGCCTGGAGGCAAAGGGAACGGTCTAGACGCGCGGCGCCTGGATTTCCCGAACCACGGCTCGAGCGTCATAGACGTCTACACTGACGGGCTTAGGCCCCTTGCCCATCACCACCTCTATGGTGCGGCTGATCTGGGGCCCGCCGGACAAGTCGAAGCTGGTCCCTATGCCCAGGCCGACGCCGCTGCTGCGGCCCCAGCCGTAGTTGGAAGAGCCGCCGCCGACAGACAGGCTAGTGCGCGGACCGCCGCCGCCTCCACCCCGCGCCTCGTCAAAGCGATCTACGACGCGGAACCAGTCATAGCCGGTCTGGATCGCCAGCTCGCCTGCTCGCAGCAGGGCCAGGTCTGCCACCTGCATGGCCGGCGCGCCGCTGCCGCCGCGATAGGTCACGCGCCACCGATCGTTTTCCAGGCGGTATTCGGTGAAACCCGAGGCCTTCGGGCCCGTCGCCGGCGCATAAACGGTCGGCGTGGTGCAGGCAGCGAGGCTGAGAACGGCGGCAAGGGCGAGGAGCGGCTTCATACCCTTGAAATGCGAAGCGCGGCCTCAGCGTTCCGGAAGCGACAGCCCGCAGTTGGCCAGCACCTGAGCCATATCGTCCGGCAACGGGGCGCCAACCCTCGCTTCCCCCCCTTCCGGGTGAGGGAAAATCAGAGAAGAGGCGTGCAGCATTAGGCGCGGAACAGGCTGCCCCGCCAACATCAGCGCGCCGCCGTAGCGAACATCGCCCGCCAGCGGCCGGCCGATAGAGGCCATGTGAACCCGGATCTGGTGCATTCGGCCGGTCTCAGGGCTGCACTCGATCAGCGCCGCCTGGTCGTTGTACGCCAGCGTGCGGTAGCGGGTCCGCGCCGTCTCCGCTTCCGGATGATCCGGCTCGCAGACACGCATATAGGCCTCGCGGCCGATGGACTCGCGGCGCAGGGGCGCATCCACCGCCCCCCCCTTCGGCTCCGGCGCGCCGCCGGCGACTATGGCCAAGTATGTCTTCCGGAATCGCTTGGCCATTAGGGCCTTGCCCAGGAAGGCGGCCGCCGGCTTGGTCTTGGCCGTCAGAATCACGCCCGAGGTGTCGCGATCCAGACGATGGATCAGACGCGGCCGCGCATGCCCGCGACGCGCCAGGGCCCACAGCAGATCGTCCAGCGTATGCGCCTGGATCCGCCCCCCCTGGCTGGACAGCCCCGTGGGCTTGTTCAGCACGATGATCGAACTGTCGTCGCGCAGGACCAGCGACCGGGTGAAGGCGATCTCTTCCTCGGTCAGGGTGATCGGACTTTCAACGGCCTTGATCTTGGCGGGCTGCAGCTTGCGGCGGGGTTGCTTCACGATCCGCCTCGCTCCGAGCGCAGTTTGGCCCAGTGATCGAGCCGTTCCTTAATCCGCGCCTCGGTCCCGACGGGCTTGGGCTCATAGAACTTCCGCCGCTCCATGCCGTCGGGGAAGTAATTCTGACCGCTAAAGCCGTCCTCGGCGTCATGGTCGTAGTTGTAGTTCTTGCCATAGCCCAGGTTCTTCATGAGCTTTGTCGGAGCATTCAGGATATGGGCTGGCGGCATGAGGGATCCGGTCTCCTTCGCCGCCCGCCGCGCGGCCTTGTACGCCACATAGACGGCGTTCGACTTCGGCGCCGAGGCCAGGTGAACGACCGCCTGCGCCAGGGCCAGTTCCCCCTCCGGCGAGCCCAGGAAGTCGTAGGTGTCCTTGGCGGCGTTCGCCAGCACCAGCGACATGGGATCGGCCTCGCCGATGTCCTCGGCCGCCATGCGAACGATGCGGCGGGCCAGGAACAACGGATCTTCTCCCCCCTCCAGCATCCGCGCCAGCCAATACAAGGCGGCGTCTGGGTCGCTGCCGCGCACAGACTTATGCAGGGCGGAGATCAGATTGTAGTGGCCCTCGCGGTCCTTGTCGTAGGCCGGGCTGCGCTTCTGCAGCACCTGGCCCAGCTCGGCCGGGGTCATGGGCTTGGGCACGCCGATGGCGAACAAGGTGTCGGCCAAGGTCAGCAGATATCGACCGTCGCCATCAGCCATGGCGATCAGGGCTTCCCGCGCTGCGAGGTCAAGGGGCAGCGGCTGTTCCTCCGACGCCTCCGCCTTGGCCAAAAGACTTTCCAGCGCCTCCTCGTCCAGACGGCGCAGGACATAGACCTGGGAGCGCGACAGCAGAGCGCCGTTCAATTCGAAAGATGGGTTCTCGGTCGTAGCCCCGACCAGAGTGACGATCCCCTCCTCGACGAAGGGCAGGAAACCGTCCTGCTGGGCGCGGTTGAAGCGATGGATCTCGTCCACAAACAGAAGGGTGCTTTGTCCCGCCATGCGCTTGGCGCGGGCCTGCTCGAAGGCCTTCTTCAGGTCGGCGACGCCGCTGAACACTGCGGATATCTGCATGAACTCGTAGCCGGCGGCCTTGGCCAGCAGGCGGGCGATGGTGGTCTTGCCGGTGCCTGGCGGCCCCCACAGGATCATCGACCCCAGACGGCCATTTTCGACCATCCGCCGGATCGGTCCGGCCTCGCCCAGCAGGTGCTCCTGTCCCACCACCTCGTCGAGGTTTTGAGGACGCAGGCGATCGGCCAGAGGCGTCGGCGCGCTGGGTGTCAGGCCGGCCGCTTGGAACAAGTCTGTCATGGGTTCAGAGTACAAAATCCAGAGGGAGAACGCATATGGCTGACAACCAACAAGGCCCGACCGGCGGACTGACCCCGTATCTCATCAGCGCCGATGCGTCCGCGCAGCGCGACTTCTACATCAAGGCGTTCGGCGCGACCGAGGCCATGAGCCACAAGGCCGAGGACGGCAAGCGCTATATGCACCTGCATCTGCAGATCAACGGCGCGTCGCTGATGATGTGCGACGCTTTCCCTGAGTACGGCCATCCGGCCCAGACGCCAGCCGGCTTCACCCTGCATCTGCAGGTCGATGACGCCGACGTCTGGTGGACGCGCGCGACGGAGGCCGGCGCGTCCATCGCCATGCCGATTGAAGACCAGTTCTGGGGCGACCGTTACGGCCAGGTGATCGATCCGTTCGGGGTCCGCTGGTCGATCGGGTCGCCCAAGAAAGCCTAGGTTCGAAACTGCGCGGTGATCAGGCGTCCGCCGCGCTCAATCGTCACCTGCCAAGCTCCGGCGTTGGCGGACACCACGGATTGCAGGTCTCGGACGCTGGTGATCTCGCGGCCGTTGATCTGACGCACGATGTCGCCGGCGCGAAGGCCTGCGGATTGCGCGAAACCGGCCTCGACCTTGGTCACAAGGACCCCCCGGCGCGCGAAGGGATCGATGCCAAGTTCCTGCGCCGCCGCCGGCGAAACGTTGACGACGGTCGCTCCGGCCAGCGGATTACGGCCGGAAAGCGTGCGTTCGTCCCGCGCCGGGTTGTTCGGCGGCGTGTCCGCGCGGACGTTCAAGGTACGCTCCGCGCCTTCCCGGCGGATCACGATCGGCACCGTCTCGCCGGTCCGGCGGGTGCCGAAGGCATAGGTGACGCCATTGTCGTCGTTCACCGCCTGGCCGGCGATGGACAGGATCACGTCACCTTGGCGCAGGCCGCCGCGATCGGCCGCCCCGCCGGGCCACACCTCGGCCACCAGAACGCCGCGCGGGCCCGGCAGTCCCAGACTGCGGGCGATGTCGCTGGTCACCGTCTGGGTGCGCGCGCCCAGCCACGGCCGGATGATGGCGTGTCCGCCGCCCAGGGCCACGCTGACCACCTGCCGCACGACAGCGGCCGGAATGGCGAAGCCCACCCCAGTGGAGGAGCCGGTACGCGACAGGATGAAGGTGTTCACCCCCACCAGATCCCCGTCCATATCCACCAGCGGACCGCCCGAGTTACCCGGATTGATCGCTGCGTCGGTCTGGATGTAGGAGCCGAAGTCGGCTGACCCCACGTCCGTCCGCGCCAGGGCGGAGACGATGCCGTTGGTAACGGTCTGGCCAACGCCGAACGGATTGCCGACCGCCAGGACGAGATCGCCGACCTCAAGCTGCTCCTGATCGTCAATGGCAAGCACCGGCAGTTGCTCGCCCGGCACGTCGATCTTCAGAACGGCGAGGTCGGAGCGCGGATCGTCAAGCAGCACCTTCGCCTGGAACTCGCGACGGTCGGCCAGTTGGACCGTGACCTCGCTCATCCCTTCGATGTTGTGGTGGTTGGTGACGATCACCCCGTCGGAACGGACGATGGCGCCGGAGCCCAAGGAGCCTTCGACACGTTCGCGCGGCGCGCCGCCGCCCATGAAGAACTCCCAGAACGGATCGGTGCGCTGGCGCACGACCCGGCGGCTCGAGACATTCACCACGGCAGGGGCCGCCTGCTTCACCACGGGCGCGAAGGACGTCTTCATCGACCGTGCGTCAGTCGGTGCGTGACGGGTCGGCTGCGCCAGGCCAGGCACGGGCTGCGCAGTGCTCTTGGAAGCGGGGTCCGAACAGGCGGCGAGAACGGCTAGGGCCGGGATAAGCACGCGATAGGCACGCATGGGGTCGTCGATTCTCCGATAGTCAGGCGCGTGACAACAGCCGAGGTTTCCGGCGCAATGATGGCGGCTTAAGCGGACTGAACAGGCTGGGGTTCCAAAGGCGGGGCGGGCTTGGCGACCTTAAGCGCAGTCAGAAACGCCGCGCCGGTCAGGCCGCCAGCGATAAGGACAGCTAGGCCCGGCATGTGCAGCACCGCGTCACGATGCACCGACCAGGCGAAAACCGTGGTGTAAAGCGCGGGCCCGAACAGGCCGGTGATGCCCATTATGCTGGAGTTGGCTCCTTGCAGCTGGCCCTGCTCCCACGGCTGCACTCGACGGCTCATCAGACCCATGAGACCCGGCTGGATGAGGCCCGAAAGCGCGAAGATAGGCAGGCCGATCCAGTAAAGCTCCTGCGTTGGCGCCAAACCATAGACAACGAAGCCCAGCGTCATGCACAACAGGCCGATCAGCAGCGCACCGCGCTCACCCAACGCCTTCACCACGCGCCCGACCAGCAAGCTCTGCACCAGGATGTTGGCGATACCCGTGGCCATCAGCATGAAGCCCACATCGCGCGGCGACCAACCATAACGATAGCCGGTGTACAGCACGAAAATGCTGGGCAGCACGTGGTGAGCCAACTGGAAGAATCCCGACACAAAGGCTAGCCCCGTAAGGTCGGAATGCGACCGTAGGAGCTTCAGCGATCCGATGGGGTTGGCCTTTTTCCAATCGAAAGCCTTGATACGCTTCTCGGCCGGCAAGGATTCGGGCAGCACGAAGTAGCCGTAGAGCCAGTTGGTCAGAGCCAGGGCTGCCGCCACATAGAACGGCAGGCGCAGGTCGATATCCCCAAGAAGACCGCCCAAGGCTGGCCCGATCGTAAAGCCGACGCCCCAGGCCGCCCCGATCAGGCCAAAGCTCTGGGCCCGCTTTTCCGGCGGGGTGACATCGGCGATGTAGGCGCCGGCGGTGGCGAAGCTGGCGGCGGTGATTCCGTGGATGATGCGGCCTATGAAAAGCAGGGCCAGGGTCGGCGCCAGCGCCATGAACAGATAGTCTACGCCTAGGCCGAAGATCGAGATCAGGATCACAGGCCGGCGGCCGAAACGGTCGGACAGCATCCCCAGGATCGGCGAGCAGAAAAACTGCATCAGCGCCCACACCGTCCCGAACAGACCCACCCACAACGAAGCCGAAGCGGTGTCCCCGCCGGCCAACTCCTTCACCAGATTGGGAAGGACAGGAATCATGATGCCCAGCGACAGGACGTCCATGAGGGCGGTGGCGAAGATGAAGCCCAGCGCGGCCTTGCGACGGCCTGCGCTTACGGGTTGTTCGGTCATTAAGGCGCGCCCTCCCCGGCGTCGATCTCAGACTTAAGCGAAGCCAGCAGCGTCCGCCACCACTCAGCGTGCCGCTGAAGGAACAAGGTTTCGGGAAAGCCGTGCTTGGCCACATGCTCGGCTGGCACGGCATCCCAGCCCCGGTGCTCGACGGTCACACGGGTTTCGTCCCCGACGGCCTCGAAGGTCACCGACACCTCGGTGTCCTGCCCGGCGGCGAAGGTCGCCTGACGCCACCCGAAGACCAGGCGCCGTGGCGGCTCCCAGTCGCGGACTTTGCCGATTTCGAACACCTTGCCGTTTGGCAGGGTCTCGATCAGGCGGCCGTCCGCGCCGGCTTCGAATGACAGAACACCCGGCGAGCGCGGCGTGAAGGAGAAGGTCGGATTCGGTCTCCACCATTGGCCGATGTCGCGCACGAAGACATCGAACGTCCTCTCGGGGGACGCTTTCACACGCAGGGCGACCAGCACCCGAGAGGTCACTTCAGCGCCTCCGGCTCCGCCTCGACGTGCGCCTTGAACATGACCAGCTGATCGACCCACATCTGCTCGGTCTGTTCTAGCCAACTCGACAACTGCTGCATCGGCTCGGCTCTAAGCGCGTAGATCCGCACCCGCGCGTCGAACACCGGATGGCTCTCCTGGATGAGGCCCGCCTCGCGCAAGGTCTTCAGATGCCGGCTCAGGGCGGGAGGCGACAGGCCGACGATCTTGGCCAGCTCCCCCGCCGCCCGAGGCCGTTCGCGCAGAGCCTCGACCACCTTGCGGCGGCTGGGCTCGGCCAGGGCCGCCAGGGTCAGGTCGATGGCGGCGCTCACGGCGCCCGCATGGTGGTGACGACGCCTGCTGCGGCGTCCCATTCTTGCGGGGTCATGGTCTGCACCGTCTGACCGACGGTCCAGATGTGCCCCTCCGGATCTTTGCAGCGATAGGTGCGGTCGCCGTAGAACTGCGTCTCCGGCGCGGCGACGATCACCGCCCCCGCCAAGCGGGCACGTTCACAATGAGCGTCGATGTCGGTGTCTATGTGGATATGGATCGTCTGCGTCATCAGCCCGCCGATCCCGGCCGGGCTGCGATGCTCCGCTGTCCACTCGTGGCCGACCATGATGAGGGAGTCGCCGAAGCGCATTTCCGAATGCAGCAAGGCGCCGTCCGGGTCCTCGATCAGCATCTCGATTTCGAAGCCGAAGGCGCGCCCCAGCCACTCCAGGGCGGCGCGAGGGTCCTTGTAAACCAGGGCGGAGATGAGGGCTGGACGTCCGTCAGACATGAGCGACTCCTTAGCGTTCAAGGTAATATTTAACACATAAGGAAAATAATCACGCAAGCCTCGCCGAACGTCGGCGTCTCAAAATCAGAGAACTTCGGCGAAGCGTTCCACCGGGCGCGCCACGACTGCGCCCTTGGGCCCGACCACGATGGGCCGCTCCACTAGGGCGGGATGCTCCACCATGGCGTCCAGGATGCGGTCACCGGACACGCCGCCCTCCAACAGGCCAAGCTCGCCGGCCAGCGCCCCCTTGGTCCGCAGGATGTCGCGCGCGGTCAGGCCGAGCTCCTTGAGCAGGTCCTGGAGTTGCGGCTTGGTCCAGCCGACCTTGAGGTACTCGATGACAACCGGCTTCGCGCCGGCCGCTTCCAGCGCCTCGAGCGTCTTGCGGGAGGTGGAGCAGGCGGGATTGTGGAAGATGGTGACCGTCATTCCCTCCCCCTAGCCCACCTAGAAGGCAAAGAAAAAGCCCCGGAGCGAACCCCGGGGCTTTTCCAAATCCGTTGAAGCTGACGCTTCTTAGTCTTCGCTGTCGACCACATGGACCGGACCGGAGTCCTTGCCCTTTTCCGACACGTCGCGATCGACGAACTCGATCACGGCCATCGGGGCGTTGTCGCCGTAGCGGAAGCCGGCCTTCAGAACGCGGATGTAGCCGCCTTCACGAGCCTTGTAGCGCGGGCCGAGGACCGCGAAGAGCTTGCCGACCTGCTCGACGTCGCGGACCTTGCTGATCGCCTGACGACGAGCGTGCAGGTCACCGCGCTTGGCGAGGGTGATCAGCTTCTCGACGATCGGACGCAGTTCCTTCGCCTTCGGCAGGGTGGTGACGATCTGTTCGTGCTTGATCAGCGACGCCGACATGTTCGCGAACATGGCGATGCGGTGGCTGGTCGTACGACCCAGTTTACGGTGTGCTTTACCGTGACGCATTTCAGTCTCTCCTGGGCCGAGGCCCGATTGTCACCAGTCCCAGCCACATCCCGCCTGGGTAAGTGCTAAGCGCCGGGGCCCTCCACCGCTGTTGCGGCTTCAAAGGGCCCGGACCGGCCTTGCGGTCGGTCCGGATCAAGCGCGGCAGTCTCTTAGATCTGGTCTTCGAACTTCTTGGCCAGGTCTTCGATGTTTTCCGGCGGCCAGTTCGGCACGTCCATGCCGAGGTGCAGACCCATGCCAGCCAGCACTTCCTTGATTTCGTTCAAGGACTTGCGGCCGAAGTTCGGCGTGCGGAGCATTTCCGCTTCCGTCTTCTGGATCAGGTCGCCGATGTAGACGATGTTGTCGTTCTTCAGGCAGTTGGCCGAACGGACCGACAGCTCCAGCTCATCGACCTTCTTCAGCAGAGCCGGGTTGAACGGCAGCTCCGGCTTGGACTCGTCCGCGGCCTTGGCCTTGGGCTCGTCGAAGGTGATGAAGATCTGCAGCTGGTCTTGCAGGATGCGGGCGGCGTAGGCCACCGCGTCAACCGGCGAGACGGCGCCGTTGGTCTCAACTTCCAGGATCAGCTTGTCGTAATCGAGCGACTGGCCCTGACGGGTCGGCTCGACTTTGTAGGCAACGCGCTTCACTGGCGAGTAGATCGAGTCGACGGCGATCAGGCCGATCGGCGCGTCTTCCGGACGGTTGCGCTCGGCCGGGACGTAGCCCTTGCCGGTGTTGATCGTGAACTCCATGCGGACTTGAGCGCCCTCGTCCAGCGTGCAGAGCACGTGGTCGGTGTTCAGGATCTCGACGTCAGCCGGGGTTTCGATCTGGCCAGCGGTCACCGGGCCGGGGCCCGTGGCGCGCAGGGTGATGCGCTTCGGACCTTCGCTATGCATGCGAACGGCCAGTTGTTTGATGTTCAGGACGATGTCGACGACATCTTCCCGGACGCCTTCCAGCGAGGAGAACTCGTGAACCACACCGTCAATCTGGACGGCGGTCACGGCGGCGCCTTGCAGCGAAGACAGAAGAACGCGCCGAAGCGCGTTGCCGAGAGTCACGCCGAAGCCGCGCTCGAGCGGTTCAGCGACGATGCGAGCCTTGCGGCTGGCGTCGGCGCCCGTCTCGATCTGCGGCTTCTCGGGGCGGGTCAGCTCGTTCCAGTTTCTTTCGATCACAGTCGGATCCCTTGAACGCGGCTCGCCGGCCACGAATCTCGCAGCCGGCGCAGGGAAGTCAGGTTGGTCAGGCCTTAGACGCGCCGGCGCTTGGGCGGCCGGCAACCATTGTGCGGAATCGGAGTGACGTCGCGGATCGTCGTGATCGTGAAGCCGACCGACTGCAGAGCGCGCAGAGCCGATTCACGGCCCGAACCCGGACCAGAGACGTTCACTTCCAGGGTCTTCACGCCGTGGTCCGCAGCCTTACGGCCCGCGTCTTCAGCGGCCATCTGGGCGGCGTACGGGGTCGATTTGCGCGAACCCTTGAAACCCATCATGCCGGCGCTCGACCAGGAGATGGTGTTCCCCTGCGCGTCGGTGATGGTGATCATGGTGTTGTTGAACGAGGCGTTCACATGCGCCACGCCCGAGGTGATGTTCTTGCGTTCGCGCTTTTTAACGCGCGCCGGTTCCTTGGCCACGATCTAGCTCTCTTACTTCTTCTTGCCGGCGATCGGCTTGGCCGGACCCTTGCGGGTGCGGGCGTTCGTGTGCGTGCGCTGACCGCGGACCGGAAGGCCCTTACGGTGACGCAGACCACGATAGCAGGCCAGGTCCATCAGGCGCTTGATATTGACCGCCGTCTCGCGACGCAGGTCACCTTCTACCGTGAAGTCACGGTCGATGGTTTCACGGATCTGCAGCACTTCGGCGTCCGTGAGCTCGTTCACGCGGCGCGCTTCGTCCAGACCGACCTTCTGCATGATGTCATGCGCGGACTTCTGGCCGATGCCGTGGATGTACTGAAGCGCGATAAGAACGCGCTTGTTCGTCGGAATGTTGACGCCTGCGATACGGGCCACGTCTATAAATCTCCTGATCACGCCAATAAGCGCGAAGGGCACAGAGGCCGCAACCCGAGTGAGTTGAGCCTACGCGCGCCATCGCGCCTTTCGCGGAAGCGCACCGTTATAGGGATCGGCGCGCTCCCGTCAACCTTTGAAACAGGGAAAGTTCCCTGCTCCGCGAAGCTTATTTAACGACTTCACCGAGGGTTGCGTCGATCTCGGCCGCAACAGCCTCCACCGAACCCATCCCGTCGAGTTCGACCAGCTTTCCCTGCCCCTGATAGTAGGGAAGCAAGGGGGCGGTCTGGTCGTTGTAGGCCTTCAGGCGGGTGCCGAAGACCTCCGGATTGTCGTCAGGACGGCCCTGGTCGGCGAATCGCTTGGCGATTCGACCCATCAGGGCCGGTTCGTCGACCTTCAGGCGAAGGACGACATCAACCTTGGCGCCGCGGCTGGCCAGCATGGCGTCGAGCGCCTGGGCCTGCGCAACCGTGCGCGGAAAACCGTCGAAGATGGCTCCGCCGGCGGCTTCAGCCTCCGGCAGACGGTCCTCGATGAGGGCGATGACGATCTCGTCCGTGACCAGATCGCCGCGATCCAACACGCCCTTCACCTTCTGACCCAGTTCGGAGCCCGAGGCGATGGCGGCGCGCAGCATGTCGCCGGTGGACAGTTGGACCATGCCGTGAACGTCGACCAGACGCTTGGCTTGCGTCCCCTTGCCGGCGGCCGGCGGTCCAAACAGGATCAAGTTCATCTCAGCGCCCCTCGCACATCCCTGGACGGGTCTTAACGCCCGCCGTTTCCTGGCCCTAGTTTCAACTAGCGTCCACGACCGCCGCCGCGCAACTTCGACTTCTTGATCAGGCCCTCATACTGGTGCGCCAGCAGGTGGGACTGGATCTGCGCCACGGTGTCCATGGTCACGGTCACGACGATGAGGATCGAGGTGCCGCCTAGGTAGAACGGGGCGTTGTAGAAGCCGATCAGCGCTTCAGGCAGAAGGCAAACCAGGGTGATGTACGCCGCGCCGATCACCGTCAGACGGGTCAGCACGTAGTCCAGATATTCGGCCGTGCGCTTGCCGGGACGGATGCCAGGCAGAAACCCGCCGTACTTGCGCAGGTTCTCGGCCGTGTCGTCCGGATTGAACACGATCGACGTATAGAAGAAGCAGAAGAAGACGATCATCAGGCCGTAGGCGACCATGAAGGCCGGCTGGCCGTGCTGCAGCTGCCCCACCACGCCAGGCACCCACTGGGCCCAGGCCGGCAGGTTGGCGTTGGCCAGGAAGCCCATGACCGTCGCCGGCAGCAGTAGAAGGCTGGAGGCGAAGATCGGCGGGATGACGCCGGCGGTGTTGATCTTCAGCGGCAGGAACGAGGTGTCGCCGCCGAACATGCGGTTGCCCACCTGGCGTTTCGGATACTGCACCAGCAGGCGGCGCTGCGAGCGCTCCATGAACACGATGGCGAAGATGACCGCCACGGCGATGCCCATGATCGCGAACATGGCGAAGGCCGACAGAGCGCCCGTACGGGTCATCTCGAACATCTGCCAGACGCCGCGGGGCAAGCCCGCCACGATGCCGGCGAAGATGATCAGGCTGGTGCCGTTGCCCACGCCGCGGCTGGTGATCTGCTCGCCCAGCCACATCAGGAACATAGTGCCGCCGGTCAGGGCGACGATCGTCGAGACGATGAAGAACAGGCCGGGATTGTCCACCAGGCCGGGGCTCGACTGCAGGCCCATTGCGATGGAGCCCGACTGGAACAGGGCCAGCAGGACCGTCAGGTAGCGGGTGTACTGGTTGAGGGTTTTGCGGCCCGCCTCCCCGCCTTCCTTCCGCAGCTTCTCCCATGGCGGATACACCGTGCCCATCAACTGCACGATGATCGACGCCGAGATGTACGGCATGACGTTCAGGGCGAAGATGGCCATCCGCTCGACGGCGCCGCCCGAGAACATGTTGAACATGCCCAGGATGCCCTGGGACTGCCCGCCGAACGCCTGCGCGAACGCACCCGAATTGATACCCGGGATCGGGATGTAGGTGCCGAGACGGTAGACCACCATCGCCAGGATGGTGAACCAGATGCGCTTGTGAAGCTCCGAGGCCTTCTGGAAGGACCCGAAGTTCATGTTGGCTGCGAGCTGTTCTGCGGCTGACGCCATCTAGATTCCCACGACTATGTGGCGAGACACATAAGCAGGGCGGCGGGCGTTGTCACCCGCCGCCCCGTTTGTAGCTGACGCCCGACGAGCGGGCGAAAGACTTAGGCTTCGGCTTGAGCCGGGGCCGGACGGGTCTGGCTGACCTTGCCGCCAGCGGCTTCGACGGCCTTCACGGCCGACGGCGTGGCCGCGTAAACGGTGATGTCGAGCTTGGCCTTCAGTTCGCCCTTGCCCAGCAGCTTCACGCCATCCTTCTTGCGACGGATGACGCCAGCGGCCAGCAGAGCATCGGCGTCGATCGCCTTCTTGGCGTCGAGCTTGCCGGCGGCGACCGCCTGCTCCAGACGCCACAGGTTCACTTCAGCGAACTCCTTGGCGAACGGGTTGTTGAAGCCGCGCTTCGGCATGCGCATGTGCAGCGGCATCTGGCCGCCTTCGAAGCCCGCGATGGCGACGCCGGTACGGGACTTCTGCCCCTTCACGCCGCGACCGCTGGTCTTGCCCTTGCCCGAGCCCGGGCCGCGGCCGACGCGCATGCGGCCCTTGGTGGAGCCTTCGCGAGGAGCCAGTTCGTTCAGCTTCGTCATAATGCCTCTCCTTAGAGATCTGCGCCGGAACCCCTGCCCCGACTCGGCTTTGAAAAAAGTAATCCGCCCACCTGCGTCGTGCGCGGGTGGGCGGATGTAGCGGTCTTAGCCGACCACTTCAACCAGGTGGGCGACCTTTGCGATCATCCCACGGACCGAAGGGGTGTCTTCAAGGGTGGACTCGCGGCCCATCTTGTTGAGACCCAGACCGGCGAGCGTGGCGCGCTGGTCCTTGGTGCGGCGGATCGGGCTCGCCGTTTGGCGAACAGTGACAGTCTTGGCAGCCATGGTTTAGCCCTCGATCGAGTCCGGGGCCGAGGCGCCGTCGGCACGACGGCCGAGGATGTCGCCAACCTTCTTGCCGCGCTTGGCGGCGATCTGGCGGGGCGATGCCTGGGCCTTCAGCGCTTCAAACGTCGCGCGGACCATGTTGTACGGGTTGGACGAACCGGTCGACTTGCCCACGACGTCCTGGACGCCGAGGGTTTCGAGGACGGCGCGCATCGGACCGCCGGCGATGACGCCGGTGCCCGGAGGGGCCGAGCGGACCATGATCTTGCCGGCGCCCCAACGGCCTTGGCCGTCGTGATGCAGGGTGCGCGATTCCCGCAGGGGAACGCGGATCATGGACTTCTTGGCTTCCTCGGTGGCCTTGCGGATGGCTTCCGGCACTTCACGCGCCTTGCCATGACCGAAGCCCACGCGGCCCTTTTGATCACCAACGACCATCAGGGCAGCGAAGCTGAAGCGACGGCCGCCCTTCACGGTGGCGGCGACGCGGTTGATGTGGACCAGTTTCTCGACGATGTCGCTTTCGACTTCCTCGCGTTCGCGGGGACGACGGTCGCGGCCGCCTTCGTTCGGACGAGCCATGATCAGATCCTCAGAAGTTCAGGCCGGCTTCGCGCGCGGCGTCAGCCAGGGCCTTGACCCGGCCGTGATAGATGTAGCCGCCACGATCGAAGACGACGTCCTTGACGCCCTTTTCAATCGCACGCTCGGCGACGAGCTTGCCGACAGTGGCCGCGGCGGCCTTGTCGGAACCCTTGGTCTTGCCTTCGCCTTCCAGCGAAGACGCGGCGACCAGGGTGACGCCTTGAGCGTCGTCGATGACCTGGGCGTAGATGTTCTTGCCCGACCGGAAAACCGACAGGCGAGGACGGCCGTTGGCCAACTTCTTGAGGCGCGTCCGGTTGCGCTGAGCACGACGGACGGCGGATTCGCGAGGAGAGAGCGCCATGGCTTACTTCTTCTTGCCTTCTTTGCGGCGGACCTTTTCGCCGGCGTAGCGCACGCCCTTGCCCTTGTAGGGCTCCGGCGGGCGGATCTTGCGGATCTTCGCAGCGATTTCGCCAACGGCCTGCTTGTCGATGCCGGTGATCTTCACTTCGGTCTGCTTCGGGACCGCGAACGTGATGCCGGCCGGGGCCGGGATATCAACGTCGTGGCTGAAGCCGAGCTGCATCGAAAGGGCTTGGCCCTTCATCGCAGCGCGATAACCGACGCCGACCAGCTCGAGGGTTTCCTCGAAGCCTTGGGTCACGCCGATGACCATGTTGTTCACCAGGGTGCGGGACAGACCCCACATGCCGCGAGCGCGCTTGGAGTCGCCGCGCGGCGTGAGGCTGAGCTCGTTGCCTTCCTGCTTGATTTCGACGTCTTCCGACACCGTCCAGGAAAGCTGGCCCTTGGGGCCCTTCACCGTGACCGTCTGGCCCGCGAGCGTGAGAGTCACGCCCGACGGGATCACAACGGCTTTCTTACCAATACGAGACATGTCTTTCCCCTCTCCGCTTAGTAGACGCGGCAGAGGACTTCGCCGCCGACATTAGCGTCGCGGGCGGCGGAGTCTGACATGACGCCCTTCGGCGTCGACAGGATCGAGATGCCCAGGCCGTTCTTGATCGGCTTGAGATCCTTGATCGACGAGTAAACGCGGCGGCCGGGCTTCGAAACGCGGCTGATCTCGACGATGACGGGTTCGCCGTCAAAGTACTTCAGCTCGATTTCGAATTCCGGGAAGGCGCCCGGCTTCTCGACCAGCGAGTAGCCGCGGATGTAGCCTTCGTCGGCCAGGACGTCGAGCACGCGGGCGCGCAGCTTCGAAGCCGGGGTCAACACCTTCGAACGCTTGCGGGTCGCGGCGTTCTTGATGCGAGCGATCATGTCGCTCAGGGGATCGTTCATCGACATCTGATCGTCCTCACCAGCTCGACTTGACGAGACCCGGGATCAGACCCTGCGAACCCAGTTCGCGGAGGCTGACGCGGCTCATCTTGAGCTTGCGATAGTAGGCGCGCGGGCGGCCCGTGACTTCGCACCGGTTGCGGATGCGGGTCTTGGAGGAGTTACGCGGCAGCTTCGCCAGTTTCAGGCGGGCTTCGAAGCGTTCTTCCAGCGGCAGGCTTTCGTCATTGGCGATCGCCTTCAGCGCGGCGCGCTTGTCGGCGAGTTGCTTGACGAGGGCCTTGACCGCCTCGTTGCGGTTTACGGCGCTTTTCTTGGCCATATCAGTTGTCCTTCCCGTCAGTGAACGGGAACTGGAATTCGCGAAGCAGTTCGCGAGCCTCGTCGTCCGACTTCGCAGTCGTGCAGACGATGATGTCCATGCCCCACATCTGGTCGATCTGGTCGTAGTTGATTTCCGGGAACACGATGTGCTCCTTCAAGCCCATGGCGTAGTTGCCACGGCCGTCGAAGCTCGTCGCCTTCAGACCACGGAAATCCTTCACGCGCGGCAGCGCGATCGTGATCAGACGGTCCAGGAACTCGTACATGCGTTCTTTGCGCAGGGTGACCTTGGCGCCGATGACCATGTTCTCGCGCAGCTTGAAACCGGCGATCGATTGGCGGGCGCGGGTTGGAGCCGGCTTCTGACCGGCGATGGCCGCCAGGTCCTTCATGGCGGCCTGGACCTTCTTGGAGTCCGCGACAGCCTCGCCGATGCCCATGTTCAGCACGATCTTGTCGAGCTTGGGGACCTGCATTTCGTTCGTGTAGCTGAACTTGGTCTTCATCGCCGAGCGGATCTGCTCGCGATAGACCGTCTTCAGCCGCGGCTCGTAAGCTTGATCAGCCATTGATCACCTCGCCCGTGGTCTTGGCCACGCGGACCTTCTTGTCGCCTTCGACGCGGAAGCCGACGCGGGTCGCCTTGCCCTTGGAATCCACCAGCGCGACGTTCGAGACGTGCAGCGGAGCTTCCTTGTTCTTAATGCCGCCCTGGGGGTCGCCCTGGGTCGGACGGGTGTGGCGCTGAACGATGTTCAGGCCTTCGACCACAACGCGCTCTTCCTTCGGGAAGACGGCCAGGACGGAGCCTTGCTTGCCCTTGTCCTTGCCGGTGAGCACGACGACGCGGTCACCCTTCTTGATCTTCGCGGCCATTACAGCACCTCGGGGGCGAGGGAGATGATCTTCATGTGGTTCTTGGCACGCAGTTCGCGGGGAACCGGGCCGAAGATCCGCGTGCCGACCGGCTCGCTCTGCTTATTGACGATGACGGCCGCGTTCTTGTCGAAGCGGATCATCGAACCGTCTTTGCGCTTGATGCCCTGGCTGGTGCGCACGACGATGGCGCGCAGAACGTCGCCCTTCTTCACGCGGCCGCGGGGAATCGCTTCCTTCACGGAGACGACGATGACGTCCCCGACGTGTGCGTAACGACGCTTCGCGCCGCCAAGCACCTTGATGCACATGACCCGGCGAGCGCCTGAGTTATCGGCGACGTCCAGGTTAGTTTGCATCTGGATCATGGCTTAACCTTCCAGACTTTAAGCGGAAGCCTTGGGAAGGACTTCCCAGGTCTTCAGCTTGGACTTCGGCGCGCACTCGATAATCCGGGCGAGTTCGCCCGTCTTGTACGCGTTGGCTTCGTCGTGGGCGTGGTACTTCTTCGATCGACGGACGATCTTGCGAAGAACCGGGTGCAGGATGGTCCGTTCGACCTTCACTACAACGGTCTTGTCGCCCTTGTCGGAGACGACCACCCCTTCGAGGATACGCTTGGGCATATCGTTCTCCTTACGCCGCGGCCTTGGCGCGCAGCACGGTCTTGATGCGGGCGATATCCTTGCGGATCTCGTCAACGCGGTGGGTCTTTTCCACCTGGCCGGTCGCCGCCTGGAAGCGCAGGTTGAACTGCTCCTTCTTCAGGTTCAGCAGGTTTTCGGCCAGTTGATCGGGCGTCATGGCCCGGATGTCGGCGATCTTCATAGTTAGGCCTCCATCGCGATGCCGGCGTCGAGCCGGGTGACGATGCGGGTGCGGATCGGAAGCTTGGCGGCGCCGAGCTTCAGGGCCTCACGAGCGATATCGTCCGGCACGCCGTCGATTTCGAACATGATGCGGCCGGGAGCGACGCGCGCGGCCCAATGGTCCACGGCGCCCTTACCCTTACCCATCCGGACTTCGGCGGGCTTGCCGGTGACCGGCACGTCCGGGAAGATACGGATCCAGACGCGGCCTTGACGCTTCATCTGGCGAGTGATCGCGCGACGAGCAGCCTCGATCTGGCGAGCGGTGATGCGCTCCGGCTCAACAGCCTTCAGGCCGTAGGCGCCGAAGTTCAGCGCAGCGCCGCCCTTGGTGTTGCCGTGGATACGGCCCTTGAACTGCTTGCGGTATGTAGTGCGTTTCGGTGACAGCATGGCGCTCTAATCCTTACGCGCGCTCGCGACGGTCACGGCGGTCGCCACGGTCCGGGCGATCGCCACGCTCACGTCCGCCGCCTTCGCCGGCCGGGCCGGATTCAGTGGCGAGACGCTTGTCCAGCGCCATCGGGTCATGTTCCAGCACTTCGCCTTTGAAGATCCAGGTCTTCACGCCGATGATGCCGTAGGTGGTCTTGGCTTCAGCAAAGCCGTAGTCGATGTCGGCGCGCAGGGTGTGCAGCGGCACGCGACCTTCGCGGTACCACTCCATGCGGGCGATTTCGGCGCCGCCGAGGCGGCCCGAGACGTTGATCCGGATGCCCTTGGCGCCGAGACGCATGGCGGATTGGATCGAACGCTTCATCGCGCGACGGAAGGCGACGCGGCGCTCGAGCTGCTGGGCGATGTTCTCGGCCACCAGCTGGGCGTCGGTCTCGGGCTTGCGGACTTCGACGATGTTCAGGTGAACTTCGCCTTCGGTCAGACCCGACAGATCCTTGCGGAGCTTGTCGATGTCAGCGCCCTTCTTGCCGATGATCACGCCAGGACGAGCCGCGTAGATGGTCACGCGGCACTTCTTGTGCGGACGCTCGATCAGGATGCGCGAGACGCCGGCGGCGTTCAGGCGGTCCTTCAGGAAGCGGCGCACCTTGATGTCTTGGTGCAGCAGCTTGCCGTACTGTTCGCCGTCGGCGAACCAACGGCTGTCCCAGGTACGGTTGACGCCGAGCCGCAGCCCGACCGGATTGACTTTCTGACCCATCAGGCGGCCTCACCCAGTTCGCGGACCACGATGGTGATCTCGGAGAACGGCTTTTCGATACGCGAAGCGCGACCGCGAGCACGCGGCGAGAAGCGCTTCATGACCAGGTTCTTGCCCACGAAGGCCTCGGCGACGATCAGACTGTCGATGTCGAGGTTGTGGTTGTTTTCGGCGTTCGAGATGGCCGAGTACAGAGCCTTGCGCACATCCTTGGCGATGCGCTTGTGGCTGAACTCGAGCTCGTTGAGGGCGCGTTGCACCTTCAGGCCGCGGATCGACTGAGCCACGAGGTTCAGCTTCCGGGCGCTGGTGCGCAGGTTCACGACCTTCGCCATGGCTTCAGTCGGCTTGACCCGACGGGCTTTAGCTTGCTTCGACATGGCCTACTTCCTCTTGGCCTTCTTGTCGGCAGCGTGGCCGGGGAAGTTCCGCGTGGGCGAGAACTCACCGAACTTCATGCCGACCATGTCTTCCGACACGAGCACGGGAACGTGCTTCTGGCCGTTGTAGACGCCGAACGTCAGACCGACGAACTGCGGCATGATCGTGGAGCGGCGCGACCAGGTCTTGATCACGTCCTTGCGGCCCGACGACATAGCGGCGTCGGCCTTCTTCAGGAGGTACCCGTCGACAAACGGGCCTTTCCAGACGGAGCGGGTCATCGCTTAGCGCGCCTTCTTAGCTTTGTGACGGCTGCGGATGATGAACTTATCCGTAGCCTTGTTCTTGCGGGTCTTGCGGCCCTTGGTCGGGACGCCCCACGGAGTGACCGGGTGACGGCCGCCCGAGGTGCGGCCTTCACCACCGCCGTGCGGGTGGTCGACCGGGTTCATGGCGACGCCGCGAACGTGCGGGCGACGGCCCATGTGACGAGAACGCCCGGCCTTGCCGAGGTTCTGGTTCATGTGGTCCTGGTTCGAAACGGCGCCGACCGTGGCCATGCAGCTGTCTTGAACCATCCGCAACTCGCCCGAACCCAGACGGATCTGGGCGTAGCCGGCGTCACGACCGACCAGCTGGGCGTAAGCGCCGGCCGAACGGGCGATCTGGCCGCCCTTGGCGGGCTTCAGCTCGATGTTGTGGATGATCGTGCCGATCGGCATCGAACGCAGCGGCGAGGCGTTGCCCGGCTTCACATCGACCTTTTCAGCGGCGATGATTTCATCACCGGCCTTCAGGCGTTGCGGAGCCAGGATGTAGGCCAGCTCGCCGTCAGCATACTTCACCAGAGCGATGAAGGCCGAACGGTTCGGGTCGTACTCGAGACGCTGAACGGTCGCAGGCACGTCGAACTTGCGACGCTTGAAGTCCACGATGCGGTACAGGCGCTTGGCGCCGCCGCCGCGGAAGCGGACGGCGATACGGCCATTGCCGCCACGGCCGCCCGACTTGGTCAGACCCTCGACGAGGGACTTCTCGGGCTTGCCCTTGTGGAGCTCGCTACGGTCAACCAGGACCAGGGCGCGACGGCCCGGCGAGGTCGGATTGAAAGTCTTCAAGGCCATGTCTTAGAGCCCCGTGGTGATGTCGATCGACTGGCCTTCGGCCAGAGTCACGATGGCTTTTTTGACGTCGGAACGACGACCCAGGATGCCCCGGAAGCGCTTGGTCTTGCCCTTGGTGACCACGGTGTTGACCTTGGTGACCTTGACCTTGAACAGCTCTTCAACGGCGGCGGCGATTTCGTCCTTGGACGCGTCGGAAGCCACCTTGAAGACCACCTTGTTCTGCTCGGAGAGCAGCGTGGCCTTTTCGGTGATCACCGGCGACAGGATCGTGTCGTAGTGACGGGCGGTGGCGGCCATTACGCAGCCTCCTCAAAACGGACGCCGATCGCTTCCACGGCCGACTTGGTCAGCACCAGGGTGTTGCGACGCAGGACGTCATAGACGTTCAGGCCGGCGTTCGGCAGCACATCGACGTTCGGGATGTTGCGGGCGGCGAGCTTGAAGTTCGCGTCCACTTCCGGACCGGCGATGATCAGCGCGTTCTTCAGGCCGATCTTTTCGAAGTTGGCGCGCAGCGCGGCCGTCTTCGGTTCCGACAGGGTCGCGGCGTCGAGAACGACGATCGATCCGGTCTTGGCCTTCGACGACAGGGCGTGACGCAGAGCCAGAGCGCGGACCTTCTTGGGCAGGTCGAACGCATGGCTGCGAACGACCGGACCGTGGGCCTTGGCGCCGCCGACGAACTGAGCCGCACGACGCGAGCCGTGACGAGCGCCGCCGGTGCCCTTTTGCTTGTACATCTTCTTGCCCGTACGAGAGACCTCGTTGCGGACTTGAATCTTGTGGTTGCCCGAGCGGCGCTTGGCCAGCTGCCAGGTGACGACGCGCTGCAGGATGTCGCCCCGGATCTCTTCGATGCCGAAGATGGCGTCGGAGAGTTCGACCGAGCCGGCCTTGCCGCCGTCAAGATTGATGACGTCGAGTTTCATTAGGCTTCGCCCCCTTCAGCCGGAGCTTCGGCAGCCGGAGCTTCTTCGACGGCGGGTTCAGCAGCGGCGACCGGTGCGGCGCCAGCCTTGCGGAAGCCAGCCGGCTTCGGAGCATCAGCCGGGAGAGCCGACTTGATCGCGTCGCGCACCTTCACGTAGGAGCCTTCCGAACCCGGAACGGCGCCCTTGATCAGGATCAGGCCGCGCTCGGCGTCCACTTTCCAGACCGTGACGTTGAGGGTGGTGACAGTTTCCTGGCCGAGGTGACCAGCCATCTTCTTGCCCGGGAACGTACGCCCCGGATCCTGGCGGTTACCCGTCGAACCGTGCGAACGGTGAGACACCGACACACCGTGCGTGGCGCGCAGACCGCCGAAGTTCCAGCGCTTCATGGCGCCGGCAAAACCCTTACCGACGGTGATGCCCTGGATGTCCACCTTCTGACCGGCGACGAAGTGATCGGCGGTCAGCTCGGAGCCGACTTCGATCAGGGCGTCTTCCGCCACGCGGAACTCGGTCACGACGCGCTTCGGCTCGACAGCCGCCTTCGCGAAGTGGCCACGCTCGGCTTGCGAGGTGTTCTTGGGCTTCTTGGCGCCGGCGCCGAGTTGAAGGGCGACGTAGCCGTCCTTTTCCTGGGTGCGCTGGGCGGTGACTTGGCAGCCGTCCAGAGACAGGACGGTGACCGGAACGTGTTGACCGGTTTCGTCGAAGAAGCGGGTCATGCCGAGCTTCTTGGCGATCACGCCGGTGCGCTGAGTGGGGAGAGCCATACTCGCTATCTCCTTACAGCTTGATCTCGACGTCCACGCCGGCGGACAGGTCGAGCTTCATGAGCGCGTCCACGGTCTGCGGAGTGGGGTCGACGATATCAAGCACGCGCTTGTGCGTGCGGATTTCGAACTGCTCGCGCGACTTCTTGTCGACGTGCGGCGAACGGTTGACGGTGAATTTTTCAATCAGGGTCGGCAGCGGGATAGGCCCGCGCACTGTGGCGCCCGTGCGCTTGGCCGTATTGACGATCTCGCGCGTGGAATGATCCAGCACGCGGTGATCGAAGGCCTTGAGCCGGATGCGGATGTTCTGACGATCCATATCGCTCTTCTA
The DNA here is from genome assembly GCA_913776195.1 of uncultured Caulobacter sp. GTDB lineage: Bacteria > Pseudomonadota > Alphaproteobacteria > Caulobacterales > Caulobacteraceae > Caulobacter. The sequence goes on from CAJYMH010000033.1 coordinate 84,043, forward strand.
TTCCCTACAGACGGCGATCCGCCCGCGTGTCTCGAACCATTTCAAAGACCGACCCGAAAACCTTTCGGCTCTCGGAAACGCGACGCCCGCACAAACGATAAAGACCCGCACGATGATCGTGTGGGCCAATCCCGAACGCGCCAGATTAAGCACTATATCAGGTCGTTCCGCGGTCCGCGTCTGAGCCGAAGCTCACAGCCGGTCCAACAGAGCGGCGTATTTACTCCGCGATTCCGGGAACGTCAAGCGCGTCCAGACCCCTCTCCGACGCGGCGCGAAATTAAGTTTTCCACGGGGTGATTTTTCCAACGAACCGCGACTTGTGAAAGGTGAACGCGCACATCGCCCGCGCGTAGGAAGCAAATTCGCCTCCGCAAGTGTCATAAAAGTGCATCAAATCGTTCGCAGTCAGCTTTGGCGTGATTGAAGGCCAAGGCGAAGCTCCATACCTGCCCCTCACCGGCGGACGAGAGGCCCTCCCCCTCAACGACCGATCGCCAGCCGGATGTTCATCCAAAGGGGATTACCCAACTTATGAAGACCACTCTGTTCGCCGCCGCTGCGGCCGTCGCCGTTCTGGCCTCCGCTCCGGCCTTCGCCGAAACCATCGGCTCCGTGGGCGCCGCCTACAACTACACCAACGTCGACACCAACGCGTTCGAGCAGGACGGTTCGTCCGCCATCGTCGACGGTTCGGTCGCCATCCAGACGACCACCCCGTGGACCGTCACCCTGAACGGCGCTCTCACCTATTCCGACAACAAGCTGAGCGACGACACCAACGTCTATGGCACCGCCCATGGCACCTATCTGCTGAACAACGGCGTGCGCGTCGGCGGTTTCGCCGGCCTGGCCGACGTGGCTGACGACACCGTCTGGGCCGTCGGCGGCGAAGCCCACAAGTACTTCGACCAGGTGACCCTGTCGGGTGTCGTGGCCTACGGCCAGACCGACGACACCGACGCCGACCTGTGGGCCGTCCGCGCTGACGCCCGCTACTTCGTCAACGACAACGTCCGCGTGAACGCCAACGTCGGCTACGCCAACGCCGACTTCGGCCCGGTCGACGCCGATATCTGGAACATCGGCCTGGGCGGCGAATACAAGTTCGCCAGCAACGGCTGGAGCGTGTTCGGCGGCTACAACCACGCCGAATCCAACGACCTGGCCGACCTGAAGGCCGACAGCGTCAACGTCGGCGTCCGCTACACCTTCGGCGGCTCGTTGAAGGAACGTGATCGCGCCGGCGCCGATCTGACCGACATCGGCGGCCTGTTCGGCGGCTTCCTGCGCTAGAGCGCGGTAGGCGAAAGTGTTCGCGGTTTCACCGCGTAACGCGCGCCCGCTCTAAGCAGAAAGAAAAGGACGCCCCGGAGTCTCCTCCGGGGCGTCAGCTTCTCCAGATCGAGCGAGAAGAAACCTAACCGGCTCAGCTGCCGACGCGCACGTCGCCCGAGCCCACGATGGACTTGCTGACTTCGCCGGTGACCTTCAGGGCCCGCACGTCGCCGGATCCGGCGATCTTGGCCCGTAGGCTTTCCGCCGTGCCGCCGAAGTCCAGATTGCCCGAGCCAGCGATCGACACGTCGATCTCACGGGCGCGGCCGCCCAGAACCTTCACGTCACCCGAACCAGCCACGCGCACGCCCAGGTCGCCGGACACGGACGCCACCTGCACGTTGCCCGAACCGGCCACGTTGATCGACACGTCGCCGGACACCGCCTGGGTGGCGATGTCGCCAGAGCCGGCGATCTTGACGTCCAGCGAACCCGCCTGCCCGGCGCGCACGTCGCCGGAACCGGCCTGACGCAGCTTCAGTTCGCCACGCACATTGGCCACCGTCCAGTCGCCGCAACCGGCGTTGCCCAGGGTCAGGGCGTCGCTGCGGCCCACGTCGCCGAACACCGCGCCGCCGGCGCTGACTTCGGCCCGGCGGGGCGTGCGAACCACGATCTGCGGCAGGTCGTCGAGCGCGACATTACCTACGCCCCGGATATCCACCGAGCCCTTGCCGTTGCGAACCTTGCAGCTGCGGATGCCGTCCGAGTTCACATCGACCTTGATGATGCCGAAGTTCACGCCGCCCAGGCCGCCGTCCACCCGGACCTGGTCGCCATGACGCTCGATCTTGATGGGCAGCTTGGGATGATGCTTGGTAATCTCCACCTTCACGTCCGAGCGGTCTTCCGGAATGACCACCACGCGTGCGGCGGCGTGTTCGATCTCGACCTTGGGGGCGGCGGCGGCGGCCGAAGCGGCCATCAGGGCGACGCCAGCGGCGCCGAGGGCGATGAGGGTGCGCATAACGCTCTCCGTGAAATCCGATGAGCCGACGCTATCCGCACGATCTGAATGGATCAGCTTAATTCGAGGTCATGACCGCGATGTCATCTTCGCGCCCCAATCGCGTGGGTCGTAAATCCCAAAGCAAAAGGCCCCGGAGTTTCCTCCGGGGCCTTGGCTAGATCAGCTGGTCGCTTGGACCGTCGAGATTACTCGACGATCTTGGCGACGACGCCGGCGCCGACGGTGCGGCCGCCTTCGCGGAT
>CAJYMH010000034.1 GCA_913776195.1 uncultured Caulobacter sp.
GTTCGCCCGCACCAGCCCTGAGCCGGATCCCTCCGAACTTTATACCGACGTGTACCTGGAGGCCGCCCAGTGACGGACATCCTCATGCCCGCGCTCTCTCCGACCATGGAAGAGGGCACCCTGGCCAAGTGGCTGGTGAACGAAGGCGACGAAGTGAAGGCCGGCGATGTGATCGCCGAAATCGAGACTGACAAGGCGACCATGGAAGTGGAAGCCGTCGACGAAGGCGTGCTGGAGGCCATTCTGGTCGCCGCCGGCTCGGAAGGCGTAAAGGTCAACACCCCGATCGCGCGCCTGAAGGGCGACGGCGAAGCCGCTGCTCCGACCTCGGCTCCGGCCCAGTCGGCCGGCGACGCTGAGAAGCAGCAGCCCGAAGCCGCCAAGCCGCAGGCCGAAGGCGAAGCCACGGTCCCGGTGAAGCCGAAGGTCGAGCTGAAGGATCCGGAAATTCCGGAAGGTACGCCGATGGTGAAGATCACCGTCCGTGACGCCCTGCGCGACGCCATGGCCGAGGAGATGCGCCGCAATCCGGACGTCTTCCTGATGGGCGAGGAAGTCGCCCAGTACCAGGGCGCCTATAAGGTCAGCCGCGACCTGCTGCAGGAGTTCGGCGACAAGCGCGTCATCGACACCCCGATCACCGAGTACGGCTTCGCCGGTCTCGGCGTCGGCGCCGCCATGGCTGGCCTGAAGCCGATCGTGGAGTTCATGACCTGGAACTTCGCCATGCAGGCGATCGACCACATCGTGAACTCGGCCGCCAAGACGCTCTACATGTCCGGTGGCCAGATCAAGTCGTCGATCGTGTTCCGGGGCCCCAACGGCGCCGCTGCTCGCGTGGGCGCCCAGCACAGCCAGGACTATTCGGCGTGGTACGGCAGCGTGCCTGGCCTGAAGGTCGTCGCCCCGTATGACGCGGCTGACGCCAAGGGCTTGCTGAAGGCCGCCATCCGCGATCCGAACCCGGTCGTCGTGCTCGAGCATGAGATGATGTACGGCGTCGAATTCGACATCCCGGACGTCGAGGACTGGGTTGTGCCGATCGGCAAGGCCAAGGTCCGCCGCGAAGGTAAGGACGTCACCATCACCGCGCACTCGCGCATGGTGGGCCTGGCCCTGAAGGCCGCCGAGATCCTCGCGGAAGAAGGCATCGAAGCCGAGATCGTCGACCTGCGGACCATCCGTCCGCTGGACCACGACACGATCCTGGAAAGCGTCAAGAAGACCAACCGCCTGGTGGCGACCGAGGAAGGCTGGGGCCCGATGGGCGTCGGCGCTGAGATCGTCGCTCGGGTGATCGAGCACGCCTTCGACTATCTGGATGCGCCGCCGCTGCGCGTGCACCAAGAAGACGTGCCGCTGCCTTACGCCGCCAATCTGGAGGCGCTGTCGCTGCCGTCGGTCGACAAGATCGTCAAGGCGGCCAAGGCGGTCTGCTACAAGTGATGAAGCCGCCGGTCGCCCTGTACGCAGCGGCGGCCGGCGCGCCTTCGAGATATCGGAGGGCTACGGCCTTCCCCGCGCACCTGAATAGGGAAGACGCATGACCGACATCCTGATGCCCGCCCTGTCTCCGACCATGGAGGAAGGCACCCTGGCCAAGTGGCTGGTGAAAGAGGGCGACGTGGTCAAGGCCGGCGACGTGATCGCCGAGATCGAGACCGACAAGGCCACCATGGAAGTGGAGGCCGTCGACGAGGGTGTTCTCACCCAGATCGTCGTCCCCGGCGGCACCGAGGGCGTGAAGGTGAACGCCCTGATCGCCGTGCTGAAGGCCGATGGCGAGGAACTTTCCGCGCCGAAGGCGGCCCCGGCCGCGGAAGCCCCCACGTCTGAGGCTCCGAAAGCGGAAGCGCCCAAGATCGAAGCCAAGCCGGCTGAAGCGCCGAAAGTCGCTGCAGCCCCGGCCGCGAAGGCCGATGGCTCGCGCATCTTCGCCTCGCCGCTGGCCCGTCGCATCGCCGAGCAGGCCGGCCTGGACCTGAAGGCGGTCGCCGGCTCTGGCCCGCATGGCCGCATCATCAAGGCCGACGTGGAGGCCGCCAAGGCCAAGGGCCCGACCGCCGCAGCGGCCGGCGCTCCCCCCGCCCAGGCCAAGAGCCTCGCTCAGCTGGGCATCCCGGACGGCTCCTACGACCTCGTTCCGCTGGACGGCATGCGCAAGACCATCGCGCGCCGCCTGACCGAGAGCGCCCGCGACATCCCGCACTTCCCGCTGAACATCGACATCGAGATCGATGCGCTGCTGGCCGCCCGCGGCCGCATCAACAAGATGCTGGAGAAGACGGGCGTGAAGGTGTCGGTCAACGACATCGTCATCAAGGCCGCCGCCATGGCCCTGAAGCAGGTGCCGGAGGCAAACGCCAGCTTCACGCCGGAGGGCATCGCCCTGCATCATCACGCCGATGTGGCGGTCGCGGTGGCGATCGACGGTGGCCTGATCACCCCGATCATCCGCAAGGCCGAGCTGAAGACGCTGTCGCAGATCGCCGTCGAGATGAAGGATCTGGCCGAGCGCGCGCGGAACAAGAAGCTGAAGCCCGAGGAATTCCAGGGCGGTACCTTCTCGGTCTCGAACCTCGGCATGTTCGGCATCAAGTCGTTCAGCTCGATCATCAACGAGCCGCATGGCGCGATCATGAGCGTCGGCGCCGGCGAGCAACGCCCGGTCGTTAAGAACGGCCAACTGGCCGTGGCCACGGTGATGACCGTGACCCTAACCTGCGACCACCGCGTGGTGGACGGCGCCGTGGGCGCCAAGTTCCTGTCGGTCTTCAAGCCCATGCTCGAAGATCCGGCGACCATGCTGGCCTAAGTGCGCGGGCCCCGGTGAAAACCGGGGCCTGAACTTTTCATCGCCGCCTCGTGTCCGGTTCGCCGGCGGGCGGGGAAGGGGATTTCAATGTCCACGGAATTCGACGTTCTCGTCATCGGCTCCGGCCCCGGCGGCTATGTGACCGCCATCCGCGCCAGCCAACTGGGCTTCAAGACCGCCATCGTCGAGCGGGAGAACCTGGGCGGCATCTGCTTGAACTGGGGCTGCATCCCCACCAAGGCCCTGCTGAAGTCCGGCGAAATCTACGAGCAGCTGGATCACCTGGGTGACTACGGCTTGGGCGTCACCGGCCGCTCCTACGACTTCAAGAAGATCGTCGAGCGCTCGCGCGGTGTGGCTTCGCAGATGTCACGCGGCATCGCCGGCCTGATGAAGAAGCACAAGATCGAGGTCATCGAGGGGACCGCCAAGCTGGAGAAGGGCGCGCCCGCTCCGAAGGCCGTGATCGCCCTGAAGGCCGGCGGTTCGCGCACGGTCCAGGCCAAACACGTGATCCTGGCCACCGGCGCCCGTGGCCGCAGCATCCCCGCCATCGGCCTGGAGCCGGACGGCGACCGTATCTGGGGCTATCGCGACGCTCTGGTCGCGCCGGAGCGCCCGGACACCCTCTTGGTGATCGGCTCGGGCGCCATCGGCATCGAGTTCGCCAGCTTCTTCCGCGCCCTGGGCGCGGAAGTGACTGTCGTCGAGGCCGTCGATCGCATCATGCCGGTCGAGGACGTCGAGGTCTCTAAGGCCGCCCAGAAGGCGTTCGAGAAGCGCGGGCTGAAGTTCCGCATCGGCGCCAAGGTGACCAAGCTGTCGAAGTCCAAGACGGGCGTGACGGTGGATATCGAGATCGGCGGCAAGGCCGAGACCCTGACCGCTGAGCGCGCCATCGTCGCCGTCGGCATCACCGGCAATGTCGAAAACCTGGGCCTTGAAGGCCTGGGCGTGAAGGTCGATCGCGGCCACATCGTCAACGACAAGCACGGCAAGACCAATGTCGCCGGCCTCTACGCCATCGGCGACGTGGCCGGCCCGCCCTGGCTCGCCCACAAGGCCAGCCACGAGGGCATCCACTGCGTGGAAGGCATCGCCGGCCTGAAGAGCAATAATCTGACCGCTCCGATCCCGGGCTGCACCTACGCCGACCCGCAGGTCGCCTCAGTCGGCCTGACCGAAGCCGCCGCCAAGGAAAAGGGCCTCGAGGTGAAGGTCGGCAAGTTCCCCTTCATCGGCAACGGCAAGGCCGTGGCCGCTGGTCACTCGGACGGCTTCATCAAAACTGTGTTCGACGCCAAGACCGGCGCGCTGCTCGGCGCGCACATGATCGGCGCTGAGGTCACCGAAATGATTCAGGGCTTCGCCATAGCCATGACCATGGAAGCCACGGAAGAAGAGCTGTTCGCCACCGTGTTCCCGCACCCGACCATGTCGGAAGCGATGCACGAGGCGTCGCTGGCCGCCTACGGCCGCGTCCTACATATCTAGGGCGATGCTCGGCCGCCGCCAGCTTCTCGCCGCCGGGTTCGCAACCGCCGCGGCGGGGGCTGCGCGGGCTCAGACGCCATACTGGTCGCCGCCGGCGGCGGAGCGGGAGCTCATGGTTCCCGTGACCGGCGGCCGCGTCTATGCGCGCTCCAATGGAGCATCGACAGGCGGACGGCTGCCGCTGGTCATGGCCCATGGCGGGCCGGGCAGCGCCCACGCCACCTTCCTGCCGGCCCTGAAGCTGGCCGAGGAGCGGCAGGTCATCCTCTACGACCAGCTCGATTGCGGCCGCTCCGACATCCCCAACGATCCCGCCAACTGGACCGTGCCGCGCTTCGTGGACGAGGTGGAGGCGATCCGCGCCGCCTTCGGGCTGAAGCGTTTCCATTTTCTGGGCGCGTCCTGGGGCGGAACGATCGCCCTGGAGTACGGGGCTCGGCGGCCGAAAGAACTCGCCGGTCTGATCCTGCAAGGGCCTCTGATCTCGACGAAGATCTGGATCGACGATGCGAACCGCTTGGTGGCGAACCTGCCGGCGCACGTGCGCGCGGTCCTCGCCGAGGGGGAGCGCACCGGCGTGCGTGGCGAAGCCTATGACCGGGCCGTGGCGGCCTTCTACGCCACCTACAACCGCCTGGAGCGCCCGCCGGCCTATGTGCGGGACTATCAGGCCAAGCTGCCGATCCGCTTCAACACGGCGCTCTACAACCACATGTGGGGACCGAGCGAATTCATATGTACAGGTACGCTCAAGGCTTATGACGGCGAGCCGCTGCTGAAGCGGATCACCGCGCCGACCCTGGTCCTCTGCGGTGAGTACGATGAAGCACCGGCGGCCACCGGCGCACGGTTCGCCCGTCAGCTCCGCAAAGGCCGGCTGGAAGTGGTGCCGCGCGCGGCCCACGGCATTCAGACCGATCAGCCGGACGCCTATGTGGCGGCGCTCCGCAAGGCCCTGGCGCGGTTCGAGGCTGGTCTCGCCTAGTGAACCTTGGTGGTCAAGTTCAGGCCGATGGCGCCAACCACGATCAGCCCGACGAACAGGATCTGCAGCGGCGACAGTGGCTGCGTGAACGCCAGCCATCCGATCAGGGAGATGGCCGCGATGCCCACCCCTGACCAGACGGCATAGGTGACGCCCACGGGGATGCGGGTCATCACGAACGACAACGCCCAGAAGCAGCCCGAATAGAGAATGATCGACGCCACGCCGAAGAGCGGCTTGGAGAAACCCTCCGACGCCTTCAGCAGCGACGTGGCGGCGACCTCGGCGGCGATGCAGATCGCCAGCAACAACCAGACGTTCAAGCCGACCTCAGCTAATCTTGCGGACCGTGGCGTCCAGGCTCCACGGACCCGGGCCCGCGAAGACCAGGTAGAAGAACACGAAGCAGAACAGCACCGCCGGTTCGCCGCCGTTCAGCGCCGGATAGAAGCTGCTGCCGGCGTGGGCGAGGAGGTAGGCCACCGCCATCTGGCCTGACAGGATGAAGGCGACCGGCCGGGTGAATAGGCCCAGAGCCACCAAAGCGCCGCCGATGATCTCCAGCCAAGCGGCGACCACTAGCATCAGGGGCAGTGGATCGGGAGCGCCCGGCTGCGGGGCCGGGAAATGGAAGATTTTCATCAGGCCGTGCTGCATGAACAGCAGGGCCGTCACGATACGCAACACGCTGAGCGCCCGTGGCGCCCACACCGTCAACTGAAGCACTTCGCCCTCCCTTGATTATGGGCTCTAGGCCGCTCTTGCGTCGGTCTCCGCCATGCGTTGGATCGCGACGTAATCGGTCTTGCCGCTGCCGAGGACCGGCACTTCCGGCACCTTGAGGATGCGGCGCGGCACGGCCAGCTCAGGCGCGCCGACGGTCTGAGCGTGGGCGACCAACGGCGCCACATCGGCGTCGTTGCGGTCGGTGACCAGGATCAGGCGTTCGCCCTTCTTCTTGTCCGGCATGGCGATGACGGCATGGCGGCCGTCCGGCCAGACGGCGGTCGCAAGGTCTTCCGCTGCGGTGAGCGAGACCATTTCACCGCCGATCTTGGCGAAGCGCTTCACGCGTCCCTGAATGGTGATCCAGGTCCCGTTGTCGTCGATGGTCACCACGTCGCCAGTGTCATGCCAGCCGTCCACGGTCGCTTCCAGACTGCCGTCCTCGTTGAGATAACCAGCCATGATGTTGGGGCCACGGACGAACAGTCGACCGCCCAGCGGGATGCCCTCTACGGGCTCGACCCGGTAGTCCATACCGGGCAGCAAGCCGCCCACGGTTCCGCGGCGGTTGTCGTCCGGCTTGTTGACCGCGATGACCGGGGACGCCTCGGTCGCACCATAGCCTTCCAGCAGGGGCACGCCGCCGAAGCGTTCGGCGATCAGGTTGTGGGTTTCCTCACGGACCTTTTCGGCGCCGCAGACCACGAACTTCAGGCCGGACAGATCACCCGGCTCGGCGGCCCGAGCGTACTGATTGACGAAGGTGTCCGTAGCCAGCAGCAGCGCCGCCTTGCTCTCGCGGATCAGCGGCGGGATTTGCTTGGTGTGCAGAGGCGAGGGGTACTCGAACGCCTTCATCCCGGTCAGCAGAGGCAGGATGACCCCACCGGTCAGGCCGAAGCAGTGGAAGGTGGGCAGCGGGTTGAACAGAACCCAGTCGGGGTCGAGATCGATGTGCGCGGCGATCTGGTAGGCGTTGGCGACCAGGTTTTCCTGGGTAAGCACCACACCACGGGGCGCTCCGAAGCTGCCGGAGGTGAACAGCACCACGCCGGGATCCGATGGTTTGGTCGCGGTGCGGAACCGACGGGGCAGGGCCCCTGCGGCGGCGGCGAACAGCTTGTCCGGAAGGCCAATGGTTTGGCGCACATCCTCAAGATAGGTGATCTGCGCCTGGCTCTCGATGGCGTCCACCAAGTCGTGCAGCTTGCCCAGTTCGATGAACTTGTGAGCGGTCAGCACGCGCTTGACGCCGGCCAACTGGCAGGCGGCCCTCAAGTTGCGGATGCCGGACGTGAAGTTCAGCATCGTCGGCACGCGGCCGAAGGCATGCAGGGCGAAGAAGGTCACCACCACGCCCGCGCCGGACGGCAGCAGGATGCCTACATGCTCGCCCGGCTGGGTCATGGCCGCGATCTTGCGGCCCAATGCGAAGCTAGCGCGGATCAGGTCGGTGTAGGTGAGCGGATTGCGATCCTGGTCCTCCAGGATCAGTTTCTTCGCGCCGAAGCGGTCGCGGGCGTCGAGCAGGGCGTCGAAGATCGGACGCTGCGCCGACCGCGGATCGAAAGCACGCGGCATAAACTTAAAAACCTCCCCGAAAGACTCTCATGCTTTCGTTGTGACCGGCGAAGCTAGCCTTGGCCGTTGGGCTTGAAAAGATATGACACACTTCGTGAGGGGTAACGCTTTGCCGCATAAGGCGGTTCAAAGCTTGATCCTGAGCCTCAAAAGACCGATTTAGGCCGCATGGTCACCCTGATCGACACCGTATCCGCCAAGGCGGTCCGCCACCCCGAAAAGCAGAACCGCCCGGAAACGCCGGTCCTGCGCAAACCGGAGTGGTTGCGCGTGAAGGCGCCGGGCTCCGCCGGATACAACGAAACGCGCGGAATCGTGCGCGATCACAAGCTGGTCACGGTGTGTGAAGAAGCGGCCTGTCCGAACATCGGCGAGTGCTGGACCCAGAAGCACGCGACCATGATGATCATGGGCGAGACCTGCACTCGCGCCTGCGCCTTCTGCAACGTAGCGACGGGCATGCCCAACCCGCTCGACCCGACCGAGCCGCAGCGCGTGGCCGAAGCGGTGGCCAAGATGGGCCTGAAGCATGTGGTCATCACCTCGGTGGATCGCGACGACCTGACCGACGGCGGCGCCGACCACTTTGCCCAGGTGGTTCGCGCCATTCGCATGGCCGCGCCGGCCACCACCATCGAGATCCTGACGCCGGACTTCCTGCGCAAGGACGGGTCTGAGAAGATCGTCATCGACTCCAAGCCGGACGTCTTCAACCACAACCTCGAAACGGTCCCGCGGCTCTATCTGAAGATCCGTCCGGGCGCACGCTACTTCCACTCCCTGCGCCTGCTGCAGCAGGTGAAGGAACGCGACCCCGAGCAGTTCACCAAGAGCGGCCTGATGGTCGGCCTTGGCGAGACCAAGGAAGAGGTCATGCAGGTGATGGACGACATGCGGTCCGCCGGCGTCGACTTCATCACCATCGGCCAATACCTGCAGCCCACGCGCAAGCACGCGGCCGTCGATCGCTTCGTGACGCCGGACGAGTTCAAGGCCTATGAGGCCATCGCCCGCGCCAAGGGCTTCCTGATGGTGTCGTCCAGCCCGCTGACCCGTTCGTCGCACCACGCCGGCGAGGATTTCGCCAAGCTGCAGGCGGCGCGTCGAGCCCGCGAAGGCCTGACGGCCTAAGCGCCTTGCGCCACAGCGTCTCTCGCGTTCTACCCTATACGCCCGACCAGTTGTTCGAACTGGTCGGCGACGTGAAGCGCTACCCGGACTTTGTGCCGTGGGTGACGTCGCTGCGCACCTGGAACGACCGCCCGGAAGTGGAGGGCGTCTCCAGCCTCGACGCCGAGGCGGCGGTGGGCTTCTCCTTACTGAAAGAGAAGTTCTCCACCCACGTGCGGCGCGACCGGGTCAATCACCAGATCGACGTGTCGCTGATCAGCGGTCCGTTCAAGAAGCTGCGCAACCGCTGGCGGTTCATCCCGCACGAGCAGGGGACCGAGGTCTTGTTCGACATCGACTTCGAATTTCGGATGCGGTTTCTGGACGGCATCCTGGCGTCCAATTTCGATCATGCGGTGGCCCGTCTGATCGGTTGCTTCGACGCCCGCGCCCGCACGCTCTACGGAACAGCTTCGGGCGTCGTCTGAGCCGAGGGGCGGCTGAATTCGTCGACCACGTCGGCGAGGTCTTCCAGATTGTCCGTCAGGCTGCTGAGAGCGAAGACGAGACCAAACAAGCCCGCCGCCGCGTCCGCCGACAGGCTCACTGTCACCCGCTCATCTCTCAGCAACTGCAGAGTCGCCTCGAACTCGGCCTGGTGCTGCAGCAGCGTGCCGCGTTCCACGACCTTGTGCGCCTCTGCAGCCTCGGCGCAGTTCTTCAGCCGTTTGATCTGCGCTTCGATGAGGCAGATGGCGGATGGGCGCAGGCGGTTCAGCGCCGGGCTCTCCTGCACCGCGCCCAGCGCACGCTCCACCGTCACGGCGTCATTTCTCACCCGCCACAAGACACGCGGCGCGCGCTCGGGCGTGTGCCGCCCGGGCAGGTGGCTATCGGTTTCGCGCTGGGCCTCGGTGACGGCGGTCTCGATTTTGCCGATCACTTCCCGAAGTTCGCGATGCGCCTCGTCCACGTCCTCCACATGGCTCTCGCCCTTCAGGATTCCGGCATAGAGCGCCAGAACATCCGCCAGCTTGTTCATGGCTCCGGACAGACGCGACACCACCAGCCGGTGCGCGGGGGCGGGGAAGATGAACAGGGTCGCCGCCACGCCGACCAGTCCGCCGACCAGGATCTCGGCCACCCGGTAGAAGGCCGCGTGCCAGGGTCCCAGATCGTGCGGGGTCGCGATGACTACGATCACGGCGGTGACCGGCGCGACCTTCAGCTTCGGCCGACCAGCGGCGGCGAAGGCGGTGATCGCCGTCACGGCGCAGAGCACCAGTCCCGCGTCGAGGCCGAACAAGGCTTTCAAGTAGGCGGCGACGGCTCCGATCACCCCGCCGACCACCGTGCCGGTCAGGCGGTCCACCGTGGCGGTGATCGTGCCGCCGATGCTGGTCTGGACGACGATGACGGCGGTGAAGACAGCCCAGAAGCCCTGGGGCAGCTGCAACGCCGTGGCCAGGGCGAAAGAAACACCGACCGCTGCGGTCACACGGATGGCGTGCCGGATATCAGAGCGCTTCGCCGCGGCGGCCGCCATGGCGCGGCGTGACAGCGCTGCAAGCCCCCAGGACTGCGCTTCGGTGCGGCTGACGCGCACCATGCTAGACGGCCTCGCGCATCATGGTCAGAGCGACGGCGATAGCGGCGGCCTGAACCTCGGGCCGGGTCTCCCCATCGAAGACCTCATGTCTGTGCATGACGGACCGGTTGGCGCGGGCGACCGCTAGGTGAACCGTGCCGACGGGCTTCATTGGAGTGCCGCCGCCCGGACCGGCGATGCCGGTGATGGCGACAGCGATATGGGCGTTGGAATTGGCGAGCGCCCCTTCGGCCATGGCGCGGGCGACAGGCTCTGAAACCGCGCCATGATCGGCAAGCATGTCGCCCGGAACCCCCAGCATCTCCTGCTTGGCGCGGTTGGTGTAGGTGACGAAGCCGCGATCGAAGACATCTGAGGCCCCGGGAATCGCGCAGATGGCTCCGGCGACCAGTCCGCCAGTGCAACTTTCCGCCGTCACGAGCCGTAGCGATCGGTCGCGGGCCTCGTCAATCAGAAGCCTGGCAAGGGTTTCGATCTCGATCGAGAACATCGCGCGTCCTTAAGCTTGAAACATGAACGCGCAAAGGTCAGCCTTCGGCACCGGTCATGCAACAGGCCGGGTGTTGCATGAGTCTCCATGACCGACGCTGCTCCGTCTGTTCGCCTAGCGCCGCCGCCAGCCATGTTCGTGGCGGCGGTCTTCACCAGCGCCGCCTTGATCTTCTCTGTTCAGCCCATGATGGCCAAGCTGCTGCTGCCTTTGCTGGGCGGCACGCAGGCCGTGTGGAATGTCAGTCTGGCCTTTTTTCAGGCGGCGCTGCTGCTCGGCTATGGCTACGCCCACCTTCTGCAGAAGCTGACGTTCCGTCGGCAACTGGCGATACACCTCATCGCCCTGGCGGTGGCGGCGATCGTGCTGCCCCTACGGATCACCAGCCTGATGGGCGAGCCGCGCACCGATATGCCGGCCCTGTGGCTGCTGGGCGCCCTAGCGCTGTCCGTGGGTCTGCCGTTCGCCGTACTGTCCGCCACCGCTCCATTGATCCAGGCCTGGCGGGCGAGGGCGGTGAACGACGGCAGCGAGCCCTACGCCCTCTATGCGGCCAGCAACCTTGGCAGCCTTATCGCTCTGTTGGCATACCCGGTCCTGATCGAGCCCGTGTTGACCGTGGGCGTTCAACGCTATGCCTGGACCGGCGGGTATGCGCTGTTCTTCGTTCTCATCGTTCTGCTGGCTCTCAGGCTGCGCCACGCTCCAGATGTGGCCTTTTCGGAGGCGGATGAGGCCACGCCGCCAGTGACTTGGCGGCAGCGTCTGATCTGGTTGGGTCTGTCGGCTCTGCCGTCCAGCTTGCTCCTGGGGACGACCGCCTATCTGAGCGCCGATGTAGCTTCCGCGCCGTTCCTTTGGGTGGGGCCGCTGGCGCTCTATCTCGTCAGCTTCATCATCGCTTTCCAGACCCGGCCCTGGATATCGCCGCACTGGGCGCTGGTCCTGCAGGCGGCGCTGCTGCCGTGTGCGCTGCTGCTGACGCCGTTCCCGACCCATGCCGCCATCTTGCAGGGGGCGGTGCACCTGTCGGCCTTCTTCATAACCGCTCTGGTCTGCCACCAGGCGCTGGTGGCGCGGCGGCCGACGGCAGGAAGGCTGACCGAGTTCTATCTTTGGCTGTCGGTCGGCGGCGTCATCGGCGGTTCGTTCAACGCGTTCCTCGCGCCGGTGATCTTCCCGCGCGTGATCGAGTATCCGCTGGTCCTGCTTCTCGCCGCCGCCGCCCGTCCGTGGCGGCAGCCAAGGCTCAATAACTACCAGTGGGCGGTCTTCGTCACCGGGGTGTTCGCAGCGTTTGTCGCCGTGGTTCTGGCCGAGCCGCGCGGGGTGAAGACAGAAGCGGCCGTCTCGTTGGTGTTCGTAGTGGTCGCCTGCGCGATCATGCGTCGTCACGCCGTGGTCTACGCCATCCTTCTGGTGCTCTTGCTGGTGGGAGCTCAGTCCGCCGGGCAGCGCGCTGAGGTGGAGAAGACCTGGCGCAGCTTCTTCGGGGTAGCCAGGGTATCCAGCATCAATGTGAAAGGGCTCGGCGGTGAGGTGCGTATGCTCACCCACGGCACGACCTTGCACGGCGCCCAGGCGCAGAACCCCGCCTTCCGCTGCCAGCCGCTGCTCTATTACGCCCGAAACACGCCGATCGCTCAGGTGTTCGGGACCAAGGGCGCGCAGCCTCGTCCGATGAATGTCGGCGTTTTGGGACTGGGGACGGGCGCGATCGCCGCCTACAGCCAGGCGGACGACCGCATGGTCTTCTTCGAGATCGATCCCTTGATGATCCGCCTGTCGGACGACCCGCAGGGCTTCACCTATGTTCGTGAGTGCGCCCGAGGCGAGGTCGAATTCAAGCTCGGAGACGGCCGCCTGACCGTGGCCAAGGAGCCTGACGCTTCATTCGACATCCTGCTGATGGACGCCTTCTCGTCGGACGCCGTTCCGGCTCACCTGCTCACCGTGGAGGCGATCAGGCTCTACCTGTCCAAGCTGAAGCCCGACGGGGTGATGATCCTGCACCTGTCCAACCGTAATTTGGAGTTGGACGGACCGGCTCAAGCGGCTGTCGCGGCGGCGGGTGGCTCGGCGCTTCGCCAGTATTATACGCCCAACCCGAATTCACCGCCGCTGGCCGAGACGGCCGAGGATGTGCTGATCGTGGGGCGTTCGCCAGAAGCGTTGAAGCCCTTCCGCAACGACCCGCGCTGGACCTGGCCCCAAGCGGAAAAGGTGCGGCCCTGGACTGACGATTACACGGATCTGTTCGGCGCCATGGTCCGCAGGCTGAAGGAGCGGTCGCGGATTTTCGGCCAGGGCGACTGAGTTAAGGGCGACTAGCTAGAGCGGAGTCTCCACCGCCGCCACCGCCTGAGCGGCGAGGCCTTCGCCGCGGCCGGGGAAGCCCATGCCCTCGGTCGTGGTGGCTTTGACGCTGACGCGATCCAGCGGCAGGTTCAGCAAGGCGGCCAGCCGCTCCCGCATGGCCTGGCGATGTGGCTTGATCTTCGGTCGCTCGCAGATGAGCGTCACATCCACATTGATGATCTGGCCGCCTTTCGCCGCCACCAGTTCGGCGGCGTGGACCAGGAAGCGGTCCGAGGACGCCCCCTTCCACTTCGGGTCTGTCGGCGGGAAGTGGTCGCCGATGTCGCCTTCGCCGATCGCGCCAAGGATGGCGTCGGTCAAGGCGTGCAGACCGGCGTCCGCATCGGAATGGCCGATCAGAGTCTCGTTGTGGGCGATGGCCACGCCACATAGCCAGACCTCATCACCCGGCCCCCAACGGTGGGCGTCGAAGCCTTGGCCGATGCGCGTGACGCGCGCGCCGCCAGCGAGCCGCTCGGCCATGGCGAAGTCCTCCGGATAGGTCAGCTTCATGAGCATGGGATCACCCGCCGTCAGAACGATCCTTCCGCCGGAGGCCTCGACCACCGCGCAATCATCGGTGGGGTCTGCAGCGTCGGTCCAGGCGCTGTAAGCCTGCTCCAGCGCTTTGCGCCGAAACGCCTGGGGGGTCTGGACACGCCACAATCCGTCGCGGGAAGTGGTGGTCACCCGTTCGCCGTCGCGGCGCTTGAGCGTGTCGGCGACCGGTAGGGCGGGCGCAGCCCCCTCAGCCTCATCCAGCGCTTCTAGCAACGCGCGGATATGCTCACAGCCGAGAAAGAGTCGGGCCGCGTCATGGATCATGACCGGCGTTTCGCCTTCGCAGCTCAGCGCCGCCAAACCGTTGCGCACCGAGGCCGCACGCGATGGCCCGCCGACGGTTGAGCGCCAGTTGTCCAGGCCGTGAAGGGCGGCGGCGAGTTCAGTCTGCGCGCTCGCCGGAATGACGACGACGACCTCAGAAGCGCCAGCGGCGAAAAAGGTCTCGACCGACCAGCGCACGACGGGTTTGCCGGCCACGTTGCGCCATTGCTTTGCGGGTCCTGCGCCGGCCCGCGATCCGCCGCCCGCGGCGACGATGACGGCTGAAAAGCTCATGCGCCGTCCATAAAGAGCTTTGAACGCGCGTTCCAGCTTTACGGCGCCGCACAATTTGCCTAAAAACAGTGCGGTGGGGATGTTTATAAAATGAGCACATCGCTCAAGGTTGGTTCGGTGGATATTCCGGGGCGCGTCTGGATCGCGCCTATGACTGGTGTGTCCGACCTGCCTTTTCGTATCGCAGCCGTGAAGGCCGGCGCCGGTTATGTGGCGACGGAGATGGTGGCGTGCGCGGAATTCGCTCGCGGGCGGCCGGATGTCGTCCGCCGCGCGGCTGTTGGCGAAGGTCTGCCGCTGATGGTCGTGCAGCTTGTAGGGCGTGACCCGGCGTTCATGGCCGAGGGCGCCCGTCTGGCGGCTAAGGCCGGCGCGCAGGTGATCGACCTGAATTTCGGCTGCCCGGCCAAGGAGGTCACGGGCGTCGCATCGGGTTCGGCGTTGATGCGCGATCCTGAGCTGGCCGAGAGCCTGGTGGCGGCAGCCGTCGATGCCGTCGATGTACCTGTTACAGTGAAGATGCGACTGGGCTGGGACGACGCCTCCAGAAATGCTCCCGAGATCGCTTCACGCGCTCAGGCCGTGGGCGCGCAGGCGGTGACGGTCCACGGGCGCACGCGCTGCCAATTCTACAAGGGGGCAGCGGACTGGTCGGCGGTGAAGGCGGTCAAGGACGAGCTGTCGATCCCGGTCATCGTCAATGGCGATATCGTCGATGGCGACACAGCGCGTGAAGCGCTGGAGAAGTCCGGCGCCGACGGCGTGATGATCGGCCGTGGCGTCTATGGTCGTCCCTGGATCGGCGCCGCCATCGAGGCCGCGCTGAATGGTCAGCCATTCGTTGAGCCGGACATGGGCCAGCGGCTGAGCATCGCTCTCGATCATTTTCGGGGCAGCCTCGCCTTCTATGGCGAACGCCTCGGCCTAAAGATGTTCCGCAAGCATCTGGCCTCCTACATCGAGGCCTCACCCTGGCCGTCCGAGCCTCAGACCCGTCGGGAAGCCAGAGCGCGACTGTGCCGCCTAGAGACGGCGATCGAGGTCGAAGCGGCCCTCATCGCCCTGTGGCGCGATGGAGACGGAAGACTGGCGGCATGACCGAGCGCGCAAGACCCTTTATCGGCGTTAGAGTCGCCGACATGAAGGCCGCAGCCTTCGACCTGATCCCTGAGCCGTCGCTGGTCATCGACCCGGATGGCGCTCTGGTAGCGGTCAATGACGCGGCCGAGGCCTTGTTTGGTCAGGGCTTGGCGCTGCTGGCGCGGGGACGTTTCCGCGCCGCCCTGCCGCCCGAGTCGCCGCTCGTGACGCTTATCGACCGAGCCGCGAGCGAACAGGCTCGCGTCCGTGAGCACGGCGTCGTGGTCAATCTGTTCGGCCAGCCGCCATTTGAAGCTGACGGAGCCGCTACGCCACTGGACGACGGCTCTGTTCTCCTTACCCTGCATGTCCGCGGCGCCTTGGGCGTGGAGCGATCCACGGATCCAGCTGGCCTGCGTTCGGTGATCGGACTTGGCCGTACGCTCGCCCACGAGATCAAGAACCCTTTGGCTGGCATTCGGGGCGCAGCGCAGTTGCTGAAGGCTGGTGCTCCGCCTGAAGATGCTCCGCTGGCGCAGCTGATTGTCGACGAAACAGACCGTATCCGCCGGCTTGTCGATCGCATGACCGTCTTCGCTGACGACGCGCCGATGGATTTGCAGCCGGTGAACATTCACCAGGTGCTGGACCGCGTGCGGGCTCTCGCGGCCAATGGCGTGGCCGACGGCCTGGGGCTGAAGGAATCCTACGACCCGTCCTTGCCGCCAGTGCTGGGCGATGAGGATCAGCTCATCCAGATCTTCCTCAACCTCGTGAAGAACGCGGCCGAGGCGGCGCACATGCGCGGCGACGGGCGCGGTGAGATCAACATCTTTACAGCCTATCGACATGGCGTGCGGGTGCGCGGCGCTGACGGCCGCACCGCCAAGGGCGCGCCGCTGGAGGTGCGCATCCAGGACAACGGTCCGGGCGTGCCGCCCGCGATCCGCGAGGCGCTTTTCCAGCCTTTCATAACCACCAAGAGCCACGGAGCCGGCCTCGGTCTGGCGCTGGTGGCCAAGCTGGTCGCCAGTCATGGCGGCCTTATCGATTTCGAGTCCGAGCCCGGAAGGACTGTCTTCCGTGTGCTTCTGCCCGTCGCCTCCTGACCTGGAGAGAATATGAACGCCTCCGCCAAGAAGATCCTGATCGCTGATGACGACTCTTCGATCCGACTGGTGTTGAGCCAGGCCTTTACACGCCTTGGCTATCAGGTGCGCGCCACTGGCAACGCCACGACCCTTCTAAAATGGGTGTCGGACGGAGAGGGCGACCTAGTCGTCACCGACGTGGTTATGCCCGACGAGAACGTCTTCGATGTGCTTCCCCGCATCCGCAAGGAGCGGCCCAAGCTGCCGGTCATCGTGATGAGCGGCCAGAACACTCTGCTTACCGCGGTGAGCGCCGCCGACGCCGGGGCGTTCGAGTATGTCTCAAAGCCCTTTGACCTGGATGATGTGACCGCCGCCGCGCGTCGCGCTCTGTCTAAGCCGGCGGATAGCGAAGCGTCCAAGGCCCAGGCCCGGGCCATGCGTGATGAGCGTCTGCCGCTGATCGGCCGTTCTGCGCCCATGCAGGACGTCTACCGCACCATTGCGCGCCTGGTCGGGGCGGACCTGACGGTGCTGATCCTTGGGGAGTCCGGCACCGGCAAGGAGCTGGTCGCCCGGGCTCTGCATGAGCTTGGCCGTCGTCGTGACGGCAAGTTCGTGGTCATCAACCTAGCCGCCGTGCCGCGCGAGCGTGTCGAGGCCGAGCTGTTTGGCCGTGGCGACGGAGACCTTGGCAAGTTGGTTGAGGCTGACGGCGGCACTCTGTTTCTGGATGAAATCGGCGACATGCCGCTGGACGCCCAGACGCGTCTGCTGCGGGTGATCGACGGCTCCGAGCCGGCGGTGAACCCCAAGACCGGCCGCCGCCCGAATGTCCGGGTCATCGCCGCCACCAACCGCGATCTGCGCAGCCTCATCCAGCAAGGCCTGTTCAGGGAGGACCTTTATTTCCGCCTGAATGTTGCGCCCGTTCGACTGCCGCCTTTGCGTGACCGCACCGAAGACATTCCCGACTTGGCGCGCGCCTTCTTGCTGCGCGCCAACCGCGAGGGCCTGCCGTCCAAGACCATTGATCAGGGGGCTCTGGACCGCCTGAAGACCCATGCCTGGCCCGGGAACGTGCGTGAGCTCGAAAACCTCGTCCGCCGCATCTGTGCGCTGTATGCCGAAGAGCTGATCAGCGCTCGCATCATCGAGCGGGAGTTGCAGGATCAGGCGCCCGCCGTGCGGGGGGAGGAGGGGCCCGTCACCCTGTCGATGCTCGTCGAACGGCATCTGGCGAGCCATTTCGCCGACCAGGATGGTTTACCCGAACCAGGCCTTTACGATCGCATTCTGGAAGAGGTGGAGCGCCCATTGATCCAGATGACCCTTTCAGCCACGAGAGGGAATCAGGTGCGAGCCGCCGAAATCCTGGGCCTGAACCGCAACACCCTTCGCAAGAAAATCCAGGATCTGGGTGTGGAGATGGCCCGCGGCCGCCGCTGAGGCCATGATTAAACAAGCTTAATTCGGGAATGGCGCAGTTCGGCCACATAGCTGTTGAACATAGGCCACACCGGCCTCTAGTGTGCGCTTCATGGCTTTGTTCGGCCGCCTTTCCTTGTCAGGGTTCGCGCCGCCCGCTTTCGGACGCGGGCTGAGGCGGCTTTCGCGATCGCGTTATCTGTTGGGCGGCGGCTACGCCTTGGCGGCCAGCTTGACGGTCACTGGTGTGCTGCTGGCCTCCTCTCCGCCCGCCAGCGGACCAGTCGATCCAGCGATCAACCTGATCCTCGTCGTTCTCGGCCTCAACCTGATCCTGATCTTGGGCCTTGCGGCTTTTGTCGGCTGGCGCGTCCTGCATCTGATCGGACAGCGCGCAAGCGACGCCGGAGCGCGCCTGCATCTGCGCTTCGTAGCCCTGTTCTCGGCCGCCGCCGTGGCGCCGGCGGTGATCGTCGCCCTGTTCTTCGGCGTCCTGGTCAATCGCGGGGTGGAAGACTGGTTCAGCCACCGGGTGCAGACCGTGGTGGAGAATTCCGCCACCGTCGCCCGCTCCTATGTCGAGGAGCAGAAGACCTATATCAGCGATCACGTGATGCTGATGGCGGCCAGCCTGAACAACGCCGCCCCCGCGATCACCCATTCGCCCGTCGCCTTCAGCCACTTCCTGGCATCGGAAGCGCAGGATAACGGCTTCGCCGCCGCCTATGTCCTGGACGCCGACGGCCGCATTCTGGCCCGGGCTGAGGGGGAGGGCGCGCCGCCGTTCCTGGCCCCGCCTCGCACCAGCTTCGCCGGCGCGGACGAGGGCGTTATCTCCGCCCAGCAGTTCTACAGCGCCGACCTGTTCCGAGCGCTCTACCGCCTGCGCGCCTTCGAGGATGGCTATCTTTACGTAGTTCGCCCTGTGGATCGGGGCATCCTCAATCACTTGCGCGAGACCATGGAGTCGCTGGCCTCGTACCGTGAGGCGGCTAGCAGCCGTGCGCGGCTGCAAGCGGCCTTCGTTCTGAGTTATGTCGAGACGGCGCTGCTTCTACTGGTCGGTGCGGTGTGGCTTGGCATTGCAGCCGCCAACTCGATCGCCGGCCCCGTGGCGCGGCTTGTGCAGGCGGCTGGACGGGTCTCTGCTGGTGATCTGTCTGCCCGGGTCGCGGTTGAGCGTGGCCCTGAAGAGATAAGGGCATTGTCTAATGCCTTCAATCAGATGACAGCTGATCTTAAGGATCAGCAGGAGGCGTTGATCGCCGCCGGATATGAGGCGGAGGAGCGCCGTCAGTTCATGGAGGCGGTGCTCTCAGGCGTCAGCGCCGGGGTGCTCGGCCTCGATGGCAAAGGTCGTATCTCGGCCATGAACCGGCAGGCCGCTGTGCTGCTTGGCATCGACGCGGCCGCCGCAGGCCGCAGCCTTGCCGACGCGTCGCCCGAACTGACGCCCCTCGCGCAAGAAGCGATGAGCAGCGGCGTGGATGTCGAGGCGGAGGTGGATGTCATTCGAGGCGCCGACACCCGCCGGCTAAGGGTTCGCGCCTCGGGCGGCGACGGAGGCCTTGTTTTGACCTTCGACGACATCACCCGTCTCGTCGCCGCTCAGCGTAACGCCGCCTGGAAGGATGTGGCGCGCCGTATCGCCCATGAGATCAAGAACCCTCTGACGCCTATCCAGCTTTCGGCGGAGCGCTTGCGCCGGAAGTACCGCAAGGACGTGACGCAGGATGTCGAGACTTTCGATCGCTGTACGGAGACAATTATTCGTCAGGTCGGCGATATCGGGCGCATGGTCGATGAGTTCAGCGCCTTCGCCAGGATGCCCGCCCCGAAGTTCGCGCCGGCCGATCCGATGGAGCTGCTGCGAGAAACAGTCTTCGCTCAGCGTGTAGCCAATCCCGATATCGACATCGAGATCGTCGAGACCGAAATGGCCGGCATGCTGGTCTGCGACGCACGGATGGTCGGCCAGGCTTTGACCAATATCCTCAAGAACGCCGCTGAGGCCGTGTCCGCGCGTCGGGTGGAAGACTGCGAACTGAAGGGACGGATCGTCGCTGAAATGCACGCGGACGCTTCGTCCTTTTGCTTCGTGATCGAGGACAACGGTGTGGGCTTGCCGACCAAGGATCGTGACCGTTTGACCGAGCCCTATGTGACGACGCGCGAGAAGGGCACGGGCCTGGGTCTCGCCATCGTCAAGCGCGTGTTGGAAGACCACGGGGGCGATCTCGTCCTCACCGACGCCGGACATGGGCGGGGCGCGCGGGCGATCCTGCGCTTCCCCGCATCCGCACAAACCCAAGCCGCGCCGCGTCAAGGCGGGGCTGATCTGAAGGAGAGCGCATGAGCGCTGACGTTCTGGTTGTTGATGACGAGGCTGACATCCGCGAACTCGTCGCGGGGATCTTGTCCGACGAGGGTTACGCCGTTCGCACGGCCGCGGATTCCGAGGCTGCGCTGGCCGCGATCCGGGCGCGCAAGCCGAACGTCCTGGTGCTCGATATCTGGATGCAGGGCGGCGGCATGGATGGGCTGGAATTGCTCGACCTGGTCAAGACGCTCGACCAGGACCTGCCGGTGATCATGATCAGCGGCCACGGCAACATCGAAACCGCCGTGAGCGCGATCAAGCGCGGCGCCTATGAGTTTCTGGAGAAGCCCTTCAAGTCCGACAGGCTGATCCTGGTGGTGGAGAGAGCGCTTGAGGCGGCCAACCTGCGCCGGGAGAACCGCCGTCTGCGGGCTCAGGCGCTGACGCCGGATGGCTTGATCGGCAAGTCGGCGGCGGCTCAGGCCTTGCGCCAGCTGATCACCAAGGTGGCGCCGGCCAACAGCCGGATCCTTATCTCGGGACCGTCGGGCGCGGGTAAGGAACTGGCGGCGCGTCTGATCCACGAGAACAGCCCGCGCTCGCGCAGCGAGTTCGTGGCGTTAAGCGCCGCCGGCATGGCGCCGGAGCGGATGGACATCGAACTGTTCGGCGAAGAAGGCGAGGGCGGCCGTCCGCGCAAGATCGGCGTCTTCGAACGCGCCCATGGCGGCACGCTCTTCCTCGATGAAGTGGCGGACATGCCCCGCGAAACGCAAAGCCGCATCCTGCGCGTGTTGGTGGAGCAACGCTTCCGCCGCGTGGGCGGAGACTCGGACGTTCAGGTGGATGTGCGGGTGGTCTCGTCCAGTTCACGCGACCTGCGCGCCGAGATCGACGCGGGTCGTTTCCGCGAGGATCTGTTCCACCGTCTGAACGTGGTGCCTGTCCGGGTGCCGGGCCTCGCTGAGCGTCGCGAAGACATTCCCGAGCTTGTCACTTTCTTCATCGAGCGGATCAGCGAGGCGACTGGCATGCCCAAGCGCCGGTTGGGCGACGACGCCATGGCGACGCTGCAGGTTCATGACTGGCCAGGCAATGTTCGCCAGCTGCGCAACAACGTAGAGCGGATGCTGATCCTCGCATCAGGGGACCCGGCCGAAGTGATCACCGCCGAAATGCTTCCTACTGAGGTCGCCACCGGCGCTCAGGCTGGCGCCATCGGGGCCGAACGGATCATCGCCCTTCCACTGCGCGAGGCGCGGGAGCTTTTCGAGCGCGAATATCTGAACGCCCAGATCATGCGGTTCGGCGGAAACATCTCTCGCACCGCCGCCTTCATCGGCATGGAGCGCTCGGCATTGCACCGCAAGCTGAAGTCCCTGGGCGTGGCGGGTTCGCGCGCGGGCGAAGACGAAGAAGACTGATGTCCAGATATGCCTATGTGAACGGCGCCTTCGTGCGCCACCGGGACGCTGCGGTCCATATCGAGGACCGGGGCTACCAGCTGTCCGACGGCGTCTATGAGGTCTGGGCGGTGATGGACGGCAAGCTGGCTGATCCGGAAGGCCACTTCACCCGCCTGTGGCGCAGCCTGGACGAACTGCGCATCGCTCACCCCATGAGCCGCGCGGCCCTGACCGCCGTCTTGCGTGAGGTCGTGCGACGCAATCGCGTGAAGGAAGGGCTGCTCTATCTGCAGGTCACCCGTGGCGTCGCCCGTCGTGATCACGCTTTCCCCAACCCTGAGGTGGCGCCGGCGGTGACGGCGACTATCCGTCCTGTCGATCGCGCCGCGTCCGAGGTGAAGGCCGCCAAGGGCTACAGCGCCGTCACCGTGCCGGAGAACCGTTGGGGCCGCTGCGACATCAAGAGTGTCGCCTTGCTGCCAAACGCCTTGGCCAAGCAAGCCGCTCGGGAGCAGGGGGCTCTGGAGGCGTTCTTCGTCGATGAGCTCGGCTTCGTTACTGAGGGGGCGTCCAGCAACGCCTGGATCGTCGATCAGGATGGCTCGCTGCGCACTCGCGACACCCAAGCGAATATCCTTCGCGGGGTGACGCGCGGCACTCTTTTGCAGGTCATGGCCGAACAGGGGCTGACGGTGAACGAGCGCCCGTTCACGGTCGCAGAGGCGCAGGCCGCTCGCGAGTGCTTCATCAGCGGAGCCGGCAGTCTCGTCTCGCCGATCGTGAGCATCGACGGAAAGCCGGTAGGCGATGGCAAGGTTGGCCCCCTGGCGACGAAGCTTCGGGCCCTCTATATCCAGCGGGCTCGCGAAACCGCGATCTGACACAACTACCCACAACGTTGTCGTGTTATGACTATTGCCGGGCCTCCTTCGGGCGGCCTAGCATCAACTGTGCGTGTGTGGAGGGCGTTGCGCTCTCCGGCCAATAAGAGGGAAAACCCCGATGTCGAACGAAAAGAAACAGAACCTTCAGGACACGTTCCTGAACAGCGTGCGCAAGTCGAAGACGCCGCTGACTATTTTCCTGGTGAACGGCGTGAAGCTGCAGGGTGTCGTCAGCTGGTTCGACAATTTCTGCGTCCTGCTGCGCCGCGATGGCCAAAGCCAGCTTGTCTACAAGCACGCCATCTCCACCATCATGCCTTCCGCGCCTGTGCAGCTCTACGAGCCGGGCCCTGACCAAGACGATTGACCAGTAAATTCATAGATCACAGCGCGCCGGTCATCACGGCGCTGGTGGTGCACCCCGTGCGGGCGTCCGATGGCGACGCCCGCGATCCCCAGGCCCGTCTGGAAGAGGCGGTCGGCCTTGCGCTGGCGCTCGACCTCGATGTCCGCGAAACGCTGATCGCCCCGATCCGCGGCCATACCCCCGCGACCCTGTTCGGCAAGGGCAAGGTCGAGGAGATCGGCGGCATTTGCGAGGCTGAGGCGCTCGACGCGGTCGTCGTCGACGATCAGCTCACTCCGGTTCAGCAGCGCAATCTCGAGAAGGCGTGGAACGTGAAGGTCATCGACCGCACGGGCCTGATCCTCGAGATCTTCGGACGGCGCGCCCGCACGCGCGAAGGCCGGCTGCAGGTGGAGCTGGCGCGGCTGAACTACGAGCGCTCGCGTCTGGTGCGCACCTGGACCCACCTTGAGCGGCAACGCGGCGGCACCGGTTCGACCGGCGGTCCGGGTGAAACTCAGATCGAACTCGACCGGCGTCTGATCGCTGACCGTATCGCCAAGCTGAAGAAGGAGCTGGTCGAGGTGCGCCGCACCCGCTCGCTCCATCGTTCGGCGCGCAAGAAGGTCCCGTATCCGACCATCGCGCTGGTGGGCTACACGAACGCGGGCAAGTCCACACTGTTCAACCGTCTGACCGAAGCCAAGGTCCTGGCTCAGGATATGCTGTTCGCCACCTTGGATCCGACCTTGAGGACCGTGAAGCTGCCCGACGGGCGGCCCGCGATCATGTCCGACACGGTGGGCTTCATCTCCGACCTTCCGCACGAACTGGTTGAAGCCTTCCGCGCCACCCTTGAGGAGGTGCAGGAGGCCGATATCGTCCTGCACGTGCGCGACATCGCCGGGCCCGACACTGAGGCGCAGCGCCGCGACGTGGAGGGGGTGCTCAAGGAGCTCGACGTCACGGCCGAGGCTGGACGCACGATCATCGAGGTCTGGAACAAGGTCGATTTGGTCACCGATCCCGACGACCGCGTGTCGCTGATCTCAAAGGCCATTCGCAATCTTGCTCACGCCGTATCGGCTGTGACGGGCGAAGGCTGCGATGCGCTATTGGAGCGATTGGCGACCCTGGTCGACGATGCGCCAGCGATCACAGTCCACCTGTCCGCCGGCGAAGGCGAGGCTCTAGCTTGGCTCTACCGCAATGGCC
Organism: uncultured Caulobacter sp.; assembly: GCA_913776195.1. GTDB lineage: Bacteria > Pseudomonadota > Alphaproteobacteria > Caulobacterales > Caulobacteraceae > Caulobacter. The sequence goes on from CAJYMH010000034.1 coordinate 24,058, forward strand.
GGGTGGAAGGGCGCGAGACCGACGAGGATGGCGCGATCAGCGTCTCTGCTCGCCTGGACGCCCAGGCGCGGGGCCGTTTCGAGAGGCTCTTCCCTGACGTGGTGGTGAGCGAGTGACGGCGGCGGCGGGGATTGTCGAGGCGGTCGCCCTCAACCCTCGCCATCGCTTCAGCAAAACGCCCGCCATGATGATCCGCCTGATCGAGGGGATTGGCGTCGAGGGCGACGCCCATGCCGGCGAGAAGGTGAAGCATCGGTCGCGGGCGCGATTCAATCCGTCTTTGCCGAACCTGCGTCAGGTTCACTTGATCCAGTCGGAGTTGTTCGACGAGCTCAACGCCGCGGGCTTTTCCATTCGCCCTGGCGACATGGGCGAGAACATCGCCACCCGTGGTGTCGATCTGCTGAGCCTGCCGACGGGGACCGTTCTGCGGCTCGGCGACGAGGCCCAAGTGCGGGTCACCGGTCTTCGCAATCCCTGCATCCAGATGGACCGCTTCAAGGACGGGCTGATGGCCGCGACTCTGGATCGTGACGATAACGGCGGGCTGATCCGCAAGGCGGGCGTGATGGCGGTGGTGCTGACAGGGGGACTGGTCACTCCGGGCGATAGCGTGATGGCGATCCGGCCGGCGCCGCCACACCAGCCGTTGAAGCCGGTCTAGGGCTTCTCCGCCGCCTTTGCGTTGTTCCAGAGCGTGTCCATCTCCGCCAGGTCCGACTCGTCCGGCGTGCGGCCGTCCTTGGCCAGTTCGGCCTCGATGAAGGCGAAGCGGCGGACAAACTTGGCGTTGGTGGCGCGCAAGGCGTCTTCCGGCTCCACGTCCAGCTTGCGAGCCAGGTTGGCGACCACGAACAGCAGGTCGCCCATCTCCTCGCGCGCCTTGGCGTGGTCGCCCGCCTCGATCTCGACTTCCAGTTCGGCGGTCTCCTCGCGCAGCTTGTCCAGCACCTCGCGGGTGGAGGGCCAGTCGAACCCGACGCGAGCGGCGCGCTTTGTCAGCTTCACGGCACGGGTTAGGGCGGGCAGGCCGGCGGGCACGTCGTCGAGGACGCCGCCCTTCTTCTTGGCTGCACGCTCAGCGGCCTTGATGGTTTCCCAACCAGCCTTCTGGTCCTCGACGTCATCATAGGCGTGGTCGCCGAACACGTGCGGATGGCGGCGCAACATCTTGTCGCTGATTGCGGCTGCGACCTGGGCGAAGTCGAACGCGCCTTGTTCCTCCGCCATGCGGGAATGGAAGACCACCTGCAGGAGCAGATCGCCCAGTTCGTCGCGAAGGTCCGTCAGGTCGCCGCGCTCTATGGCGTCGGCGACTTCGTAGGCTTCCTCCACCGTGTAGGGCGCGATAGTGGCGAAGGTCTGCTCCAGGTCCCATGGGCAACCGCCTTGCGGATCGCGCAGGCGGGCCATGATCTGGATCAGTTGCTGAATCGCGGCGGCGGGATCGATCGGCGCGCTACTGGGCGGGAGACTGGACGACATGGGCTGCGGAACTGACCGTGGCTTGAGGAGCCGCGCGGTCCATATCCGCCAGCTTTTGGCGAATCTCCGCATGGCGGGCTTCGGTCAGAGGATAGCGCGCCAGCACCCACGTCGCGAGCAGGGCGAAGCCGCCGGGAAGCGCGGCGTACATCCATTCCAGCCCTCGCATGGCTATGGGCGTGCTGGCGGCGGGATTGGCGGCGTCGAAGCCCATCCAGCCCAGGACAATGAAACTGCCGACGGCCAAGGCCATGCCGATTTTGATGGTTCCAGTCAGGATGGCGTAGAGGGTTCCGGTGCGATCCTGGCCCGTGCGAAGCCGCTCTTCATCGCCAGCGTCAGCCAGCATGGCGCGCAACAACACGCCGGCCGATGAATAGGGCAAGCCCGCCGCGATCAGGAAGGGCAGGGCGACCAGCAGGCTCGTGGCCGGCACAAAGGGAATGGCGAACTGAACTAGGGCGTAGATGACTGCGGCGGTCATCAGCGCCCGATGCTTGCCCAGCTTTTTAGCGACCATGGCCCAGATGGGGGCTCCGACGATGGCGGAGATGAAGTAGATCAGCAAAAGGGTCTCAGCTTCGGTCTTCGAGTAGCCCTTCACGTGCTCGAAATAGAAGAAGAACAAGGCTCCAGCGACGCCAGGGCCGATATGCAGCAACAGGTCGGCGAACAGGATACGCGCGATCGTGGGGCGGCGAATAAGGTCGAAGTAGGCGCTGATCCCGACCTTGTGCTCAATCCCAGAGGTCGTGGCGCGGGGCTCTGGAACCAACGCCAGGGCCGCGCCGACCGCCAAGGGAACCAGCATGACGATGAACCAGCCCATCGCCGGCACGCCCCGGATCGTCGCTTGAGGGATCGTGGCCAGCACCACGGGCAACACCAGGACAAGGATCATGCCGATGACGTTCCCGCTTTGCCACCAGGCGTAGATTCTGGAGCGCTCGTTGTAGTCGCTGGAGAGGGTCGAGCCCCATGCGCTGTGGGCTAGGGTGCATACCGAATAGCCTCCGTAGAGCACGCACAGCCACAGCCACAGGTACCCCAGTCCGACCCCCCGCTCGGCCATGAACAGCATCCACGTGGCGATCATGATCATCGGAGCGCCGATGCTGAGCCAGGGACGGAAACGCCCTGCAGACCAGCGGGTGCGGTCCAGCACGGTGCCGAAAATCGGATCGAATATGATGTCGATCAGCCGCACCAACAGGAACGCGGAGCCGACCGCACTGACGCTCAGGCCAAGGCTCGCCGAATAATGGTTGGGCAGATAGACGACCAGCGGCAGGCCAAGCGCGGCGAGGGGGAGGGACGGCGCCGCATAGGCGGCCATGACCCAGGACGAGCGCCTTTGGCTTTGCATTACTTCACCCTGCCGGCCCATTCGGGCTCGAAAATCGTTTCCTCGCCACGATCAGAGACCGTGGCAAGCGCTCTGGCAAGAGTGACTCTTGATAAGTTTGCCGACGCCTATTTGACCGCCAGGGTTTCGCCCTTGGCGAACTTGCTGGCGAAGCGGTCGAACGCGCGATTGGCGTCGCCCCAAGTTCCCCGCCACCAGGCTTCACGAATGTCGTTCTCGTACCAGCTGTAGGCCACGGGCGTGCCCGCCCCGCCAGGGGCGCTGTAGGTCCCGGTCACGGCCGCGCCGCCGATGCTGAAGCTCTGATACGACAGGCCCGGTTTGCGGGCCATCTGCTGCATGGTGGGGCGGTTAGGCCGCGCGTCGGTGATGACCAGATCCAGGCGACCGCCTTGGGGGGAAATCTGGCCCGCGCGTTCCAACTCGCGTTCGACCGTGCGCTTGAGGTCGCCGCGAAGGTCATCGAGTTCGCGCTCGCCCAGTTCGGGCGCCTTCTTAGCCAGCTCAGGTCCGATCTCGACGGTGATCTCCGACACGGGGGCCGCGAGCGCGGCGCTGGCGGCCAGGGTGGCTGCGATCAAAGTGGCGGCGAAGATGCGCATGACGGCTCTCCCATAAACGGCAGTCAGCATCATATGCATGTTTAGTAAAAACTGCATATCGAAAATTTTCCTTTGCTTCGATCGAAGCTCGGCGGCTTGGCGAGATGTTGGCGGCTAGCTAGGGTCCGGCGCCTGAGTGCTTGGAGACGCCTTTGATCCGGTTGGCGAACGAACGTGGCGTAGTGGAGATCAGGCCGGACCTTGGCGCTGGGATCACAACGTTTCGATGGGACGACCACGACGTCCTTCGGCCGACGCCGGCCGATGCGGATGATGTGCTCCAGACCGGCAACTTCGTGCTGGCCCCGTTTTGCAATCGCATCCGCAACGGCGCCTTCACCTTCGAGGGGCGGCAGGTGCGGCTACCCCGGAACCTTGGCGATCATCCTCACGCGCTTCATGGCCAGGCCTGGCGGCAGCCCTGGCGGATCGTCGCGCAGGCGTCCACCAGCATTGAACTGGCCTATGAGCATGCTCCCGGCGACTGGCCCTGGCGTTATGAGGTCGTGCAGACAGTCAACCTGGTCGACGACGGTCTGGTGCAGACGGCGACCCTCACCAACCTGGATCAAACCGCCATGCCGGTCGGATTAGGCTTCCATCCAGCCTTTCCCGCACCCGCCGGAACGCGGCTTCAGGCGGATCTGCGCGGCGTGTGGATGATCGATGACGAGGTCATGCCCACGCAACAAAGACCTCTGGACTGGGGTCCGGACTGGCGGTCCGGCGCCGACCTAGAGAGCGGGATTTTCGTCGATAACTGCTACACTGAATGGGATGGCGAGGCGGTGCTGACGGGGAGCATGCCAAGGCCTGTCCGACTTGAGGGTTCGTCGAACTGCCGATGGCTGCACATCTTCGCGCCGGTTGGCGGCGGCTTTGTTTGCGTCGAGCCGGTCAGCAACAGGCCCGATCCCTTCAACGGAGATGATGGCGGGATGCTGGTTCTTGCGCCCACAAAATCCATGACCGTCTCCATGCGTTTGACGGTGGGCTGACCATGCGGCCTGGGCCCCTTAATCTCATCACCGATCTGGCGGGCGTCTCCGTCGGCAACGCAACGGACGAGGCGGCGGCGACCGGCGTGACGACCCTGTTCTGCGGCGGCTTGTGGACGGCGGCCGCAGACGTTCGCGGGGGCGGCCCGGGGTTGCGCGAGACGGACACCCTATCGCCGGAAAACCTGGTGGGCGCAGCGCACGCCATCGTCCTGACCGGTGGCTCCGTGTTTGGGCTGGCCGCCGCTGATGGGGTGGCGGCGGGGCTGTCCGCGCGTAATACGGGGCTGCGCCTACAATCGCACACTCCGGCCATTCCGATTGTGCCGGCAGCCGTCCTGCACGACCTGGCCAACGAAGGCGACAAGGCGTGGGGGCTGGATCCGCCCTATCGAAGGCTTGGATTGGAGACGATCCAAGATGCCGAGGTCCGCTTTGCTCTCGGTTCAGTGGGGGCTGGGCGTGGCGCTCAAGCCGGACTCTTGAAAGGCGGCTTGGGCTCGGCGTCGACCGATCTGGGCGACGGCCTGATGGTGGGCGCGCTGGTGGCGGTCAATCCGGCGGGTTCCGTTTACATGCCCGACGGCGAGACCTTCTGGGCTTGGCCCTTCGAATTGGACGAGGAGTTCGGTGGCCGAAGCCCTCAAGGACGCATGCTCGCGCCGCCCCCAATACCGGACGACAGCAAGCTGGCGCGGATGGGACGACTTCAGGCCGGCGCCAACACCACCATCGCCGTGGTCGCCGTCAACGCGGACCTCACGGGCGTCGAGTGCAAGCGCGTGGCGATCATGGCCCAGGATGGTCTGGCGCGAGCGATCCGGCCGGTGCACACGCCCTTTGACGGCGACACCGTGTTCAGCGTCGCCAGTGGCGAGGTCGCTCTGGGAAACGCAAGTGCGCGACATCTTGCTGTGGCGCGCCTTGGCTCCGCCGCGGCGGACTGTCTGGCCCGGGCCATCGCACGCGGCGTGTATGAGGCAGGCAAAGGCTAGACGACCTTCGTTCGGATGTCTTACCACTGCCGTCAGGGAGCGACCGCTGGTCGAAATCAAGAATGACGGATGTTCAGTGCGTGTGGCCTGTCGAGGCCGAACTCGGCGAAGGCCCTGTGTGGATGGCCGACCAGATCGCGATCTGGTTCGTCGATATCAAGAAGAAGAACATCCATCGCTTCGAGCCCTCCACGGGTCGTCGGGATACTTGGGCGGCTCCCGACCAGCCCGGCTTCATCGCGCCGCGTAAGGCTGGCGGCTGGATCGCGGGGCTGAAGACCGGACTGCATCATTTCGATCCTGACAGCGGCGCCTTCAATCTGGTGGCGCGCATCGATCCGCCCGAGCTGAACAACCGGCTCAACGACGGCATTGTCGACGCGCATGGGCGACTTTGGTTTGGGTCTATGCATGATGGAGAGACCGATCTCACCGGAGCGCTCTATCGCTACGACGGCGCTGATCTCGTTAGATGTGACGACGGCTATTGCATCACCAACGGTCCGGCGATCAGCCCGGACGGGCGCACGCTCTATCACACCGACACTTTGAAGAAGGTGATCTATGCCTTTGATTTAGATGACAAAGGCGGCCTCTCGAGTAGGCGTGTATTCGTGAGGATCGAGGACGGCGCGGGTTATCCGGACGGGCCGCTCGTGGATTCAGAGGGCTGTCTTTGGACCGGCCTTTTCGCCGGTTGGGGTGTGCGGCGCTATTCGCCGAAAGGCGAGCTCATCGACTTTGTGAAGTTGCCGGTCGCCAATGTGACGAAGATCGCATTTGGCGGGCCGGACCTGAAGACGGTCTATGCGACGACCGCCTTCAAGGGGCTGTCGGCGGAGGAGAGGAAGGCCCAGCCGCTGGCTGGGGGCTTGTTCAGCTTCCAGGCGCAGGCGCCGGGCCTTCCCCAATCCCGCTTTAACGGGTGAGCGAGCCTTCCAGGCGGCGCCACAGGCCGTAGGGGTTCTCGTCCTTCAGGGCGGCGGGCAGGAGGTCCGCCGGAATATCCTGATAGCTGACCGGACGCAGGAAGCGCGCGATCGCTAGGCTGCCCACCGACGTGGTGCGCGGGTCCGACGTGGCCGGGAAAGGACCGCCGTGGACCATGGCGTGCGAGACCTCGACGCCGGTGCCAAAGCCGTTGACCAGGATGCGGCCGACCTTGCGCTCCAAAATGGGCAGCAAGGCGCGGGCGGCGTCGTGGTCGGCGGCGTCGATGTGGATGGCCGCCGTCAGCTGGCCTTCCAGGGCGGCGAGAACCTCGCGCAGTTCAGCCTCGTCCTTACAGCGCACGATCAGCGACGAGGAGCCGAACACTTCGTCTTGCAGGTCGTGATTGGCCAGGAAGGCGGCGCCGCTGGTCGAGAACAGGCCGGCCTGGCCCTGGTGCGTCTCGCCGGCCAGGCCGCGCGCGACGGTGGTGACCTCGGCGTGCTTGGACAGGGCCTCGACGCCGGCGCAGTACGATTTATGGATGCCTGGGGTCAGCATGGTCTGGGCGGCCGCGCCGGTCAGCGCCTCGGCGGCGCCCGCGACGAAGGCGTCCAGGCCCGGGCCTTCCACGGCCAGGATCAAGCCGGGGTTGGTGCAGAACTGGCCGGCGCCCAGCGTCAGCGAACCGACGAAGGCCTTACCGATCGCTTCGCCGCGAGCGGCCAGAGCGTTGGGGAACAGGATCACGGGGTTGATGCTGCTCATTTCGGCATAGACCGGGATCGGTTCGGCGCGGGCGGCGGCGATCTTCATCAGCGCCGTGCCGCCGCCGCGCGAGCCGGTGAAGCCCACCGCCTTGATGCGAGCGTCGGCCACCAGGCCCTGACCCACGTCACGGCCGCTGTCGAACAGCAAAGAGAAGACCCCTTCTGGCAGGCCGCAGTCGGCGACGGCCTTCTGGACGGCCAGGCCGACCAGCTCCGAGGTGCCGGGGTGCGCCGAGTGCGCCTTGACGATGACCGGGCAGCCGGCCGCCAGGGCCGAGGCGGTGTCGCCGCCAGCCACGGAGAAGGCGAGGGGGAAGTTGCTGGCGCCGAATACGGCCACCGGACCGACGGCGATGTTGCGCAGGCGCAGGTCGGGGCGCGGCGCCGGCGCGCGGTCCGGCAGGGCCTTGTCGATGCGCACGTCGAGGAAGCCGCCGTCACGGACCACGCCGGCGAACAGACGCAGCTGGCCGACAGTGCGGCCGCGTTCGCCTTCGAGGCGCCCGCGAGGCAGGCCGGTCTCGGCCATGGCGCGGACGATAAGGTCGTCACCCAGGTCGAGGATGTTCTGGGCGATGGTTTCCAGGAACTTGGCCCGGTCTTCCAGGCTCGTTTCGCGATAGGCGTCGAAGGCGGCTTCAGCCAGGGCGGCGGCCTTTTCCAGGTCAGCCGTGGTCGCGCCGCCGAAGGCGGGATCCATGGCCGCGCCGGTAGCCGCCTCGATGCCGCGAATTTCGCCATTGGAGCCGCGAACTGCGGTCGCGCCGATCAAGAGGTTTCCGGCGATGGTCATGTGAGGGGCTCCTGGGAGTCTGGGGGAGGCTAAGGTCAGACCTCCTATATAGGAGTTGGTTGCGCTGGATTGAACCAAAAGCCGCATCGGTCGATAGCGCCTTTGGCTTAGACCCGCATCGAAGCCCCCGATAGCGTCGCCTAAGGATCGAACGAACCTCGATCTGAGTATTTGGATGGGCGCGCCTGCCAGGAAGGGCCGCGTCGCACGAGGGCCATAATGAGCAGAATGACGCCGTCGGAGATGGCCGCCCAGCTGGGCCAAGGTCTCCTGTCCTTCCCTGTCACTCACTTCGACGCCGAGCAGCGCTTCGTCGAGGACAAGTACCGCGAGCATTGCGGCTGGATGCTCCAGCGCAAGCTTTCGGGTCTATTCGCCGCGGGGGGCACGGGTGAGTTCTTCTCCCTGACGCCGCCCGAGGTGGAGGCCGTCGTCACCGCCGCCGTCGCGGAGACCGCTGGCAAGATCCCGGTCATCGCCGGTTGCGGCTATGGCACGGCGATCGCCGTCGATCTGGCCAAGTCCGCCGAGCGGGCCGGCGCCGACGGCGTGCTGCTGCTGCCGCAGTATCTCACCAACGCCAGCCAGGAGGGCCTCGCCGCCCACATCGAGGCGGTGTGCCGCGCGACCAAGCTGGGAGTCATCGTCTACAATCGCGACAACGCCGTCATCAACGAGGACACCCTCGAGAAAATCTGCGACCGCAATCCTAACCTCGTCGGGTTCAAGGACGGCGTGGGCGATCTGGAGCTGATGATGCGCGTCTATGCGCGCATGGGCGACCGCCTGACTTACATCGGCGGCCTGCCGACGGCCGAGACCTTCGCCCTGCCGTATCTGGAGATGGGCGTGACGACCTACTCGTCCGCGATCTTTAATTTCATGCCCGAGTGGGCGCTCGACTTCTATGACGCCGTCCGCGCTCGCGACCGCGCCAAGGTGATGGCCGGTTTGCGTGATTTCGTGCTGCCGTACATCTCCTTGCGCAACAAGGGCCGCGGCTACGCCGTGTCCATCGTCAAGGCCGGCATGACGGCCATCGGTCGGTCGGCCGGTCCGGTGCGCACGCCGCTGACCGACCTGAACGACGCGGAGATGGCGGAGCTGAAGCGTCTGATCGCGGGCGTCCAGCCGGGCGCACAGCGTCTGGCCGCGAACGGCTGAGACCTTATGACCGAGGCGAAGCGCTGCCTTTCCGGTGACGGATGGCGTAGCGTTTCCGCCCCAAGTCATGGAGGCGGCCGACCATGTTTGAACTGAGCCAGCTACGCTGTTTCGTCGCGGCGGCCGAGGAACTCCACTTTGGCCGAGCGGCGCAACGCCTCAATATGACCCAGCCGCCTCTGAGCCGTCAGGTTCAGCTGCTGGAGCGCATCCTCGGGGTGACGCTCCTGGATCGCACCAGCCGGTCGGTTCGCCTGACGCCTGCGGGTCGAGCCTTCCTGCTTGAGGCGCGGCGCATCCTGCGTTTGGCGGAAAGCGCGGCGCTGGCTACGCGCCGTATCGCCTCCGGTGAAGCTGGACGCATCGCCGTCGGGTTCACTGCGGCTTCCGGCTACAGCTTCCTGCCGCGTCTGATCCAGCTGGCGAAAGCGCGTCTTCCCAATGTGGACCTGACCCTGCGCGAGATGGTCAGCGGCGAACAGATCGAGGCTTTGCTGACCGGTCGCATCGACGTCGGCCTGGTCCGGCCGCCAATGAACCGGCTGGAATTCGACAAGCTGCAAGTGGTGACCGAGCCGCTGGTCGCCGCATTGCCGTCAGGTGATCGTCGCCTTGGCCAGGCGACCCTGACGCCCGCCGATTTCGACGGCGAACCCTTCATCATGTACGCACCGGAGGGCGCGCAGTACTTCCACAACATGTTGGTGTCGATGTTCGACCTGGCAGGGGTCTCGCCGACCTACGTCCAGCACATGAGCCAAATCCATTCCATGCTGGCCTTGGTCCATGCCGGTCTTGGCGCGGCCATGGTCCCAGAGGCGGCCATGCGCCTGCACTTCGACGACGTGCATTTCCGCCCTGTCGCCACCAAGCCGGAACGGCCGGTCGAGCTGTTCATGGCTTGGCGGCGGGACAACGACAATCCGACGCTCGCGCCATTGCTGGAGCTTTGCGCTGCGGAGTTCTCGGACGCAGCGCCGCCCCCATCCTGACCTGAAACGATACGAGCCCGCCTAACGGGCCGCAGAGGAGACGCCGTGACGAAGATGACCCCCAGCCGCCGCAGTCTGATCGCCGCCGCGGCCCTGGCGATCCCGGGCGGCGCCTTCGCGGCGAACTCTAACTCCCCGATCGCCACGACCCGTCATGGCAAGGTTCGCGGCTACATCGACAATGGCGTCCAGGTGTTCAAGGGCGTCCGCTACGGCGCTGACACCGCGCCCCGACGTTTCATGCCGCCCATAGCCCCTGAAGCCTGGTCAGGCGTGAAGGAGGCGACGGCCTATGCTGCGGCTTCGCCCCAGAAGAGCATCAAGGAGCCCACCAGCGAGGACTGCCTGTTCCTAAATGTCTGGACGCGTGGGCTCGCCGACGGGGGCAAGCGGCCGGTGATGTTCTACGTCCACGGAGGCGCGCACGCTTCCGGTTCGGGCTCGAGCCCGCTCTACGACGGGGTGAATTTGGTCCGGCGGGGCGACGTGGTGGTGGTGACCGTCAATCACCGCCTGAACGTCTTCGGCTACAACGGATTTGGCCGTCTTGCGCCGGACAGCCCTTGGGCGGACAGCGGCAATGTCGGCAATATGGACCTGATCCTCGCCCTGCAATGGGTGCGGGACAACATCGCCCAGTTCGGCGGCGATCCGGACAACGTCATGGTCTTCGGCCAGTCGGGCGGCGGCGCCAAGCTGGTCACCCTGATGGCCATGCCGTCCGCTCGGGGTCTCTATCATCGCGTGGCGACTATGAGCGGCCAGCACGTCCACGCCATGGGCTCCATCCACGCCGCACAGCGGGCGCGAGCCTATATGGCGCAACTGGGCTTGAAGCCCGATCAGCTGGACGCCCTTCGCATGATGCCGGTGGAGAAGCTGACGGAGGCCTTGCGGATGACCGATCCGCTCGAAGGCGACGGAGACATCATCTTTTGGTCGGTCGTCGATAACCGCAGCCTAAAGCGACACCCGTTTTTCCCCGACGCGCCGCGCGAGAGCGCCGACATACCGATGATCATCGGCAACACGCGCGATGAGACCAGGGCCTTCCTCGGCGGCGATCCGAAGAACTTCCAGCTAACCTGGGATGAACTACCGGCGCGGTTGGAGCCTGAACTGGTGCTCGACGTGGATACCAACCATGTCATCGCGCAGTATCGCAGGCTGTATCCGAATTATTCGCCGAGCGACGTGTTCTTCGCCGCCTCCACAGCGGGTCGCTCATGGCCGGGGCATCTCGTTCAGGCAGAGCAGCGGGCGCGGATCGGCGCGCCGGCGTGGATGTATCAACTCGACTTCGCTTCGCCCCTCGATGGCGGCAGGATGGGCGCCTATCACAGCTTCGACATCGGCCTGGTTTTCGACAACTGTCATGTGGCGGAGTCGAAGACCGGAAACACGGCGGAGGCCCGCGCTGTCGCGGCGAATATGAGCGATACGTTCATCGCCTTCGCCCGGACGGGGAACCCCAACAACCCGTCGATCCCGAACTGGGCGCCTTACGAACTGGAGCGGCGATCGACCCTCATCGTCGATGTCGACACACGTATGGAGGACGATCCTCGCAGGCACGAACGGTTGCTGTTTTCGGTGGCGCCCTACTTCAAGCCGGGTAGCTAGTCGAAGAGCTTGGGATCGACAGCGTTCGCCATGGCTGCGTAACCGGCGTCGCTGGGATGCAGCCAGTCGCCGCTGTGGAACTCCGCCCGCAGACGGCGGGGATTGGCTGGGTCTCGGGTCGCCGCGTCAAAGTCGGCGTAGCCATCGAAGGCCTTCGATGTGCGCATCCAGGTGTTGACCGCCTGGCGCGTCGCCTCCCCAGCCTCGCTGAAGTAGTTCGCGCCCTCATAGGGCGGCAAGGTCGCGCCGATGATCTTCAGCCCTCGGGCATGCGCGCGGGCGATCAACTGACGATAGCCGCCGATCAGATCGTCGGCGGTCACGGGCTGATGTGCGAACTCGGGCCGGGTCGGACGGCCGATGTCGTTGATGCCCTCCAGCACGATCACATGGGTGACGCCGGAGACCGCAAGGACGTCGCGATCAAAGCGGGAGAGGCCGCTCGGCCCGGACACGTTATTGAGCAGGCGATTGCCGCCGATGCCGACATTCACCACCGCGACGCCGCGCGTCTTCAGCCGGTCGGCGAGCTGATCGGGCCAGGCGAGCCAGGCGTCCGGCGTCGAGCCCGTGCCCTCGGTGATGGAGTCGCCGATGGCCGCCAACACCGGACGCGCCTTTGGCCGTTCCACATCAACGCTGGTGGCCAGTGCGCCAAGCCGTACAGCCGGCGTGCTGATCGCTCCGGCGGTCTGGTCGCCGTCGGCTAGTCGTTGGCGCAGACGATGGCCGGGCAGGGCGGTTTCTTGCGGCAAAAAGAGACTGACGGTCAGCTGGTCCATGGCCTGCACCTGCAGATCGACCGCATCGCTGATCAGCGGCGCGCCCGCCGGGACCGCCACACGGTCCTTGCCGTTGAAGGTGATGGAGCGAACGGCTCCGTTCAGCGCGATCCGGGCGGCGCCTATGACCAGCGGCGCGGCGCCATGTTCATTGCTGATGCGGATGCGCACGCGAGGGCCGTCAGCCGTGACCCGGACGGTCTGGCGCAGGGTGACGTTGGAGACCACGGCCGGACCCAACCGACCACGAGGATCGTCGGAGCGCGGATTGCCCGCTGGCGTTTCGGACATGCCCGCCGGCGCCCAGCCCCAAGCCCCGCTCCAGACCTGCGCGGAGGCGCCGCTGACCAAGCTCAGACAGGCGGCGAGGCAGGCGAGGGCGAGACGCATCAGCAGCTCCGGATTAGCGCTCCCAGGGGAAGGCGAGGGTGGGCTGATTCACATAGCGATCCATGGCCAGGACCAGCCGCGCCCCGGAGCCAGGGGACAGGGTCAGCGTGAACGCCGATGCGTTCACGGGGCTTGCCTTGCCATCGAGGGTCACGCTGCGGATCTGGTGCTCGCCATAGCCGCCGCCCTGGATTGTGATGGTGCGGGGCTCCACCGCGCTCAGATTGACCAGGGTCACAGCAGTTGAGTCAGCGTTCATGGTGTCGACCAGGGCCGCCACATCCTCGGGCACGCCGGCGCGTCGAGCGATCGGGTCGAAGTAGCGCAGACGGCTGTACAATGGCGAGCCGCCGACATTGGGGGAGCTTGGCGCCCAGGGCGGTCGGCCGATGTGGATGGCGCCTTGCATCAGGTGCAAGAGAGAAGCGACGCTGGCTGGATTCTTGTTCAACGCGTCATCGGCCAGGCGCGTGTCGGGTGAGCTGTTGTCGTCGCGCTGCAGCAGGGCGCGATCCTGGACGCGCTTGAGGTCCTTGCGCAGGGCGTCAGCCGGGTAGCCCGGATTCTTGCCCTCCAGATAGGACAGCCACGGATGGTCGCCTGTTCGCGCGCGGTCAGACACGCGTTGCGACATGTACCAGATCTCGAGATTGTTCTGGCGATACTCGCCGGGCGCGTAGCTGTACCAGCCGTCGGGGCCGTACATGCGGGGGGCGCTACGCTTGCCTTCGATGACCTTGGCGTTGGCGTTGATGGTGTCGTTCTGTCTGCGCCAGACATCCAGGTACTTGTCGTCGCCGGTGAGCATGTAGGCGTTCATGAACGCCAGAACCGACCGCGGCACGCGATTGCGATCCTCACGCTTGTCGGTCCCCGGCACCTTCGGGCTGAAGCCCCAGCCATAGACGCCGCCCCACCACTTGCCGTCGGCCGCTCCGCCGATCTTGCCGTCCAGCCCGATGTTGCTGGGCAGGATGTTGTTGTTGGCGCGGGCGCGCTCCACCCAGGCGTCCACGTAGTCCAGCAGCCACTGGCGATACTTGGGCTCGTGATCGAGCATGTAGGCGTTCAGCGCCAGGGTGGTGCTAAGCAAGTTCAGGGGATTGTCGCCGACGACATCGCCATATTCGGCGTAGTGCTCCAGGGTCTCCTCGTAGCTCTTCTCGCCGTGTCCCAGATCGAAGCGGTTCTCGACTTCGAAGGGATCGCCCGCCCATTCCTGCGGCGTGGCCTTGCGCAGCAGCGGACCTCGGCTGCCGTTGAAGGCGCTGCGGATGATCTTGACCTTGGGGTCATAGTTGGGAGCGCCTGGGTCTTCGCCCATATAAAGGCCGGCATAGCGGCGGGCCCGATCGCGAAAGCGCGGACTGTTTGGGTCGGACAGGCCCTGGACGTTGAACATCGTCAGGCCTTCGCCGTGATGCTGCCAGTCCAGCATCGTGGGAAATTCCTTATAGTACATTCCGTCGCGCCCGAACGAGACCTCGGTCGTCTTGGCCTGGGTGTACTGTCGGAGGTGGCCTTCCCACCCCTTGGTGTAGAGGGCTTTGATGCGATCGGACGCGCCCAGGGAATGCAGAATCGGCCAGTCGTTGAAGTGTTCGGCCGCGTCGTCCGGGCCATCGTTGGCGCCCCAACGTTCATAGGCGAGCAGGTAGCCGCGATCGTCGAAGTAGCGATTGAAGAACGCCTCGCAGGCCGCCGCATTGGCTCGCAGAAGCTCACGTTCCAACAACGCCCATTCCGGCGCAGCCATGGGCGTGGTGATCTGAAGCAGGGGTTTTGCGAGCGCTTGGCTGGCCGCCGCTATAAGCGGGGCCGCCGCCGCGCCGAACAGGAATGCGCGACGACCGATCATGCTGAGCGCCATGGGTCGCCCCCCTTTCTGAAAACGACCTTTCTGGCGAAGGCCTTTTGTGACGATAGGGAGGGGGCGAGAGGCCGTCTAAGTCAAATCGCCTATGGACCGATACGTCGCGGGTATGGATTTCGCCCTTCGGCGCCTCGCGAGCCCTATCGCGTACTCAAAACGTGCTCCGTCACCCTTTCGGCAGAGCAATGTCAGTGAATCGTCAGCTTTCCGTCAGGACGTCGAACCCCCTTTTCCGGGAGCATCACCGTGTTCTCTGGGGCGGCGGACGAAAGGTCCTGATCAAATGTTCGACGGTGAAATGGAAAGCGCGGCCCAGCGCAGCGGCAAGCAGATCGATGAGCTTCTGGCCTGTATCGCGCCCGATCACGAGAGCCGGGATCTGACGCCGAAATCGGTCCAGAAGTTCCACATAATGGCCGTACGTGCCGGGGTAGGGCGGCACGATGGCCTTCTGTGGCCAGCCTTCTCCCTCGCCCGTCAGGCGACCACATTGAAACTGGCGTCGAGCCGCTTTGACGGCTCCGTCTTCGAGGGGGCTCTTGAAGCGGGCTCGGTTTCGATCATCGCGCCGGGCGCCTGCATCGAATCCGACTGGCTGTCGCGCCCCCAGGTTCACTACATCCACTTCGCCGACGATGAGGTTGAGGAGGCGTTGGCCCGCAGTGGTCGGGGGCGGACCCCGCAGCTTCGCTCGGAACTGTCAGTGGATGACGCCGTCCTACGTGGTCTTTTCAGCAACCTCGTGCTCGAGGCCGAGCAAGGTTGGCGCAACGGTGAGATGTTCGGCGAGTGGCTGGCCATGGCCACCCTCGAGCGCGCTGTGCAAGTTAATGTGCGCGAGTCCCAACCCAGCTCCGATGGAACGGGCAAGTTGAGCGCTCGCCAACTGGCGCGTGTTCTCGGAATGATCGAAGCGCGGATCGATCAGGATGTCAGTCTGACCGAGCTGGCCGAAGCGGCGGGCCTGAGCCGCTATCATTTCGCGCGATGCTTTCGTGGCTCTCTAGGCGTGTCACCCGTCCAGCATGTGATCAATCGACGTCTCGAGCGAGCGAGCAAGCTGCTCACCGCCAGCCGCTTGCCGGTGATCGAAGTGGCCTTGGCGTGCGGGTACGACAATACCTCGAACTTCGCCCGGGCCTTCAAGCAGCGATACGGCGTGACGCCGACCCAGTACGCGCGCCAGTAACGGCGTTACTCCAATTGGGGCGGGAAAAAGTCCTGTACGAAACTTAATTCTTTAAGCGCTTACTGGTCGGGTCCAGCGCTGGTATCGTCGAGTTACGATTGAATCGGATGCTTCGAGCCATCCGAGAGTGACCGGGCGATGACTGAACAGACTGCGTCATATTCGCGACAACGCGAGGTTGACCTGCTTGGCGAAACTCCATTCGTCATCGGGCGGCTGTCTGTTCGCCCGCGTACGCTTGAAATCGAAGGACCGGATGGCCTTTCGACTGTCGAGCCGCGGGTGATGGAGGTCTTGATTGCGCTCTATCGTGCTCAAGGCGAAACCTTGAGTCGCGACGAGCTGAACGCGGTCTGCTGGATGGGACGTGTCGTCTCTCTGGACGCCCAGACACAAGCGGTGGCGAGGCTTCGTCGCGTTCTTGCCCAGGATCCCTCCGTGGAGGTCGAGACGGTCAGCAAGATCGGCTATCGTCTTCGCATCAAAGCTCCGGCGTCCGCGCCCATGCTGACACTAAACCGTTCCTCCGAACCGCAGACGCGTCGTCGTCGCGCGCCGATGTTCGCCGCGGCGATCTTCGGAGCCACGGCTGCGGCCGTGACGTTCGCGGTGATCTGGTTGGTCTCGAACTCTGCGGGGGCCGCGTCGACCGTGAATGTGGCCGAGAAGGAGAGCGCCGAGGTCGCCCTGTCCCCGGACGGCATGATGCGCGCCTTCGCCGGCGCCACGCGCGCCGGTCAGCGTGATATCTATCTGCATGTCATGGCCAAGGGCGCGCCTGTTCGGCTGACCCAGACCGATGATGATGAGTACGGCCCCGTCTGGTCGCCGCGTGGCGACCGATTGGCCTTCGTGCGTCATACGACCGACGATAAGTGCCTGATCCTGACTGCCGCCATCCAGGAGCGGTCAGAGCGGGTTGTCGGCCGGTGTTCTGGAACGACGTCCACGCGCCTGACCTGGGCGGATGGCGATACGCTGATTTCTTCTGATCGCGCGGAGGCTGACGGCGCTCGCCGCATCCTCGTGCTCGACGTGAGGGAAGGCGAGGGCGTGGATGCTTTCCAATTGGCGGCGTTGAATCGTCAGCCGCTGAAGCGTCCTCTTTTATAATATTCTGTAATATTAGCCACTTGCGGCAATATTTGCGCGCCATCAGCAGGACCTGCGGCGCGGTGTGAGCTCACATTCCGCATAGGGGAGGTCCGGAAACCTCCATCCCAATTTCCGGCGTCCGCCCGACCGTAGCGTCACCACGCGGGTCGGGCGGGCGGTTGATGGGCCAAGGCCCAAGAACACTTCCAGACAATCAGACGACAGCCCTTGCGAAGGCGGATTGCGCGCTCGCCCATATTGGCGATGCCTGCCTGTAACACGCACATGAAAAAGGGCGGCGGACTTGAAGTCCGCCGCCCTCGTTCAGGCTAAGTCGCGCTCTTAGTACTTGAGCGTGGCGTTGATGAAGAACATCCGGCCCAGGACGTCGTAGACGGCCGGGAAGCCGCTGTTCGACGGCGAGGCGTTGCCGGCCAGGATCGGATAGGCTTCCTGGGTCAGGTTGCGAACGCCGCCGGTCAGGTTGACGTTGTCCGTGACCTTCCAGTCCGCCGACAGGTCGATGTAGTTCTTCACACCGATCTTCTCGACGACGTAGGTCGTAGAGTCGTTGCCGTCGCGCACGTCGTCCAAGAAGCTCCAGACGAGGTTCAGGCCGACGTTCTCATACGACCAGTTGATCGCCGTACGGACCTTGTGACGCGGCAGCGGCACGCCTTGCGGGTTGATGTTGGTGTTGGCGCAGGTCGAGCCGAACTGATCGATGCAGTTCTTGGCCGACGCCAAGGCGTCCGGCTGGAACGAGTTCTTCCAGCTGTTGGTGTAGAGCGACTTGATCGACAGGCCGCCCACGTCCGGCAGACCAACGTCGGCCAGGTCGAAGCGGTAGCTGACGCCGATGTCGATCCCTTCGTTCTTCAGGAAGCCGCCGTTGACGTTGGCGGCCTGCACGAAGTCGATCGAACCATTCGGCAGGCGACGGATCGCCTGGCAGTACGGCGACGAGGCGTTGCCGTTCACGGTCGGGCCGTAGCAGATGTTCATGATGCTCTGCGTCGAGCCGCCGAAGCTGGTGATCACCTTCTCGATCGAGATGTCGTAGTAGTCGACAGTGATGGCCAGGCGCGGGATGAACGACGGCTGGTAGACGAAGCCCATGGTCAGGGTTTCGGCCACTTCCGGCTCAAGGTTCGGGTTGCCGCCGTTCAGGGTCTGCGTCTGGGCGTTGGCCGCGATCGTGCCGACGAGGTTCGCCGCCAGACCGGAGTTGATGCAGGCCTGACGCACCTGAGCGTTCGGAGCGCCGCGCGACGAGCACGGATCCGTCGAGGTCGGGAAGCCGTTGCCAAGCGGCTGGAACAGCTCACCAACGGACGGCGTGCGGATGGCGCGGTTGAACGAGGCGCGCAGACGCAGGTCGTCGTTGATCGACCAGTCACCAGCGATCTTGAAGGTCTTGGTGAGCTTGTCCTGGGTCGAGTAGTCGGCGATGCGGCCGGCCAACTCTAGGTTCACCGACTTGGCGAACGGCAGATCCTTGACCAGCGGGATCAGGGTTTCGCCGTAAAGCTCGTAGGTGTCGAAGTCACCCGAGACCGGCGGCGAGGCGTTGAAGCCGGTCACGTTGCCCACGGCCAGATCCTGCGACGGACGGAAGTCGAAGGACTCGTAGCGGTATTCAGCGCCGACGGCGAAGCCGATGCCGCCCGCAGGCAGGGTGAAGAAGTTGTCGGTGTTGCCGCTGACGAAGGCGGCGCTGACCAGCTGTTCGTAGTCCTGCGACGACTCAATGCGGGTCTTGATGAAGTTAGCCGCCTCGGCGCTCATTCGGCCGCGGCCGAACAGGTTCACCGGGACGCAGCCGCCCGACGGATCCAGGCAGCCCGTGCCGGCGGCGTTCAGCAGAAGGCCCTGCTGGATGCGCTGCAGGCTGGTGTCGCCCAGAAGCGAGCTGGAGCCGTGAGTGTTGCCGTACTGAATGTAGGCTTCCCAGTTGCCGTTGATGCCCGCCAGGTCACCGCGCAGACCCAGTTGGGTTTGGAAGCCATAGAAGTTGTATTCTTGGATGCGCGGGCCAACTTCGCTCAGACGGCGGTTGAACACGCCGCTGACGGTGTCGAAGATGCCGTCGCCGTCAGTATCGACATCCGTGTAGGTGCCGGCGGCCCACGAAGCGCTCGACGGAATGGTGTACGAGGTGCGCGAACCCAGGGTGTTCAGAGCCTGCTTGGCGGCTGGCGTCAGGAACGGGTTGTTGTCCAGGGTGAAGCGGAAGGTCCGGTTGCCGACCGGCGTCTCGGCCAGCTGCGTCGTGACGTTGGAATAGACGAAGTTGCCCTTGGCGAAGGCCTCGATCGTGTCGGTGACCTTGTAGTTGCCCAGAGCCGTGACGGAGTAGCGCTCCTGAGGCGTCTGAAGGTAGTTCAGCGGCGCGAAGTTGTAGTTGTCCGGATCACCGGCGTAAGCGCGAACATCACCGTTCGGCAGGAAGAGCGCTGACGTGGCGCTCGTCGCCGGCGAACCCGGAACGGTCGGGAAGGTGCCGGTGGCGAAGCTGTTGACGCGACCATCTACCTGGCTGTTCGAGCCCGACGGGATCAGGCCGACGCCCGCGGCGCGCTGAGCGGCCGACGGCTCACCCCAAGATTGCGCCAAAAGGCCGCCGCGCTTGCCTTGAGTCAGCGGCTCACGGTCGTTGTAACCCAGCGACAGGACCACGTTGCCGCGCCCGTCGGCGAAGTTGGCGCCCATGGTGGCGTCGACCGAATAGATCGGAGCGTCCAGGTCGTCGGTGTTCTGATAGCCGGCGGTGAATTGGAAGCCTTCGAAGTCCTTTTTCAGGACGAAGTTCACCACCCCGGCGATGGCGTCCGAACCGTAGACGGCCGAGGCGCCGCCCGTGACGACTTCAACGTTTTGGATCAGGGCCGGCGGGATCAGGTTGATATCGACCACGCCCGATTGGGTGGTCGGGGTCTGACGCTTGCCGTCAACCAGCACCAGGGTGCGGACCGGACCCAGTCCGCGCAGGTTGACGGTGGCCGCGCCGCCCGAGCCGTTGTTGACGGTCGAGGTTACGCCCGGCACCGCTTGCGGCAGGGTGTTCAGCAGGTTTTCGGTGTTCACCACGCCCTGCTGCTGCAGTTCCTTTTCGCCAACCGTGGCGATCGGGCTGGAGGAGACAAGGTCGGGGCGTGCGATGCGCGAGCCGGTGACGACGATCTCTTCGACCGCGACATCATCTTGTGCGTAGGCGGTGGTCGCCGACAGGGCGGCGAAAGCCGCGCCGCAGATCATGGAAGACGCGAGCAGGCGCTCACGCATGGACTTGGTATTCAATATTCTATCCTCCGACGGCCGCATGCGGCCAGCCCCTAGAAGAGTTGTGACGGCGTTCCCCCAACTGCCTTTCGGATCGCGGCCCGCGTCCGACTTCTTGCGAATCGGATCGCGGCGTTCGGTCCAGACAGACGGCGCCGGGTTCAGGGGTGTGACGGAGACGTGAAGCCTGAGGCTCAGTTGTTGCGCAGCGCATTCCGATCGTGCGCAGCGCGGCAGGTTTCGCTCAAAGTGTTGCTTTCCTGCACGTGCTGCGCAGCAAGGAAGCGTCAGACTGGAACGGCCGTCGTGTATTTCACCTGGCTTAGAGCGAAGTGCGACGCCGCCGTTGCGACGGCGGGATGCTTGAGCAGGTCATTCATAAGAAAGCGCTCGTAGGCGGCCACGTCGGGCACGACGACACGCATCAGATAGTCCCACTCCCCGGACATGGAGTGGCACTCCATGATCTCGCCACGGGTCTGGATGAACGCCTCGAACTTTTGGCGATCATCGCCCGTGTGGGACTTCATGCGTAGTTGGCACATGACGTTTACGCCCCGTCCGACCTTCTCAGCGTCCACCAGCCGCACGGCATGCCTTAGAAGGCCAGCCGTCTCTAGCGCCTTGATCCGTCGCCAGCACGACGCCGGCGAGGCGCCGACTTGATCGGCTAGCGCGGCGTGACTGAGGCTCGCATCCTGCTGCAAGGCGCGAAGGATGCGTCGGTCGATATCATCCAGATGATTTAACTGTTTCATAATGTGGCGATTTTGCGTGACAACATTCCACAACATGGCTCAATAGGCTCAAGTCTGAAAGCGTTTGATCAGTGGGATCGCATAGCATGCGATCATGACCCAGGTCGCCAAACCGCAGATCCCGCCGCCCGGTGCGGCCGCCGACTGGACCGTGCCCCAGAACTGGTCGGCCTATACGGCCGACGAGCACGGCATGTGGGACCTGCTTTTCGAGCGTCAGGCGCGCATGCTCAAAGGCCGGGTCACCCCGGCCTTCCTGCAGGGCCTCGACGTGCTGAGGTTGTCCAAGCCCGGCATTCCTGATTTCGAGGAGCTGTCCGAGCGCCTTCAGAAGCTCACGGGCTGGTCGGTCGTGGCCGTGCCCGGCCTTGTGCCCGACGATGTGTTCTTCGACCACATGGCCAACCGTCGCTTCGTGGCCGGTAACTTCATTCGCAGGCCCGACCAGATCGATTATCTTGAAGAGCCGGACGTCTTTCATGACGTGTTCGGTCACGTGCCGCTGCTCGCCAATCCGATCTTCGCCGACTACATGCAGGCATACGGGGAGGGAGGTCTGCGCTCCCTTAAATTCGGCTCGCTGGAGAAGCTGGCCCGACTCTACTGGTACACCGTGGAGTTCGGCCTGATCCGCGAGGCGGGCGATCTGCACCTCTACGGCGCGGGCATCGTCTCCAGCTACGGCGAGTCCGTCTTCGCCCTGGACGACGCGTCCCCGAACCGCCTCGGCTTCGATCTGAAACGTGTGATGCGGACCAAGTACCGCATCGACGACTACCAGCAGACCTACTTCGTCATCGATAGTTTTGAGGACCTGCTGCAGCGGACCCTGGATACGGATTTCGCGCCGCTTTACGCCGAGCTCGAAACCCTTCCGGACCTCGAAATTGAAACCATCTTGCCGCAGGACCGCGTGTTGACGCGTGGAACCCAGGCCTATGCCAGACAAAGGGCGCGCCAATGATCGATCTCAACACCGGGCCGGCCGCCCTGTTCGACAATCTGCGCCCGCAGGCGCCAGATGCGCTTTTGTCGCTAATTTCGCTGTTCAAGAACGATCCGCGGCCGGACAAGCTCGACCTGGGCGTCGGCGTCTACAAAAACGAAGCGGGCGTGACACCGGTCCTGCGCGCGGTGAAGGCGGCCGAGCGCATCCTGCTGGAGACGCAAGGCTCCAAGTCCTATCTCGGCCCTGAAGGGGACATGGGCTTCGTCGAGGCGCTCAAGCCCATCGTATTTGGCGCATCGGCCGGCGGCGGCGAGGAAGTCTTCGGGGTTCAGACCCCCGGCGGCACCGGCGCGTTGCGCCTGGCCTGCGAGCTGATCAACGCCGCTCGTCCGGGCGCACGCGTGTGGCTGGGGACGCCGAGCTGGCCCAACCATGCGCCGATCTTCGCGGCCGCCGGCCTGAAAACGGCGACCTATTCCTGGTTCGATACGAAGACCCAGACGGTGCGTTTCGACGAGATGATGGCCGCGCTGAACAAGGCGGAGGCGGGTGATGTCGTTCTTCTGCACGGCTGCTGCCACAACCCAACCGGCGCGGACCTGACCTTGGATCAATGGAAGACCGTCGCCCATGTGGTCGCCGCGCGCGGCCTGCTTCCGCTGATCGACCTTGCCTATCAGGGCTTGGGCGAGGGACTGGAAGAAGACGCCGCTGGCGCGCGTCTGGTCATCGCCGCCGTGGATGACGCCTTGATCGCCTATTCCTGCGACAAAAACTTCGGCCTTTATCGCGATCGTACTGGCGCGCTGTTCACGTTCAACCGCAACGCCGACCGAGCCGATCTTGTCCGCTCCAACGTCTTGGCGCTGGCGCGGGCCAACTGGTCGATGCCGCCGGATCATGGGGGAGCCGTCGCCCGTATCGTGCTTGAGGACGCGGCCCTGGCCGCCAGCTGGCGCGCCGAGCTGGAAGAGATGCGAGTCCGCATCGCCTCCGTGCGCGTTGCTCTGGCGGATGCTGATCCGCGTCTGGACGGCCTGCGCCGCCAGCACGGCATGTTCTCGCTGCTGCCGGTGAGCCCGGCCCAGGTCTCGCACCTGCGCAGCGCTCACGCCGTCTACATGGCCGGTTCCGGCCGCATCAACCTGGCCGGCCTGACCGCCGCCACTGTTCCGGTTTTCGCGCAGGCCTTCGCCGCCTGCCTTGAGGGAGAATTCGCATGAGCACCGTCACTGAAGGCAATCCGCTCGGTCTGGACGGCTTCGAGTTCGTCGAGTTCACCAGCCCGAACGCGGCGGCCATGACCGCTCTGATCGAACAGCTCGGCTTCGTCGCCTATTCCAAGCATCCGACCAAGGCTTTGGTCCGTTACAAGCAGGGGCGCATCAACCTTCTTGTGAACCAGGAGACCACAGGTCAGGTGGCCGACTTCCGCGCCGACCACGGCCCGTCGGCCAGCGGCATGGCGTTCCGCGTGGCTGACGCCAAGCAGGCGTTCGATACCGCTATCGCCCGCGGCGCCAAGGCGGCGGACGCGGCGCGCGGCGCGCTGGGTGAGGGCAGCTATGTCCTGGAAGGCATTGGCGGCTCGTACCTCTATCTGGTCGATCGCCATGGCGCGAGAGGCTCGATCTACGACGCCTGGGAGAAGATCCCCGGGGCTGATGAAGCCGAAGCCGCCAACAATGTGGGCTTGGATCTGCTCGACCACCTTACTCACAATGTGCGTCGCGGCCAGATGCGCACCTGGTCGACCTTCTACAACCAGATTTTCGGCTTCGAAGAGCAGAAGTACTTCGACATCAAGGGCCAGGCGACGGGCCTGTTCAGCCAGGCGATGATCGCGCCGGACAAGGCGATCCGCATCCCGCTGAACGAGAGCCAGGACGACAAGTCCCAGATCGAGGAGTTCATCCGCGAGTACAACGGCGAGGGCATCCAGCACCTGGCCCTGACCACGGCTGACATCTACGACACGGTCGAGCGCCTGCGCGCTCGTGGCGTCAAGCTGCAGGACACCATCGAGACCTACTACGAACTGGTCGACAAGCGCGTGCCGGGCCATGGCGAAGACCTTGAGCGTCTGCGCAAGAACCGCATCCTCATCGACGGCGCCGTCGGCGAGGAAGGTCTGCTGCTGCAGATCTTCACCGAGAACCTGTTCGGTCCGATCTTCTTCGAGATCATCCAGCGCAAGGGCAATGAGGGCTTCGGCAACGGCAACTTCCAGGCGCTGTTCGAATCCATCGAACTCGACCAGATCCGCCGCGGCGTGATTAAGGTCGACGCCTGACGCTCTAACGCCTGGGAGGAATTATGAACGACAGGCGTAACGAAGCGCCGGAAGAGTACGGGTCCGGGTTCGGCAACAGCTTCGCGTTCGAGGCTGTGGCCGGCGCATTGCCCGTGGGCCGCAACTCGCCGCAAAAGGCGCCCTTTGGCCTCTACGCCGAGCAACTGTCGGGCAGCGCCTTCACGGCGCCCCGGCACGACAACAAGCGCTCCTGGCTATACCGCTTGAGGCCGACGGCCAGTCACGCACCGTTTCAGCCCTATGGGGGCGCCAAGCTGGTGCGTTCGGGGCCCTTTAACGAGCTCCCGCCCAGCCCCAACCGCATGCGCTGGGACCCGCTGCCGACACCGACCGACCCGACCGACTTCATTGACGGCCTGACGACCTATGGCGGAAACGGCGACGTGGCGGTCAACGCCGGCGTCGGCGTTCATCTCTACGCCGCTAACCAATCCATGCAGGGGCGGGTGTTCTACGACGCTGACGGCGAGTTGCTGATCGTGCCGCAGCAAGGAGCCCTGCTGATCGCCACCGAGTTAGGGCGCCTATCGGTCGCGCCGGGCGAGATTTGTCTTATTCCGCGTGGCGTGCGCTTTCGCGTCGAGCTGAAGGACGGCGAGGCGCGCGGCTATGTCTGCGAGAACTACGGCGCGCCATTTCGGCTGCCGGACCTGGGCCCCATCGGCTCGAACGGATTGGCCAACAGCCGCGATTTCTTGACCCCGCACGCTTGGTACGAGGACATCGACGGGCCCTGTGAGGTGGTCCAAAAGTTCCAGGGCGGGCTTTGGATAACCACGCTCGATCATTCTCCTCTGGACGTGGTCGCGTGGCACGGCAATCTGGCTCCGTGCAAGTACGACCTGGCGCGGTTCAACACGATTGGGACCGTCTCCTACGACCACCCGGATCCGTCGATTTTCACCGTCCTGACGTCGCCCTCCGAACAGCCAGGAACGGCTAACTGCGATTTTGTGATCTTCCCGCCGCGCTGGATGGTGGCCGAAGATACGTTTCGCCCGCCCTGGTTTCATCGCAACGTCATGAGCGAGTTCATGGGGCTGATCCACGGAGCCTATGACGCCAAGGCCGGCGGCTTCGCGCCGGGCGGCGCATCCTTGCACAACTGCATGAGCGGCCATGGTCCGGACCAGGAAAGTTGGGACAAGGCGACCAACGCCGAGTTGAAGCCCCACAAGATCGAGAACACCATGGCCTTCATGTTTGAAAGTCGTTGGGTGATCCGTCCCACGCGTTTTGCGATGGAGACGCCATTGATGCAGCTCGACTACGACGACTGCTGGACGGGCTTCCAAAAGGGCAGGCCGCTCGCTTGACTGAAGAGACAGCGTTTCGCCGCCTGTTCTCCACGCCGCCTGGCGTGCGGCTGGGATCGGTCGAGCTGGTCGCCGACGGCAAGGCGCGCAACTTGGTGCTGGAGATCGGCGATGGCCGCTTTCACGGCTTCATCGTGCGTCAAGGCCAAGCGGTGTTCGGCTATGTCGACCGCTGCCCCCATGCGGGACTCCCGCTGGCTCAGAAGCTGGACGACTATCTGACGCCGGACGGCGGCATGATCGTTTGCAGCTGGCACGGCGCGCTGTTCAAGATCGATAGCGGAGCGTGCGTCGGCGGCCCGTGTGCAGGACAGAAGCTGACGCCCTGGCCTATCGAGGTCATAGACGGCGTCATCAGGACAAATTGAGGAATGAGGACATGGCGCAAAGGGTGATTGTAACGGGCGCGCGGGGCGTCCTTGGTCGCGCCGTGGTCGAGGCCTTTCTGGCCGCCGGCGCCAAGGTGGCGGCTCCCGTGCGAGGGGAGGCGGCGGACGCCGATCTGCCCGCCGAGGTGGCGGTGATCGGCGGGGCGGACCTGAGCGATCCGGCTTCAGCCCTGTCGGCGTTTCAGCGGGCCAAGGCGGCCCTGGGCGGCGCGGACGTTGTGGCCAATGTCGCTGGCGGCTTTGCCTTTGAGATGATTTCCGATGGCTCGCCAACAACTTGGCGCGAAATGTTCACAATAAACGTCGAGACCTGCACCAATTTTTCCCGCGCCGCTGCGAAAGAGCTGGCGGATGGCGGAGCCATCGTCAACGTCGGCTCCGCCGCGGCGACGACCGCCGGCCCGGGCATGGCCCCCTACGCTGCGTCCAAAGCGGCGGTGGCCAGGCTGACCGAAAGTCTGGCGGCTGAACTGAAGGGGCGGGTGCGGGTCAACGCTGTGTTGCCCTCGGTCATGGACACGCCCCGTAACCGGGCCGACATGCCTTCAGCCGACCCGGCGGCCTGGACCGCGCCCGCCGCCGTGGCGGACGCGATCGTGTTCCTGGCCTCCGGCGACGCGCGCGCCATAAACGGCGCCCTGGTGCCGGTGACAAATCCCGCCGTCGCCTAGGGCGCTGTCTCCGTAGGCGGGCGCGGCGTGTTGGGCGTCACGCGCCAGATGACGTTGCCGACATCGTCGGCCACCAGCAGCGCGCCGGCGGTGTCCACCGCTACGCCCACGGGGCGTCCCCATGCATCGCCCTTGGGGCTGAGAAAGCCGGTGAGGAAGTCCTGGGAGGGCCCCGACGGCATGCCACTGGCGAAGGGCACGAAGGCGACCTTGTAACCGCTGGGCGGTTTGCGGTTCCACGAGCCGTGCTGACCGATGAAAGCGCCGTTGGCGTACTGGGCTGGGAAGCTTGCGCCTTCATAGAAGGTCAGGCCCAGCGAGGCGGTGTGGGCGCCCAGGGCGAAGTCCGGCTTGATCGCCTTGGCCACCAGATCGGGACGCGCAGGTTTGACGCGCGCGTCGACCGTTTGGCCATAGTAGCTGTACGGCCAGCCGTAGAACCCGCCTTCCTTCACCGAGGTCATGTAGTCGGGCACCAGGTCATTGCCGATCTCGTCCCGCTCGTTGACAGCGGTCCACAGCGCGCCGCTTTGCGGCTGCCAACCCATGCCGTTGGGGTTGCGCAGGCCTGACGCAAAGATCCGCGATGCGCCGGTGACCGGGTCGATTTCAAGGATGGCGGCCCGCCGCTCTTCGTTCTCCATGCCGTTCTCGCCGACATTGCTGTTCGAGCCGGTGGTGGCGTAGAGCCTTGAGCCGTCCTTGCTGGCGATCAGGCTCTTGGTCCAGTGATGATTGATCGGGCCTGCGGGCAGGTCCGCAACCTTTTGCGGCGCGGCCGTGATCTTGGTCTGCCCCTCCTGGTAGGGGAAACGGACCACGGCATCGGTGTTGGCGACGTAGAAGTTGTCGCCGATCAGCGCCATCCCGAAAGGCGAGTTCAAGTTCTCAAGGAAGGTGGTTTTGGTTTCGGCGACGCCATCGCCGTCCTCATCGCGCAGGAGGCTGATGCGGTTGGCGCTCGGCGCCTTGGCGCCGGCCTTCGCCATCACCTTGCTTTGAACCCAGGCTCGCAGGCCCTTGGGCTTCTTGGCGGGCCCATTGGTCTCCGCCACCAGAACGTCGCCATTTGGCAGGACGTGGAGCCAGCGCGGGTGATCCAGCGCCGAGGCGAAGGCGGTCACCGTGAAGCCGGCCGGCGCCACAGGCTTTTGTCCGTCAGGCCAGCCCTTGGCCGGCGCGATATCGATCACGGGCAAAAGCGACTTGCGCGGTTCGGGCAGTTTCGGATCTGGGCCGTATCCGTCTTGGGAAGGCAGGGCAGGCCCGCTGCAGGCGGCCAAGGCCAGCAGCAAAGGCGCCGCGGCGGCGGCCAGCGTCAGGTGTGTTTTCATCGGCGCTTCATCCCATCCCGCTTCGATATCGGGGTTCAACGCGCAACTGTGCCGCAAGTTCGAGCATGAGGCGACCAAGGCTTGCGCTGCAACGGGCTCCTATAAGCGCGCGCAGAATTCCTGTGGTCGCGAAACCCTGTCGCACCACTAGGTTTATGGCTGAATTCCCACGTCCCGGAGCCGGGTCATGACGACGGCCGCAACGCAAACCTCCAAGCCGCTCTGGTCCAATTTTGGATTTCAGGTTCTGGTCGCCATGGCGATCGGTTTGGGCGCGGGCTTGCTTGCGCGCACGCTTGGAGTGCAAGAGGGGCAGGGCGGTTACGTGCTGGCCGAGACCTTGCGCCAGGTCGGCTCTTTGTTCGTACAGCTCTTGCGCGCTCTAGTGCCGCCGCTGGTCTTCACCGCGATCGTCGCCAGTATCGCCAATCTTCGCGAGCTGCAAAACGCCGCCCAACTGGTGTGGAGGACCCTGCTCTGGTTTGCGATCACCGCCCTGATCGCCGTCACCATCGGCATCGCCCTTGGCCTGATTTTGCAGCCGGGGCTCCACGCTTCGGTGGCCGCCAGCCAAGCCAAGGCGCCTTCAACGGTGGGGTCTTGGCTGGACTTTCTGACCAGCCTAGTCCCCAGCAACGTGCTTGGCCTGCAGGCCGCCACGAAGCTGACAGACGCCGGCGCCGCCACCAGTCTGTCCTTCAATGTGCTTCAGATCGTGGTGATCTCCTTGGTGGTCGGCGTGGCGGCGCTGAAGGTCGGTGAGGCGGGCCGCGGTTTTCTCGCGTTCAACGCCTCGGCCCTGGCCATCGTACGCAAGGTGTTGTGGTGGGTGATCCGTCTAACGCCGATCGGCACCATCGGCCTCTTTGGCAACGCTGTGGCGCAGTACGGCTGGACCACCCTGGGCCAGCTTGGGGCTTTCACCATAGCGGTCTATGCCGGCCTGGGTCTGGTGTTGTTCGTGGTCTATCCGGCGCTGCTGCTGGCCCATGGGCTCAATCCGTTGAGGTTCCTAACGGGCGTCTGGCCGGCGGTGCAGCTGGGCTTTGTCTCCCGCTCCTCCATCGGCACCTTGCCGGTGACGGAGATGGTGACCGAAACCCGCCTGGGCGTCCCGCGCGCCTACGCCGCCTTCGCCGTTCCGTTAGGTGCGACGACCAAGATGGACGGCTGCGCGGCCGTCTATCCAGCCGTGGCGGCGATCTTTGTGGCGCAGTTCTACGGTCTTCATCTGGATCTGGCCGACTATGCGCTGATCGTGTTTGTCTCAGTGATCGGCTCTGCGGCGACCGCGGGGCTGACCGGGGCCATTGTCATGCTGACCCTGACCCTCTCGACCCTAGGGCTGCCCCTGGAGGGCGTCGGTCTGCTGCTGGCGATCGACCCGATCATCGACATGGGCCGCACGGCCGTGAACGTTGCTGGCCAGGCCCTTGTGCCCACCTTGGTCGCTAAGGAGCACAAGATCCTCGATCTGGCTGTGTTCAATGGTCAGGGGCGCGATGATGATCAAGCCCTGCACGGCTTGGCGCCTGCGCAGTAGCCGCTTGCTCCTTGGTTGTCGCCGCGCCAAGACAGGGCATGAGCGACACTCTCGACGAAGACGCGATCAACGCGCGCCATAACGCCAAGATGAAGGTCATCCAAGCCGCCCGCGAGCGGATGATGGCCGAGCGTCAGGAAGAACGTGGCCTGGTGATCGTCAACACCGGGCCCGGCAAGGGCAAGAGCACCGCCGCCTTTGGCATGGCGGCCCGCATGATCGGCCATGGACGAAGGGTCAGCGTCATCCAATTCATCAAGGGCGCCATGGAGACCGGCGAGAAGGCGGT
Source organism: uncultured Caulobacter sp. (assembly GCA_913776195.1). Classification (GTDB taxonomy): domain Bacteria; phylum Pseudomonadota; class Alphaproteobacteria; order Caulobacterales; family Caulobacteraceae; genus Caulobacter. Next base: position 53,950 of record CAJYMH010000034.1, read on the forward strand.
ATTCGACGCCTTTCCAGACCATATCGAATTTCGGCCCATGGGCGAAGGCTTCACCTGGGACACCCAGGATCGCGCGCGCGACATCGCCGTCGCTCGCCTCGCCTGGGAAGCCGCCAAGGCGCGACTGCTCGATCCGAACGATTGGGACATGGTGATCTGCGACGAGCTGAACATCGTGCTGCGCTACGAGTATCTGCCGGTGAGCGAAGTGCTCGACGCTATCGCCGCCAAGCCGTTGATGAAGCACCTGGTGGTCACCGGGCGTAATGCGCCGCAGGCGCTGATCGACGCCGCCGATCTCGTCACGGAGATGACTCAGGTGAAGCATCCGTTTCGCAGCGGGGTCAAAGCGCAGGCGGGGGTGGAGTTTTGAGCCTGCTTCAGCCGTCCTGTGACGGGCCGGCTCTGATTGTCTGCAGCACCTGTCGCTGGTCGGCGCAGGAGCGCGAGGACGAGCAAGGCGTGCGCGGCGGCGCCCGGATGTTCGAGGCGCTGACCGATGCGGCCCGCGACGATAACCGACTGGAGTTGCTGAAGATCGAGCAGATGCCGTGTCTGTTCAACTGCAGTCAGCATTGCTCCGTCCACCTGCGTGGGCCGGGCAAGATCGGTTATGTGCTTGGAAAGTTCGAGCCGACTTCAGAGGCGGCGCGGGCGATCTTGGATTATGCCGCAGCCTGGCTTGAGAGCGACGAGGGCGTGGTGCCCTATCGTCAATGGCCGCAGGGGGTGAAGGGCCACTTCATCGTCCGCGTCCCGCCGCCCGGCATGACCGTCGTCAGCTAGCTTCGCCGCGGATCACGGGCCTAGAAGACTCTCCAGGCCGGTGCTGATGATCTGCACCCCGATGCACAGGAGCAGCAGAGCGACCAGTCGCGAGACCACTCGCGCGCCGCTGGAGCCGAGCAACTTCATCAGTCGGTCGGCCGAGCGGTAGGAAAGCCAGATGACGGCCGCTAGGCAGACGGCCGCCAAGCTGGCGCCGAGGAAGAACGACGCCGTGCCCGGGCCGTCTGTCGGTCGCTGGGACGCCAGGGCGATGGCGACTGAGATCGATCCTGGCCCTGTGGTGAAAGGCATGGTCAGCGGGAAAAAGGCGACGTGGTCGGAGGCGCCCTTGGCCAAGGCGGCGTCGCCGGCTTTGCGGTCCTCCTGCACTTCGGGAGCCATCAGCAGCCCCCACGCCCTGATCGCGACGACGAGACCGCCGGCGACCCGCAGGGCCCCCAGGCTGATGCCGAAGAAGTTCAGGATGTAGCTGCCTAGCCAAAGCGACACGAGCAGCACCAAAAGCGAATAGAAGGAAATCTTGGTCGCCAGGCGAGCGCGCTCTTCGCGCGACAAATCACCGGTGACCTCATTGAAGATGAGCGAGCCGCCGATCGGGTTGACGATGGAGAATAGCGCGGGAAAGGCCAGCAAGAAGGCGCCGACCACGCTCGTCACCGGCAGGGGGCTGATGTCCATGGCTTTAAAGGGTCCGCGTCAAGTGCGTCCCTTTAAGGCCCCGATTCCCTCAATCGGCGGAAGGCTTGTCAGAACAAGGCGGCGGCGGGGAGCGACGCAGGTTCCACGTATGGGCGGCAGCCAACAGCAGTCCGCCCATCACCGAAAAGGGTGTCTCAAGGGCATGATCGGGCAGGCCAAGGGCGCCAAGCGCCAAAAGAAGAAGGCCGGCCGCGGCGAGCAGCAGAAGGCTTGCGGGCGGCCGTTTGGCCGCGCGACGGAAGAGCGCGATGGCCGAGATCGGCGCGGCGAGAGCGACAAATAGGATGTGCACCCACTCTGCTTTGCTCCAGCCGCCGAGATAGGGCAGGGCTACGGCGACAACGGGAAGCACCAGGCAATGGATCAGGCAAAGGCCCGACAATCCGATGGCGGAAATGTCGAAGGCCTTTGCCGGAGAAGCGATCTTCATCGTGATCCCGTTCTCAAGCGAAACTCAAATGGGGGCCCCGTCCGGCAGGCTGGGGGAGGGGAAGCCGGACGGGGCGTCTTCCCTGGGGGAACAGGGGAGAGGGCTGAAAATAGGCGTTATGCTATAACATTCAAGAGTGGGAATTGCGACCTATCGACTTGGTCATCGGCCAAGAGGGTCGTCCGCTCGACATAGGAACAACAACCTGGCGCGGCGGTTGATGCAGGGCGCCGCGTCCGGGCCAGGACGCGGTCATCGCCATTATTCTTGAGGGAGACCGCCGTGGTTCAGACCGACAAGCCAGACGCCATCGCCATGCTGAAAGCCGACCATCGCAAGGTGGAGGAGCTTTTCGCTTCATTCGAAAAAGCCCGCGGCGCCGAGCGCAAGCAGGCTATCGCCAAGCAAATCTGCACCGAGCTGATCGTTCACACGATCATCGAAGAAGAAATCTTCTACCCCGCCTGCAAGGGCGCGGTGGAGGAAGATCTGATCGACGAGGCCTATGTGGAGCACGACGGCGCTAAGGTGCTGATCGCCGAAATCCTGGGCAGCGAGCCGAACGAAGAGTTCTACGACGCCAAGGTCAAGGTGCTGTCCGAGCAGATCGAGCACCACGTCGAAGAAGAAGAGAAGCGGGTGGAGGGCATGTTCTCCCAGGCGCGAAAGGCCGGCCTCGACATGGATGCGCTGGGCGAGCAGATGGCCATGCGCAAGCAACAGGCTCTGGCGGAGTATGAGAAGAATGGGCTGCCGGCGCCAGAGACGCGCACCTTCACCGGGCACGAACTGGAAGAAGGCGCGCCGGTGGATGACGAACCCACCGCTCGCGTCGGCGACTCCGAAGGCGTTCGTCCGGCCTCCTGAGGCGGACGCCGACCGAAACCCTCAGCGCAACCTTGGCAGGGGCTGTCGAGTCCCTGGTGACGGCCGTCCTACGGGAAGCCTGCGAGCGTCGGCTGTGACTGGTTACGGCTGAGAGCTGCAATAGGCGGCCTGTTGGCGTCCGTGCTGACGGATGTCGACGGGTGCGCCCATGCCTTTGAGCGAGGATCTGTCACCTACAGCGATGAAGCCAAGCATGAGCTTTGGGGTGTGCCCCTGGAGCACATCCATCGCCATGGCGCTTTATCGGAGAGCGTCGTCCGTGCGATGGCGCAGTGCGCCTTGCGCCGATCAAGGGGCGACATGGCCCTGGCGGTAACCGGCTTTGCCGGTCGCGGAACGGCCGGGGCTGGTTCACTTCGCCTTCTGTCGCAGCCATAGACCAACAGTGCATTGCGTGAAGCGGTTCGGCGACATCGGTCGCGGCCCGGGGCGCCTTGCTTGGCTTCGCGAAGGGCTGAAATTTTCCAGGCCGCGATGGGCTAGAAGGGAATATCCGTTCCCTCCACCGTTACCCGCTCTACGATCCGTTCATGCGGAAAGTAGTCGAGCACAGCGTAGTGCTGGGTCGCTCGATTGTCCCAAAAAACGATCGCGTTGGGCGACCATCGGAAACGCACCTGGTATTCGGGCGCTTTGACCCTGTCGGTGAGATAGGTCAGCAACTCACGACTCTCGTCCTCATCAATGCCCAGGATTCGGGTCGTGAAGACGTGATTGACGAACAGATGCTTTTCCCCGGTTTCAGGATGAGTGCGAACGATGGGATGAGCGCGGGGCGGATACTCCCGTCCTAGCCGCTCCTTGGTCTCTTCGCTGATGCGGTATCCATAGCTCTGCAGAATATCGTGCTCGGCTTTTAGCCGGCTGATCTTCGCCTTCACCGCCTGCGGCAGATCCTCGTAGATCGCATTGGTGTCGGCGAAGATGGTGTCGCCGCCCAGAGGCGGCAGCAGCCTTCCGCGTAGGATGCCGGCGAAGGACGGCTTCTCGCGAAACGTCACGTCGGTGTGCCATTTGTTCGCCGGTCGGGCGATGGGCAGGATCTCATCGGTGATCTTCAGGCCATCGGCCGCCTCGATGTGCAGGATTTCGGGATGGCCGGGCACTGTCGCGGTGACCGGATGACCCTCCAGATCACCGAAGTAGCGTCCAAATCGGATGTGGTCTTCGTGGCTGATGTCCTGGTCGCGAAAGAACAGGACCTTGTAACGATTGAGCCCGCCGCGGATCGCGGCGATAGCGCCGGGCTCGAGGGGCTGGCTTAGATCCAAGCCGGTCACCTCCGCCCCGAGCAGCGGTCCGGCTGGATGGAAGGTCAAGCCTTCGATGACTTCGGTTTCGAACCGCTTGCGGTCGGTAACGGCGTTCATGGACGCCTCCTTTGAAATTGGAAGAACGCGCACGAATTCAGGTGAGAGCTTCGCGCGGGTTGGTCGGATTGACCAGCCCGCGCTCAGCGCTTTTGGGCGGCGCAAGGGGAGGGAAACGCTGCCCAGATAAATCCTATTTAAATTATAGGAATTGAGTCCCGCCAGATTTTCTGAGGCAGGATGCAGCGGCTCAGATGCCGGCGCCCATGTCCATGAAGGTGGTGGCCGAAAGCGGTCGGCTCGGCGTCGAACGGTTGGCCAGGCGTCGGGCTAGGTCATCGATCTGGATCGTGATCTCCGGCACGGCGGTGATCTCCCACCAAGCCGCCTTGGCCAAGGGACCCAAAGCATAGAGACGCGTTGAAACCGCGCCCGAGGCTTCGACGACGGCGCCGTCGTGGGTGTCAAACCCCAGGCCAAGCGGATCGGCCTTGGCCAATCCCTTGGTGCGTAGGTCGCAGATCAGGGGCAGGGCCGTGCGATCGAACCGCCCGCCAGGTCCGGTGCAGTTGATGACGCGAACAGTTTCGATCCGCCGGGTTGCTTGGCCGAGCCGAACCTCAACCTCGGCGAGACCGGCCTTGACCTTGGCTTGACCAAAACGCCCGCCCAGCACCTCTAGGCGGCCTGATCGCAGCAGGTCGTGAAGACCCGCCGTCACCTCCGGCGCGGTGCGATGTCGATGAACGTCCCACCAGGGCCGTAGGCGCGTCAGAAAGCGCCGTCGCTCCGCCAGGCTCCAGGCGCTCCAGACCGCCGGCACAGCCGGCCGGGCGGCGTCGAAAACCCGTTGCCAAGGCACGCCGGCGGCCTGAGCCAGCTTGACCTGGCGCCGGACCACGCGGGACACGCTGAGCGGTGAGCGGCCTATATGTTCCTGCAAGAAAGCGGGCCAGGTTCCGCCCGCCTGGTGTCCCTTCGGTAGAAGGCCGCGGCGCGAAACAGCCGTTATGCGCCCCTTATGGCCGCGGCCGGCGAGCCTCAGGGCGATGTCGATCATCGTCAAACCGGCGCCCACTAGCAACACAGGCGCCTCGCAAGGCAAGTCATCCAACGCGCCAGGCGCCCACGGATCGGTCACGAACAGCGCGCTGTCGGCCAGGGTCGCCGGCAGTCCGCCAGGGCGATCCGGCGGCAGGTTGCCCAGGGCCAAGACCACGACGTCCGCGCCGATTGTTCGACCATCGGCCAAGATCACAGCTGGGCGTAGTCCGTTGTCGACGCCCACGACTTCGCCGCGCGCGCGTTGGATGCGCCCGTCGGCGAGGGCGGCGAGGGCGAGGGACTCCATATAGTCCCCGAAAAGCGTGCGAGGTGCGAAGGATTCAGGTGTCCAGTCGGGGCCGTGCTCCTCATGCAGCCAGTCGAGGAACGCGGGCTTCAATCCGACATCCATGCGGCTGACCGGCACGTTCAGCATGTGGATCGGATCGGCGGCGCCATAGGCCAAACCCCGCCCCAGCCGGCGTTCACGGCCGATCACGGTGATCTGCGACGATGGCCGGGCCGCCGCCATCTTAAGTGCGAACAGCGTTCCGCTAAATCCGTCGCCGACGATGGCTATGTGCAAGCTGACCGATCCCGTCGCTGCTTCAAGGAAGCCCCCTCTATAGAGGCGTGCGCCGCGCGGAGACCAGAGGCCTCAACCGCGGAAGCGCTTGATGTCGATGCCGTAGCGATCGAGCTTGTCGTAGAAGGTCTTGCGCGGGATACCCAGCGCCGCCACAGCGCTGCGAACGTCACCGCCGCAGCCGGCCAGGGTCTCGCAGATCAGGTGGGCCTCGTAGGAAGCGACGCGCTTTGGCAGCGGATCGGCCACTTGCATCACCGGGTCACGTCCGTCGGCCTCCTCCATTCCCAGGGCGACGCGTTGAGCGAAGTGCGCCAGTTCGCGCACATTGCCGGGCCAATCATCGTTTTGCAGGCGCCAGCGCACCGCATCGCTGGTTGCTGGAACCGGACGGCCAAAGCGCTCGGCGGCCCGCGACAGGAAGTAGGCGAACAGCAAGGACGCATCGCCGCGCCGTTCGCGCAGGGGCGGGATACGCAGGCGCACCACGTTGAGCCGGTGATAGAGATCGCGTCGGAAACCGCCTTGACGGACGGCTTGGCTCAAATCGTCCTTGGCCGCGGCGATGATGCGAATGTCGAGCGTGCGCGCCGTGTTGCCGCCAAGCGGCGTCACCTCACGCTCCTCCAGCACGCGCAGAAACTTGCCTTGGGCCTCAATCGGCAAGGTTTCTATCTCGTCGAGGAACAATGTCCCGCGGTCAGCGTGCAAAAGGCGCCCGACTCTCTGGCGCACCGCCCCTTGGAAGGCGCCCAGTTCATGTCCGAACAGCTCGCTTTCAATCATGGTCGTCGGCAAGGCGGCGCAATCGACCGCGACGAACTCGCGATTTCGCCGGCGGCTCCAGCCATGCAGGGCGCGAGCGGCCAATTCCTTGCCCACGCCCGTCTCGCCTTCAAGCAAGACATCGACATCGGCTTCGGCCAACTGGCGCAGTGTGGCGCGCAGGCGCTCCATCACGGGCGTTTGGCCGATAAGCGGCCAGTCGTCCTGAGCGGCGGCGGCGGCGGCGCGCAGACGCCGGTTCTCCAGCACCAGCCGGCGCTTCTCCATCGCGCGGCGGATGCTGCTCACCAGCCTTTCGGCGGCGTAGGGCTTGGCGACGAAATCGTAAGCGCCTTCGTGGAGGGCCTCCACCGCTTCGGCGACATCGGCGTGGCCGGTGATGAGAATGACCGGCAGGTCCGCATCCTGCTCGCGTAGGCGCCGAAAGAGCTGACGTCCATCCATGCGCGGCATGCGAATGTCGCTGACCACCACGCCAGGAAAGTCGGGGGCGAGAGCCTCGACGGCGGCCTCTGCGTTGTCGAAGGCTCGCACGTCGAAGCCCGCCAGCTGCAGGGTCTGAACGTTGGCCAGCCGAAGATCGTCGTCGTCATCGATGAAAGCGACGCTATTGATGCCGTCGACGCTCATTTAGCCCTCGGCAGACTGATGACGAACCGCGCGCCGGGTCCGGGCTCAAAGGAAAGTTCGCCGCCGAACTCGGCGACGATGTCACGGCTGATCACGAGACCTAATCCCAGGCCGCGCGCCTTGGTGGTGGCGAAGGGCGTAAAGAGCGTCCGCGCCGCCTCGGGGCTTAGTCCCGGGCCATTGTCCGCAATGACGATGCGCGCCTGATTGCGGCGCGTCTCCACCTGGATTTCGATCTTGGGGTCGGGCGTGTCCTCAAGCGCCTCCAGGGCGTTTTGCAGCAGATTGACCAGGACCTGCTCCAGGCGAAAGCGTTCGGCCAGGACGCGTAGGGCCTCGGCGTCGACGGAACGTACGATGTCGACGCCCTGCTGACGGATGCGCGCGCCCGTCAACAACAGGGCTCCATCGACGGCCTCGCGCACCACAACCGGTGCGGCCGGCGCGTTCGTCTTGCGGGCGAAGGCGCGCAGTTCGTCGGTGATCAATCCGATACGATCAGTCAGGCCCGCGATCAGGACGAGGTTCTTGCGCGCGGTCTCCTTATCCGCACGTTCCAAGAAGGCCCCCGCGTTGTCGGCGTAGGTGCGTATGGCGGCCACGGGCTGATTGATCTCATGGGCCACCCCGGCGGCGATTTGGCCCAAGGTGGCCAGCTTGTTCGACTGCACAAGCTCGTCCTGCATCAACTGCACATGGGCCTCGGCGCGACGCCGCTCATCGATCTCCACACGCAGACGTTGGTTAGTGTTCTTCAAGGCGGCGGTGCGTTCTTCCACACGCGCCTCCAGCTCAAGTCGCGCCGCCTCCTGGCGAGCCGCGCGGACGGAAGCTTGGCCGCGCCAGCGCAGGATCGCGGCGGCCACGCCGCAGACCACGAGGCCCGCCAGGAGTGCGACAGCGCGGGCGGCTGCGACAGCGGTCTGTAGCGCGGCGCCCGTTGGGGTAAGCGTGAAGACCCGCCATCCTCCCGCGCCCAGCTCCGCGCTGGCGGCCATGAAGCGGGCGGAAGTCTGTCCTGGCAGACGCGCAGTTGTCAGGACCGGCGTGCGTCCAGCGGTCATGGCGGGACTTGTCGGCAGGACGGTCAGCGGGGCCCCGCCGAACTGATGTTCAGCGCGGATCTGTTCCTTGTGCGACGCTGGCAGGGCCGCAAGCGTATGGAAGCGCCAAGGCGCCACCGAGGTGACCACGATCACGCCGTTGCGGTCAGCGGCGAAGGCGGGCTCGGCTGAAGACCAGTCGGCCTCCAAAGCCTCGAACTCCACCTTGACCACCACAACGCCCAAAGGGCCGGCCGGTCCTTCGATCCGGCGGGACATGAAAAGTCCAGGGCGGCGGCTTACCGTGCCCAGGGCGAACAGTTCGGCCGTGTGACCTTGCATGGCGTCGCGAAAATAGGGCCGAAAGCTGTAGACGGAGCCCACGAAACTGGTGGGTTGGCGCCAATTGCTGGCGGCTATGGTCTTGCCGCTGGCGTCGAGGACGTAGATCACCGCCGCCCGCGTGCCGCCGCTCAAGGTTTCAAGCTTGCGGTTTAGCGCCACCGTCCGCTGTGGCCGAGGGGCGCTCAGCACCTCGGCCACATCCGGATCTTGCGCCAGCACGAACGGCAGTGAGCGATGTTTGTCCAACTCGCTGCGCAGGACGGCGGCGTGGAGGGCCGCAGACGTTTGAGCCTGGCGCTCTAGGTCGCCCAGGGCCTGCCGTTCGGCCGCCGCACCCGCCCCCATGAACAGGGCGGTCAGAAGGACGGCGCAGACCAGGCAAAAGGCTGACCAGCGGCGAACGGTCGGGTCGCTCAGATTCGGCATAGGCGCTACGCGACCTTGATCGGAAAAAGCTGCGTGTGTGGATTTTCGCACAAATACCCGTCGCGAGGGCGGAAAATCGCCCAATGGCTCGCTGCGATTTGGGCCGCGGGTGGCGCATAGTATAACAAAATCAAAGCATTACTCTTCCTGGCCGGGCCGCTTGCGCGGCTTCTTCTCGCCTAGGATCGTCGAACAAAGCGCCATGACAAAGGGCGCACGACACAAGTCGCCGCCCTTGGGCGGCCGCAGGGACGGATAGTGCAACCGATTATTCAAGCGACGCCGGCGCGGCCGAAACGATTCCACCAGCACCTCTATTTTCAGGTTCTGGTCGCCATCGTGCTCGGCGCATTCATCGGCCACTTTTGGCCAGCCTTCGGCGAGTCCCTGAAGCCGCTGGGCGACGGATTCATCAAGCTGGTGAAGATGATCATCGCGCCGGTGATCTTTCTGACCATCGTCAGCGGCATCGCCGGCATGCGCGACCTGGAGAAGGTCGGTCGTGTGGCCCTGAAGGCTTTCGTCTATTTCCTGACGTTTTCAACCTTGGCTTTGATCGTCGGACTGATCGTCGCCAATGTCGTGCGACCCGGCGCCGGCATGAACATCGATCCGGCGACGCTCGACACCAAGGCGGTGGCTGGATACGCGGCCAAGGCTCACGACCAGACCATTGTCGGCTTTTTGCTGCATGTGATCCCAGACACCGTGGTCAGCGCCTTCGCCGAGGGCGAAATCCTGCAGGTGCTGTTTTTCTCTATCCTGTTTGGCGTTTCGCTCGCCTTGATCGGCGACCGCGGGCGACCGGTGTTGGACATCCTTGAATCGGCCGGCCAGGCCTTCTTCCGGCTGGTCCACATCCTGATGAAGGCCGCGCCCATCGGCGCCTTCGGCGCCTTCGCCTTCACGATCGGCAAGTACGGTATCGGCTCGATCGCCAACCTCGCCGCCTTGGTGGGGACGTTCTATCTGACATCCATCCTGTTCGTGGTCGTGGTGTTGGGCGCGGTGGCGCGGTTCAACGGCTTTTCGATCCTGAAGTTGATCCGATATCTGCGCGCCGAACTTTTGTTGGTGCTGGGCACCAGCTCTTCGGAGGCGGCTCTGCCAAGCTTGATCGAGAAGATGGAGAAGGCCGGTTGCGCCAAGTCCGTGGTCGGATTGGTGGTGCCGACCGGCTACAGTTTCAACCTCGACGGCACCAACATCTACATGACCTTGGCGGCGCTTTTCATCGCGCAGGCGACGGGCGTTCACCTGTCGCTGGGCGATCAGTTGCTGCTCTTGGCTGTCGCCATGCTGAGCTCCAAGGGGGCCGCGGGCGTTACGGGCGCCGGCTTCATAACCTTGGCGGCCACCTTGTCGGTGGTGCCCTCGGTGCCGGTGGCCGGCATGGCCCTCATCTTGGGGGTCGACCGTTTCATGTCGGAGTGCCGGGCCCTCACCAATTTCGTCGGCAATGCTGTGGCCACCATCGTGGTCTCGCGCTGGGAGGGGGCGCTCGACAAGGAACAGCTTCAACAGGCGCTCAACCTGGAGCCGCCGCCTGGCGCCGAAGCCAAGACGTCGACGCCGGCGTCCGCCTGAACGAACCAACAAACTAAGAAACATTGGGGACGAAAATGAACACTAAAAATCGCCTTCAGCTGCTGTGCAGCGTCGCCGCCTTGGGCCTGCTGGGCGCCGCCGGCGCGGCCTCTGCTCAGGACGGAGCCGACGAGTCCGCTCAGGTCGAGGAGGTTGTCGTGGTCGGCAGCCAGATCCGCGGCGCCAAGGTCACCGCAGCCCTGCCGGTCACCGTGGTCGGCGAGGACCAGGTCGGGGCCGTCGGCGCGGTTTCGGGGGACGATCTTTTCCGCTCGATTCCGCAAATGGGCGATGTGTTCATCAATCCGAGCAATAGCGCGCAGACCAGCAACTCGACGCGCGGCGACGTCAACTCGATCAACCTGCGCAGCCTCGGCGTCGGCAACACTCTGGTGCTGTTGAACGGCCGTCGCCTCGTCTCGCACCCGACCAGCCAGTCTTCTCAGTCGGTGCCTCTGCTAGGCTTCAACGCCAATTCGATTCCCACCTTCGGCCTGCAGCGCCTTGAGGTCCTGCGCGACGGCGCCGCGGCGATCTACGGCGCCGATGCGGTGGCCGGCGTGGTCAACACCGTGCTGAAGGACAACTTCGACGGCCTGACGATGGAGGTCCAGTACGGCAAGGCCGAGGGCACCCATCGCGAGGAATGGAGCGGCAACCTGTTCGCCGGCCATAACTTCGACGAGGGCCGGGGCAACATCTCGATCAACGCCAACTTCACCGAGCGTTCAGCTCAGCGTCCCAGCGACCGCATCTACACCGCCCGCCAAGACTTGCGTCCCCTGTTCGCCAACGACCCGGCCTACGCCAACAACAGCGCCGCCGACAACCGCGGCAACCAAAACTCCTTCGCCAACGTCACGATCATCGGCGCGCCCGGCGCCGTGCGGCAAGGAACGACCGCCCTCACCACAGCGGCGGGCGCTTTGCACGTGCAGCCCAACACGATCGCCGGCTGCGCGGCTCAGTTGGGCAACGGCCTTTGCATCGGCACGGGCAATCTGTCGGTCGGCGGGGTGGCCAATATCCTCCGCTACGAGGCCCATCAAAATGACGCGGTCACCATCGCGCCAAAGATCAGCCGGCAGAACGTCTTCCTGAACGGCCATTACGACCTGACCGAGGATTTGACGGCCTACGGCGAGCTGGGCCTTTACCACGCACAGTCCCAAGGACTCACCACGCAAGGCACGAGCCTGGTGGCGATCGGCGTGGCGGCGAGCAACTACTACAACCCGTTCGGCCCGGTGCGCTTCGCCGACGGATCGCTCAATCCCAATCGCCTGCCCAATCTGGTCAATGTGCCCGACGCCGGTTTGCCGGTGACGTTCACCAACTACCGGTTCAACGACCTGGGACCCAACAGGGTCGAAGTTGAAAACTATCAGGCGCGCGTCCTGGCGGGCCTGAAGGGGCGCAAATGGGGCTGGGACTGGGATACGGCTGTGCTTTACTCCAAGGCTAACGCGGTGGACGAGTCAGACGGCGTCGACAGCATCGCCCTGGCTCGCCAACTGGCCCTATCCACGCCTGACGCCTACAACCCTTTCAACGGCGGCTGCCTGGACGGGGAGGGCGGTCGCGACTGCACCCCCAGCTCCAAGGCGGCTTTGGACGCCATCCGGGTGCGGCTCAAGCGAGAGTCCACCACCAGTCTGACCCTGGCCGACTTCAAGGTCTCGCGTCCCGACCTTGTGAACATCTGGGCCGGCCCCGTGGGCGTCGCCCTGGGCGTGGAGTTCCGTCATGAAACCCAGGAGGACATCCGGGACAAACGTCTGGATGGCTCGACCTCCTTCACGGATCCGGTGACCCGCGCGGTCAACCTCAGCGCCATCACCGGCGTCAACAACACCCCAAGCACCCAAGGTTCGCGCGACGTGTTCTCCGCCTTTGGCGAACTGGCCGTCCCCGTCGTCTCTCCGCAGATGGGCGTGCCGCTGATGCGTCAGCTCGATCTGCAGATCGCGGGCCGCTATGAGCACTACAGCGACTTCGGCTCGGTCGCCAAACCCAAGGTCGCCTTCGCCTGGGACGTGGTCGACGGCGTGCGCTTGCGCGGTTCGTGGCAACAGGGCTTCCGCGCTCCGAACCTGGAGACCACCAACCCCTTCGCTTACGCCCGCACCCAGGGGCCGACCGATTATCTGCGCTGCGAGGCCGATCTGCGCGCTGGCCGCATCAGCAGCTTCACGGCCTGTTCGCGCGGTGTGACGGTGCGCTTCGTCAGCCAGGGCAACCCGGACCTCAAGGCCGAAGAGAGCGAGAGCTACTCGGTGGGCATGGTCCTGCAACCCAGCTTCATTCCGGAGCAATTTGGCCGCGTGACGCTGACCGTGGACCGCTGGCAGATCGAGCAGAAGGGCATCGTCGGCGTGCTGGGCGTCGGCAATATTGTGATCCAGGACTACCTGTCGCGCGTGAGCGGCGGCAGCAATCCCAACGTCATCCGCGCCGCGCCCACGGCCGACGACATCGCCCTCTTTAGCGGGACTGGAATCACGCCGGTCGGCCAGATCACAGACGTGATCGACAAGTTTCAGAACCTGCAGCCCCAAACCGTCAGCGGCGTGGACATCGGCTTTATCTGGTCCAAGCGCACAGACCGGTTCGGTGATTTCGACCTGAACTTCGACGCCACTTACATGGACAAGTTCTCGCAGACGCCGCCGCCAGCCGTACAAGCCCTGTTCGACGCCCGCGCGTCCGGCCAGATCAACGCGGCCACGCCTTTGACCGATCCGGGCGACCAGCTTCGCGTCAACGGCAAGCCGGAGTGGAAATGGACCGGCACGGCGACTTGGCGCATGGGGCCGTGGCAGGTGGGCGGCGCGGTGATCTACACCGGCTCGGTCCTGGATACAGGGTTCCTCGCCACGGACGGCACGCCCTACGAGGTCGATTCCCAGACCGTGGCCAACCTCTATGTCCAGTATCGGATGGAGGACCGCGGCCTGCTTTCGGACACCCGTATCCGGATTGGCGCGCGCAATATCTTCGACAAGGACCCGCCGCTGTCCTCGGGCGGCTTCATCGGATCGCTCTACAACCCTTATGCGCGGTACTGGTACGCCACGCTGGCCAAGAGCTTCTGATTTTCGACGGGGCGACAGCGGGCGCCCCGTCCCACTTGCTCCCGGTCCGCCCAAAGCGACGAACCGGGAGCCTCTTATCTCGAGTGACCGTTATGCGCCTGCTCTGCGTGACATTGACGATCTTGGGTCTGGGAGCCGGCTCAGCCGCAGCCATGGAGCCCAAGGCCTGCCCAACCTTCGTCGGCGCTGAAACGCGCTGTTTCAACGGACAAGATGAGCGCGGCGCCTGGTATTGGATCGCCATTCCAAAGGCTTGGAACGGCGCCTTGGTGGTGCACAGCCATGGCGGCCCGCGCTTGAAGGCTCCGCAGGCCGATGACGCCCTTGAGGACCTGGAACGCTTCGCCGTGACGGTGAAGGAGGGGTTCGCCTGGGCCGGCAGCAACTACCGTCGACCCGGCTATGGCGTTCGCAGCGCCGCTGAGGACACCGAGACGCTGCGCAAAATCTTCTGGGACCGGTTCGGGCGGCCGTCGCGCACCTACCTGCACGGCCAGTCCTGGGGCGGCAATGTCGCGGCCAAGACAGCCGAACTCTATGGCGCGGACGCCGCCGGCAAGCTGGTTTATGACGGCGTGTTGCTGACAAACGCGGTCCACGCGGGCGGCACGCGCGCCTATGATTTTCGCGCCGACCTTCGCGCGGTCTACCAGTACTACTGTAAAAACCATCCACGGCCGGACGAGACGGCCTATCCGCTCTGGAAGGGCCTGCCGTCAGGCAAGACCCTCACCAATCGTGAGCTGGAAAGCCGCGTGAACGACTGCACAGGGGTCAATCTGCCGCCGGACAAGCGCACGGCGCAGCAAAGGCGCAACCTCGCCAACATTTTGGCGGTGACGCGAATTCCAGAGCGGACCTTGGTCAGTCACATGACATGGTCGACCTTCACTTTCAGCGACATGGTCAACCGCCGTTTGAATGGGCGAAACCCGTTCAGCAATCTTGGCGTACGCTATGTCGGTTCGGACGACGACGCGGCGCTGAACGCCGGCGTGGAGCGCTTCGCTGCTGACCCCATCGCCGTCAAAGATTTGAGCGTGGACAGCGATCTGAGCGGGAAACTTCGGGCGCCGACCCTCACCCTTCACGCAAAGGACGATCCGACCGCCTTTGTGGAGATGGAGCAGGCGTTCCACGAGCGCGTGGTCAAGGCCGGCTCGCAGGACCTTCTGGTGCAGGCCTTCACCGATGAGCACGAGCACAGCAAGTTGGCGACGCCGCAGTACGCGGCCATGTTACAGGCTCTAAGGGCCTGGGTGGAGAAGGGCGAAAAGCCGACGCCCTCCACAATTGCGGCTCGCTGCCAGGCCGCAACTGCGATCTATGGCGAGGCTTGCCATTTCGACACCGACTATTCGCCGCCGACGCTCGATTCTCGCAGCTATCCCCGCAGCAAACCGGGACTGACGCCCTAGGGTGTTGGGGGCGGTAAGCCTGCCGGTTGAGGCGGGCGCGCGCCGCGAGCCATAGGCGAAGCTTTCGCTTTCGTGTTAGGCGGCGGTCTCCAAATAAAAGCGCCCCACGCCATGAACGAAGTGACCATCAGCGATGTCGCGGAACAGTGCGGAGTTTCGCTGCGCACGGTCTCGCGCGTCATCAACGGCTCCAGCAAGGTCAGCGCCAAGACGCGCCGCAGGGTCGAGGCGGTCATCGAAAATCTCGGATTTCGGCCAAGTGCTCGGGCAAGGGCGCTGGCTACGGGCCGATCCTTTCTGATCGGGCTGATCCACGACGATCCCAACGCCCTGGTGCTGGACCCGGTGCAGCGCGGCCTAAGCCAAGTCTGCGGGGCCCGGGGCTTCGAGGTTGTCGTCCATCCTTGCAGCTACGGCTCCAACCAATTGCTTGACGACGTGCGGGGGTTCATCAAACGGTCCCGCGTGGATGGCGTCGTGCTCCTGCCGCCGCTGGCCGAGCTGACGCAGCTCCATCAGGTCATCGCCGAGACCCATACGCCCAGTGTCGCCATCGCCTCGGTCTCCATCGACGGCGCCGACATGCTGGTCTCCCTCGAGCGGCAGGCGGCCCACGAGCTGACCCTTCGACTGGTCGCTCTTGGCCATACCCGCATCGCGTTCATATCGGGTCCGTCGCGCTTCATCTCCGCCCAACAGCGTCGGCAGGGATTCCTCGACGCGCTGGACGAAGCGGGGCTGGCGCCATCAACCCTGGTCGAGGGGGATTATAGTTTCGAATCAGGCCTGCTCTGCGGCGAGACGATCCTTAATCTGCCCGAGCGGCCTACGGCTGTGTTCGCATCCAACGATTTCATGGCCGCCGGTGTGATGAAGGCGTTGACGGGTAGGGGACTATCTTGTCCTCACGACCTGTCGGTCGCCGGCTTCGACGACAGCAGCATCGCTCGCATGATCTCGCCAGCCCTGACGACGATCAACCGCCCGATGCGCACGATGGCCGAAACGGCCGCTCAACGCCTTTTGGAGCGGATCGAGGCGGGGCCGCAGGCTGCAGGGTCGGTGCGGTCTCGCTCGCTGCAAATCGCCCTTCAGGTCGTCGAGCGCGAAAGCACGGCGGCGCCCACGTCTTAGTTCAGCCCACATAGTTTTTGGGCGCTCGCGCGCAAAATCTTTTGTGCCAGCGCTGGCACTTTTGCGTTGACACCCAGCCGCTCGACGCGCTTCCTGTCGCTAACGTCAAAAGGCGAAATAAGGCCGGATTCGGGCATGGCTCGATGACACCGGTATCAGGGGAGAGGAAACCATGCGCCATCAAGGTGCCCGCACGTCTTTGTGCGTTCCGCTTCGGGTGATCTCCGAAGCGTCGAGCTTCCTCAACATGGTCAATGAAGCCCGCCCAATTCCCCTCCTGGGCTTCGGGATCGTCCGTGCGCGGCCGATCCCCCTTTTATCGGCGTCCTGAGGCCAAGCGGGCTCAGGGGCAGAGGGGCCGGCGGACACAACCGCCGCAATGACAAGAAACAAGTTCAGGGAAAGAAGAGACAAGATGCAAAAGCGCGATCAAGCGGGCAGGGGACAGCTGCGTCGCAACACCATTTTGCTGGGCACCAGCGCAGCGGCGGTTCTTATGCTGGCTGGCGCCGCTGCGGCCCAGACAGCGCAGGACGCCGAAGTTGAGGAAGTCGTCGTCACTGGCTTTCGCAGCAGCCTCGAAAAGGCTCTGGAGCTAAAGCGCAACAGCACTGGCGCGGTGGACTCCATCGTCGCCGAAGACATCGCCAAGTTCCCCGACAACAACCTGGCCGAAGCCATCCAGCGCGTGCCGGGCGTCTCGATCACCCGCGACGGCGGCGAAGGCCGCAATCTGTCGGTCCGGGGGCTGTCGGAAGAATTCACCCGCGTGCGGATCAACGGCATCGAGGCCCAGGCGACGACCGCGTCCGGCCGTGGCCGAGGCTTCGACTTCAACGTTTTCGCCTCCGAGCTCTTTAGCCAAATCGACGTGCGCAAGACGCCGTCGGCGGAGATCGACGAAGGCTCGCTGGGCGCGACCGTCGATCTGCGCACCGGCAAGCCGTTCGACTACAACGGCTTCAAAATCGCCGGCTCGGCCAAGATGGGCTACAGCGACCTGTCGAAGGACTACGACCCTCGCGTGGCGGTCCTGGTCAGCAACACCTTCTTCGACGACACCTTCGGCGCGCTGTTTTCAGCGGCCTATTCGGAGCGCGGCGTGCGCCAGAACGGCGTCAGCACCGGCCAGTTCAACGTCGGCCCGGCTGACGGGGGCTTTTGTAACGTGGCTCAACGTCCGGCGCTTTGCGCTGGCACCAATCCAGCCGCCTATGACCTGGCGAGCGCGGCCACCACGCGATATCCGCGCTTTTTGCGTTACCAGCAGTACGAGACCCAGACCAAACGCCTGGGCCTGACCGGCGCGCTGCAATGGCGTCCGTCCGATCGCACCGAGATCGCGCTCGATGTGATGTATTCCAAATTCGAAGTGGAGCGTAACGAGCGTCAGCTTGAGTCCATTGGCCTGAGCCGCGGCGCCTCCCAGGGCGGCAAGCCCGAGACCGTGGTGCGCGACGCTGTCGTTAACGCAGACGGCACCTTGGTCTATGCGCTGCTCGACAATGTCGACATCCGTTCGGAAAACTACCTGGACGTCTACGACACCGAGTTCACCCAGTGGACCTTGAGCGGCAAGCACGCATTCACCGACCGTTTCTCGGTGAGCGGCACCGTGGGCTACGTGTCCAATGACTTCGACAATGCGCTCGACTACATCGCGCAGATGGATCGCATCAACACGGACGGCTACTCGTTCGATGCGCGCAACAGCCAAAACTTCCCGGCTATCAACTACGGGTTCGACGTCAAAGACCCTAACAGCTGGTACATTGGCCCGACCGTCACGGTCCCCGGCGGCACCGGCGCCACGGGACCTGACATCCGCCTGCGCCCCAACTGGAATGACAACACTTTCAAGATCGTACAGGCCCAGGGGCAGTACGAGCTGAACGACAGCCTGACCTTCAAGCTGGGCGGCAGCCTGAAGAAGTACGAGTTCGTCGGCACCGGCCAGCGCCTGGCCTCCGGTGAAGGCAATATCCCGGCGATCCCGGCCGGCTACACCATGGCGACCCTGACGGAGCAATGGTGCGGCCTGCAAAAGCTGAACCTGCCGGCGGGCACGCCCAGCTGTTGGGCGAGCCCCAACCGCGACGCCATCGCCCAGGCCTACGGCGTGTTCAGCAACAGCGGCCGCTTCGCGCTTTCAAGCACGACCTCCAGCGCCCGCGGCGACAACCGCTCGGTGGAGGAAGAAGACCAAGGCGCATTCATCCAGGCTGACTTCCGCCATGAGCTGTTCGGCTTGCCGGTGCGCGGCGACGTCGGCGTGCGTTACGTGAAGACCAAGCAAAGCTCGACCTTCTTCTCGACGGTTCCGACCTCGGTTAACCCGGCGGGCTTTGAGCTGACGACGGTGGGCCGTTCTTACGAGGACACCTTGCCGTCGCTGAACCTGGTGATCGAGCCGCGCGACGACGTCCAGGTGCGCTTCGGCGCCGCCAAGGTGATGTCGCGTCCGGGGCTCGGCGCGCTGTCGGCGGCCACCAACGTCAACGTCGCCGGCGGTTCTCGTACTGTCACGACCGGCAACCCGATGCTGGAGCCTTACCGCGCCAAGACCTTCGACGTGGCGGTGGAGTGGTATCCGAGCCGCGGCGCTGTGGTCTCGGCTGCGTTCTTCTATAAGGACATCAGCACCTACGTTCAGAACATCACCGTCGTGGCGCCGTACTCCACCACGGGGCTGCCGGCGAGCCTGCTCACCGGCACCGGAGTGAACGTCAACGACGACTTTAGCATCTCCAACGTGGTCAACACGCCTGGCGGTCCGCTCAAGGGCGTCGAGCTGAACTACCAACAGCCGCTGACCTTCCTGCCGTGGAAGTTCGAGAACCTCGGCGTGCTGCTGAACTACACTTACGTGGACTCCCAGATCGACTACTTCCTGTCGTCGAGCTCGGCGGCCACCACGGTGTCGCGCGACCTTCTGAACCTGTCCAAGAACGCCTATAACGGCACGATCTACTATGAAGATGGTCCGTTCCAGGCGCGCGTCTCGGCGGCTTACCGCGACAAGTATCTGACGGCCGTTCCGGCGGCCTACAACGTCGATGTCGGCGGCCGCCGCTCGACCCTGTTCGTCGACTTCTCGGCCTCCTACAAGGTCAGCGACGACATCACGGTCAGCTTCGAAGGCATCAACCTCACCAACGAGAAGGACATCTCGTTCCTGGACTCCGAGGTGCAGCGCACGAACGACTATTTCCAGGTGGGTCGCCAGTACTACCTGGGCGTTCGCTACGCTTTCTAAAGACCAAGCAGGGGGGCGGCCGGCCAAGTCGGCCGCCCTTTTCATGTCGCTTTGAGGAGTGTCGTCTGCATGCGTGCGCCCGTCGCCGCGGCGGTCACCGCCGCCGTCCTCGCAGCCTCCGCCATGCCGATCTCCGCCGCTAAAGCGCAGGTCCAGCATCCGGCTGCGCATCCGCCTCTCATTCCATTCCCAAGCCCCTTCCAGCTGGACGTGATGTCCAAGGCTCGCAAGGTCGGCACGACCATGCCGGTCGGCTGGTGGAAAACCATGTCCGCCAAGCCAGCGACCTGGTTCGCCTCGGACGAGGCGCGCGCCATCGGCGACAACATCATCTCTTGGCAGATCAGCGAGACGGGCGGCTGGCCCGGCGGCGACGTGGTCAGCCAGCCCTTCCGAGGCGCCGAAGGCCAGATCGGATGGCGCGGCCATTCGACCTCGCTCTACCGCTTCGACCACCTGCGCTTCTTGGCGCGCCTCTATGGCGCGACAGGCGAGGAGCGGTACCGTAAATCCCTGGCCGTGGGCCTCGACTACGTGCTGGGCGCCCAATACCCCAAGGGCAGCTGGCCGTACGGCTCACACCCCTCCCAAGCGGCGCATAACGCGCGCTATGCGACGTTCAACGACGACGCGACCGCTAAGATCATGGCCTATGTCCGGGAGGTTGCGAGCGATCCTGTATACGCCAAGGTGTCTCAGCGATTGCCTAGCCGCGCGGCCGCAGCCTTCGACAACGGGATCGATTACATCATCCGCGCCCAGATCGTGGCGGACGGCAAGCTGACGGCCTGGGGCGCTCAGCATGACGAAGTCACCTACGAGCCGCGGATGGGCCGCATGTTCGAGCCGCCGGCGATCAGCGCTAACGAAAGCGCCGGTGTTTTGATGCTGCTCATGAGTCTGGACCGCCCGAGCCCTGAGGTGATCCGCGCCGTGGAGAGCGGCGTCGCTTGGTACAAGTTGTCCGCCTTGACGGGGATCCGCATCGATCGACCCGCCAATGGCGACCGGGTGGTGGTCGCCGATCCCAAGGCCAAGCCGATCTGGGCCCGATACTACGAGATACCGACGAACCGCCCGATTTTCGCGGGCCGTGACGGTGTTGTTCGCTACAGCCTCGCGCCCGTCGAGCTTGAACGTCGCGCCGGATACGCCTGGTACGGCGATTGGGGCGACGCTGTCCTCGCTCGTTATCAAGAATGGGTCAAGGCGCGCGGTTGAAGGCGATGATCATGAAAATCAATCTGTTGGCGGCATGTCTTGCAGCGACCACGATGCTGACGGCCGCCGCTCAAGCCGCAGAGCCGTCAGGACGTGATCAACTGATCCGCTACATCGACGGATTGGCCGAGCGTCAGCTGAGGGCCCGTGAAGTCGAACTGGCCGCCATCGACACGGCGGCGAAAATGGACGCCCGCAAGGCGAAGCTTCGTCAGTCGATCCTCGAGCTGATCGGTGGCTTGCCGCAAGAGCGCACCGCGTTGAAGACCCGAAGTATGGGTGGCTACCAGGGCGACGGCTATCGGGTCGAAAAGGTCGTCTATGAGAGCCTGCCGGGTTACTTCGTCACCGCCAACGTCTATGTGCCGGCGGGCGGCAAGGGCCCGTTTCCTGCCGTACTGATCACGCCTGGGCACTCTCCAGACGGCAAGGCGGGCGACCGCTTCGGCGGCAACCTGGCCAAGGCCGGCATCCTCGCCTTGATCTATGACGAGATCGGGATGGGCGAGCGCCTTCAACACTATGATCCGGAGATCGGCGAATCCAAGGTCGGCCGCCCCACGGGCGAGCACTCGATGGCCTACTGGCAGACGGTCCCCGTGGGCGATCACGTCTCGCGCTACTTCATCTGGGACGCGATGCGCGGGCTCGACTATCTGCAAGGGCGCGCGGATGTGGACGGCGCCCGGCTGGGAGCCTTGGGCTGCTCTGGCGGCGGCACTGTCACCGCTTTCCTGACGGCGTTGGACGACCGGGTACAGGCTGCGGCCTCGGCCTGCTACGTCAACACCTTCCGCCACGTGCTCGCCGGACCTGGCCCTCAGGAGGCCGAGCAGTCTCCCCCCGGCTTCATCGCCGCGGGCTTGGACGTACCGGATTGGGTCGAACTGGCGGCCCCAAGGCCGTACGCCATCATCTCCACCGAGGCGGACTTCTTCCCCTTCGAGGGAGCCAAAACAGCCTATGAGGAGGCTCGCCGCATTTGGGGTCTTTACGGCGCTCAAGACCGCCTCACCTGGATCACTGGCCCGGGCGGGCACGGAAATCTGGCGCCGGTCGGCGATAAGATCGTTGGCTTCTTCAGCCGTTGGCTGAACAACTCCACGACGCATCGGCCCTATGTCGATGTCCGCCCACCGCTTGGTCAGGACAACCTCGTGACCGCCACGGGCCATGTCGCAACCTCGCTGAAGGGCGTGACGCTGCAGCAGGTCAATCAGGCGCGCGCCGCCAAGGTCGCGCCGCCATCGCGCGCGGCCATCCCGCTGGAGCGCCTGCGCGAGGATATCCGCGCGGTCACCAAAGCCCGCACGCCCGTCATGAGCCTGAAGACGGAGAAGGGCGGTTGCATCCTGGCCGGCTCTGCGGCGGGCGATCTTGATTGCCGCCTGACGGGACTGGATGGCGCCGGCAAGAAGCGCGCTTTGGTGCTGACAGGTTATCCCGAGCAGCTCGCCGCGGTCCGCGCCCAGAGCACCGCGCTGGCGGCGAAGGGATGGCTGGTGATGGAGCTTCCGGCCCGCGGCGCCGGCGGAACCGAGGAGATCAAATCCGCCCTTTTGGGCGATTGGAATCTGCTTTCCCTGCGCGCGATGCTGGTGGGCGAGACGGTTTTGGGCCTGCGCGCCGACGACGTGGCCGGTGCGGTCGCGGCGCTTAGTCAGCGGCAGGATGTCCAGTCAGGCGTGTCGGTCTACGCCCTCGGCGCCATGGCCCCCGCGGCGCTGCATGCGGCGGTGCTGGACGACCGGATCGTCAGCCTGACCTTGGACGGCGCTTTGGCCAGCTACCGCATGGCCGTGGACCGCCCCATCCAGCGCAACCTGCCCGAGGTGCTGCCGTTCGGCGTCCTTCGCCATTACGACCTGACGGACCTGACAGTGTCTTTGGGCGCGCGCCCGGTCACCTGGGTCAACCCTCATAACGGCGTTGGCGAAATTCTTCGCCAGCCCCAGTTCGAAGCCCTGTTGCGCGCCAAGCCCGCGAGCGTCCGTTGGGCGTCTCGCGGCGCGCGCGACCCTCTAGTCCTGCCTTAGTTGAAGAGAGCCGCCGTCATGGTCAAAACCGCCTCGCCGTCCCCGCAGTCCAGCCGCCGCGCTTTCCTGGGCGCCGCCGGTCTTGGGGTTGTCGGCGCGACCCTGGCTCCCGCCGTGGCCGGCGCCCAGTCCTCTAAGGGTTTGATGCCGCCCGCGCTTCCGGCGGCTTTCATTCCAGCCAAGACCGGCGTGCGGATCGACCCGCGGGACTGGGGCGCCAAGGCCGACGGCAAGACCAAGGACACCCACGCGGTGCAGCAGTCGCTCGACCGTTGCGCCGTACTGGGCGGCGGGGAGGTGGTGCTAAGCGGCGGCGTCTTCTTGGTCGGTGCGGTGCGCATTGGGTCCAACACCACCTTGCGGATCGACGAAGGGGCTGTCCTGCAAGGCTCGCCCGATGTCGCCGACTACCCCATCATTCAGGTGCGCTGGGAGGGCCGCTGGGTCCCAGGCTATATCGGCTTGGTTTGGGCGCAGGACGCCAGAAATGTCGCCATCACCGGCAAGGGCAAGATCCTGGCCTCGAAGGACATCCATAAGCGCATCGAGGAGAAAACCGGCTTGCGCCATCCGGCGCTGCTGGAGTTCGTCGAGGTGAGCGGGCTTAGCGTCACAGACGTCTGGACCGAGCAGAACGACATGTGGTCGATCCACCCCGTCTATTGCCAAGATGTCGTCTTCCGCAACATGACGGTGAAGGGCGCAGCCGACGGGATCGACGTGGATTCCTGCCGCCGCGTGGTCATCGACAAGTGCGACTTCGACACTGTCGATGACTGCATTTCTTTGAAGTCCGGACGCGGCATGGAGGGCAATGTCATCGCTCGTCCGACTGAGGACGTGACCATCACTGATTGCGTTTTCCGCGACCGCCGCTGGGCTTGCATCGGCATTGGCAGCGAAACCTCCGCTGGCATCCGGCGGGTGCTGGTCGAGCGCTGCAAGTGCCTGGCCGCGCATACCTTCGCCATCTACATCAAAAGCCGGCCGGGCCGCGGCGCGTTCATCGAGGACATCGTCATGCGCGACCTGGAGGTGGAGAACGCCGGTTATGGCTTCTTGCGCTTCAATTTCCTCGACAGCGGCAAGCAGGACCAGTTCCCAGTGCCGGGCATGGACGGAGTGCCTACCGTGCGCAACTTCGTCTTCGAGCGCATCACCGTGAAGGACGTGCCGGTGCTGGTGGAAGGCGTGCAGGTTCACCCCGACAAGCCGTTGGACGGCTTTGTCTTCCGAGACGTGAAGGGCACCGCCGGTCGCGGGATCACCTTGGCCAACATCCGCAATGTGACCCTTGAGAACATCAACGTGAACGTCTTCAGCGGCCCCAAGCTGGCCGTCGATAACGTCACCGGCAAAGGTTTGGAAGGCGCCGCGCGTCTGATCCCCACTGAACGCCCGGCGCCCATCCCTGCGCCGACGACGCCCTATCGCCTGGGCATGACCACCGGCCGTCCGAACTAGAACCGAAGGGCGAGGGGAGTATGTCGATGTCCAAGATCGCCGGCCTGACCATGGGCGTTGTGCTTGTCCTCGCTCCGGCCGCGCTCCATGCGCAAGACACCCTGGTCGGCATGGGGCCGATCAACGGCTACACGGGCGTCGTCTTCGATACGCGCAATGAGCGTTACGACTATTTGGTCGACGCCTCCTTGCCCGAAGATGCGGCGGCGCGGCGCTATCGAACGGTCGAGGCGGCTTACGCCGCGGCCCCAGCGGGCACGCCCGACAAGCCGACAGTGATCGGCATCAGGCCCGACGTTTATCTGCTGCCAGGAAAGAACCTGACGCCCGGGCTGGTGATCACCAAGCCGAACATCACCCTGTTGGGTTTGACCGACGACCGCCGCAAGGTGGTTTTGGCCGACAACCGGGGAAACCAGCAGGGGGCGGGCGTGCTTGGCGCGTCCAACAACGGCTTCACCATGATCGTCGACGCCGACGGGTTTTCGGCGATCAACCTGACGATCCTCAATTACTGCAACACCGATTATGACTATCCGGGCGATCCTTCGAAGAGCCTGAAGAAACGCTCGGACGTCATCACCCAAGCCGTAGCCCTGGAGGCCAAGGGCGATCGCCACGTCTACTCGCATGTGGCCTTCCTTAGCCGGCTGGACACGTTGTTCACCCGCACCAAGCGGTCCTACTTCACCCACGTCTATGTAGAAGGAACGGACGACTTCGTCGGCGGCGGCGCCGCCAGCGTCTGGGAAGACTCCGAGATAAAC
Source organism: uncultured Caulobacter sp. (assembly GCA_913776195.1). Taxonomy (GTDB): domain Bacteria; phylum Pseudomonadota; class Alphaproteobacteria; order Caulobacterales; family Caulobacteraceae; genus Caulobacter. Next base: position 78,904 of record CAJYMH010000034.1, read on the forward strand.
TTCATCGAAGGCGGCGGCGTGATGTGGGCCAGCGGAGTGACCTTCATCCGCACGGTCTTCAAGGCCACCAAGCCGATGCAGTTTTACAAGATCAGCGGCCCGCCCGTCGCGCTGATCGACTCTGTCCTGCCTAACACCCAGGTGGCCTGGTACGCCTGGAAGGCGCCGCAGCATGCTGACGCCTATTCGCTGACCTACAAGAGCCGTCATGCGGACGGCAGGCCCGCCGACATCATCGACAGTATCGTCGGTCCGCAACGGCGCGAGCTGTCGCGCGAACTTTCGGATCAAGAAGCCAAGGCGTTCAATCCCTGGAACATCCTTCGCGCCACGCCCGAAGGCGTGAACGACGGATGGGACCCGGCCGGCGTGCGCGAGCGCCATGCGGCAGAGAGTCCGGCCGTCTTTCGGATGATCATGAAGGGACAGGCGCCAAGCTTGAGGACGGGAGGCGAGGGCGCTGCGCTGTCGGTCGCCATCCAGTCGGCCTTGGCCCAAGCCCAGCCGATCCGCTGGTCGACGCGCTCTGACCTGGTCCGTCTCAGCGCGACCGAAGGCGCCCAGATCACGGTCACTGGCGCCAATACGACCGACCAGGTCGAAATCGTCCCTGTCGATGCGATTGCGCCCAACGGCATGAAGGCGACCGCACATGTCCGGGTGGAGCCGGCCTACGGCCCTTCGCCGGGTTTCGTTTCGGCGCCTCAGCTCCTCGCTCCAAAGGACGGCTTCCTAACGCTCGACTATCGGCTCAACCTCGCGCCGCGCCGCCGCGACCAGTCGGTGATCACGTGGTCTCTTTGCGAAGATAAGACCTGCGCGAAGGCCCGTAAGATCGCCGTCTCCCGAGGCGGAGAGCCGCTGGCGCGCCTTCCCCTGACCGCGGGATTGATCGGCGGCTATTTGCGCGCCGAAATCGCGCCCAAACATGATCTGAGCGAGGTGGGATCTTCGCTCAGCGTTGTGTCTCGGCGTCCGGTCGCGGCCAAAGACATCGCCGCCAGCAAGGTCGATCCGGACTTTCGCACCTTCGTGGAGACGGTTGACCTTCCGGTCGCCAAAGACCTGTGGAGCCTGACTGGTGTCTGGTCGGTCGTCGAGCCGCTGGCCGAGGACGGCCGATGGGGCCTGCGTGTCGGACCAAAGAACAGCACGGTCCTCTATCGGGCCGGCGGACCCGTTGGCGACATGGACCTGCTTGTCACGCTCGATCCCGACAAGGCCGAAGGACAGGTCTTCTCCATTCCGGGCTCGCCCGAGGACGCCAAGGGCCCGCGCGGGGACATCTTGTTCAAGTACGACCCGGAGACGCGCAATGGGTACGCCCTGCGGATGTGGCGCACCACGCAGTCAGCCAACGCCACCATGTTCCAGCTCTATCGGATCACCGACGGTAAAGGCGAGCCGCTGGACGACAAGCAGCAACTGACAGGTGTTCTAAAGCCGTCCGCCACCTTCCGCATCACGGTGCGAGGCGAACACGTGATGGTTCGGGCCGCCAACACGATGGATGGAGAGACCCTATCCCTCGAGGGCAAGATCACGCCCAACACCTTCGGCGGCGCCGGGGTCTATTGGACGGCTGCCGGGCTGGGCGGCTCGACGACCGTGCGACAGTTTCAGATTACCTACCGGTAGGAGCTATGGGGCGCGGTCGGCTACCGGCGCCAGTCCGCCTTGCGCCCTGACAAGGTCGGAGGCCAGGATCAGCCGGCGCGTCTGCAGCTCGATCAAGTTGCGTTGCGCCACGAGCGATGCGGTCTGGGCCGTCACCACTTCCAGATAGTCGGCCGCGCCATCGCGATAGCGTTCAAGAGCCAGATTTTCAGCGCGCTGGGCTGCATCGGTGGCGGCTCTTTGATGAGCGATCTGGGCGGACATCCGCCGCGCCAGCGCTAAGTCATCCTCCACTTCGCCGAACGCGGCCAGCACCGTGCGGCGATAATCGGCCGCCGCCTCGTCGTATTGCGCCTGGCTGATACGAACGCCCGCGCGGCGACGCCCGCCGTCGAACAGCACCGCCGCGGCGGAGAGGGGACCCAGCGCCCAATAGCGATTGGGCGCGCTGAACAACTCCCCATGGCTGGCCTGAAACCCAAGGGCGCCGCCCAAAGTGATGCTCGGGAACCACGCGGCCTTGGCCACGCCGATGGCGGCGTTGGCGGCGGCGATGCGCCTCTCCGCCGCCTGGATATCCGGCCGGCGCTCCAGCACCAGCGAGGGCAGGGTGACCGGGGCCGCCGGCGCATCCGTCTGAAGACCGATCGGGACCAAGCTGAACGCGGCGGGAATTTCGCCAACCAAGATGGCCACCGCATGCTCGGCTTCCGCCCGGCGGGCCGCCACCGCCTCAACCTCCGCCAGGGCGGAGGAAAGCTGGGTTTGCGCTTGGGCCACTTCGACGCCGGAGGCTAGTCCGCCCTCCTTACGCGTGGAGGTGAGGTCAAAGGCGCGCTGATAGGCGTCTACTGTCACGCGCAGCAGTTCAGAGCGGGCGTCGAGACCTCGCAGTTCGAAATAGCTGCTGACCAGCTGCGCTTGAAGAGCCAAACGCACGGCGGCCACATCGTGGCCCGCGGCCTGGCGAAGAAAATCTGCTTGCCGGGTCTGATTTCGGATGCGCCCGAAGAGGTCCAGCTCATAGCTGAGTGAAGCGCCCACGGCGGTGTCGTCATAGCGGGCTGCGCTGCTGGCCTGCGGACGTCCAGCGGAGAGGCGATTGCGCTCGACGGAGCCGCCGATGTCGACCGTTGGCGAAAAGCTGCTTCTTGCTCGTTTGAGGATGGCCGCCGCCTCAGCGTATCGCGCCGCAGAAGCCGCCAAGGTCGGATTGGCCGCCGCGAGCCTTGCCTGCAGGTCGTTTAGGACAGGATCGCCGAACATCTCCCACCAAGGTGCGTCCGCAGCCGGTGGTGTTGTTGCGGCAGGCAGCCATTGGCCGCCTTCCTTGAAGGTCTCGCCGACAAGGATCGCAGGCGGCGCATAGGGCGCGGCTAGGGCAGGCGCCGCAGCGGACGCCAGGGCGAGCGCAAGCAGCGTGGGCCGCAGGTTCATTCGGCCGAACCCTTCAAGCGCACAAGATCGCCGTTCTGAAGCGCCTCCGGAGGATTATCGATGACCTCATCCTTGGCCGTCAGGCCGGCGGCGATCTCCACCGATGTGCCGTGGTCGCGACCGATGGCGACCTTGCGCAGGACGGCGCGGCCGTCAGGCCCGCGCAAGGCGACCTGGGCGCCATCCGCGCCGATGATGATGGCGGTTGGCGGCAGGCTTACGGCGCTGGCCGGGCCGCTGACCTTGAACTCCGCCTGAGCGAAGGCGCCCGGTTTCAATAGCCGGTCAGCATTGGTTGCTTGGAGCTCCACCAGGACTGTTCCGGATGAGGACTCCACCGCGCCAGCGTCGCGGGTCACTTGAGCGGCGAAAGGACGACCGGGATATTCCGGCAAGTTCAGCTCAACCTGCTGGCCCGGTTTGACCCGAGCGGCGTAAAGCTGGGGGACGCGAACAAAGGCGCGGATCCGGCTGACGTCCGAAACGGTGAACAGGGGAGGCGAGCCCGCCGCGCCGGCCGCCACAAGGGCCCCGATCTGCGCATTTCGCGTCGTCACCACGCCATCGAAAGGCGCGACCAAACGGGTGAAGCCCATAAGGGCTTCAAGGCGCGCCACATTGGCCCGCGCGGCGTCGGCGGCGGCGGTCTTGGCCGCCAGGTCGCCCAGCTTTTCATCTGCGGCCTGGCGTGAGACCGCCTCTTTGGTGAGCATGGTGCTCCAACGCTCTGCAGTGGAGGCGGCCAGCCGGCGGTTGGCCAGAGCCGTCTGCAGGTCAGCGCGGGCGGCGATGAGTTGCTGCTCGACTTCTGGCGCGTCGAGAACCGCCAGCACCTGACCTTCCCGGACCGGCTGACCGATATCGACGGCCCAACTTCTCACGTAGCCGCTCGTTCGCGCGTAGATCGGCGCGGTGTTCAAGGCCTGCAGGGTCGCTGGCAGGCGTAGGGCGTCCGCGCCTTCGGCGGGTTTTGGATGAATGATGCTCACCGTCGGTACGGACTGATCTGCGGTCCAAGCAGCGAGCTTGCGCTGCTGGCTCATCCGAACGCCGATCCCGACGCCCACGGCCGCCACCGCGATCACACCGGCGACGATGATCCATCGCTTCTGGCGGCTGTTATCGGGCTTAAGCATGGGAAGGCTCCATAACCTCGCCGGGCGCTGCCCTGCGACGGTTCACGATGGAAAATACGACCGGCACGAAGAGCAAGGTCGCAAAGGTCGCGACGATCAGGCCGCCGATCACCGCTCGGCCCAGCGGAGCGTTCTGTTCGCCGCCTTCGCCCATGCCGATGGCCATCGGCGCCATGCCGATGATCATGGCCAGAGCCGTCATCAGCACCGGCCGGAAGCGGACCATGCCAGCTTCCAAAGCCGCCTTTACCGGATCCCCCAGCACGGCGAGCCGCTCTTTGGCGAAGCTGACGAGGAGCACCGAGTTTGCGGTGGCCACGCCCATGCACATGATCGCGCCCGTGAGCGCTGGGACAGACAAGGTCGTACCGGTCAGGAAGAGGATCCAGACGATGCCGGCGATGGCGCCTGGCAGGGCCATGACGATCACGAAGGCGTCCATCCAGCTTTGGAAGTTCACCACGATCAGCAGGTAGATCAGCACGATCGCGCCGAGCAGACCAAAGCCAAGCCAGGTGAAGGCGGTGCTCATCGTCTGGTACTGACCGCGAAGTTCGATCGTGGCGCCCTTGGGGGCTTCCTTCTCAAGATCCTTGAGGACGGCCTTGATGTCATCGGCCACCGCGCCAAGGTCACGACCGCTGGCGGCGGCATAGATGTTGATCATAGGAGCGATATTGTAGTGGGAGACCACCGCCGCCGAGGTGCTGCGCGTAACCTCGCCGATGCCGCCGAGCAACTGCGACGACTGCCCGGCGCCTGAGCCTGTGACCGGCAGGCTCAAAAGGTCGTCCAGCGTGCTGACGCGGTGCTCCGCAGCCTGGGCGACGACGGAATAGGACACGCCGTTCTCCGGATTGAGGAAGAACACCGGAGCTGTCTGTCCGGTGCCGGCCAAGGAGGTTGCGATGCTGGCGGTGACGTCACGCTCGGTCAGACCGAACTGGCCGATCCGGCTGCGGTCTACGTTCACGTTCAGCTGCGGATAGCGTGAAGACTGCTGAATACGAGCGTCCGCAACGCCCGGGATGGCGGCGATGCGGCGCAGGATTTTGCGCGCATAAGCCTCATTGGCGGCGCTGTTCTTGCCGATGACCTGAATGTCGATAGGCGCGGGCGTGCCGAAGTTCAGGATTTGGCTAGTGATATCCGCTGGCAGGAACGAAAACTGCGTCCCAGGGAAGGCGCGTGGCAATTCTTCTCGAAGCTGGCGCACATAGTCTTCGGTCGGACGGTGCCCCTTTGTCAGCTGCACCAGAATGTCCCCATCCTGTGGTCCGATGGTGCCGGAGTTATTGTAGATCGCGTTGATCGAGCTGACCGGCAGTCCGATGTTGTCGACGATGGACAGCACTTCGTCTTGCGGGACGATCTGTCGAATTTTCCGAGTGATGCGGTCGAAGTGCGCCGAGGTCTCCTCGATCCGCGATCCGACAGGCGCGCGCACATGGATCGCCATGGCCCCGGCATCCACCGTCGGGAAGAAGTTGCGCCCCAAAAAGGGGGTGAGCAGAAGTGAGAGGATCACCACCCCGAGGAAGATGAGAGCGAACGGGCGCGGATTGGCGAGCGTGCGCTCCAACATTTGACTGTAGGCGCTGCGGATGTTCTCGAACCGCCGCTCAAAGCCGCGCTGAAATCGGACGAAGGGGTTGGCGGGCGGCGCTTGTGGATCATGGACGCCGCCGTGAACATGAGGCTTGAGAAGATACATCGACAGGGTCGGCACCAGCGTCCGTGACAGGACGAAAGAGGCGACCATCGCGAAGATCACCGACAGCGCCATGGGCACGAACAAGAACCCCGCCACGCCCGGCAAGAAGAACATCGGCACAAAGACAATGCAGATGCAAAGCAGGGACACGAAGGCTGGCGCGACGATCTGCTGTGCGCCATCGAGGATAGCCTGCCGAACGGGCTTGCCCTGCTCCAGATGCCAATTGATGTTCTCGATGGTGACCGTGGCGTCATCGACCAAAATCCCCACCGCAAGGCTCAGGCCGCCCAGAGTCATGATGTTGAGCGTGTTTCCGGTGGCGGCGAGGCCAGCGATGGCGGCCAGAACCGCCAGCGGGATCGACACAGCGATGATCGCCGTGGACCGCCATGAACCCAAAAACAGCAAGATCATCAGTGAGGTGAGGGCCGCGGCGATCACACCCTCGTGCATCACCGCCTCCACCGCTGCTTCGACAAAGACCGATTGATCGCCGATAGGCACGATCTTCAGCGCTTCAGGCAGGGTCTCCTGAAGTTTGGGCAGCATCTCCTTGAGGCCCTTGACGATGGCCAAGGTCGAAGTCGCGCCGTTCTTCAAAATCGTCACAACGACCGAACGGCCGCCATCGACGTGCACCACGTTCGTCTGCTGAGCGGCGCCATCGCGCACGAAGGCCACGTCGCGCAAGTAGATGGTCGCTCCATCAACCACCTTCACCGGAAGGTTGTTCATGTCCTCGATCGAGGCGGGAGCGTTGTTGAGCTTCACTGCGTATTGAAACGATCCGATCTTGGCGAAGCCGGCCGGATTGATCTGCATCTGAGCGGCGATCGCCAGGCTGACGTCCTGAGCCGACAGCCCCTTGGATTGCAGCGCCTGCGGATCAAGGTCGATCTGCACCTGCCGCTGACGGCCGCCGGAGGGGAGCGGGATCGCCGCGCCGGGCACGGTGACTAGCACCGGCCGCACCTGGTTTTGGCCCAAGTCGAAGAGTTCGCCTTCGGACATGCCCTTGCCGGCCAAGGCCAGCTGCAAGATCGGCACAGTAGAAGCGTCGTAATTGATGATCAGCGGGGGCTGAACGCCGGGCGGCATTTGACGAAGCACGCTTTGCGAGACTGCGGTGACCTGAGCGGTCGCCGTGCGGACGTCGGCGCCCGGCTGGAGGAAAATCTTGACCACGCCGATACCCGGCATGGACTGGCTTTCCACGTGCTCGATATTGTTGACGGTGGTCGTAAGCGTCCGCTCATAGGGCGTGATGATCCGGCCGGCCATCTCCTGAGGCGAAAGGCCTTGGTACTGCCAAGCGACGCCTACGACAGGGACTCTGATCGCCGGGAAAATGTCGATCGGCGTCCGCAAGGCGGCCAGCACCCCGATGATCGTAATTAAGATCGCCATGACGACGAAGGTCAGCGGCCGCGTGAGCGCGGTCTTCACAATGCCGATCAACGGGAGAGCCTGCCGAGGTCTGGGTACATGAAACTAGGACGGCCAAAGAGACGAAAGCCTCATCTCGTGAGGCGCAGAGCCAGCGAGCGTAATCCGCATGATTCAGCTTCGTATATCTTATCTCGATCCATTCGGGCGGTGGTGGTTCAAAATCCATGAAATCGTGGCGAGATCTCTTCGCAATGAGGTGCCGGCGCCCTTAGACCAAGCGTTGACACCGCCGACAGCCTTTCTGTTGGGCGCCGCAAATCTGCAGGCGAAGGTCGATGAGCGGTCAGCGCCCTTGAAAGACGCGCTTCAAGGGCCGCGAACTGGCAGCATGAGGGTTGAGCGGCATGGACGCCTGGACGCGGATGGGTCGCGACACCGGCGCTCATTTGTAGGAGTATTGTCGAACTGGTGGAAGGCAATGACAATGACCCGATCAAATCGCTATCGATGTGGCCAGGCTGCGCTGAACGTGCTGCGGGCTTGCGCCGCGGCGGGCGCCCTTGCGGCTTGCATGCTTTTGTCGCCGGCTCAGGCCCAAGACGACAGGTTGACGCCGGTCGCAACGCCCCCGCAGCAGAGCGCGATCGAGCTTGGCACAGGCCCGCTGCCGGGCGCTCGCGCTTTTGAAGCCTGGCACAGTCAGTATGGCAGCCTCTTTGCGCGCAATGTCACCGTCGCCACGCTGACCCCCTTCCTGCCAAATCGCGACAAGGCCACTGGGGCGGCTGTGATCGTGGCGCCGGGCGGCGGATTTCGGACCCTTTCGATGGAGAACGAAGGAACGGAGGTGGCCGCCGCCCTGGCCGCGCGGGGCGTGGCCGCCTTTGTCCTCAAGTATCGGCTGAACCAGACGCCCGCCGACATGACGAGTTTCGAGCGCTCCATGAAGGAGATGTTCTCAAGCGTCGCTGCGCGGCCGCCGCGCATGGATTCACGCACCGCCGCCGCCGAGCTTGCGCCTCAAATCGCCGACGCTTCCGCCGCCTTCGCCCTGGTTCGCAGCCGCGCCTCGCAGTGGGGCGTCGATCCTCGACGCGTCGGAATGGTCGGCTTCTCCGCCGGCGCCATGTTGACCCTCACCACAACGCTGAACGCCCCGGACACAAGGCCCGCTTTCATCGGCTTGATCTATGGGCCGCTGGCCGCTGTCACGCCGCCCGCCGATGCGCCCCCGATGTTCGTGGCGCTGGCGGCGGATGATCCCTTCTTCGCCAAGAGCGATTTTGGACTGATCGACAGCTGGCGCGCCGCCGGCCGACCGGTGGAGTTCCATTTCTATGAGCAGGGCGGGCACGGCTTTGGAATGTACCCTAAGACCACGACCAGCACCGGCTGGTTCGACGCCTTCGCTCGCTGGCTGGCCATGCACGGCATGCTGAAGCCCGCCGCGGGCGCGGCGGGCTAACGCCAGTTGCGGCCGCCACCCTAACGCGGCACCGCCACGAGACTGTCGACGACAAAGCCAGCCGAGCGGCCTGGTGCGCCTGTCTCGGGCTGACCTGAACCGACGCTCACGCGATAGGTCCCTTGCGCCACGGCGCGCACCCCTGCGGCGTCCACCGAGCTCAGGTCGCGAGCGGAAAGCTGAAAGACGATCTTTTTCGCCTCGCCCGGTTTCAGCGTCACTCGCTGGAAGCCGCGCAGCGCCACGCGAGGGGCGTCGGAACGGGGTGGGAAGTTCAGATAGAGCTGAGCCACCTCGTCGCCTTGCCGCGATCCGACGTTGCGCACGGTCGTCGACACGCGAAGACCTTCGCCAGCGCCTCGCGCCGAGGGTTCGACCGTGAGCGGCTCATAGTCAAAGCTTGTGAAGCTCAATCCAAACCCGAACGGATAGACCGGCTCACCGGAGAAATAGCGATAGGTTCGGCCCGCCATGGAATAGTCGTCGAAGGGGGGAAGCTCATCGAGCGAGCCATGAAAGGTCATGGGCAGGCGGCCGGACGGATTGGTTTTGCCAGACAGCACGTTGGCGATAGCCAGTCCGCCCGATTGGCCTGGATACCACGCCTCCAAAATGGCCGAGGCGTTAGCCTTGGCCCAAGCCAAGTTGAGCGGGCTGCCGTTCATGGCGACGACGATCAGAGGCTTGCCCAGGGCCTTGGCCTCCTCCAGCAGCCTTTGCTGGTCAGCCGGCAGGTCGAGACTGGTCTTGTCGCCGCCCTTGAACCCCGGAATATCGACGGGAGCCTCTTCGGCCTCCAGATCGGAGGTCAAGCCGACAACGGCGACGATCACGTCGGCTTGCGACGCGGCAGCCGCCAGATCCGCGGTTGGGTCGGTGGAGATGCGTTTCCAGACCAAGCTGACGCCGGAAAGCACATTCGACTGCGACATCACCTCGATCGGGTAGCGCCGCCCTTTCTCCAGTGTCACGGTCTTAAGAGTGGGAAGGCTGCCCCAGCCAGCCTTGCTCAGGTCGGCGAACGGCTTTCCCTCAAACTTGAGCTCGCCATTGAATCCGGTCAGGCCCAGCCGATAGGTCCCGCTCTCGGGCGGAACCAAAAAGCCGCTCCACACCACCCGATGATGATCGCTCACCGAGGCTTGGTCGAGGCTGCGGGCGGCCACGTCCGGCTCCACGCGTGAGACAATCGGTCTGCTGGCGAAGGTCATGCGCGCGGCCGCCGCGGCGAACGCGCCAGGCTCGAAGCGTGTCGGCGCCGGATCGGCTGCGTTGTAGTAGCGCGCCAGCAGACCTGGCTTGCCGTCGGGCGTGCGCAAGGCTGTCGTCGGAACGCGATCGCCGTCGGTGAACGAAGCGCCGAATGGAGCATAGGTGATCGTTGAAGAGGGCAGGGCGCGGCGCAGGCCCTCCAGCACCGAGATCGGGGGCGCTGACAGCGCCGACGAATAGTTGCCGCGCAATACCCGCGTCGCGTCGCCCAACGGCCCGACCACGGCGATCCGCAGCCCAGGCCTTAGCGGCAGCAGTCCGTCGTTCTTGAGAAGGACAAGGCTCTTTTCGGCCGAAGCCAGGGCCAGCGCCCCGTGCTTTGGCGTGATCGGTGACGTCGGCGCGCCCGATTGCGTCCGAGCGGGCCTCAACCCCGGCAGGTCTCCTACGCGAAACCGCGCTGAAAACAGCCGCACCAAAGCGCGATCGACATCCGCAGGTGAAATCAGGCCGCGCCGCAGCGCTTCGCGATAGGGACCGGCGAGGCCAGCGGTGTCGGTTAGGGTGGCACCATGGCACTCATTGTCGACGCCCGCCCGCATGGCCGCAGCCGCCGCCGTGGCCGCGTCAGGCGCATATTTGTGGTGCTCGTGGATGTCCTTCACCGCGTCGCAGTCTGAGACCACATAGCCATCGAACTTCCACGCATGGCGCAAATAGTCTTTGAGCAGAAGGTCGCTGGCGCAGGCGGGCTGGCCGTCGATGCGGTTGTAAGCGCACATGATCGAGCCTGCGCGCCCCTCGGTCACGGCGGCGCGGAAGGCTGGAAGATAGGTGTCTTCTAGATCGTGGGCGGAGACAAAGACATTGGCGCTGTGCCGGGTCGACTCGGGGCCGCTGTGGACGGCGAAGTGCTTGGGTGTCGCAATGATCCTCGGCAGATCCGGATCCGGCCCCTGGATCCCCTGGACAAAGGCGACGCCCATGCGGGCGGCGACAAACGGATCCTCGCCATAGGTTTCTTGGCCGCGCCCCCAGCGCGGATCGCGAAAGATGTTGATATTGGGCGACCAAGTGTTCAGCCCGCCGCCTATTCGGCCCATTCGGCCCGTCTTCCTGCCCAGACGATGCAAGCTCTCCATCTCGGCGCCGATGGCGCCGGCCACGTCATGGACGAGGGCGGTGTCGAAGGTGGCCGCAAGGCCGATCGGTTCGGGAAAATTGGTGGTCGGCACGGGCCCGAGAGCGCCATGGAGCGACTCCGTCCACCAGTTATAGCTGGGGACGCCAAGGCGCGGGATGGCCGGTGCGGCGTTGAGCAACTGATCGAGCTTCTCATCGATCGTCATGCGCGCCACAAGGTCGCTCGCCAGGCGCTCCGCCTCGAGGCGCTTTGCGGACGCAGCAGGCTTGCCAGGCTGCGCCGTCGCGGGCGTGCTGAAGAGCGACGAGAGGACCGCCAGCCCCGCCAAGACCGTCCAGAGCGGATTGCGCCGGGCTCGATGCGATCTGGGCATTTTTGGACCTCAAGGGTGAAGGTGGCGGGCGGTTACCAGTGGAAGGCTGGCGCGGCGGAGCGTCGGCCGATCAGGAAGGCGTCGGCGACGTGCGCGAGCGGGGCGGCGTCCACATCGCTTTGGCCCTCGGCGATGAGGCTGGCGAAGGTGTCGTAGACTGAGGCGTATTCGTTATCGGCGCCCTTTATGACAGACTGCTCGCCGATCCAAAGCTGGGCCCCGCCGTGCGACAAAAGAAGGGGCGGGCCGTCCGTCTCCACCTCGATCTCCCAGGTCTGCTCGCCCGACTGAAGACAGTCGAAGCTGGCTTGGACAACCACGCCCGCCGCGTCCTCCAAGGTCAGGTCGGCCTTGACGGGCGCCTGCCGATTGACCGGCGTCTCCAGGGTGCTGGCGACCACGAAGAGGGGGCGCGGAAGGATGCGGGTGACGATCGACAGGGCGTTTATTCCCGGATCGAAGACGCCAAGGCCGCCCGCTTCGAAGATCCAGTCCTGCCCGGGGTGCCAGGCTCGGACGTCTTCCTTCCATGTGATCGCGACGCGCCTGATCGAGCGCGAAGCTAGCCATGCGCCCGCGGCCGCCACGCCCGCGGCGTGCCGGGAGTGCCAGGCGGTGTAGAGGCTAAGGCCGCGCTCCTGGGCGGTTCGCCGCAGATCCTCCACCTGGGCGACGGTGGCGCCGGGAGGCTTCTCGAGCATGACGTGCCGGCCTTGGGAAAGCGCCGCATGCGCAAGGCCGTGGCGGGGCTGGGGCGGCGTGGCGATCACCGCAGCGTCGAACTCCACGTCTGCCGCGAGCAGGTCTTCGAGCGAGCGAAAGCCCGGCGCTTCGCCCACGGACTGGCCTGAGGGATCGACCACCGCGGCGAGCCTGAATCGATCATCGGCGGCGATCGCAGGCAGGTGCTGATCGCGCGCGATCTTGCCCAGACCGACAAGGGCGATCGCGATCGAGGTCAAAGCGATCTGACCTGGACCGCCCGACTTTGCGCGTGCGCCAGTCGGTTGCGCAGCGGATACCGAAATGGCTCAGCTTGGATCTCGAACACGTCTCCCGCCTCGGTCGAAAAGCCGTCGGAAAAGGAGAGGGTGGCGGTGCCGAAGAAGTGGACATGCACGTCGCCGGGACGGCGGAACAGATCATACTTGAAGTGATGATGTTCCAGGTTGGCGATGGCGTGGGACATGTTCGCCTCCCCTGAAAGGAACGGCTTTTCCCAGACGACGGCGTCGTTGCGGACGATGCGGCTCGTCCCGCGGACGCTGTCGGGCAGGGGACCGGTCAGCAGCTCGGGTCCCAGCGCGGCTTGGCGCAGCTTTGAGTGGGCCAGCCAAAGGTAGTTGCCCCGCTCTGTGACATGGTCGGAAAACTCGTTGGCGAGGCAAAAGCCCAACCGCCAAGGGGTTTGGTCTGGTCCGATCAAGTAGACGCCGGCGATCTCAGGCTCCTCGCCGCCATCGAGGGCGAAGGCCGGTGAGGTCAGGCTCTGGCTGGGGCCGACGACATGGGAGCCGTCACCCTTGTAGAACCATTCCGGCTGCGCGCCGACTTGGCCGGCCGCAGGCTTGCCGCCTTCGACGCCCATCAAGAACATACGCATCGAGTCCGTGGGCTTGTCGGCCGCCGCCGCGGCCTTGTGCATCTTGTCGCGCCCTTCGGCTGAACCAAGGTGCGTCAGCCCAGTGCCGGTGAGGACAAGGTGGGCTGGGTCAGGATGATCGATCGGCGCCAGGATACGGTCCTGCTCGAGTGCTAAGGCTATGTCGACCACGTCCCCGAGGGGGCCTTGCGTCGCGGCCTCGATAAGGGTGCGTCCGGCCATGATCGCCGCGTTCGCCAAATCGATCAGGGTGGCCGCAGCCGTCACCTTTCGCGCCTGGCCAGACACGTCTACCAAGGCAAGCGCGCGCTGGCCGCCAGCGTCTAGGAACTGAACAAAGCTCGTCGTCATGGCCTGCTTTCAAAACGCTCGCGTTAGTCCGCCACGCCGAGCCGGAAGATCATCACGTTGCGATATTCGCCGCCCGGATCGAGACGCACGGATGCGAACTGCGGCTTGTTCGGCGCGTCGGGAAAATGCTGCGGCTCCAGGGCGATGCCGTCGCCTTGGCGGTACATCTTGCCGCTCTTGCCCACCAACGTCCCGTCGATGAAGTTGCCGGCGTAGAACTGGACGCCAGGCTCGCTTGAGAGGATGTCCAGCGTGCGTCCGCTGGCGGGATCGAAGAGGCGAGCCGCCAGACGCGCGGCGGCGCCGGACGGACCATTCAAGGCGTAGTTGTGATCATAACCGCGCCCGATCACCAGCTGCGGTTCGCTCGCGTCGCGAATACGAAGCCCCACAGGCGTCGGTTGGCGAAAGTCGAAGGCCGTGCCCGCCACCGGGGAAATCTGGCCGGTTGGAATAAGGTCCGCATCGACCGGCGTATAGCCGTCGGCCGGGATAGTCAGGACGTTGCCCATGGCGCCTTCGGCGGCGCCCTCGCCGGCGAGGTTGAATAGGGCGTGGTTGCTGAGGTTGACGATGGTCGGCTTGTCGGTGGTTGCGCTGTAAGTGACTGTCAGTTGGTTGTCTTCGTCGAGTGCGTAGGTGGCCTTGGTGTCCAAGGCACCGGGGTAACCTTCGTCGCCATCGGGGCTCAGATAGCCCAGTGTGACCGATGCGACGGGGCCGCTTTTGGTCGCCAGGACCTTCCAGACTACCTTGTCGAAGCCCCGCGTCCCGCCGTGGAGAGCCGCTCTGCCATGATCGTTGAGCGCCAGCTGGTAGGATTTTCCGTCGAGGGAGAAGCGACCCTTGCCGATGCGATTGGCGAACCGTCCGACGGTTGATCCGAAGTAGCTGGCGTTTTTCGCATAGGCCTCGGCGCTGTCGAAACCCAAGACGATGTCGGCCCGCTCGCCATTGCGGCCCGGCGCGACAAGCGCCTGCAGCGTCGCCCCATAGGTGATCACCTTGGCGCTGACCCCACGACTGTTGGTCAAGGTGAAAGCCTCTACGGGCTGGCCGTCAGGCGTGCGCCCAAACGGCGCGCGCGTCAGCTCGGCCGCAAGACTGTTCGCTGGCACAGACAGCAGGCCAATGGCCAAGATTCCGACCGTTAGGGCGGCGATGCGCAACTGCGTTCTCCCAAAGTCCTCACCGCGCTTGATCGGCGGCGTTGGGCTTTTATAGTCCGACAAAAGAATGCCGCGCAATGACCAGCGCGGCGCATCGGGACCAAGGAGACGACATGGGGATCGGACCTGCGACGACGGCGCAAGACGCCGGCAGCCACACTGCGTCCACACAACGGGCGGCCTTGGCTCTCTTGGCGACGCTCTTCTTCATGTGGGGCTTCATCACGGTCATCAACAACACCTTGCTGCCGCATCTGCGGGCGGTGTTCGACCTCAGCTACACCCAGACCACGCTCATCGAGTCGGCTTGGTTCATCGCCTATTTCGTCGCCTCGCTTCCCTCGGCCAAGCTCATCGAAAAGATCGGCTACAAGCGCGCTATGGTCACAGGGCTGGTCATTATGGCCCTCGGCGCGCTGCTGATGATCCCGGCCGCCCGCATTCCATCCTACGGCGTGGTGCTCACGGCGCTGTTCATCGTCGCGTCCGGGATCACCTTGCTCCAGGTGGCGGCTAACCCGTACGTGGCGGTGATCGGCCCGCCGCAGAGCGCGCCAGCGCGACTGAATCTGGTCCAAGGCTTCAACTCGCTCGGCACGACCTTGGCCCCCCTTTTTGGCGGCTGGCTGATCCTGTCGCGTTCAGCCTCCGGCAGCGGCCAGGCCGACCAGGTCCTGACCCCGGCCCAAAGGCTGGCCGACGCTCAATCGGTCCAGGCGCCCTACCTGATCGTGGCTGTGACGCTCCTCGTTCTGGCGGCGGTCATTGCGCGGTTTCGCCTGCCGGAGCTTGGCGCCTCGACCCGCCGATTGGCGGCGACGGAGCGCCGCAGCCACTCGCTTTGGCGTCATCGCAACCTCGTGCTCGGCGTGCCGGCGATCTTCATCTACTTGATCGCGGAAATCGGCGTCAGCAACCTGTTCATCAACTTCGTCTCCGATCCGAAGATCGGCGGCCTGACCCATGCTGAATCGTCGCGTTATCTGTTCTTGCTGTGGGGCGGGATGATGGTGGGACGGTTCGTCGGCAGTCAGCTGATGCGCAAGATCGCCGCCGACAAACTCCTAGCCTTGGCCAGCCTGGCCGCCTTCGCCGTGATGCTGATCACCGTCTTCGCCAGCGGGCCGCTGGCCATGTGGAGCCTGATCTCGGTCGGCCTTTTCCACTCGATCATGTTCCCCACCATCTTCACGCTCGGCATCCGGGGCCTGGGGCCGCTTACCGAGGAGGGCTCGGGACTTTTGGTGATGGCCATCGCCGGCGGCGCCTTGGTGGTCGTTCAGGGCCAGATCGCTGACGCCTACGGTCTGCAGCTGTCGTTCTTGGTGACCGCAGTTTGTGAGCTCTACGTGCTGTTCTACGCCCTCTATGGCTGCCGGTCCTCAGCCGATGGCGCGGCCGAAGCGGCCGCTGCGGCGCAAGGGCGCGGACCCGACATTTGACGACCCGCGCTTAATATAGTCAGACAAATGTAGGGATTGCGCCGGCCGATTGCGCCAGATGACGCTGCGCCATGACAGGGCTTTTGGAATGACCGCTTCACCCAACGATGCGCCCAAGCTTCGCTCGCGCGCCTGGTTCGACAATCCCGACAACATCGACATGACGGCGCTTTATCTGGAGCGCTATCTGAACTTCGGCCTGACCCTAGAGGAGTTGCAATCGGGCAGGCCCATTATCGGGATCGCCCAGACCGGTTCGGATCTGTCGCCGTGCAATCGCCACCACCTGGTCTTGGCTGAGCGGGTGCGCGAGGGCATCCGTAGCGCCGGAGGCATCGTTCTGGAGTTTCCGGTGCATCCGATCCAGGAGACGGGCAAGCGGCCGACCGCCGGCTTGGACAGAAACCTGTCCTATCTTGGACTGGTGGAGCTTCTCTACGGCTATCCCCTCGATGGCGTGGTGCTGACCATCGGGTGCGACAAGACCACGCCGGCGTGCCTGATGGCCGCGGCGACTGTGAACATCCCCGCTATCGCGCTTTCGGTCGGCCCCATGCTCAACGGCTGGCACAAGGGGAGGCGAACGGGTTCCGGCACCATTGTGTGGCAGGCCCGCGAGATGCTCGCCGCAGGCGAGATCGATAAGGCCGGGTTCATCAAGCTGGTGGCCAGCTCTGCGCCGTCCACCGGTTACTGCAACACGATGGGCACGGCCACGACGATGAATTCCCTGACCGAGGCCCTGGGCATGTCATTGCCCGGCTCAGCCGCGATCCCGGCCCCGTATCGCGACCGCCAGCAGAACGCCTATGAGACCGGCTTGCGCATCGTCGAGATGGTTCGCGAAGACCTCAAGCCAAGCGACATCCTGACACGCGATGCGTTCTTGAACGCCATTGTCGTCAACTCGGCCATAGGAGGATCGACCAACGCGCCTATCCACCTCAACGCCTTGGCCCGGCATGTCGGGGTGGAGCTGACCATCGACGACTGGCAGGCCACCGGCCAGGACGTGCCGCTGCTGGTCAACCTGCAACCGGCCGGTGAATATCTGGGCGAAGACTATTACCGCGCCGGCGGCGTGCCCGCCGTTTTTGGTCAGCTCATCGAGCAGGGGCTCATCCGCCAGGACGCCAGGGCCGTATCCGGCAAGACCATCGGCGAGCAGTACCGCGGCGCGACGATCGAGGATGAGGACGTCATCCGGCCGTTCTCGCGGCCCCTGGTCGAGCGCGCGGGCTTCGCCGTCATGCGCGGCAACCTGTTCAATTCCGCCATCATGAAGACGAGCGTCATCTCGCCGGAGTTTCGCGCGCGATATCTTTCAAACCCGGAAGATCCCGAGGCGTTCGAGGGGGAGGCCGTGGTGTTCGACGGCCCCGAGGACTACCATCGCAGGATCGACGACCCCGCGCTCAAGATCACCCCCAACTCGATCTTGTTCATGCGCGGCGCGGGTCCCGTCGGCTATCCGGGCGCAGCCGAAGTGGTCAACATGCGCGCGCCGGACTACCTGATCACGCAGGGGATCCATCAGTTGCCCTGCATCGGCGATGGTCGGCAGTCGGGCACGTCCGGATCGCCCTCGATCCTCAATGCTTCCCCCGAGGCCGCCGTCGGCGGAGGACTCGCTTTACTGAAAACGGGCGATCGGGTGCGCTTTGACCTGGGCAAGTCGCGTGTCGACGTGCTGATCAGCGCCGCAGAGGCCGTCGAGCGTCGCAAGGCGCTGGCGGCGGACGGCGGCTATTCATTCCCGCCCAGCCAGACCCCCTGGCAAGAGATCCAAAGGGGCGTCGTCGGCCAGCTGGAGACCGGAGCGGTGCTCGAGCCGGCCGTCAAATATCAACGCATCGCCCAGACGCAGGGCCTGCCTCGCGACAACCACTGACCTTGTCTGGCCAGCGGCTCACATCGCCGCGCGCGTGTCCTCAAGGGCAAGGTCCACGAGCGCGCGCATCGCTGCGCTCGCCGCATCGCCATCGCCCGCCACGATCGCATCGCAGACCCGGGCGTGATCGGGCACGGGATCGCGGGGCAGGGCCCGCGATCGCTGTTTGAACTCGGTCGTCCAGCTGACCGCAGCGCTGATGCTGGCGCTCAGGGCGATCATGGCGTTGTTGTGCGTGGCCTGCAAAAGGGCGTCGTGAAACGCCCGATCAGCTGCGCGGCCAGCCTCCGTCGCCAGCGTGTGGCGCCGCATTCCCGTCAAAGCGTCGCGCAGGGCTTTGATGTCCTCCTTGTCGCGCCGCTCAGCGGCGAAACGGGCGGCCGCCGGCTCGACCACGGCGCGCAGTTCAAATAGGTCGCGCACGAAGGCGAGGTCCGGCTCCGTTGAGAACGCCCAGGCCAGCACAGCCGGGTCCAGGATGTTCCAGCGATTGCGCGGCAGGACCCGCGTGCCGATCTTGGGGCGACTTTCCACGAGCCCCTTGGCGGTCAGCACCTGCACCGCTTCGCGATAGGCGCTGCGTGAGACATCGAGCGCTTCGGCGTTGGCGACCTCGCCGGTCAGCGTCTGGCCCGGCGCGATCTGACCCGACACGATCGCCGTGCCCAGATAGTGCGCGACCGCGCCGCGCAGACGCCGCCCAGAGCCCTTGCCCGTCCGGACGGCAGTCTTGTCCGGCTCGTCGATCGGCATTGTCTCCCACTCCTGGTCTGCTTCAGGACCATAAGCGCAAGCCGTCGCCTGTTTGCAAGTTTCGCCTAGGGCTTTGCCCGACGGGGAGGGCGCGGGCGCCTGAGGGCGGGCTTAAGGCGGCTACGGCTCCAGTTTCACCACCACAACGGACTTGGCCGGGATGTCGAGGGTGAGGCCCTTGGCGCCGGCCCTGGCGGAGAAGGGTTTGGGGACAACCGTCTGCGGCGCTTCGAAGGTGTTGACTGCGTCAACTCGCCCGGCGGTGATCACGTGTCCGCTGGCGCGCGAGACGGCGGCGTCTTCCACCGTGGCCTGGATGGCGGCGGCGCGCCGCGGATCCAGGTTGGTCACCGCAAGCCAAAGCTGACCTTGGGTGTCGCGCGCGGCGATGGCGTCCACGCGGGGCAGGGCGATGTCGCCCTCCTTGTAGACGCCGGCCTCGAAGCGCACGGGTGTGAAGGTCGCGTCCTGGAACGGCAGGTAGAGCTTGTAGACGTGGTAGGTGGGGGTGAGCACCATCCTGTCCTCGTCGGTCAGGATCATCGCCTGCAGGACATTGACCATCTGGGCGATGTTGGTCATGCGTACGCGGTCGGCATGGCGCGCGAAAATGTTCAGGTTCAGGGCGGCGATGATGCCGTCCCGCAGCGAGTTCTGCTGCGCCAGGAATCCGGGATTGGTGCCTTGCAGCGGCGCCAGCCACACACCCCACTCGTCCACGACGAGCGGCACCTTTTTGTCCGGATCGTACTTGTCCATGATCGCCGAGTGGGTGGCGATCAGGCCATCCATGCTCAGCGTCTCTTTCACGAGCCGAGCATAGGCGCCTTCGTCGAATCCCGTGCTCGGATAAGAGGGCGGCCATCCGCCGGTCGTGTAGGAGTGCAGGGAAAGCCCCTCCAGGCTCCAACTCCAGTCATGGGCCTTGTAGGCCGCCATCACCGCTTCGGTGTAGGCGGGATCGGCCTGGTTGGGCCCCACGGCGATCCGCTGCATCGCCTCCGGCCCGGTCTGGGCCGGGTTATAGTTGCGCACGAAGCGGGCGTAGCGCTTCATCTCATCGGTGTAGTACTCGGCGCGCATGGCGCCGCCGCAGCTCCAGCTTTCATTGCCGAGCCCAAGATACTTGACCTTGTAGGGCGCGACGCGGCCGTTAGCCGCGCGCTCCTTGCCCGCGGTCGTGGCCGGATCGGCCGTCATGTACTCGATCCACTCGGCCGCCTCCTGGACCGTGCCCGACCCCAGGTTCACCGACAGGTACGCCTCGCTTCCGATCTGTTCGACAAAGTCCATGAACTCGTCGGTGCCGAAGGTGTTGGGCTCGACCGTGCCGCCCCAATTGGAGTTGATCGTTTTGCGGCGGCCCTCCACCGGGCCAATTCCATGGCGCCAATGATACTCGTCGGCGAAACAACCGCCGGGCCAGCGCACATTGGGCACCTTTATCGCCCGCAACGCCGCGACCACATCCTTGCGCACGCCGCGCACGTTGGGGATCGGCGAATTCTTGCCCACCCAGACCCCGCCGTAAATTCCCGTGCCCAGGTGCTCGGCGAACTGGCCAAAGATGTTTCGATCGATCTTGGCGCCCTTGGCGCCAGCGTCGATCCTGACGTCGATAGCGGTCTGGGCAAGCACGGGCGAGGCCGTCGCCAGCATCAGGGCCAAAGTTGTCAGGAGCCTGCCTGGTCTCAACACGGTGCTTCCTCGCTACCCGGGATCGCCGCCCGTCGCGTCGACGTCCCTCATTTGTCGGACAAATTGAAGTCCTGGCGGCGCGTGTCAAGCTTGCATGTGGGGCAGTTCAACGCGGATGACCTCGTGTTGCCGATCTGGAGGCCTAGGCGCTCCTCGGTCTTTAGGACGTGGGCCTAGGCGCTCAACGGGCCGCCCAAGTGCGAACACGCGTGCCGATCGCGTGCGTCACATGCCCGGCTGCTGACGGCGACGCGTCGCAGCAAGCACGACAACGAACGGAGCCGATCAGGCATGCATAGGGATGGCCAACATCCAGATCGCCATGGCGACCATCATCAGGTTTTCGGTAAGGGAAACGAAGCCAAGCGGCACATTGGACGACCCGCCCACGCAAGCGCATTTCAGCTCTCGCTTGTCGATGTAGACGGCCTTGAACACTGACACCGCCCCAACGCCGCCGATGACCAGGGCGACAGGCGCCGAAAGCCAAGTGAGCAAGCCCCCAAGCATCAAGACGCCGGCGCCCAACTCCGCGAACGGATAGAGATAGCCATACCGCGGCCAGCGCTGGGCCAGGAGGTCATAGTTGAGGAACATCGTCGAGAACTTCTCCACGTCCTGCAGCTTCAGCATCGCCAGAAGGCACATGGCGATCGAGATGAAGGTCGGCGGGAAATTGGCCACGACCCAGCCGTCACGCCACCAGATCACGACCGAAGCGATGAGGGCCGCTACGGCGAACACCGCCAGGACGGGGACGTAGCTGGTCGCACCCGGCTCTTGGACCCTTTGGCCGAAGAAGCGACGCAGATCGTCGTGGCCGCCGATCCGCTGGCCGTCGATGAACGTTTGGGGCGTTGTCTTGACCCCATGCTCGGCCTTGAAGGCGTCGGTCTGTGCGCGCGTCGTGAGGTGTCGGTCGTCGACCCGGTAGCCCTTTCGTTTGAGCAGCCAAAAGGACTTGCGGCCGTATGGGCAGACGTGCTCGGGCATGACCATACGATAGAGGGTGGCGGTCTTGCGGGTGTCGGACATAGAGAAGCTCCAGCGCCATGACAGCGGTCTGCGACACCTGTAGGTTCGGTACCATGGTACGGAGTCAAGGTTTGCGGCGATGATGATCGGCGGACTTGCCAAAGCTGGCGGCGTAGGTGTCGAGACTATCCGTTACTATCAGCGTCGTGGGCTTCTGCGCACGCCCGACCGCCGCGAGACAAGCCGTCGATATGACGAAAGCGACCTACGTCGCCTCCGTTTCATCCGCCAGGCCCAGGCGGCGGGCTTCACGCTCAACCAAATAGGCGAACTGCTGACGTTGGATTCAGGCGCCGATAGGTCGCGCGCCCGCGCCATGGCGGGAGAACGCATCGCCGAACTCGACCTTCAGATCGCAGCGTTGAAGGCGGCGAAGGCAGCGCTGGAAAGGCTCGCCGCCGCCTGTGCTCATGACGAAAGTGGGCCTTGTCCGATCATTGAGGCGTTCGAAACTGACGTTGTGGGCCGAAATCAAAGTGGCGGTCCAGCACGTTAGATACTTCGCGAACGCCTTTGATCGGAAAAGGTATTTAGGGACGATATTGAAGCGGAATATCGAACAGGGAAGGGCAGTTCGGTTTCGAAGGCGCTGATTGCCGGCGACCGCAACGACCGTCATTGGCTCTTAGCGGCCGCCAGGCGGGTCTGCTCTGGCGGCAGGCGATGGGGAGGAGTGCGAACCGCAGGTTGGGGAACGGCAGATACACGTCCGTAGTGGCCTCTTGCTCGGGCACATCGGGGATGTGGGAATAATTTAAAGCCCTTCTCGACCTTATCGCGGAGGGCCTTCTTCCATGAAATCGAGGTCGGCTTGGATCAGCGGATCAGACCCCGCCGCCAGATCAGCAGGCCGATCACTCCGACAACGGCGGGCGGCGCGGCGTAGGCTAGACGAATGGCCAACTCGGCGCTTGTCGAGAGCGGTCCGCGCGCGTCGAAGTCGGTCAGGCCGATCACCCAAAGGGCGCCCGCCGCGCCCGCGCCCATGGCCAGCTTCAAGGTCACATGGGTGATCCCCTGATAGACGCCGGCTCGGCGCTGCCCGGCCTCGGAGTCCTTCGCCGTCTCTTCGGCGAACAGGCTCAGCAGCAGCATGTAGTCGACCCCTGACGGCATGCTTTTCAGGATCAGGATCGGCAGGATCAGCAGCAGGTTCTGCGCCGGCGCCAGGAACACCAGCGGCGCGATGAGAATGTCGAGCGCGTAGGCGATCATCATGGTGCGTGGCCGGCCGATCCGCCTGTTGAGCCATGCCCAGGCGGGCAGGGCGGCCAACAGTACGCCGGTCGGCGCCAGCATCAGCCCCGCGCCCCATCCGGACAGGCCGAGGACATTCTCAACATAGAAGAGGAAGCTTGCCATGCTCGCGGCGTCCGAGACGCCCGCCAGACCGTAAAGCGCCAGGGTGACCATCAGGCCCCTCTTGCCCAGCATGTCGCGCAGCAACGCCGGGACATCGGGCGGCGTCGTCCTGGCCGTCGGCAGCTCCGCGAACAGGGCCATGACCAGTCCCACCGAGACGGGTGTGATCAAGGCGATGGCGAGGCCCAGCGCGGCGACCAGCGCGGTCTGGCCAAAGCCGAAGCGGCGCTCCAGGACCGCCATGGAGAACAGCACCAGGATCATCCCAGCCGAGGCGAACCAGATTCTGGCGCCCGCCACGGCGGCGCGCTCCTGACTGTCGCGACCGAGCTCCAGTCCCCAGGCGCCATAGGGATTGGTGATCAGGGTGTAGCCCAGGTTCAGGGCCAGGCTGCCGGCCAGGGCGACCCCGAAGCCCGCGCCGGGAGGCGCAAGGCAAAGGCCCAGCGCGCCCGCGGCGACGAACGGCGCCCCGAGGATCATCCACGGCTTGCGGCGGCCCAGAACGCCCTTTTCGTTGTCGCTGATCCAGCCGACGAGCGGCTCCACCGCCGCGTCGAGAATCCGCACGATCATGATCACCGCACCAGCCGCGCCCAGGGACAAGCCTATTGTTCCGACCATGAAGGCGGGGAGGTAGGCCCGCCACGCCACCCCGATCGCCTGGAAAAGCAGAAGCGGCAGGGAGAACAAGGCGATGCGCCCTGGCCCGAGCCGATCCGTCTTCTGCATGGGAGCCGCCTTTGGGAGAAGCCGGGGAGGGGCTAGCAGCCTGCGGTGACGGTCGCGTGAAAGCCTTCGCCTTGGCGGCCTCGCAGTCCTTAAAATCAGGCCTTGGGCGGGAAGATGCTGGTTCCGTAGGCGCACATGTCGGCTTCCAGCCTGGCCGCCTCGGACGGATCAGCCGAGACGGCGCGCCCGACGCCTGAGATCCAGTGGGAGATCAGCAAGGCGTCCATGCGCGTCAGTTGCGGCGCGACCGCTCCGAGGTGCTTGAAGGTGTTGAAGCCTCGGCTGTAGCGGACACGCGCGGCGAAGTCGGCCAGGGACGGATCGCGGGTCGCCGCGAAGAAGAAGGCCTCGAAGCCGCGTCCTCTCGGCGCCGAACGCCCGACGTCGAGAAAGCTGACCATGTGCTGACCGACATCGTCATGATCGGCGACCCGGCGGGCGGTTATGCACGCCGTCGCCGCCTGTGATGCGTCACTGGTGGTCAGTGCGCTGACCGCCGCCTCGAAGTTGGTTTGGTAGAGATGCACGTAGCCCGCCGCCATCAGGGCGGTGCGGGTGGGGAAGTGATGGGTCACCGCGCCCAGGCTCAGGCCCGCCTTGGCGGCGGCTGCGCGGTGGGTGAGGGCGCCTTCGCCGCCCTCGTCGACAGCGGCCACCACGGCGTCGGCGATCCGTTCCGCCGCGGGCGACAGCGAACGGAAGACGACGGTCTCCTGCGACACGCGTTCGGCGGCGAGCCGCCAGGGCGTGGGGCGGACCAGCATCTCGGGATCGCGCGACAGCCGCGCGGCGAGCCTGAGGCAGACCTCCTCCAGCCCCGCCCGGTCGTAAGGCGCGCGCCAACGGGCGAGATGTCCGAAGCGCTCGGACTGCAGGATGGGCGCGACCACCACGGCGAGCTTGGCGTCCAGGCCGAAGCGCGGCAACACCGTGGTCCAGAAGTCACGCCAGACCTTCAGCCAGCGAACCGCCGTGTCCGACGGACGCCAGGGAAGTCCCGTGAAATCGCACGCCTCGGCATGCGCCTGTACGCGGCGGTCGGCGCACCAGCTGTCGATCAGCGCGGCGGCGAAGGCGGGGAAGGCGTCCGCCCGCCAGGGGCCGCCGGCTTCGATTTCTTCCAGGCGGCGATCCAGCCAGCGCTCCGCCTCGGCGACCGCATCGTTCTGAGCGATGCCGTACAAATGTTCAATCGAGCCAAAGTAGTAGTTGATGGCTGAGGCGGATGCTCCGGCGCGGGCGGCCACGCTGCGCGACGAAGCGCCGTCGATGCCGGCGTCGGCCATCTGCGCGAGAAAGGCGTCCACCAGCTCCGTGCGGCGGTCTGCGGCGCTATTGGCGTCATTGACGCCGCCGGGCGCGCGTTCGGGCGACTTCGTCATACTTGTGGGTGTGCCTGTAATCGCGCCGGGTGGCAACGGGGCGGCGCAATGTCACCGAGGTGTCGCACTGCCTTCGCGAAGATGCAGAACAAACGTTCTAACTACCCCTCCCATCATCATCTGACGGGGGCGCGGCCATGCGCGAAAATTCATCGATCCTCTCTCTGCGGGCTGTCCTAGGCGGCGGCGTCGCGGCCATGGCTCTGATCGCCGCGGGCGCCGTACAGGCCCAGACGGCCGCCGACTCCCAGGCCCAGCAGAATGAGGCCCAGACAGTGGACGACATCGTCGTCACCGCCTCGCCGATCGTCGGCAGCCAGCGCGCCGCCCTGGTCCAGCAGCGCAACGCCGACAACCTCATCAACGTCATCGCCTCCGACACGGTCGGCCAGTTCCCGGATCAGAACTCCGCCGCCGCCCTGGCCCGCCTGCCGGCCGTCGCCGTACAACGCGACCAGGGGCAGGAGCGGTATCTGCAGGTGCGCGGCGGTCCGAACCGCTGGACCAGCGTGTCCGTGGACGGCGTCAACATCATCGGCGTGGACGAAGGCGGCGTGTCGCGCGCCTTTCGTTTCGACGCCGTTCCGGCCGTGATCCTCAGCTCGCTGGAGGTCAACAAGTCGCTGACTCCGGACCTGCCGGGCGAAGCCATCCTGGCGCGGGTCAATCTGCGCACCTTTTCGCCGTTCGACCGCAAGGGATTCCACGTCCAGGGCGAACTTGGCTACGGCGAGATGAACCTCGGCGGCGGGCCGCAGGAGCAGGCCGCACTGCGCGCCTCCTGGTCCAATGACCGTTTCGGGATCATGGCGGCGGCGTCGCACTACGAGCGCGAGCAGCTCACCGACAACCGGGAGTTCACCTACAATCCGACCACCGGCGTGCCGGAAGCCTTCGACATCCGCAGCTACCGCGTGACCCGCTCCAGCGAAGCGGCCATGCTGGGCCTGGCCTTCCGCCCGGCGGAAGGCCACGAGCTGTTCTTCAAATCGCTCTATTCGAACTTCAACGACGACGAGGAGCGCAACCAGTACGTCCTCGAACTGGCTGACGCGGCCTCGGGCACGGTGGGCGAGCGTTCGGGCGATCTGGTCGGCGTGCCGGTCACCGGCGCCTTCAACTACGGCGAATACCGCAACAGCAACTGGATCAACACGCTCGGCGGCGACCACGAATTCGCGGCCTGGGATGTGAGCTGGCGGATCAACTACACCGAGACAGAGAACACCACCTGGCTGCCGATGATGCGCCAGATGTGGGTGGATCCGCGCTCGGCGCCGTCGATCTCATACGACCGTTCCGACGCCAATCTGCCGATCATCACCCTCTATGACACAGTCGCCGGAGCCGGCGGTCTGACCCGCGGCGCCGCTCGCGACGCGCTGCGCCAGGACAATCCGAACGTCAGCCTGATGATCCCGATCACAAGCGCCGTGGAGACCGAGAGCTGGGTCTACAAGCTGGACGGGACGCGAACCTTCGACTGGGGCGGCCGCGCCGTCGAGCTTTCCATGGGCGTCGAGCATGACAGTCGCGAAGTTCAGGGCGCCGCCATCGCCACGACTTCGGTCCTGATGCTGCCCTCACTGCTTCCCCGGGTCGGCATGACCTTCACCCCGGGCAAGTACGTCACCGACAAAGCCTGGGACACCGGCTTCCCGCTCGGCTTCCGGATCAACTGGGTCGACAACGGCGCCATGCGCGGCGACATCGACGCGATCCTGCAGGCGCTCGAAGGTGCTGGGCTGTACAGCCGTGAGGGGCTGACCGCGCCCAACGCCCGCTACGCAATCAAGGAGGACCTGACCGCCGCCTACGCCAGCGCCAAGTTCGAGGCTGGCCCGGCCCAGGTCGTCGCCGGCCTGCGCGTCGAGCGCCTGTCGCAGGACATCGGCGGTTTCGTTCCGGGCACGAGCGGCTTTACTGCCGTGAACGCCAGCCAGGACGACACCAGCCTGTTCCCCAGCATCAACGTGAAGTTCGACCTGAAGGACGACCTGGTTCTGCGCCTTGCGGCCCAGACCGGCATCGCCCGGCCGTCTTTCGCCGTGGTGCGCACCAGCGCCACGATCGACGACACCGGCCGCCGTGTCACCGCTGGCAACCCGTATCTTGAGCCCGAGCGCACCTGGGGCGGCGACGCCTCGCTCGAGTGGTATCTGCCGGGCTCGGGCCTGGCGTCGGTCAGCGGCTTCTATCGCAACGTCGACAATGTCCTTTTCGACAGCAGCACCCGCGTGTCGGGCGACCTGTTCGACGCGCCGGGCCTGGACCGCACGGGCTATGAGTACGTCACCACCCTGAACGGCGGGGAGGGCAAGCTGTACGGCGTTGAATTCGCCTACATGCAGCAGTTCGTCTTCCTGCCGGGCGTCTGG
Organism: uncultured Caulobacter sp.; assembly: GCA_913776195.1. GTDB lineage: Bacteria > Pseudomonadota > Alphaproteobacteria > Caulobacterales > Caulobacteraceae > Caulobacter. The sequence continues at coordinate 106,190 of CAJYMH010000034.1, forward strand.
GACGGCTTCGGCTTCCAGGGCAACCTGTCGCTGCTGAGCGGCGACTTCAAGTCGCCGGACGGCCGCACGGTCGACTTCCCGGGCGTGTCGGACACCATCGCCAACGCCTCAATCTTCTACGAGAAGTACGGCTTGTCGGCGCGCCTCAGCTATCAGTGGCGCTCCAAGTGGATCGACACCCTCACCTTCGAGGGCTTCGGCGACCAGATGCGCGACGGCTACGAGAACCTCGACCTGTCGGTGCGCTACGCCATCAACGACAACGTCTCGATCTACTTCGACGCCAACAACCTCACCGACGAGACCTACGTCGCCTACGAAGGCGACCGCCGTCACCCGACTGAGGTCGAACAGGTCGGCCGCCGCTATCTGGCCGGCGTGCGCTTCCGCTTCTGATCGCAAGGACAAGGAAAACAAAATGAAGAAGTTTCTTCTCTGCGCGGCGGCGCTGGCGCTTCTGGCCGGCCCCGCTCCGGCGGCTCTGGACCGTCAGGCCGCCACGGCCGAACAGGCCGCACACCAGCGGCTCCTGCCGCTGAAGAACGTCCAAAACGCTCGCGACATCGGCGGCTATCGCACCGTCGACGGCCGCACCGTGAAGTGGGACGTGATCTTCCGCACCGCCGAACTGTCGCATCTCGACGCCGCCGACATCGCGGTGCTGAAGGGCAAGGGCGTGAGCGCCATCCATGATCTGCGCACGGTGGAGGAGCGTCAGGCCCAGCCCACCGCCTGGACCGGCGCCGGGGCGCCGAAGATCACCGCTTTCGACTATTCCATGGATCACTCCGCCATGGCCGGCCTGCTGCGCGGCGGCGCGACGGCGGAGAGCGCGCGTACGGTCTTCGCCAACTCCTATCCGGAGATGCTGAAGATGCAGCGCCAGCAGCATCGGGCCCTGTTCGCCGATCTGCTGAAGGGCGACGGCGCGGTGCTCTATCACTGCTCGGCGGGCAAGGATCGCACCGGCATGGCCACGGCCCTAATCCTGTCGGCCCTGGGCGTGCCGCGCGAGACGATCCTCGCCGACTACGAACTGTCCAACCGCTACTACCGCCCCGATCCGGCGGCCATGGCGGCCAGCGCCCCGCAGGCCGCCGCCTTCGCCCGCCTGCCGCAGGACATCCGCGCGGTGTTCATGGGTGTGGACGCCCGCTACCTGCAGGCCGTGTTCGCGGTGATCGACCGCGACTACGGCTCGGTCGAAGCCTATCTCGACCGTGAGCTTGGCGTGAACGCCGCAGGCGTCGCCCGCCTGAAGGCGCTCTATACGGTCTAGTCTTCCGAAAGGGTCGCCGCCGCCGTGAGGCGACGGCTCCTTTGGTGAAAGCAGGCGCACGTCCCCGGCGCCTGCTTTTTCATTTCGGGCTGCCGGCTGCTTTCTCGATGGATCGGAAAACTGTCACCTAATCCGAATATGAAACGTTTCACTTGATCCGTTCCGCGCCGCTGGCGGTGCGAAGTAGGGGGCTTTTGAGTGATGAAGACGTCTATCTGGCTTGTTTCCTCTGCGGCCTGCGCGCTGCTCTCCGCCGCGCCGGCTGTGGCCCAGCAGGCGCCCGCCGAAACCCTCGATGAGGTGGTGGTCACCGCCGAGCGCTTCGGCTCCGGCCGGACCCGCGCGGTGTTCACCCTGGGCGCCGAGGACATCCAGGCCCGGCCTCTGGGCGCGGAGATCACGCAAGCCCTGGTCAAGGTGCCGGGGGTCCAGGTCTCCACCGGCGATGCGCGCGGCGGCAGCTTCTCGTTCGAGATCTACATGCGCGGCCTGACCGACGAGCAGATCGGCCTGACTTTGGACGGCATCCCCACCGGCGACTCCCGCTTCAACGGCGGCTCGCCGCCGCAGCGCTTCATCGAGTCCAGCAACGTCTCGCGAATCACGGTCTCCCAAAGCGCCGGCGACATCGGCGCGCCGTCGCGCTTCGCCCTGGGCGGCTTCATCGACTTCGTCACCGACGCGCCGCGCGAGGATTTCGGCGCCACGGTCGAGGCGGGGGCGGGCTCTTTCAACTTCCGCCGTATCTACGGCCGCGTCGACAGCGGCGAGATCGCGCCGGGCCTTGCGGGCTATTTCACCTATTCGCACCAGGAGAACGACGTCTGGGCCGGCCGTCAGAGCCGAGGTTCGGAGCGTGAACACTACGAGCTGAAGGTGGTGAAGGACTTCGCGAACGGCTCGTTCCTGAAGGCCCGCGTCTCCTACAACGATCAGACCGACAACGACTTCAACATCGTCACAAGGGGCGAGTTCGAAGCCGACCCGAAGAGCGACCGCGCCCTCGACGTCATCACCGGCATTCCTGCGCGCGACATCGATTTTGGCGGCGCCCTGGGCGGCTGGCGCAAGGACTGGATGGCCTATCTCAACGGCCGTCTGCAGGTGTCCAACGACATCAGCCTGGACGTGAATCCATACTACCAGACCCTTGACGGGGAATCCTTCCGCTACCAGGACCGCCAGCGCGTCCTGAGCGGCGGCGATCCGCGAGCGGTGAGCAGCTACAACGCCAACGGCGGAGCCGTGCGTCCGACCCTGACCACCATCCGCAACAGCAATGTGGTCGGCGGGCAGGCCGACATGCGCGTCACCCCGCGTGAACGGGAACGTTATGGCCTGACCAGCGAACTGAAGGTCCAGAACCTGTTCGGCCGCGGTCACGACCTGCGCGTCGGCGCCTGGTGGGAGGGCGGCGACTCCACCGAGCGCCGCAATTTCTATCCGATCCTGAACTCCGCCCAGTCCACGGCCTATGACCGCTCGCGCCTGAACTATGTGGAGTACGAGCGGACGGCCTCGGTCGAGACCCTGATGCTCTATGCTCAGGACCAGTTCCGCCTGCTGGATGACCATCTGAAGATCGACCTGGGCGTCACCTGGTATGAGGTCGCCTATGACGCCAAGTCGCCGCTGGAGTACAGGGCCAACGTCAAGTTCTCGCAGTCCTCGGACGTGAATCCGAAGCTGGGCGCGACCTACCAGCTGACCCCGGAGCTGGAGCTGTTCGGCGGCTACGCCAAGAACTTCGCCGGCATCCCTGAGGACGCCTTCCTTGGCTCGACGGCCGTAATCAATCCGGGTGAGCTCGATGCGGTGCAGACCGAGAACCTCGACGCCGGCCTGCGCTATGTGAAGCCCAACATGGCCTTCTCGATCCAGGCCTACAACGTCGAGCTGAAGAACAACGTCGGCATCGTCCCGCGCGACCCGACCGAGACCCTGGATCCGCAGGAGGTGGTGCGCGGCAACGTCGCCACCAAGGCCGCCAACATCGCCGGCGTCCGCACCAGGGGCATGGAGCTGACCGGCTTCTACGACTTCGGCATGGTCGACCTCTACGGCTCCTGGACCAAGCAGGACGCCAAGCATGACGATCCGTCGCGAGGCAGCGCCCAGCGCCTGGCCCTGGCTTCGGTCGGGGTGGTCGGCGGGGCCGGGGTGCGCGACATCCCCGAGACCAGCTTCTATGGCCAGGTGGGCATCGAGCCGGTGGAAGGCCTTCGTCTGGAGGCCAGCGTCCGCCATGTGGGTGAGCGGGTCGGCGGTCACACCATCGCTCCGACCACCTTCCAGGAGGTCGGCGTCGAGAAGATCGACGGCTACACCCTGACCGGCCTGTCGGCGACCTACGACCTGAAGCGCGCCGGCGTCCCCGATCTACGCTTCCAGTTCAACGTCGATAACCTGTTCGACGAGCGCTACATCGGCGCGGTCAGCAGCTCTACCGCCACCCAGCCGGAGTTCGGCCTGACCAGTGGGCCGTCGATCCGCACCTTGGACCGCTACTTCGTCGGCGCGCCGCGCACCTACACCTTCTCCGTCCGGGCTCGTTTCTGACCCACGGAGGGCGCTGCGCCGGAGATCCCCGTCCGGTGCGGCGCCCGCTTGACGCTGGCGTCGCCAAGGCTCAGTCCAGGGGCGCTGCAGGGATCGTTCATGGCCGAATCCGAGTTTCCGCAATCCCGACGCGCCACCCTCAAGGACGTGGCCAAGGCGGCCGGCGTGTCTTTGGCCAGCGCCTCCTACGCCATCAATGGCGCGGGCTCGGTGGGTGAGGCGACCCGCGCCCATATCCTGAAGGTCGCCTCCGAGCTGGGCTATCGGCCGAACCAGAGCGCCAAGGCCATGAAGACCGGGCGCACCGGCGCCATCGGCCTGATCGTGCCGGACCTGACCAACCCCTTCTTCCCGAACCTGGCCCAGGTGGTGATCCAGGCGGCGCGGACCCATGGCTACAGCGTCTTCCTGACCGACACCGAAGGCTCGCCCGAGGCGGAGCAGAACGCCGCGGGCCTTCTGGTCCAGCACGGCGTGGACGGCGTGATCTGGTTCCCCATCGACGATACCGGAGCGGTGTCCAAGATCATCGACGGGGTGCCTGCCGTGGTGCTCGACCGCAACCTGCCCGGCTATGACGTGATCCAGGCCGATTACGAACAGGGCGGCCGTCTCGCGGCGGAGCATCTGATCGCCGCCGGACATCGCCGCATCGGCGTGATCTCCGGTCCGCACGCCGCCTCCAGCGCCCGCCAACGCGCCGAGGCGGCCATCGCCGTGGTGGAAGAGAAGGCGCAGCTGGCCTGGCACGTTCACAACGCCTTCTCCGTCGATCTCGAGCCGCAGGTGAGTGAGGCGCTGGAGCGCCGCGAGGCCACCGCCGTCATCGCCGGGGCCGACCTGATCGCCATCGGCGCCTTACGCCATATCCGGGCCATCGGCCAGTCCTCGCCTGACGACGTCTCCGTGGTGGGTTTCGACGACATTCCCTGGGCGCAGCTCCATACGCCCTCCCTGACCACCATCGACATGCCGGTGGAGGAGATGGCGGCGGCGGCGGTGGAGACCCTGATCCGCCGCATGGGCGCCAAGGGCGAGCCGCCCAGCCGTCAGGTGTTCGGGGTGCGGCTGTTGGCCCGTGAATCCGTGCGGGTCTTGAAGTGATCCGTCATACGCTCCTTGGTTGCTTCGCGGCGTTGGCGGCGGCTGCCGCGGCTCTTGCCACGCCCTTGTCGCCGGGCGATCTGCGGCTGATCGGGGCGCTGGAAATCCCGAAGGCGCTTGAAGTCGACGGCGCGCCGTTCGGTGGAATTTCCGGCATCGACTACGACCCGAAGACGGACGAGTGGCTGATGATCTCGGATGACAAGTCCGATCTGGCGCCGGCTCGCTTCTACGTTGGTCGTCTGGATTTTGACGCCAAGGCGGTGAGCGGCCTTCGTCTTGAGCGCGTCGTCTCGCTTCGCCGCGAGGACGGATCGACCTTTCCTTCCGCTCGCGAGCCGTCGGGCGAGCGCGCCGACGCGGAGTCCATCCGCATCGACCCGGACGATGGCGGCCTGCTGTGGTCCACCGAAGGTGATCCTCAGCGCGGCTTCGATCCGGCGATCCGGCGCATGGATCGCCAAGGCAACTTCCAGGGCGCTGTCGCCTTGCCGGATATGTTCAGCTTCCGTCGCAGCGCTCGGCCCAACCAGACTCTCGAAGGCTTGAGCCTATCCGCCGATGGCCGGACGCTATGGGCGGCCATGGAGGGGCCGCTGATCCAGGACGGCCCGGTCAGTACGATCTCGCAGGCCGGCGTCGTCCGCCTGACCCGGCTTGACCGGCAAGGCCGCATCCAGGCGCAACACGCCTATCGCCTCGATCCGGTGCAGGCTGCTCCGGCCCGTCGTGGCGACAACGGAATCAGCGAAATCCTGACGGTCGACGAGCGCCAGCTGCTGATCCTGGAGCGCTCGGGCGTCGAGGATGCGCAGGGGCGTTTCATCTTCCATTGCCGGCTCTACGTCGTGGACATAAGCGGCGCTCTCGATATCTCCGGCGAAGAGAGCCTAGCCAACGGCGACACCCGCCCGCTGACGAAGCGGCTGCTGGTCAATTTCGACCGATTGCCCGAGGTGGCCGCCGCCAATCTGGAGGCCATGGCCTGGGGGCCTGTCGTGGGAGGGCGTCGCACCTTGGTGCTCATGGCCGACGACAATTTCGACCCGACCCAAAGGGGTCAGGTGGTCGTCTTCACAATTGCGGCGCGGTCCTGAAGGCAAGCTTCCCTTCAATCGAGTGAGGCGCGTGGGGGCGTGAATACGCCCGTGACCGTGTCGCGTTCATCGCGGTTGGATGTCGTCACGATCTTGTAGCCGGCCCCGCCCGGCGCGACGCGGACCACCACGTGTCCCTGTATCGAACGCATCCGGCTAGTGAGCCACCCGTGCGCCATCTCGTTCGTTGGCATGACGCCGGTGGCGAAGACGTCGCGGGCCGCGGGGTAGAGACGCGTGCTGAGCATGCGCTCCAAGGCGTCGGTGCTGGGGTGCGCCGTGTGCCAGCCCTGAATGATCCAGGTGCGGGGTTTTAGGATCCGCACCACATCGGCGCCGGTGGCGTCGAACATGCCGTGATGCGCGGCGACCGCCACATCGACAGGCCCCGCCGCCCGAGCCGCGGGCGTCAGGACGTCACGCCAGGGCAGGGCGCCGTCGAAGGTGTGGCTGGTCAGGTCGCCCGCCGCGAAGTAGCCGAAAGCCCCATAGCGGATGCGGATCGCGCAGGAACAGGCGTTCTCATCCGGCTGGTCAGCCGGGGAAAGGCTGTCCAGCGCCGGAAACAGTCGGCGTGTTTCATCGCCTTCGCCCGTCCAGACCTCGCCGTTCGCAGCCAGATTCCGGATCTCGAACTCGGGAAACCGCGCCGGGGCTCTCTGAAGCGGAAACTGGTCGGCTACTCCGAGCCGGAACCGTTCGGTGTTTCCGCCCGCGGCCGCGCGCTCCCGAACAAACGCCTGATAGTTCAGAGCGAAGGGGGCGTCCCAGGGTTTGGGAAAGGCGTAGTCGGGATAGCCGCGATCCACCACCAGCCCGATCGGCAGCTGCGCCGCTACGTCGCTGACGCCAGTCAGGCGGTATGCGCCGCTCGATGACAGGGGGGCGTCTGCGCTGACATCACCCAGATGGTCGGGATGGATGTGGGTGACCAGCAGCGCGTCCAGCCGAGGCTCGCCGATGGGGGCGAGGTGACGGCGAGCATATCGGGCGATCCATTCACCCGGCCGTCGCGAGGCATCGGGAGACGCCTCCATGGCGGCAGGCGGCGGTGTCGCGGAGGCCCCGGCGTCGATCATCAGGCTCGTGCCGTCGGGACCGATCACCAGGGCCGCGTCGCCGCGCCCGGTGGCGATATGGTGGATGTCGAGCTGTCCTGGCCGCCAGGGACGAAGCGGCTGGCCGACGACGTCGCCGTCGTCCGCCATCGCCGCGCCGCTCAGTCCAAGGGCGGCGCCGGTGAGCAGCAGCGCACGCCTGTCGACCATCGCCGGCATGGTCAGAACCGCGCCGACAGCATGACGCCCCAGGTGCGGGGCTCGCCCAGATATTCCGCCAGCACCCCCTGGGTGGACGGGGTCAGCAGGAAGTCCTCGTCGCCCAGGTTCTTGCCCCATGCGGTCACGGCCCAGCGGCCGTCGCGGGTCTCGAAGCCGATCGACAGGTTGGTCAGGGCGTAGGACTCGATGTGCAGGTTCGGGTCTTTGGTCGCGCCGGTGAAGTACCCGTCCGTGTAGGACCAGCTCAACGATCCGATCAGATAGCCGACCTCGGCCAAGGGCGCGCGGACATCGGCGGCTAGCGAGGCCTTGTTGCGCGGTGAAGAGCCGAGCGGATTGCCGGTGTTCACCGCGCCGCCGGGAATGACGAAGTCGTCGTACACCGTGTCCAGCAGGCCGTAGCTGCCCATGAGGTTCAGCCAGGTCGTCGGGCGATAGGTGACCTCGATCTCCGCGCCTTCGATGGTCGCCTGGCCGGCGTTGGTGATCGTCAGCACCCGCGTCAGGTTGTTGAAGAACAGCTCCTGCTTGTCCTTGTAGTCCATGTGGAAGATCGAGGCGTTCACGCGCAACCGGTCATCAAGCCACTGCGATTTCACGCCCAGCTCGTAGTTGGTGACCGTCTCCGGCGCGAAAGGGACTGTCAGGGCCGACAGCGTGGCCGCGTCGGTGTTGAAGCCGCCGGCCGTATAGCCGCGGGTGACGCTGCCATAGACCTTGAGGTCGGCGCGGGGCGTCCAGGTCAGCACCGCGCGCGGGGTGAACTCGCTCCAGTCCGCTTCCAGATCGCGGGCGGTGAAGCTGCCCGTGGCGGGCCGCACGAAGTCAGTGCGAACGAGGGAGGCGGTCTTCTCGTCGCGCGTGTAGCGCGCGCCCAGGGTTAGATCGAAAGCGGCCGGCAGATGCACGACGCCGTCGGCGAAGACCGCGTAGCTGCGCGTCTCCACGGCTTGGTCTGTCAGGACATCGCTGGCGGTCGCGCCCGTGACGGCCGACAGGGTGCGGACCCGTAACTGACGTTCGGCGTCCTCATCCGCCAGATAGACGCCGGCCACGAAGTCGCCCCAGCCCCATTTCGGGCTGGCGTAGCGAAGCTCCTGCGAAAGCAGCCCGACCTTGTCCACGTCGCGGTTCACCGACTGGCTGTTGGTTCCGGTCAGGAAGGCGAAGTTCGTTCCGGTGCCGGAAAAGTCCTCGCCGGACTGCGACCAGCGATAACCCGTGATCGAGGTCACCTCACCGACGGGAGCGTTCCAGTAGACCCGAGCCGAGGCGCCCCATTGATTGCGCGCGAAGCTCTGGTTGTAGCCGAGCTCCGAAGTGCGCCGATCGCCATCGGATCCGGCGGCCTTGGATGACAGGGTGCGGCCGCCGTTGCGGTCGTCCGCATAGTCGGCGCCGAGCAGAACCTCCAGCCCCTCGACCGGCAGCAGTCGGGCCTGGGCGCGGAAGCTGGTGCTGTCGAGATCGTCCTGCTCGCGGCCGGTCAGGCGATCGCGGCCATAGCCGTCATGCTGCTTGAGCGAGCCGGCGAGCCGAAAGGCCAGTGTGTCATTCACCGGAAGGTCGACGCGGCCGTCCACCTGCGCCAGGCCATAATTGCCGCCGCCGACTCGAAGCGCGCCCGACAGGTCATTGAAGGCGGGCTTGCCGGTGTCCAGCACGACGGCGCCGCCGGTGACGTTGCGCCCGAACAGCGTGCCCTGCGGTCCCTTCAGCACCTGGACGGAGCTGAGGCCGTAGAGCTCGAAGGTGGCGGCGCTGTTGCGCGGGATGAACAGGTCGTCGACAACCACGGCTACCGGCTTGTTCGCGCCGATCTGGGTGAATGTGTTGGTCGCGCCGCGCACGGCGATGGTCGGGCTGCTCTGGCTGAAGGCCGAAACCAGCAGACCAGGCGTCAGGCGCGAGATGTCGCGCAGGGTTTCGAGCCGGTAGGTTTCAACCATCTTGCCCGACATGGCGGTCAGGGTGATCGGCACGCCTTGGGCGCTTTCCTCACGCTTCTGGGCGGTGACGATGATGGTGTCCAGGGCGGGCGTCTCGGCGAAGTCGGCGTCTCCGGCGTTCGCCTGAGCGCGGCGTAGGACGATGACGCCGCCGGTGTCGGAGGCGATCTCCAGACCCGTGCCCTGGATCAGTTGGCGCAGGGCGGCGCGGGCGTCCATCGGCCCCTTCAGGGCTTGGGTCCGGAGGCCTTGCAATCCGTCAGCCGGGGCCACGACCTGCAGCCCGGATTGGCGTGCGAAAACCGAGATGGCCGAGGCCGCGGCCTGGGCCGGAACATCGAAGCTCCGTTGCTGAGCCGCCGCCGGCAGGGCGCAGCTCAGGGCCAGCGCGGCGACGCCGCCCACGAGGATCTTCTTCAGCATTTGTGGTCTTGCCCCTGTCAGAACCGGCGCTGCGCCGGTCTCACAAGGGTGGAGGTCCGGCTCGCGAAATTCCGCCATGCCGATCTGAAACTTTTTCAGGAGCCGCGAAGGTGGACGCCATCCGCCTGGGTTTCGGCGGTCAGGCCCAGGCTGAGCGCGGCGGCGCGGGCGAAGCCGTCAGGATCGCTGGCCGAGAACAGTCCGGCCATCTTGAGGTCTGCGATCTTCGGATCTTCAATCACGATGATGCGGTCAGAATAGCGGGCGAACTCCTGGACCGCCTGTCCGAGGGTCAAGCCGTCCAGGTCGATCATACCCTGACGCCAGGCCATGGTCCGGTCGACGGCCGCGCCGTCCATGAGCGTGGGACGAAGAGCGCCGCCGTCGGCGATCCGAACCGCGTGGGATGCCTCCAGGCGAAGGGGAGGCTCTTGTCCTCGTGTGACTTCGACGACGCCCTCGCGCACCACGACGGCGACCTCGTTGTCTTGAAGCCTGCGGACCGTGAAGCTGGTGCCCACGGCTCTCACCCGCACGTCGCCCACGGTGACGACGAAGGGGCGGGCAGGGTCCTTGGCCACGTCGAACAGGGCCTCGCCCTGTAGAAGAGCAACCCGGCGGCTTCGATCGTCGAAAGCCGTGCGGATCGTTGTCTCCGTGTTCAGCGTGGCGGCTGAGCCGTCGGCCAAGGCCGCCCGGCGGACGTCGCCCTTGCGGGTCGTCAGGCGTCCGCTGCGGTCGAGGGCGACGAAACTGGCGATCCCTGCCACCGAGGCGGCCGCCAGCAAGCCCGCGGACAGGATCAGTCGGCGCCGGTTCATCGCGCGGGCGACGGGGTGGCGTTCGGGTGTGAACCTTGAACCCAGGCCTTGGGCGCGATCGAGGTGGGCGCTCACCGCCAAGGCTCGCGCATAGGCGCCTGCCCGGCGCGGATCTAATGCTGCCCAGGCTTCCAGTTTCGACTGATCCTCCGCCGACAGCGGACCCCGGTCGGCGCGCGCGGCCCATGCCGCGGCGGCGGCGTCAATCTCTGCGCTGCTTTCGTTGGTCGCGGTCAATTTCGATCGGTTCTTCGGCGTCACGATCTCTAGATGCCCCGGCTCGCCGATTTCCGCCACGTCCCATCGCATCCATAAGCAGGGCGATGCCTTTTCCCACGTGCTTCTCGACCGTGTTCTCCGAAACGCCCATGCGTTCGGCGACCTCGCGCTGCGACAGGCCGTGGACTTTGCGCAGGGTGAAGGCTTCGCGGCACTTGGCGGGCAGGCCGGCGATCAGGGCGGCGACACGCCCCAGCTCCTGACGATCAGCGGCAAAATCCTCGGGCGAGGGCGCGGGGGCCGGAACCTCCATGCCTTCTGCTTCGGCCAGGGCCTCGAAGGCCACGATGCGGCTTCGACGCAAGGCCTGAAGAATGACGGACTTGGCGACCTCGAACAGATAGGTGCGCGGCGTTCTGATGTGATCGACGCTCTCAAGCCCGGCCAGGATCGCATAGGCTTCCTGAACGATGTCGTCGACATCGAGGCCCGAGAGGGGGCGGCGGGTAAGCCAGGCGCGCAAGGCAGGCTCGTGCGGCAGCACGTTCCGCGCCAGCCAGATCGCACGTTCCTGCGTCGCCAAGGTCATGGGCGCAGTTTGCTAACAGGTGTTTGTGACACCCCCTATGGTTTGCAGGATGGTTTCCGCTAGATCGCTCCTTCCGCCTTCCACTCGATCACAATCACCCAGGACACGGAGGAACGCCGTCGCTGTTCGGCTCGGTCGTATTTCATGCTGGCGAGCGTTCGCCCGCTGCATGGTGAACGGCCTCGATGCGAAGGATCAACCCTGTCGGCCGCCAAGCCGGCAGGCGCCATGCATAGCTTGGGCCGAGTTGCTCTATTCGGCTCTAAGCAGGCCCTGGCTAAGTCAGCTTGCGGCAGGGCCGCCGGCGGCCTTGATGGCTGGGCCTGGCGTCAATCAATGTCGTCGAGCGGTGGGCAGGCCTTTAGACACCGCCTTCCTGGATTCGAGGCGCTGACGAAAGCTAGAGCCGTCCCTCGTTGATCAGCTTTGCGAGGGCGTCATCGACCCTGGTTTGCCAGCCGGCTCCGGTTGAACGGAGGTGGTCGAGAACTTCGGGCCTGAGCCGGATGCTCACCGGCCTCTTAGGCTCCTCAACCTTCGGCCGACCAGGCGTACGCTTGGCCTTAATCAGAAAGGCAGGCCCTAAGGCTTCACCAGCAGATCGCGCGCGCGCGAAGAAGGCGTCGTCAAGTTCAGGAGATTCTGCGTCGATGTTCTCACGATTGGGTCGCTTGGGCATATTTCTTGGCCTCTCTTCCATTGGCTTTGCGGAAGCTAATGACGCGGATTCCGTCCTTGGTTTCGGTAAACACCAACACGAACAGACGAGCGCCGATATAGCCGAGGGCGATCCAGCGATCCTCGCCATAGTCAAACCGCTCATCAGGTGCGACTAGCGCCGTATCTCAGATGAAGCCTCGACCATCGCGAACGGCAGGCCACGGTCGGCCTCGTTCCTAGCGCTTTTGTCCGGATCAAACGTAACTTCCGTCGAATTTTCGTATATACGTTAAATGGGATGGCGTGCAACATATTTGTATATACGAAAATGTTGCGCATGCTGGGCGCTCTGCTTCTACACGCAGTCCAACGTCAGTAGCCGCACTCTAGTAGCGGGCGCGACGGCCGCCATTGGCGCTATCCGTCAGCAGGCGAGGGCGCCTAACGGCTCTCAGCTGCCGTGAGGAGTGTCTGCTTGTGGTGACGGCGGCGTAACCCGGTCACTTTGTGGGGGAAGTGCAGTAGCAGCGCCTCTCCTGGAGACTCTGACAGGGGATTCCATATCAACGTGAAGCAGTCGGCTCTGTTCGCCCCATAGTTGCCGTTATCGTTCGCGACAGCCACTGCGTGGCCAAGGGGGGCGAAGTGGATGGCGATGACGGTGGCGCGCGCCTCTACACGCTACCGTACGGCCCTCTTCGTAGTCGTCGTCACGGCTGTTCATATCGCGTTGGTCATCGCTCTAGCCCACCAGTGGAGGCAGGTCGTACCGCGATGGCGCTCCTGGGATGATGCCTCATCAATTGATGCGATGTTGGTGCCGGACGCTGTCGTGGCTCCGCCGGAACTAGTTGGGAGCGAAGGCGAAGGAGCTTCTCGGGGCAGGCTTCGTCCCACCCAGCCGGAGCCGCCCAGTCCAGCAATGCAGGCGTCAACGGTGGCGGCCGAACATCCCGTGAAATCACCGCAAACTCCCGTGTCTCCGTTGAAGCCCACCGGGCAGTCCTCAGCATTAGATCGAAGTGCGATTGGAAGCATCTTGCGGGGCCGAACCGGCTGCCGTCGCGACGCGACAACTGCGGCAGAACGCGAACGGTGTGAGCAGCAGCTAGGCGCATTGGGAAAAGAAGCAGCGCCCGTCGAGGGAGCGGACATTCCAGCGCATGTCCGCCAAGAGTTCGATCAGTCCTGGAAGGATAATCACACCTCGCAGTTCGTTCGCCTTGGGTGCTTTGCGCGCTTCGGCCAAGGGAAAGTCGTCACCTACAAGACGACCCGCGGCGTCAACTTCGGGCCGTGCTTCTTCGCGACAAGCAAGGGGAACCTGGTTCCGAACAAGCCCAAGCCGAAGGGCTTTTAATGACGGCTGTCGGCAGAATGCTCCCGCGAATTCGACGACCGGGCACAGCGCTGGGGCTGGCGGTCGCCGTAGTGCTTCATGCAGCTGCTATTTTCTATCTCAGCTATGAGGCAGGCCGCTTGAAGCCTGACTATCGTTACCTTGATGAAGTCCCGACATTTCAGATCGAGGTCCAAGAACGGCGTTTGACAGAGCAGGCTCCCGCCCCCGTGCCACCGCTGCCTCGTGCACATATGCGAAGGGGCATTCAAGACGACACCATTCCAGTACCCGAGCCCCATGTATCCTCGAACATCGGCGCGGGACCGAGCACATCTCCTGGAGCCAGTTCCACCGCTAGATCGAATACAGGCCAAGCTCTGCCCGCGCTGAAGGCGCTCAAGCGATGTGACCGCTTAGGTCTGTCGCGTGAGGAGCTGGAGGACTGTGAAGCGCGGCGTTGGGCCGAAGTTGAAGGCCGCGCCAAACTCCAGCTCGACCCCGGCGGCCGCTTCAACAAGCGCAAAGATTCCTTCCTTTCAAGAAGGCCCGAGAAAGGCTGTCGCGGCAGGGCGACGGGCGACGTCGGGGAGTTCGGCGACGACTCCAACGTGCGTGGCGGCATAACTTGCGTGAAGCCATTCTAGACCTTGCGGTGTCGGGCGCTCTTCGTCCTTCTGGGGTGCCGAAATAGCTGACGACTTCACGCAGGGAGAAGAGCAGCTTGCGCGGCATTCTTCATAGGGGAGGCGTGGGGAAATCATGTCACAGATCGGGCATGCGCCGCTCCCTTTCAGTCATCAAGTCGATCCTCATGGCTGCGCTGGTGATGTTGGGCGGCCGGGTCTTGGCGGCGCCGGCAGCCACCCTCCAGTCGAGCAGTGCTGAACATCCCTTCTTCAGCGTCCAAGGCGATCTTCAGAGCCGCGGCTACGTGGAGGAAGAATGGATCGTACACGGGCAGGCACGCGCGCATGTCATCCCCTACGGCGGCAGAGCGATCGGGACATTCATCGGTGACCCAACGCCTTATGTGACCCGCGTCCTTGTCCGACGTCCTCTTAATCCTAGCCGCTTCAATGGCATCGCCGTTGTAGAGTGGGAAAACGTCTCGAACGGCTTTCCCTCCGGCAACATCTGGCTCGCCGGTTCGGAACACTTGATGCGGTCCGGGTACGTCTGGGTTGGTGTCACTGCGCAAGGTTTCGGAGGCGCGGAGCGGCTTAGGAATTGGAACTCTTCTCGCTACGGACGCCTGGCCATCCCCAACGATGGGAAGATGGCGGCGGAGCCGTATGCGCTCGGAATCTTCGATGACATCGGGCGGCTTCTCCGCTCCCAGAATGGTCCGCTTCGCTCTGTCGGCGTTCCAAAGAACCTCGTGGCGGCGGGCCAGTCGCAAAGCGGCATCTGGCTGACCACGTACATCAATGCGGGCCTTGCCGCAGACGGACCATTCGATGGCTTTGTGCTGTCAGCCGCGATCGGGAGCTTGATCGTGAGCGATCTTAGCAAGCCAGTGCTGCGGATCGTCCCTGAGGGCGACGTCAGGGGTGACGAGGCCTCCATGGCTATGCTTGACGGCCCGCTCTTCCGGCAGTGGGAGATCGCCGGAGCATCCCACGTCGATCGGGACCTCCGCAGCGCCAGAGAGCCGCTTGAACTGCGCGATCTTGGGCAGTCTACCCAAGCCGCCATCGAGTCGACCTGCAAGGAGACCTCGATTGGGACGACCACGCCCGCGAAGTTCGTTCTCCATGGGGGCTTCGAAGCGATGCGACGGTGGATTGAAAGCGGAGTTCCGCCGAGATCAATTCAGCGTCTTGCTCGCCGCACGACCTCTGGTTCCACAGAGCTCGTTCGAAACGATATGGGTCGCGTCGTCGGCGGAATTCAGTTGCCCACTTACACCGCGCCGATCGGCGTCGACGTTGGAGCGAACTCCGGAGGGCCGGGCTGCGCGAGCCAAGGCTACCACCGGCTCTTCACGCCGGCGGAAGTGGCCGCGGCTTACAGGTCAGCAGGCGACCGTGCGCGACGTCTGCGTTCGGCAGCCGGAGAACGAGTCCGGCAAGGCGTCCTTCTTCCAAGCGACGTTAGAGCGTTGATGGAGGGGGCTGAAGCAGGACGTTGGTGATGCCGAAAGCGGCTCTTAGGGAAGCCCGGAGCGTCCGCAGTGCGCAGCGAGTATCGCCCTAAAGTTGTCGCATTGCAGCTTGACCACTAACGGGAAAGCGCGACGGAGGAAGCACATGATCGAGCTGCTGTTAGGGTTGGCTGCAGCGTCGGCGGCTCCGGCGTCGGCCGAGGGACGAAACCTCGTTGACGCGGTTGAGCACTCGATAGCCCAGGTAAGGGCCCGGCACGCCTCTCTTCCTCCTGCAAGCTCAGACACCGAGCGATTGATCCGCCTCGGCGAGCTCGACAGAGCGCCGCGTATGATCATGGTCACGTGGGATTTCGGACGCATGCCGATCAGCGATCGAGACTCGGCGATCGCGGCGGCCAGCGCAAAAATTGAAGCTGTCGACGCGTCAAATCTCGAGAGCCTTCTAAACATGCTCCCAAACGAGGGGTGGTTCTGGCGGAGTCGCTACGGCGACAAAGCATCCAACGCCGCGTTTCATATTGTGCAGCATTCAGATCTTGCGACCCAAAAGAGGTTTCTACCGGTCCTCGAGCCGCTAGTGGCGAAGAACGAGGTGGATGGACAGAACGCCGCGTTGATGTCTGACCGGATCGCGATATCGGAAGGCCGCCGCCAGCGGTACGGATCCCAGTTTCGCTGTGACGGCGGCAGAAACCGACCGTATCCCATCGAGGATGAGGCTGGTCTCGATGAGCGTCGCGCCGAAGCGGGCATGCCCCCGTTCTCCGAGTACAAGGCGCGCATGCAGCTTCAGCCCAACTGCCCCCAGACGAGATCGCCGCCTCCGCCCGGAATGAAGTTGGACTGATCGGGACATCGAAGTGTGTTAGCGCGAAGCTGCCCGCAAGCGAGGGGACAGTTCCGGCTCGAAGCTGACGTTCGGCGTATCTGCTGTCTAACCGGCTATCGCAGCCGTATTGCTCTTGTGCCGCTGCCGCAGAAATTGTTCTCTCAGCCAGAACATCGTGAGGTAGCGGAATGCAAATGTCCCGGCGGCATCTTGCGGTTGGCGTCCTCCTTGCCGCGTCGCTCACCTCAGCATGTCACCCCAATGCCGAGCGACGAGACCAGAAGAAGTTCGCGCGACAGATCCTTCGCCAGGTAGAGGGCAGTTCCCAACGGATAAGTCTCATCAACCTTGTCGTGAGCCCGGATCGCACAGTGTTTTGCGGGATGGCTCGGATCGGTCCAGTCCGGACAACGCCGTACTGGATTAAGTTGTCCAGGCCTTATCCCGATACAGCCGGAGCAACCCATGTCCGTCTGGCGCCCTCGATCGACGCCGCCAAAGATAAGTCTGCAGCTCGGACCGCGGTGATGCAGGCGCTGTCTGAGATTCCCGAGCGGTGTGCCGCAGCTGGCGCGCCGTTGCCCAGCTATCTGTAGCTTCCGGCGTCACGCTGGTGCTCATGCTCTTGAGCGTTGCTGGGGGAGGGAAAGGACAGCCGTTGGCGTGATCCGTCAGCAGGCGAGGGGGATGTTTCGGCTCTTAGCGGTTGTTGAAAGAGTCGGCTCATGGGAAGGGGCTTGAGGATCCAAATTTCCGCTGCTCGCGGACGAGATTGATCATGCGGAATCTGCTTTTTGTGGGCGTGGGTGCCTGTATGGGCGTGTTGGCGGCATGCTCGCCGTCGCGTCCAGAGCAGCAGCTTTTCATGCTCGCCACGGACCCGAACCGTCCAGGGACTGTCCGTGCGATGGCGGACCAGCTTGCAGCGGAAGAGGGGTTCAAGACCTCATCGCAGGTATTCAGACCTTCAGGTGAGGCGGCCTCTCACGCAACGGAGATTCACGGACGTGGCCATACCATCCTGATCCTAAGCTTCGAAGATGCCCTGTGTGGTCCTAGGGCTGAAGGATCGAGGAGATCCTTCGATGAGGGGTACTACTCGGTGACCGTCGCACGGACTGGGCTGTTCAGCGGCGCGTCCGAAGTCGGCTATCTCGGCCAACGCCTCTCGAAGGCGGCAAGTCAGCATAGTGCCAGGCTCGTACCACGGGCCGAAGGTCCGCAGTGCGGCCTGTAGAGCCCGCGTGAAAGCCGATCATCCAGAGCCGTGTCCCGATACGGCTCTTAGCTGACAACTTTAACGTCTCCTCCAAGCTGGGCGGACTCTGCAGAACGTCACGCTTTCCCCGCTAAGGTTGTGGCGCTAAGCCTCAGACATGCGCATCGCAGTTATTGGAGCCTATGGGCTCATCGGCTCCTACGTGTCTGCGCGGCTCGCAGCCGACGGCCATCAGGTGATCGGCTTCGGCCGAGAGGTGGAGGCAGCGCGTCGGCGCTTTCCAGAGCTAGACTGGAGGCAGGCTGACCTCGCCAGTCACAGAGTTGAGGAATGGACCGAAGAACTGGCTGGCGTTGAGGCCGTGATCAATTGTGCTGGGGCGCTGCAAGATAGTCCACGTGATAACCTGCAAGCCGTCCATGTCGATGGGGTCGGCCGGTTAGTGGAAGCGTGCGAGAACGCTCGCGTTGGTCGTTTCGTCCAGATTTCTGCGGCTGGTGTCGGCCCCGGCAGGAGCACGGGCTTCAATGCCACCAAGCTCCAAGCAGAGACACTGCTCACCCAATGCCGCTTGGACTGGATCATCCTGCGACCCGGCCTCGTCTTTGCGCCGGTCGCATATGGAGGAACAGCACTGCTACGCGGTTTGGCAGGTTTTCCTGGCTGCACCCCAGTCATCTATGGCGATAGCCTTATCCAG
>CAJYMH010000035.1 GCA_913776195.1 uncultured Caulobacter sp.
ATCCTTGGCGGCGCGGGCGCGTTCCGCCGGCTCCATCCCCGGACCGCGGCCGCCCCGGCTGCGGGGGCCGGCGTCCCAGGCCATGGTCAGGCGGCCCAGGGTTCCGGCGCGCATGTAGTCGTCGCGCAAGCGCTCTCCCGCCGCGGCCTGGACCGGGGTCAGCCAGGGACGGCCCTGCGGATCACGGCGACGGGCCAGCCAGGCGATGGGGGACTCGCCCAGATTGGCGCTGCGGGTGGTCAGGCGGCCGTCCGCCTCGGCCACCACGCGCTCTCCCTCGATGACGCCCGGGCGCGCGGCGGGCGGCGGCTGCCGAGCGAGGACATAGCCGCCCTGCCCGCGCGGCTTCAGACCAGGTTCGCGCGCCAGGTCGGCGAAGGCCGCCTCGTCCAGACGCAGCAGCGGCCGGCGGCGCCGATCCGGGCCGACGCGCAGGAGGTAGGCGCCGCCAGCCGCCTCCAGCCAGGCGTCGGGACGGGCCAGGATGGCCGCGGCGCGGTTCATGCCGGCGCCCAGCCGTCCGCCGGGGCCTGGCGCAGGCAGGCCTCCATCTCGCTCAGCCGAGCGTCGAAGGCGGCGTCGTCGCGAAGGTCCTCGATCCGGTGGCAGGCGTGGCTGGCCGTGGTGCGGTCACGGCCGAAGGCGGCGGCGACCCGGGCCATGGGCCAGGCGAAGGCCACATGGGTCAGGTACATGGCCATCTGACGGGCGCGGGCGGCGTCGGCCCTCGCGCGGGTGCGGGCGGCGATCTCACGCGGCGAGACGCCGGTGGACATGGCGACAAGGCTGGTGACGAAGCCGGCGGCCAAGCGGTCCTTGCGCGGATCGCGGCCGGCCTCGAGCAGCTCGTCATAGGTTTGGGCGGTCATTCCTTACTCTCCTCGGCCCGGACGCCCCTTTGCGTCAGGCCATGCCGAAAACCCTAGGTGGTGGCCATGGAGAGAGGATAAGTTTCCTATTGTTATCCACAATAGGAATAAATACCGGATACGTCCGAGTTTGACGTCAGGCCGCGTCGGCGGCGCGGATGCCTGAAAGGGAGAGTTGCTCCGGCTGCATTCCGACCACGGCGTCATAGCCGAGGATCATGTCGACCCTCCGCCCATCCGAGGACAGAGGCAGGCGAAGCCACAGGATCGACAGGTGGGCGGCGCCGCGCCACGCTAGGTTATGGACGCCGACGCCGGGCTTGGCCTCATCGACTACGCGGTCCAGCTCGTGGCGCCAGTATTCGGCGGCGGAGGTGCTGTACACCTCGCCCAGGGTGCGGCCGGTGATCTCGCGGCCATAGACGGTGTAGAGGCCGGTGCCGGCCAGGCGCAGGGCGAAGTCACGCCCATTGCCGCCCCGTCCGTCAGGGATGACGTCGATCAGACTGACCGTCGGCAGAAGCCGCTTCATGTTCGAAGGATCGATGTCCGCGCGGCTAGGCAGCCTGGAGCCTCGACGCAGCGAGGCCCAGTAGGCGAACATTTCCTGGTGGGCCCGAGCCGCCGCGGCCGGAGCGCCCAATTGCGCGACCATCTCCAGAGTCCCGAACAAGCCGTTGGAATCACGACAATTAACTATCGCTCAACCAACGAATCGCGAGCAAGCGGAAAAGGGTTAACGAGACCAGAAAAGTGCCAGAACGGCACAACAGCGTTGCTTCGAAACGACAGTTCCGGCTCGCCCCGACGCGTTTAGGGCTCGGCGGCGCAAGGCGACAGCCACGCTTGCCCGTTCACAAGGCCCAGAAACGCAAAACGCCCGCCGTCCGGGAGGACAACGGGCGCTTCGTAGAGCTTGGCTAGAAGGGTTTAGCGGCCCTTGCGGGCCGGCTTGCGGCCGCCCTGGCCCAGGCCCATCTGCTTGGCCAGATCCGAACGCGCCTTGGCGTAGTTCGGGGCGACCATAGGATAGTCCTTGGGCAGGTTCCACTTGGCCCGATATTCCTCGGGGCTCATGTTGTACTTGGTGCGCAGGTGGCGCTTCAGCGACTTGAACTTGCGACCATCCTCCAGGCAGACGAGGTAGTCGGGCGTGATCGAGCGCTTGAGCGGCACGGCCGGCTCTTTTGGCGCGACTTCGACCGGCTCGGCGCCGGTGGAGATGTCGGCCAGGGTGCGGTGGATGCTCTGGATCAGCGAAGGCAGATCGGCAGCCGACACGGAATTGTTGCCCACGTAAGCGGACACGATATCCGCCGTCATCTCGATGATTTCTGCTTTATCGTCCATGTTCGTCTTATTCTGCTGAGGCGGCGGGACGCTGCATCAATTGTTGATTCCGAAGTCCGGAAATCCGTACTTATAGAACGTCGCTCATTCAGACAAGCGACAGCTATGATCCTTGTCTCGAAAACAAAGATACACGCAAATGTGGTAACCAGGTTCAGTTTTTGATCTAGCAGCGGCTTTCAAGACTAGATCACCGCTCGATAGCGTTCGCTACAGCTCCATCGAGGCAAGGCGCGCCCCCAATAACGCAGGGCGGCGAGCTGCTCGATCCGCAGACCAGAGAGCAACGCCGCCCCTTCTTTACAGACGAAACGCCGCACCAGCGGCGCGGACAAGATCAGCGGAACTGGGGATCGTCCCAGTGCTCCCAAACGTCGGGCAGATCGCGGGACACCTTGTCGGGATAGGCGGGCGCGCGTTTCTCGAGGAACGAGGTCACGCCCTCCTTGGCGTCGCCGGAAGAGCCGCGCGACTGGATCGCCCGGCTGTCGGCCATGTGGGCGTACATGGGGTGGGTCGCCCCGGCCATGCGCCAGATCAGCTGCCGAGACAGGGCGACCGAGACCGGGGCGGTGTTGTCGGCGATCTCGCGCGCCAGGGCCGTGGCGGCGGGCAGCAGGTCTTCGGGCGCGTGGAGCGAGCGGACGAGGCCGCGATCCAGCGCCTCCTGCGCGCCGAAGACGCGGCCGGTGAAGCACCATTCCAGCGCCGTCTGCGGACCGACCAGGCGCGGCAGGAACCAGGACGAGCAGGCCTCGGGCGTGATGCCGCGGCGGGCGAAGACGAAGCCGAACTTGGCGTCCGTGCTGGCCAGGCGGATGTCCATGGGCAACTGCATGGTGGCGCCGACGCCCACGGCGGGGCCGTTCACGGCGGCGATCACCGGCTTCAGGCTGTCATAGATGCGCAAGGAGACCCGGCCGCCGCCGTCGCGATAGATGTCGCCGACCTTGCCCTCCTCCCGCTCCAAAGCTTGCGGTGAAGTGCGGTCGAAGGTGGCGCCGCCGCCCGACAGGTCCGCCCCGGCGCAGAAGGCGCGGCCGGAGCCGGTGACGATCACCGCACGCACGGCGTCGTCGGCGTCGGTGTTGTCGAAGGCCTCCATCAACTCCTTCATCATGCGGGCGGTGAAGGCGTTCAGCTTCTCCGGCCGATGCAGGGTGATGGTCGCGACGCCGTCGCGGACGTCATAGAGCAGGGTCTCGAACTTCGGTGCGCCCATGGCGGTCTCCCTTGTTTTGCGGGGAGGATGACCGCTACAACGAGGCGAAACAATCGTTTGAATTGGAGGAAGCCCGCATGAAGACCGTCAGTTTCAATGAGGTGGCGAGCCTGGTCGGCCAGGAGATCGGCGTGTCAGACTGGGTCGAGATCACCCAGGAGCGGGTCAACCAGTTCGCCGAGGCCACCGGCGACCACCAGTGGATCCACGTGGACGTGGAGCGCGCCACCCGCGAGATCGGCGGCCCGATCGCCCACGGCTACCTGACCCTGTCGCTGATCCCGTTCCTGGGCGCGGACCTGATGAAGGTCACCGGAGTCACACGCGGCATCAACTACGGCACCGAAAAGGTGCGCTTCACCAACATGGTCCGCGTCGGCAAGAAGGTGCGGATGCGCCAGAAGCTGGTCGCCGTGGAGCCCAAGGCCGGCGGCCTGCAGATGAAGAACGAGTGCACCATCGAGATCGAAGGCGAAGAGCGCCCGGCCTGCGTGGCCGAGACGATCTCGATCATCTACGGCCAATAAGCCTTTTCTCCTGCCCCGCTTGCGGGGGAGGGGGACCATGCGAAGCATGGTGGAGGGGGCGCTCTGCTGAGATTCAGGAAGAGCGCCCCCTCCGTCACGTCGCTGCGCGCCGCGCCACCTCCCCGTACGCTGCGCTACGGGGCAGGAGGAAGAACGGGTTACCTCAAGCCGCCTTTCCCACGCGATCCACCAGCAGCAACGCGCTCGCGTGGGGCTTGGCGTCGGCGCGTTCGGCGGCGAGGGCGAGGGCCAGGTCGCGGTCGCCGGCGCGCAGAGCCGCCTCCAGCAGGGTCAGGTCGATGACGTCGCGCTGGGCGTGGCTGCCGCCGAAACGGTAGGCGTGATGGCGGATCGGCCGCAGCAGGGTGATGACACGGCGGTAGTCGCCATCGACGAAGGCGGCCATGGCCTCGGTCGCCGCCTGGCCGCCCTGGGCCAGGAACTCGCGGTTGTCGCCCAGGCTGTCGCGGGCGCAGGACTGGACCGAGCGAACGAGGCGCACCTCATCCTTCCGGCCCGCCGAGGCGAAGGCCATCATCGCGTGCATGTCGTTGAAGGCGTAGGCGTTGTCCGGCTGACACGGCGCCCAGGCCTCCGCCACCGCGTCCCAGCGGTCGCCCACATCGACGCCCAGCAGCTTCAGCCGCCACAGGAGCGCCGAAGCGTCGACCATGTCGAAGGCGATGGGCGAGCGTGCGCCGTAGATCGGGCCGTCGAACAGGCGCAACGCTTCGGCCGTGTCGCCCAGGTCCAGGTGGTAGAGCGCCAGGTGCCACCAGTTGTGGACCGCCAGCATGTTGTTCTCCGACCAGTGGATGGCGGCGCCGGTCATCAGGCTCACCCCCTCCTCGCTACGGCCCTGCATTTCCATGACGTGGGCCACCGCGTGCCAGGCCCAGCCGTCGCGGACCTCCAGCTCCAGCGCCTTGCGCCCCTGCCGCTCGGCGCGAACGTAGTCGCCGGTCTCCTCCAGCCCGAAGGCGTGCATGGCCAGCAGGGCGTGCCAGCCGGGCGCCGAGGGACTCCAGGCCGGCATGGCGCGGGCGATGCGGTCGCGCAGCATGCGGCTGTCGCCCAGCAGGTAGTCGACGAAGTGACCGGCGCGGATGGCGACCAAGTCGAGGGGCCAGGTGATCGCCACGTCCTCGAGGATGCGGGCGGCGTTGCGCCAGCGGCCGTCGATCATCGCCTCCATGGCCAGGATGTGGGCCGCCTCGCGGGCGTTTCCGCCGGCGGCGCGGGCGAGCTCCAGATTGTGGCGCACGGCTGTGGGGCCGATGGGGTCCGTTCCCACCAGATGCAGATAGGCGCGCAGGGCGTGGGCCATGACGAAGTCGGGGCTGTCGGCCAGGGCGGCGTCCAGCTCGGCGACGGGGTCGACGCCGAAGCGGTTGAACAGGGCCAGGGCGTTCTCGAAACGCTCCAGGGCGAAGGGGCTGGCGCCGGTGACGGCCAGCCCGCGGTGATCCTTGATGGTCATGCGGGTGCTCGGTCTGAGAGGGACCGGCATGCCCGCCGATCCGGAAGGCGCAGATATCTATAAGTCGCCCGAGGCCGCCTCCAGCCGACGCATGGTGCAGTCGGTCGGGATCCGCGAAACCCCTGAGAAACATTGGTATTTCGCGTACGAATTATGCTATCTGGCGGGACATGCTCGATGTCGCCGATCCGAAAACCGTACTGACGGTGCAGTCGCCTCCCCTGTCCAAGGGCGCGGCGACGCGGGCGCGCATCATGGACCTGGCCTATGACCGGATCGTCGACAAGGGCTTCGCCGCCACGTCGATCGAGGAGCTGGTGGAGGCCGGCGGCATTACCAAGAGCGGGTTCTTCTATCATTTCCGCGACAAGAACGACCTGGCCCGCCAGCTGATCGACCGCTTCATCGAAGAGGACGAGGCGCTGCTGGACAGCCTGGAGAGCCGGGCCCGCAGCCTGCACGAGGACCCGCTGCACGCGTACCTGATCTTCTTGAAGTTCACCGCCGAGGTGATGGAGGAGATGCTGAAGGTCCGACTTGGCTGCATCGTGGCGGCCATCGTCATCCAGGACAGCGCCTTCGACACCGGGGTGCGCGAGCGCGGGCTGGAGATCGTGATGAGCTGGCGTCGTCGCTATCAGGCCTGGCTGGAGGAGATCGCCGCCGTCCATCCGCCGCGCATGGCCGTGGACCTGGAGACACTAGCCGACCAGATGACCGTTATCGTCGAGGGCGGCATCCTGCTGGCCAAGGGCCTGCGCGACCCCAGCCAGGCCGCGCGGCATATCCTGCTGTACCGGGACAGCGTGCGGCTGTTGTTCGGAGGCTAGAGCTATTAGGGAATACGCTTCCCCAGGCCTTGTGCCTGGGGTCCCTGCATCCGCACGCACGGCGCGAGCCGGTCCGGCGAGACGCCAGCCGACACAGAGACCCTCGCCACAACGCGAGGGAGGCGGACTTTCGGTGAGTTTCTCGGCTTCCAGCCCTCCCCCGCAACCGAGGCAGGAGAAACCTATTTCAACCCATGCCCGCCGACCGGCGTCGTCTCCACGTGGCTTTCGAAGGCGGCGATGAGCGGGCGGCCCTTGGTGATGGCGTCCTTCACCGACGGCAGCTGGAGCGAGGCCTTGTGGCTTTCTGCGCTGTCCCAGACCTCGGTGATCCAGATGGCGTCGGCGTCGTCGGGGGCCCTGGCGACCACGTAGGACAGGCAGCCGGGCATGCCGGACACGCCGTCCAGAAGGATGGCGATCAGCGCGTCGCGCTGGCCGGGCGTCGCCTTGATCTTGCCGATCAGTCCGTACATGGGCGCGGCTCCCGAGGAGGTGGACACAGTTGCGCCCGCCAGGCCGAGAGCCAGGATTCCAGTCACGACATCACGGCGGCGGGGCGTCATGAGGAAAGTGGTAGCGCCGGAACGAACGTCGCGCCAGCCACTCCCCCGCGAGCGGGGGCGAGGGGATTTACTCCGCCGCCAGCGGCCGCCTGGCGGCCTCGACGTCCCGCGCGGGCGGCAACCCATAGAGCCGGCGGTATTCGCGGCTGAACTGGGAGGGGCTCTGGTAGCCGACGCGGAAGCCGGCGGTGGCGACGTCGGCGTCCTCGACCAGCATGAGGCGGCGGGCTTCGTGCAGGCGAAGCTGCTTCTGGTACTGCAGCGGGGTCATGGCGGTGACCGCCTTGAACTGGTGGTGAAGGGACGACTCGCTCATGCCCACCGCCTCGGCCAGGGCCTCTATTCGCAGGGCCTGATCGTAGTTGTCGCGCAGCCAGGTGACGGCGCGGGCGACGCGGCCGCCGGCTCCCTCGCCCGCCGTTATGTGCAGCAGGCGCGCGGCGTCCGGGCCGGTCAGCAGGCGATAGAGGATCTCGTCCTGGATCAGCGGCGCCATGGCGGGGATGTCCTGCGGCCGCTCCAGCAGGCGGACCATCCGCAGCACGGCGTCCAGCAGGTCCGGCCCCGCCGAATTGACAGCCAGACCCCGCACGGCGTCGACCGCCGTGGCCGGGCGCGGCACGCCGATGCGGCGGATCAGGTCACTCAGACGCACAGGGTCGATGGCCATGCCCAGGCCGATCTGCGGCTTCTCCGGCGTCGCCTCGACCACGCAGGAGGCCACCGGCATGTCGAGGGCCACCAGCAAGTAGTCGCCGACGCCGTAGCGCAGGGTCACCTCGCCGAGGCGGACAACCTTGGCGCCCTGGACCACGAGGGCCAGGCACGGCCACTGGGCGCTGTGCAAGGGCATGCTGGGCGAGGTCTTGCGGGCGATGAACAGGCCGTTGACGGCGGTCTCCACATGACCGTCCTCCGGCGTGAACCGGGTGATCAGGGAGACAAGCTCGGCATAGGGATCAGGTGCGGACGTCATCGCCGCCAACCTAGACCCCGGGGCGGACGGGAAAAGCCCGTATCCGTGGTTTTTGCAGGATTGTGCATGACTCCTGCGGGATTGTTCCTGTCGCGACGCGGAGGCGGCGTGTCAGTCTTGGGTTGTCAGGATGGCGGAGCCGCCCGCGAAGGCGCAGCGTCAGCCATCCCGGCCGCAGCCGCCCTCCCCGTCGCGACTGCAGGATCACACACCCTTCCGCAAGGAGAGCCCGCATGGCCCGGATCATCGATTACGCCCTGAACGCCGACGCGTCCAAGCCGCTGGTGATGGAAGCCGTCGAGATCACCACCTTCCGCCTGCGCGGCTGTTCGGTGGAGGAGTTCATCGTCGCCAATGTCGAGGTGGACGCCTGGCTGCGCCGCCAGCCGGGATTCCGCTCGCGCCGGATCATGGAGCAAGCGGACGGCTCGGTGGCCGACGTGCTGGTCTGGGCGGCGGTGACGGACGGCCGCGCGGCGGCGGACGGCCTGATGGACGAACTGGCGGACTCGCCGGTCCACGACCTGATCGACCAGCGCACGGTGTGCTGGAGCGTCTCGCCCGTAAGGCACCGGGTGGGGTGAGCGCCTAGTCTATCGTCCCGGCCTCGACCGCGTTGGCGGCGGTCTGGGTGGGGGGCAGGGCCTCGGCCACTCTCGTGGCGCTGATCGGGATGACGCCGTCCAGCATGTTCACCGCCTCGCGGATGAACTTGGCGTGGGTGACGACGCCGATCTCCAGCCGTTCCTTGTTCAGCTCCACCTGCTGGGTGAGCATGCCGGCCACGAACTGCACTTCCTGAGCCTCTCCGGCGCCGGGGCGGCGGCGGGCGGCCTGGGCCATGAACACCGGGCCGCCGGAATTGCCGGGGAACACCGCGAAATCGAGCAGGAAGGTCGGCGAGTTGTCGGCCGGGCCCAGCGGATAGGACGCCACGCGCCCGGACCGCAGGATCGGGAAGCCGGCGCCGTTGGCGGCCAGGCCGCGCGGGAAGCCCAGGGCCATCATTTCGTCGCCGGGGCCCAGCGCCACCTTGGAGAAGGTCTCGTCCGCCGCCAGCCAGGCGAGCGGGATCGCCGCCTTGGCGAATTCCGGCGGGGCGACCACCTCGATCGCCGCCACGTCGCGGGCGGGATGCTTGGCCCATTCCGGCTGGTTGGCCTCGTCGCGGATGGTCATGGTCTGGGGGTCGTAGCGCCAGACGCCGTCGCCGCCCTGTACGCGATAGCCGATGCGGGCCTGGGCCTTGGGCATGCGCTCCAGCACATGGCCGGCGGTGACCAGCACCGTGCGCGGACGGCCGTCCGGAGTCGGGGCGTCGATCAGGAAACCGGTGCCGACAGTGCGCCCGCCGTCGGGCAGGGCCTGTTCGACCTGCACCGTCGCCTGAATGAGATCGAGAGAGAGATCCCAGGCCATGGACGCCCCTTGAATACGCGACTCAACTGGTCCCATTTGACCAACCTCGAATCCGCGTCACAAGCTGGCGTCCTGCCGCACCCCTAGGCTTCAGGATATTGCATGCAAAACCGACGCGAACTTCTGGCCTCGGCGGCCGCGATGGCCGCCTCTTCCGCACTCATTCCCGGTGAATCCATGTCCGCGTCGCCTGCCCTCCCCAAGCCCCCCGTCGCCAAGAAGGAACCCAAGCGCATCGAGCAGCTGGGCCGCGTCCGGACGGACGACTACGCCTGGATGAAGGACGACAACTGGCAGAAGGTCCTGCGCGACCCCAGCCTGATCAAGGCGGACGTCAAGGCGCACCTGACCGAGGAGAACGCCTACACCAAGGCCATGCTGGCCAAGACCGAACCGCTGCAGAAGGCGATGTTCGAGGAGATGAAGGGCCGGGTCAAAGAAGACGACGCCTCCGTCCCCGCCCCCGACGGTCCGTTCGAATACTACACCCGCTATAATGTCGGGGCGCAGCACCCGATCTACGCCCGCAAGCCCAAGGGCGGCGGCGCGGAGGAAGTGCTGCTGGACGCCGACGCCCTGGCCAAGGGCAAGGCCTATTCGGAGGTCGGCGCGGCCGACCACAGCCCCGACCACAAGCTGTTCGCCTATGCCGAGGACGCGCAGGGCTCGGAAGTCTTCAAGGTGTTCGTGAAGGACCTGGCGACCGGACAGATTCTGGCCGAGCCGGTGGAAAGCTCCACCGGCGACTTCACCTTCTCGCCCGACTCCCAGTGGCTGTTCTGGACCCATCGCGACGACAACGGCCGGCCGGACAAGATCTATCGCCGCCCGGCGCGCGGCGGCGCCAAGGACGACGTGCTGGTCTATGAGGAGTCCGACGAGGGCTACTTCATCGGCATCGGGCGCGTGGCGTCCGACCAGTTCCTGGTCATCAGCGCCGGCAACAACGACAGCTCCGAAGCCCTGATCATCCCGGCCAGCGACCCGACCGCCAAGCCCAAGGTGGTGGAGCCGCGCAAGGCCGGCGTCCGCTATGACGTCGAGCACTGGGACGGCGACTTCATCATCCGCACCAACGCCGGCGACGCGGTGGACTTCAAGCTGGTCCGCGCGCCGGTCTCCGACCCGTCAGCCAAGAACTGGAAAGAGTGGGTCGCCCACCGTCCGGGCACGCTGATCGTCGGGACCACCGCCTATCAGAACCATTTCGTGCGGCTGGAGCGGGTCAACGCCAACACCCGCATCGTGGTCACCGAAAAGGGCGGCGCCGAGCATCCCATCGTCATGGACGAGGAAGCCTATGTCCTGTCGCTGGAGGGCGGGTACGAGTTCGACACCCCGGTGATGCGCTACGTCTATCAGTCGCCGACCACGCCGCGTCAGTGGTTCGACTACGACATGGCCAAGCGCACCAAGGTGCTGCGCAAGACCCAGGAAATCCCCTCGGGCCACAACCCGGCCGACTACGTCACCAAGCGCCTGTACGCCAAGGCGCCGGACGGCGCGGACGTGCCGATCACCGTGCTGATGAAGAAGGGGACCAAGCTGGACGGCTCGGCTCCGCTGCTGCTCTACGGCTATGGCAGCTACGGCATCCCGATGGATCCCAGCTTCTCGATCCGCAACCTCAGCCTGGTGGACCGGGGCTGGATCTGGGCCACGGCCCACATCCGCGGCGGGTCGGAAAAGGGCTGGGGCTGGTTCCTGGACGGCAAGCGTTTCAAGAAGAAGAACACCTTCACCGACTTCATCGCCTGCGCCGAGCACCTGCATGCCAACGGCTACGGCGCCAAGGGGCGGACGGTGGCCTATGGCGGGTCGGCCGGGGGCCTGCTGATGGGCGCGGTGACCAACATGCGCCCGGACTTGTGGGCGGGCATCATCGGCGCCGTGCCGTTCGTGGACGTGATCAACACCATGAGCGACACGTCCTTGCCCCTCACCCCGCCGGAATGGCCCGAATGGGGCAACCCGATCGAGGACGCGGAAGCCTACGACTACATGCTCAGCTACAGCCCCTACGACCAGATCGGGGCCAAGCCCTATCCGGCGGTGCTGGCCACCGGCGGCCTGTCGGACCCGCGCGTCACCTACTGGGAGCCGGAAAAGTGGGTCGCCAAGCTGCGCGACCACACCACCAGCACCAACCCCATCCTGCTGAAGATCAACATGGAGGCCGGCCACGGCGGTGCGAGCGGCCGGTTTGACTTCCTGAAGGAGATCGCCCTCGACTACGCCTTCGCGGTGTGGGCGGTCGAGAAGGGTTGGGAGAAGGCCTGATGCGGATCACCGGCGGTTGTCTCTGCGGCGAGGTCCGCTACGAAGCGGAGGGGCCGCCGGCCTTCACGGGCCATTGCTACTGCGCCGACTGCCGCAAGGCGTCGGGCGGCGGCTTCATCCCGTTCATGGGCTTCCCCGCCCAGGCGGTGCGGTTCAGCGGCATGACCCGTCAGTTCCGCTCCCGCGCCTTTCGCGGCGGGGACGCGGTGCGCAACTCCTGCGCCACCTGCGGAGGGTTGGTGTTCGGCGGCGTGGCGGGCGAGAGCGACAGCCACACCATCTACGCCGGCTCGCTGGATGACCCGAGCCTGTTCACGCCGCAGATCGCCATCTTCAACCGCGACCGCCCGGAGTGGGCTGCGCTGCCGCCGGACGTGGCGGTGTTCGAGACGATGCCGGACTGAGTTCGGGTTTGCTCCCCTAGCGAAAGCGTGCGGGGAAGGTGTATCGGCGCGTAGCGACGAGACGGAGGGGGCGTCCGCGCGCTCCGAGCCAAGTCGCGCCCCACCATGCTGAGCATGGTCCCCCTCCCCCCGTTGCACGGGGGAGGAGAAGCGAGGATATGCAACGACATGAACATCCGCCCCGCCACACCCGCCGACGCCTCCGCCATCGCCGAGATTTACGCAGACGCCTGCCTGAACGGGTTCGGGACGTTCGAGGAGGTTCCGCCGTCCGCCGACGAGATCGCCACGCGCATGGCCGGGGTGCAGTCGCGCGGCCTGCCCTATCTGGTGGCCGAAGAGGACGGCGAGATCCTGGGCTACGCCTATGCCGGGCCGTTTCGGCTGCGGGCGGCCTATCGCTACACGGTGGAGGACAGCGTCTATGTCTCGCCGAAAGCCAAGGGCGAGGGCGTCGGCCGGGCTGTGCTGGGGGCGGTGCTGGACGCGTGCGCGGCCATGGGCCTGCGCCAGGTGATGGCGGTGATCGGCGACACCGGCAACGAAGGCTCCATCGGCCTGCACAAGGCCATGGGCTTCGAGCCGGTCGGGACCTTCCGCGACGTGGGCTACAAGAAGGAGCGATGGCTCGACATCGTGCTGATGCAGAAGAGCCTGAACGGCGGATCGGCGACCCCGCCGGACGCCGACGGCCTGAGCCTGAAGGGGTTCTAGAGCGAGCCCAGCTTCTCCGCCCTCGCCAGGTCCTTGGGCCGACCGAACAGGCGCAGAATTTCGATCTGCTCGGCCACATGGGGGATAAAGACCGTGACGTCACCCACCTCGACCGCGCGGCGGGTTTGCGGGCGCACAGGGACCCAGGCGCCGTTCGACAGCACCTCCAGGTCGCCCATGATCTCGATATCGAGGGGCGCGGCGCTGGTGGTGAAGAAGCAGGATCGGAAGCGGTCCCCGCCTGTCTTGCCGGCCGGGCGCGTCGCGTTCAGGGCGGCCGCGACAAGAGGCGCGTCGGCGGTCGAGGTGAGGACATCTACGTCCGCCACGACCACATCCTTTAGGCCCGCCAGGGCCATGGCCGCACTGCCGATCACCCACCACGGATCACGGCCGGCGGCGCAGGCGCGGGCGACGAGCGCGAGGCTGTCGGCGAGGTCCGGCGAAATGCGCATGCGGGGTCGTTTCTATTCAAGAGCTGTCGCGTTCGGCTCCTAGGATGCGCGCGGCATCCTTTGCAACGGGAGAGACATCATGGCCCTGAAGATCAAGCGTCGCGGTTCGGTCGTCTGGAATGGCGGCATCAAGGACGGCAAGGGTTCGATCAACACCGAGAGCGGCGCCTTGAGCGCCTATCCCTACGGCTTCGCCAGCCGGTTCGAGGGCCAGGCGGGTTCGAACCCGGAAGAGCTGCTGGGCGCGGCCCACGCGGCCTGCTTCACCATGGCCCTGTCGCTGATCCTGGGCCAAGCCGGCTTCACCGCCGACAGCCTGGAGACCAGCGCCGAGGTCACTCTGGAGGAGCAGGACGGCGGCTACGCCATCACCGCCATCCACCTGACCCTGAAGGCCAAGATCCCGAATATCGACGCGGCGACGTTCGACGACCTGGCCGGCAAGGCCAAGGCCAACTGCCCGGTGTCCAAGGTGCTGAACGCGCAGATCAGCCTGACGAGCGAACTGGCTGGATAAAAGCGGAGGGCGGCCGGCGCGGTCGCCCTTTTTCAGGCGAGCGACATCCCGACGCAGAGGCGGGCGGTCGCATCCCCGGGCACGGCGCAGCTTGCTAGAGGCGTGGCATGGACCGCGCCTTTTCGATCTTCGTGTACATCGGCCTGTTTCTCAGCGGGCTGCTCGGCCTGGCGTTCGTCGCCGGCGGAGCGGTGGTGCTGAATCGCGCCGACAAGATCAGTCTGATCGTGGCGGGGCTTACAATGCTGGCCGTCGGATCGTGGGGCTGCATCAAGGCCGTGCGTCAGGCTCTGGCCATCAGCCGCTAGCCTCAACGCCCCTCCCAAAAGAAAAGCCCGGCCGGAGCCGGGCTGGAGTCATTAGGGAGGAAACGCCCAGGAAGGGCATGACGCCTCGCGGCGTCGTGATCAGAAGTAGGGTGTTCGCGGCGGGGTTCAAGAACCCTCGACGCCTTGCGGGCCAACCTGTTCCCACTGACCGGATTTCGATCAGATGCGCCCAAGGCGTGCGCAAAGCTTGGCCACAAGGCCCCGGGCGACCGGGCGAGAGTCGCGGGCGACGGATCTGACTATCTGGAAGCCGGTCCGACCGGCGGTCTCCCTCGAGGGGAGAAGTGGCTGGGGAACTAGGACTCGAACCTAGAATGACGGTACCAAAAACCGCAGTGTTACCATTACACCATTCCCCAGCAGGAACGGCGAACACCCCGGGGGGCGTCGGCGAGGGCGTGGGAATAGCGCAGCCGATTTGAGGATGCAACGGTGCTGTGACGAGGTTTTGCGGATTTTCTCAAAGAGCGGTTTCTGTCGCTTGCGCCTCGATCCGCCCTCCCCTATAAGCCCCCTCCTCAAGTCGGAGTGTGGCTCAGTCTGGTAGAGCACCGCGTTCGGGACGCGGGGGTCGCAGGTTCGAATCCTGCCACTCCGACCATCTTTCTCCCCTGAAAATTCAGCGATGTTTTCCCCGAAGGGGATTGCGCGCGCTTGCGCTTTTCTCCTGCCCCGTAGCGGGCGGGGCAGGAGAGAGCGACCATGGCTATTTGTTAATCGCGCGAGCCATTTCCTGTTGGCCGAATTCCTTTAGTTTGCGGCGCAGCAGACAGGACCCTTGATGAAACAGTTTCTTCTGACCGTCGCCGGCGTATTCGTGGGCTTGGCCCTGTTCCTGATCGGGGTTCCGTTTCTGTTGATCGCCCTGGCCGCCGGCGCCGCCGCGCCGCCCGCCACGCCGGCTCACGCGGTGGTCAGCCTCGACCTGCGCCAGGGCATGAGCGACCAGGACAGCATGACCGCCCTGGCGGTGCTGGGCGGGCGCCCGTCGGTGATCTCCACCATCGAGACGCTGCGCCGGGCGGAGAAGGACGACAAGGTCGAGGCCCTGTTCGTGCGCCTGCCGGAAGGCGGCATGACCCCCGCCGCCGCCGACGAGCTGCGCGGCGCGTTCAAGCGCCTGCGCGCGGCCGGCAAAAAGGTGATCGTCCATAGCCAGGGGCTCTATCCCTCGGGCTTCGTCGCCTCGACCTATATGGTGGGCGCGGCCGCCGACGAGCTGTGGATGCAGCCGGGCGCGGCGTTCCAGGCCACCGGCGTGTTCAGCGAGGACATCTTCCTCAAGCGCCTGTTCGACAAGTACGGGGTGAAGCCGCAGTTCGCCCAGCGCGCCGAGTACAAGACGGCGATCAATCCCTATCTGCACGACGACTACACCCCGGCGCACCGGGAATCGCAGCTGTCGTGGATGGGCTCCATCTATGACAGCGCCCTCGCCGCCGTGGCCGCCGACCGCAAGAAGGACGCCGCGGCCCTGCGCCAGACCATCGAGGCCGGCCCGTACATGGCGGCTGACGCCCTGAACCTGGGCCTGATCGACAAGGTGGGCCAGGTGAAGGACGCCGAGAACGCGGCCCTCAAGGCCGCCGGCAAGGGCGCGGTGGTGGTGGCGTTCGAAGACTACGCCGCCCGCGCCCGCCGCAACGCCCCGACCCTGGGCGGCCAGGCCATCGCCGTGATCGGCGCCGAGGGCCCGATCATGACCGGCACGGGCGCGCGGGGCAGCCCGTTCTCCACCGAGCAGGTGATCTATTCGGACGACGTGTCCAAGGCCTTCTACGACGCCATCAAGGATGACGAGGTGAAGGCCATCGTCTTCCGAGTCTCTTCCCCCGGCGGGTCGGACACCGCGTCGGAGCAAATCCTGTCGGCGGTGCGCGCGGCCAAGGCGGCGGGCAAGCCGGTGGTGGTCTCCATGGGCGCCTATGCGGCCTCTGGCGGTTACTGGATCAGCTCAGAGGCCTCCTCCATTGTCAGCCAGCCTGGGACTCTGACCGGCTCCATCGGCGTGTACGGCGGCAAGTTCGCCGTCGGCGACGCCCTGGGCCGCTTCGGCGTCGATGCGCGCCAGCTGCAGATCGGCGGCGAGTACGCCGGGACCTATTCGGCGGGCGAGGAATGGACCCCCGCCCAGCGCGCGGCTTACGAGCGCTGGATGGACAATACCTATGAGGGCTTCATCGACCGTGTGTCGCGCGGTCGCAACATCCCCGTCGACCGCGTGCGCGAGATCGCCAAGGGCCGCGTCTGGACCGGCGCCCAGGCCAAGGATCTGGGCCTGGTGGACCAGGTCGGCGGCTTCTATGACGCGGTGGAGCAGGCCAAGACCCTCGCCAAGCTGAAAGGCGATGTGCGCCTGAAGCGCGTGGGCGGCGCCAAGAGCCCGTTCGAGGCCTTGGAGCGCGCCTTCGGCGTCAGCGCCGACAGCGCCCGCGCCGTGGCCGCCGCCGGCTGGCTTCTGGGCGATCCGAACGCCAAGGCCATCATGGACGAAATGATGGACGCCCGCCTGCGCAGCCAGGGCGCGACGGTGCTGGCGCCGCGGATGGTGGACTGATGCAGACGCCGCTCACCCTGGCGAAGAGCGGGGGTGAGCGGCGTTGAGCGTCACCGCCCCGTGACGCTGTCGTCGTCGATGCGCAGGTCGCTGAGGGATACGCCGACCAGCTTGACGTACCAGTCGTTGCCAGTGTTCGCGGCGGTGTCGTTCCCGTAGATAAACACGCCCGAGCCGTCGGCTGCGTCGAAAGCGGTGAAGGTGAAGCTGTTCTGACCAGCGAGTTCGGTCTGCACCTTGGCGAATCGAGCCTCATCGGTTTCCGCGACGCCAATGAAGAAGGCGGCGGAGAGCGCATGATAGCCGTCCTGACTGCCTAGCTCGATCGCATCCTCGTCAGGGTCGAAATCCATAATCCGGGTGAGGGTCTTTAGCGCGCCCGAGGCGTCGAAACCGCCAATAGCGCTGTTGCTGTCCGCATCGATTCCGACGACGTCAGCCCCGGCGCTCAGGGCGATCGTGGTGGCTCTGTCGGAAACGAAGGCGATGTTGAGCAGGTCGTCGCCGTCGCCCATCCGGATCGTGTTCGTCGTCTCCTGCTGCATCAGGTAGGTCAGGCTGACGTCCTTGCTGATCGCCGACAGGTCGACTTCCCCTTCGTCGCCGCTAAATTCCACTCCCGTTCGAAGCGAATAGTCACCCTTGAAGACGATCTTGGACGCCGTCGTCTGGATGCGGTCAGTGGTCGTAGCGCCCTTGGCGATCACGGTAAGCGTATCTTCGAGATCACCTTCGGCGAAAATTTCTTCAAGCTCCGAGGCGCCCAGGATGATCGTCGCGTCCTCGGAGGTGAACTCCATGCTGGCTGTTCCTGCGCTCGCGATCGTCACGGCCACGTCGCTATCGAGGTGCGTGACGCGGATCGACCTATTGGCGTGCCCAGCGAAGGTAAGCGACTTGAGGCCTTCGAAGATCTCACCGTCGATGACGTAGTTGTCGTCGCTGCTCGTCAGCACCACCGTCTCGAAGTTCTCCACCGAGGTCAGGGTATCGACGTTGGTGTCGAGCAGCAGATGGAGAATGTCGGCGCCCGCGCCGCCATCGATCGTTATGTCGCCGCCGTCGGC
Source organism: uncultured Caulobacter sp. (assembly GCA_913776195.1). GTDB lineage: Bacteria > Pseudomonadota > Alphaproteobacteria > Caulobacterales > Caulobacteraceae > Caulobacter. The sequence goes on from CAJYMH010000035.1 coordinate 17,563, forward strand.
TGCAGAGGTGAGCTCCAGAAAGGCGGCGTCATTGCCGCCGCCGAGATCGATCATTTGCGTGAAGCCGCCGACGGTGCCGATCTCCACAAACACGTCTAGCGAACCGATCCGGTCGCCGCCGTTGCCGGTCTGCATGACCACATTTCGGATGATCGCGGACACGTTGCCCGTCGCCGTGTCGTTGTTGTCGGAGAACTTGCCATTCGCGACCGTGAAGTCAGCGTCGTTCAACAACGCCACCGTATTCCCCGGAATGCCCGGCCCGCCCGAACCGCCGCCGCTGGTGACGTAGTCGTTGAGGTCGGTGTTGAACGTCGCCTCGCCGTCGATGACGGCCTGGTAGAAGTTGCTGACGCCGTTGGAATAGACGCCGACCTTGGCCTTCACCGCCTCGGCCATGATGTAGCCGGCCATGGCGGCCTTCACGGCCAGGCCGTCGTGGATCGGCGCCGGAGCCCCGGGCGCCGCCGGCGGATAGACGATGCTGGCGAAGTAGTTGGCGCGGGCGACGATGCCACCGATCGCGGCCTCCACATCGATGCCGGCCGCCTGGGCCTGTGCGACGCCGATGATCTGGTTGTAGAGCACCTCGGCCGTCTCTCGCATGGTCAGGGCGCCGTACTTGGTCTGGAAGGCGGTCTTGCCCTCGCCATGGACGCCCAGACTGACCGCGAAATTGATGAAGCGGTTTTCGAAGTTGAAGCCCTGGAAGTAGGCGTCGTTCAGGTCTGACGTGTTAGCCGTGCTGCTGACCAGATAGTCGAAGCCCGCCTCGGTGGGCAGCTTGCCGGTGAAGAACTGGTAGGTCAGGGCCGCCACGGTGGTGGTCCCGTCCGCCTGCTTCAGGATGTGGCCGTAGGCCTGCTCGTCGGTGATCACCCCGTTCTGGCTGGCGACGGCCAGGTCCGACAGGATCAGCTTCTGCGCCGCCGAGGGCGTGACGCGGGTGACAGCCTCATAGGCGGCTTCGAGTTCGGCGATGGTGGCCATGGGGAGGCTCCTGAAATTGGACTCTCCGAACGGCCTAGAGCCTCGCGACCTGGGCTGACCACGGCATCTACGACACTGTTTTTCCGATATTTTCTGGAGACATGAGGTTCGTGCGCACACCATCAAGAAGAGCGCACGATGCGTCAGACCTGAGCATGAAAAAGGGCGACGGACCCGAAGATCCGCCGCCCGTATACGCCGCTCAGCTGTTCGTCAGAACCGCAGCTTGGCGCCGACGAAGTAGTTCCGGCCCACGATGTCGTAGGTGTTCGGGTCAGTGTTGCCGTCGTTGGCGTTGTCGAAGATCGGCGGCCGCTTGTTGGTCAGGTTGCGGACGCCTCCGAACAGCTCGACCTTTTCAGTGACGCCCCAACGGGCCGAGACGTCGTGATAGATGAAGGCCTTCACGGTGGTGTAGCCGCCGTCTTCGAAGGCCGGGATGTTGCCCTGGTTGTCCATGGCGCCGATGTAGGTGCCGGTATAGGCCAGGTTCACCGGCCCCACGTCATAGGACATGCGCAGGTTGCCCTTCCATTCCGGCAAGGTCGCGCTGATGTTGTAGAAGCCGGCGGTGTCGGCGTAGTCGATCCCGTCGAGGACGTAGCTCTTCAGGTAGGTGACGTTCAGGTCGATGTTGAGCTTGTCGCCCCACAGGCCCCCGGCCCACGGCACGTTCCAGCCGTAGTTGATGGCGAAATCGACGCCCTTGACCCGCAGGGCCGAGACGTTGTCCAGCAGCGCCCGCGCCTTGAGGGTGCCGGCCGCGTCGCGATAGATCAACGGCAGGCCGATCACATCATTGAAGCAGGCAGACGAGGTCATGTCGCCGCTGGCGAAACAGGCCCCGACGATGCCGGCGACGCCCCCCTCGATGGTGCCGATGTAATCCTTCACGTTGATGTCGTGATAGTCGATCGTCGCGGTGAGCCCGGGCGCGAAGCTGGGCTGCAGGACGACGCCGGCGGTCAGGGTTTCCGACCGCTCCTCGGCCAGGTTCGGGTTGCCGTAGAAGAAGGTCTCCGTCTGGGTGTTCAGGGCGATGAAGCCGTTGGCCACCGGGTCGAAGCCCAGCTGCGCCGTGCAGAAGGCGCGGGTCGAGGCCGACAGGCTGCGCGCCGCGGCGGTCGCCGGATGGCGGGTCGAGCAGGGATCGATGAACTGCGGGAAGCCCTGGTCGTTGGACTGGAACAGTTCAAAGACCGAGGGCGCGCGGCTGGCGCGCTGATACATGCCGCGGAAGCGGATCTGATCGAACGGCTTGTACTCGACGCCCGCCTTGTAGCTGGTGACCCTGCCCACCGATGAATAGTCGGAGAGGCGCGCGCCCAGTTCGAGGCCCAGGTACTTGAAGCCGGTCACGTCCGCCACGAGGGGAACAACGGCCTCGGCGTAGAGCTCCTTCACCGTGACCGAGCCGGCCACCGGCCGCTCGGCGTTGAAACCGAAGACATCTCCGGACGCCTTGGCGGCGTCGGGGGTGAAGTTCAGCTGGTCCTTGCGGTATTCGCCGCCGAGCGCCACCGAAAGGTCGCCTGCGGGCAGCTTGAACAGCGGGCCGGACACGAATCCCGAGACGAGATTGCGGGAGAAGACGTTGAGATCGCTGAAGTTCAGGCGCACGAAGTCCGCCGCCGCCGGAGAGATAGTCCCCGCCCCGAACATGTTGAGCGGCGCGCAGTTGGCGTAGATCGCCAGTGAGCCCGGGGCGCAGGCCGTGGTCGTGCCGCCCGCCGCGACGGCCGCCGCCACGCGAGAACGCGAGACGTCGTTGAGAATCTGGGATCGGAACTCCGTGCGGCCGTAGCTGTAGTACCCCTCCGCCCGCCAGCCCGAGCCCAGGTCGGCGTTCAGGCCCAGATTGGCCTGGTACATGTCGGCGTCGCGCTTATCGATGCGCGGGCCAAGCTCCGCCATGCGGCGATCGAAGAACATCGGCGCGGTAGGGTTCGGGCGCGTCGCCAGCAAGCTGGCCAGGGCGGGCGTCACGAAGGCGTTGTTGTACGGAATCTGGATGCCGGTCGCCGGGGTCGGGGCCAGCTGGGCCGAGTTGCGGCTGTCGGAATAGACCAGCTCCGTAGTGAACTCGACAGCCTCGGTCAGGTCGTAGCGGCCGAACATGGCGGCGTTCAAACGCTTGCCCGGCGACATGATGTTGTTGACCGGCGTGAAGTCATAGCGGTCGCTGGTCGGTCCCAAGCCGAAGTCATTGACGAACGGACGCGGCGTGCCGTTGTTGTTGAAGGCGTAGCGAACGTTCTGCGGGCTGCTGAGCGAACCGCCGTAGGGGTTGCCCGGCAGCGAGTTCAAGCCGCCGCGCGCGCCGGTGCCGGAGCCGCCGGCGTTGGAGGTCAGCGACCACGGGCGGTCGCTGTTGGGCAGGACCCGGCTGCGGTCATAGATGGACAGATAGGCGGTGACGTTGCCCTTCCCGTCCGGCGAATTGGCCCCGACGAGCGCGTAGCCGTTGTAGGTCTCGTTGTCGCCGTACTTGCTGATCCCGTACTGGCCGCCCAGCTCCACCCCTTCGAAGTCGCGCTTCAGGATGAAGTTGACCACGCCCGCCAGGGCGTCAGAGCCGTACACCGCCGAGGCGCCGCCGGTGACCACCTCCACCCGCTCGATCAGGGCGGTGGGGATAGTGTTGAGGTCCGCCGCGTTCAGGCGCGTCGCCGGGTTGATCCGCCGGCCGTTGACGAGCACCAGGGTGCGGGTCGGGCCAAGGCCGCGCAGATCGACCGTGGCCGTGCCGTCGGAGGGATTGTTGGAGGCGGCGCTGAAGCCGGGCACCACCTGGGGCAGACGGTTCATTACCTCTTCGGTGTTGGTGGCGCCGGTGGCCTGGATCGCCTCCGAGCTCACCGTCGAGACCGGGCTGTTGGCGATGTAGTCCTGCCGCGCGATGCGCGAGCCGGTGATGATGACTTCCTCGACCGTCGCCTCCTGCGCGAAGGCCGGGACGGCCAGGGCGAAGGCCGCGCCGCAGATCATCGACGACGCCATCAGGCGCGTGCGGGTGGTGGTGTGTTGCAAGATTTCGATCCCTCCGGCGGCCGGTGTCCCCCGGGCCGCTCCCCTGTTGCAGCGGCGAGGACGCCGCCAGAGCACAAAGGGACGGACGCTCAGCACGCCCATCCTTGGGACGAGGGCTAAGCCGATCGCCAGCGCCGGTACACGGCATCGGCGACACATTTAGTCTTATATTTGAAACACTTGACCACGATTGCGCTTAAACGCCGAGGGCCCCAGCACGATAGATCAAGTCGGCGCTCGCGCTCTCGTCGCCTAGACTGACGGCGCGCCGAGCTTGTCCACGCGCGGGCCGTGGCGACCGCCGGCGAAGGCCGTGTCGAGGAAGGCGGTGACGCAGGCCTTGGCCATGTCGGGGCCGGTCAGGCGGGCGCCCAGGGCGATGACGTTGGCGTCGTTATGCTCCCGGCTCAGGGCGGCGGAGAGCGGCTCCCCGACCAGGGCGCAGCGGCAGGCCGGATTGCGGTTGACCGCGATGGAGATGCCGATCCCCGATCCGCAAAGGGCGACGCCGCGCTCAGCCTGGCCGCCGGCGACGTGCGCGGCGAGCTTGTAGCCATAGTCGGGATAGTCGACACGCTCGCCGCTGTCGGGACCCAGATCGGCCACCTCATGGCCAAGGCTGGTCAGCCAGGCCGTCAGCTCGGCCTTGAGTTCGATCGCGGCGTGATCCGAGGCGATGGCGATGCGCATGATGTCGACTCCTGAGCCCAAGTCTGGGCGTCCCGCCCAATAGCCGAACCCGCCGCCAAAAAGAAAGGGCGGCGGACCCGAGGATCCGCCGCCCGAACCAACCTTTCGGTCAGCTTGTCTTAGAGTTGGCGCGCATTACGCGGCGAAACCGCGAACACTTTCGCCTAACCCGCTTCTTAGAAGCGCAGCTTGGCGCCGACGAAGTAGTTCCGCCCGATGATGTCGTAGGTGTTCGGGTCGGTGTTGCCGTCCGGGGCGTTGTCGAACACCGGCGGAGTTTCGTCCGACAGGTTCCGCACGCCGCCGAACACTTCGACCTTCTCGGTCACGGCCCAGCGAGCCGAGACGTCGTGATAGAAGAAGCTGTCGGTGCCGACGTAGCCGCCGTCCTCGAAGTCCGGGATGTTGCCCTGGTTGTCCATCGAGTCGATGAAGGTGCCGGTGTAGGACACGCGGACCGGACCGACGTCGTAGCCCAGGCGCAGCGAGGCCTTCCATTCCGGCAGCGAGGCCGAGATGTTGTAGGCGCCGATCGTGCCCTTGTACTGCACGCCGTCCAGCTCATAGCTGTCCAGGTAGGTGACATTGAGGTCGAAGTTCAGCTTCTCGCCCCACATGCCGCCGGCCCACGGCACGTTCCAGCCGTAGTTGACGGCGAAGTCGACGCCCTTGGTGCGCAGAGCCGACACGTTGCCGAGCGGCGCGCGGGCCTTCAGGGCGCCGCCGGCGTCACGGTAGATCAGCGGCAGGCCGATGCCTTGGTTGAAGCAAGCGTCCGAGGTCAGCGAACCGCTGGCGAAGCAGCCGTTCACGATGCCCGACACGCCGCCTTCCAGGGTGCCGATGTAGTCCTCGACCTTGATGTCGTAGTAGTCGATCGTCGCGGTCAGGCCCGGGACGAAGGTCGGCTGCCACACCAGACCGGCGGTCAGGGTTTCAGACTTTTCCTCGTTCAGGTTCGGGTTGCCGAAGAAGAACGATTCCGTCTGGGTGTTCTGCGCCACGAAGCTGGTGGTCACCGGATCGAAGCCCAGCTGCGCGGTGCAGAAGGCGCGGACCGAAGCCGACAGGGTGCGCGCGGCGCCCGTGCCGGGGTTGACCGTGGTGCAGGGGTCGAGAACGGCCGGGAAGCCCTGGTCGCCCGACTGGAACAGTTCGAACACCGACGGAGCGCGGCTGGCGCGCTGATACATGCCGCGAACGCGCAGCTGGTCGATCGGCTTGTATTCGACACCGATCTTGTAGCTGTAGACATTGCCCACCGACGAGTAGTCGGAATAGCGGGCGCCCAGCTCCAGGCCCAGGTACTCGGCGCCGGTCACGCCCGACACGATCGGCACCATGGCTTCGGCGTAGAGTTCGCCGACGCTGGAGGAGCCGCCCACGGCGCGTTCGGCGTTAAAGCCGAAGATGTCGCCGGCGTTCTTGGCCGCGTCCGGGGTGAAGTCCAGCTTGTCTTCACGCCATTCGGCGCCGAAGGCCACCGACAGGTCGCCGGCCGGCAGCTTGAACAGCGGGCCCGAGACGAAGCCCGAAGCCGTGTTGCGTTCGAAGACCGTCAGGTCGCTGAAGTTGATGCGGACGAAGTTCGCCGCCGCCGGGCTGATGGCGCCCTGGCCGAACAGGTTGATCGGGGCGCAGTTGGCGAAGATCGCCAGCGACGACGGGGCGCAGCTGGTGGTCGTGCCGCCCGCCGCGATGGCCGCTTGCACCTTGGAGCGCGAGACGTCGTTCTGGACGCCGACGCGGAACTCGGTGCGGCCGAAGCTGTAGAAGGCTTCCGCGCGCCATTCGTTGCCCAGGTCAGCCTTCAGGCCGAGGTTGATCTGGTACAGGTCTGAGTCACGGGTCTCGACGCGCGGGCCGACTTCCGTCATGCGGCGATCGAAGAACATCGGCGCGGTGGCGTTCGGACGCGAGGCCAGAAGCGTGGCCAGGGCCGGCGTGACGAACGCGTTGTTGTACGGGATCTGGATCCCGGTCGCCGGCGTCGGGGCCAGCTGGGCGGCGTTGCGGCTGTCCGAATAGAAGAATTCGCCGACGAACTCGAGATTGTCAGTGATGTCGTAGCGGCCCAGGACGGCGGCGTTGAAGCGCTCACCCGGCGACAGCAGGTTGTTGACCGGCGCGAAGTCGTAGCGGTCGCTGGTCGGGCCAAGGCCGAAATCGTTGACGAAAGGACGCGGCGTGCCGTTTGCGTTGAAGGCGTAGCGGATGTTCTGCGGGCTCGAGGTCGAGCCGCCGAAGGGGTTGGTGCCGACGGCGTTCAGGCCGCCGCGCTCGCCCGTGCCCGAACCGCCGGCGTTCGACGACAGCGACCAGGCGCGATCGCTGTTCGGCAGGATGCGGTCGCGGTCATAGTACGAAGCGTAGGCGGTGACATTGCCCTTGCCGTCCGGGGTGTTGGTGCCGAACAGCACGTAGCTGTTCGAGGTCTTGCCGTCGCCGAACTCGCTGACGCCGTACTGGCTCGACAGCTCGACGCCTTCGAAGTTGTTCTTCAGGACGAAGTTCACCACGCCGGCCAGGGCGTCGGAGCCGTACACCGCCGAGGCGCCGCCGGTGACCACTTCAACCCGGTCGATCAAGGCTGTCGGGATGTTGTTCAGGTCGACGGTGTTGGCGCGGGTCGACGGGTTCATGCGACGGCCGTTGACCAGCACCAGGGTGCGGGTCGGGCCAATGCCGCGCAGATCGACGGTGGCCGTGCCGTCCGACGGGTTGTTGGACGCGGCGGTCAGGCCCGGAACGACCTGCGGCAGGCGGTTCAGGACGTCTTCAGTCGTCGTCGAACCGGCGGCCTGGATGGCTTCCGACGTGACGGTCGAGACGGGGCTATTGGCGACGTAGTCCTGGCGCGCGATACGCGAGCCGGTGATGACGATCTCTTCGACCGTCGCGTCTTGAGCCGACGCCGAGCCGGACATGGCCAGGAAGGCCGCGCCACAGATCATCGACGACGCCAGAAGGCGCGTGCGCGTGGTTTGGTTTTGCAAGATTTCGATCCTCCGGCGACCGGGCGCGAATGCGCGGGGCCGCTCCCCTTACTGTTGAATCGGAGCGCGAACGCTTCGATGGCGCGACTATCTGCCGCCCGGAAACAGGGTCAATGGAGGTTGAATGCTCAAGCTTCAGGCAACTTGGCGCCTGTCGCATTAATGACACATATTGTGACAACGCAACCCTGAGTCAGCGAACCGAGTTCCAGGGCGCAAGTCAAAGTAGAAACAACAGCACAAAAAGATTGGGCGACGGGCCCGAAGGCCCGCCGCCCTTTCTTGTCACTAAGCTCTTAGTACTTGAGCGAAGCGTTGATGAAGAACATCCGGCCCAGGACGTCGTACACGGCCGGGTAGCCGCTGTTCGACGGGGAGGCGTTGCCGCCCATGATCGGATACTTCTCTTGGGTCAGGTTACGGACGCCGCCCGTGAAGGACACGGTGTCCGTGGCGCGCCAGTCAGCCGACAGGTCGAAGTAGTTCTTCACGCCGACCTTATCGACGACGAAGGTGGTGCCCGGGTTGTCGTCGATCACGTCGTCCAGGAAGTTCCACACCAGGTTCAGGCCGTAGTTTTCGTACGTCCAGTTGACCGAGGTGCGCAGCTTGTGACGCGGGGTCGGATTGCCGCAGGCGGCGCCGAACTTGTCCGCGCACTTCACAGGATTGGACAGTTCGTCCGCCTTGAAGGTGTTTTCCCAGCTGTTCGTGTAGAGCGACTTGATGGCGATGCCGCCCACTTCCGGCAGGCCGAGGTCGGCCAGGTCGAAGCGGTAGGACACGCCGATGTCGATGCCCTCAACGCTGTTCGAGGCAGCGTTTTGGTTGATGCGCGACACGAAGTCGATCGAGCCGTTGGCCAGGCGGTTGATGGCTTGGCAGTACGGCGAGGACGGGTTGCCGTTCACGATCGGGCCGTAGCAGACGTTCATCACGTTCTGCGTGGTGCCGCCGAAAGCGGTGATCTGGTCTTCGATCTTGATATCGAAGTAGTCCACCGTGATGGCGAGGCGCGGGATGAACGACGGCTGATAGACGAAGCCGACCGTGAAGGTGTCGGCGACTTCCGGAGCCAGGTTCGGGTTGCCGCCCGTCAGGGTCTGGGTTTGCTGGTTCGCATTGATCTGACCAACGACGGACGCAGCGACGCCCGAGTTGATGCAGGCCTGGCGGATAGCAGCGGTCGGAGCGCCGCGAGCCGAGCACGGGTCGGTCGAGGTCGGGAAGCCGTTGCCTTGCGGGGCGAACAGTTCACCAACCGACGGAGCGCGGACGGCGCGGTTGTACGACGCACGGATGCGCAGGTCGTCGAAGACTTCCCAGTCACCGGCGACCTTGTAGGTCTTGGTGATCTCGTCTTGCGAGGAGTAGTCCGACAGACGGCCGGCCAGTTCCAGGTTCACCGACTTCGCGAAGGGCAGGTCCTTCAGGAGCGGCACCAGCAGTTCGCCGTACAGTTCGTAGACGTCGAAGTCACCACGCACGGGCGGCGAGGCGTTGAAGCCCGTCAGGTTGCCGACGGCCAGATCCTGCGACGGACGGAAGTCGAAGCCTTCGTAACGGTATTCAGAACCGATCGCGAAGCCGACGCCGCCGGCCGGCAGGGTGAAGAAGTTGTCGGTGTTGCCCGAGAAGAAGGCCGACGCCACCAGTTGCTCGTAGTCCTGCGAGGACTCGATGCGGGTCTTGATGAAGTTGGCGGCTTCAGCCGAAATCCGGCCGCGGCCGAACAGGTTGACCGGGACGCAGCCGTTGGACGGATCCAGGCAGCCCGTGCCGGCGGCGTTCAGCAGGAGGCCCTGCTGGATGCGCTGCAGGCTGGTGTCGCCGAGCAGCGAGTTGGAGCCGTGGGTGTTGCCGTACTGGATGTACGTTTCCCAGGAGCCGTTGACGAAGTTCAGGTCGCCACGCAGACCGAACTGGGTCTGGAAGCCGTAGAAGTTGAACTCGCTGATGCGCGGGCCGACTTCCGACAGGCGGCGGTTGAACACGCCGCTGACGGTGTCGAAGATGCCGTCGCCGTCGCTATCGACGTCCGTGTACGTGCCGGCAGCCCAAGCAGCGCTGGTCGGAATGGTGTACGCGGTGGTCGAACCCAGGGTGTTCAGAGCGGCCTTGGCGGCCGGCGTCAGGAACGGGTTGTTGTCCAGCGTGAAGCGGAAGGTCCGCGAACCGACCGGCGTTTCGGCCAGCTGCGTGGTGACCGCCGAATAGACGAAGTTACCCTTGGCGAAGGCTTCGATGCCCGGGGCGATCTCGTAGTTGCCGAGAGCGGTGACCGAGTAACGCTCCTGCGGGGTCTGCAGGTAGTTGATCGGCGCGAAGTTATAGGTGTCGGTGTCTTGGTTGTAGAGACGGACGCCACCGGTGTTGGTGAACAGGGTGGTGTTCGCGGCGTTGTTCGCAACACCGGGCAGGGTGGCGAAACGGCCGGCGACGAACGGGTTGACCGTACCGTCTTCCTGCGAGCCCGAGCCCGAGATGACCAGGCCGGTGATGCCGCGGGCGCGCTGGGCGGCCGAGGGTTCACCGTAGGCGAAGCCGAGCAGGCCGCCGCGCTTGCCTTGGGTCAGCGGCTCACGGTCGTTGTAGCCGAGCGACAGGACGACGTTGCCCTTACCTTCGTCGAACGAGGCGCCCATGGTGGCGTCGACCGAATAGATCGGAGCGTCCAGGTCGTCGGTGTTCTGATAACCGGCGGTGAACTGGAAGCCTTCGAAGTCCTTCTTCAGCACGAAGTTCACGACGCCGGCGATGGCGTCCGAACCGTAAACGGCCGAGGCGCCGCCGGTCACGACTTCCACGCGCTGGATCAGGGCCGGCGGGATCAGGTTCAGGTCGACCGTACCGTTTTGGGTGGTCGGGGTCTGACGCTTGCCGTCAACCAGCACCAGGGTGCGGTTGGCGCCGATGCCGCGCAGGTTCACGGTGGCCGCGCCGCCCGAACCGTTGTTCACGGTCGAGGTGACGCCGGGCACGGCTTGCGGCAGGGTGTTCAGCAGGTTTTCGGTGTTCACGACACCCGACTGCTTCAGTTCCTGCTCGCCGACGGTGGCGACGGGGCTGGTCGAGACCAGGTCCGGACGGGCGATACGCGAGCCGGTGACGACGATCTCTTCGACCGCGACGTCATCTTGCGCGTAGGCGGTGGTTGCGGACATGGCCATGAAGGCCGCGCCACAAATCATCGAAGACGCGAGCAGGCGCTCACGCGTGGACTTGTTGATCAAATTTTTATCCTCCAGCAGCCGCTCGAAGCGGCGTGCCCCCAAAAAACAGAGGTTCGATACGGGTTTGGATTTTTTGGAATCCCGCAGCTCACCCCTGGGGAGGGACTACATCAAAGCGAACCGGTGTTGGGAATTGCTGTTTGAACGATTTCCGCCGCAATTTACGACTTGTTGCAGAAATGTTTCACCAACCGTCGTTTCCCTACCACTTAAAGGGGCAAGATCGCGTTTGAACGGCGACGTTGCGGCGGAAGGCCCGACAGAGGTATTCCTTGTGAAACAAGGAGTCTCCATGAAAAGGCTTGGGTTTTCAGCGCTTGCGGCGACGGCTCTGGCGATTGCCTCCCCCGCTGCCTCACAAACAGGCAATGCCGGTGTGGAGGCTCGTCCGCCGGTGTTCGACGCACTCATAAATTGCCGCAAGATCGGCGACGCCGCCGAGCGTCTGGCGTGCTTCGACAAGACCGCCGACCAGCTGGCCGCCGCCCAGACGTCGGGTGATGTGGTGGTGGTCGACCGCAAGGAGATCAAGAAGGCCCAGCGCTCGACCTTCGGCTTCAACATCGCCCTGCCCCAGGTCTTCAAGGACAAGGGCGGCGCCAAGCCGGACAAGGAAGAGAAGGGCGAGAAGACCGACGACAGCGGCGACATCGAGGCGATCACCGCCGTCGCCGTCAAGGTCTGGCAAAGCGCCCGGGGCGAATGGAACTTCCAGCTGGAGGACGGCGCGGTCTGGAGGCAGACCGATTCCCCCGACCCGGCCCGCAGCTTCAAGAACGGCGTCACCGTCGAGATCAAGAAGGGCAAGCTGGGGAACTTCTTCCTCAAGGCCAACGGCGCCCTCATGCGCGCCAAGCGCGACAGCTAGGAAACCGCCATGAGCCGCTTTCGCACCGTGACCGACAAGATTTCGGTCAGCCCGCAGATCACCCCCGACGACGTGGCCGCCGCCGCCGGCGAGGGCTTCGCCCTGATCGTCAACAACCGCCCGGACGGCGAGGAGCCGGGCCAGCCGGACGGCGCCGAGATCGCCGCCGCGGCTGAAGAAGCGGGCCTAGGCTACATCTATATCCCCGTGCGCGGCATGCCGACGCCCGATCAGATCGAGGCCGTGCGCGAGGCGGTAGACGACGCCCACGGCAAGGTCTTGCTGTTCTGCCGCTCGGGAACCCGGTCGATCGTCAGCTGGTCCCTGGGCCAGGCGCAATCGGGCGCCAGCAGCCGCGACGAACTCGTCGCCCTGGGCGAGGCCGCGGGCTACGACCTGTCGGGCGTCCTGCCACGATAGGGGCGCCCGCTTGATCCCCTTCGTCCGCGAGCTCGATTTCCAGTACGGCCGCTGCGATCGGGTGTCGCCGCGGATCCGGCGTGTGATCGCCGACAATCCCGGCCCCTTCACCTATCTTGGGACCGGGACCTACATCGTCGGCCAGGGCGAGGTGGCGGTCATTGATCCGGGTCCGGATCTGCCGGTCCATCTGGACGCCCTGCTGGCCGCCATCGGCGATGAGCGGGTCAGCCACATCTTGATCACCCACGATCACGCGGACCATTCCCCCCTCGCCGCCGCCCTGTCGGCGGCCACCGGGGCCAAGGTGTGGGGGCGGTCACGCCAGGCGACCGGGCAGGTCTCCGGTGGTTTCGACGATGATCATGACGACGCGTTCCGCCCCGACTTCGAGGTGGACGACGGCGAGGTGTTCGAGGGCCCGGGCTGGACTCTGGAGGCGGTGCCGACCCCGGGCCATACCTCCAACCACGTGGCCTATGCGCTGAAGGAAGAGAACGCACTGTTCAGCGGCGACCACATCATGGGCTGGTCGACGACGGTGATAAGCCCGCCGGACGGCAGCATGGCCGCCTACTTCGACAGCCTGGACCGGGTAAAGGCGCGCGGCTACTCAACCCTGTGGCCGACCCACGGTCCGCCGGTCACCGATCCCCAGCCGTTCATCGACGCCTATATCGCGCATCGTCGGGCGCGTGAGGCGCAGGTTCTAGCCGCCCTGAGCCAGGGGCCGACCACGATCCGCGCGATGGTGCCGGTGCTCTACGCCACCGTGGATCCGCGTCTGCACCCGGCGGCGGCGCATTCCCTGCTGGGCCATGTGGTGCAGCTGGTCGGCGAAGGCCGCGTGATCAGCGACGGCCCGCCGGGCGTTGAGACAGTCCTGCGCTTGGCCTGACGGCCAAGGTTCAGACCGTCGCCTTGCTCTGCGATGGCAGAACGTAATTCTTGAATCCCTCGCGAATTCGCTTCTTGTCGATCTTGCCCGTGGCGCCAAGCGGGATGTCGTCCACGAAGACGACGTCGTCGGGCATCCACCACTTGGCGATCTTGCCGTTCAGGAAGGACAGGTAGTCTTCGCGGGTGGCGGTCTCGCCCTCCTTCAGCTTGACCAGCAGCAGCGGGCGCTCGTCCCACTTGGGATGGGCGACGCCGATGACGGCGGCCAGGGCGGCGGTCGGATGGCCCACGGCGATGTTCTCGATGTCGATAGAGCTGATCCACTCGCCGCCGGACTTGATGACGTCCTTGGCGCGGTCGGTGATCTGCATGAAGCCTTCGGGGCAGATGGTCGCCACGTCGCCGGTGTCGAAATAGCCCTCCTCGTCCAGCACCTGGCCCTGCCCCTTGAAGTAGCCTTTGACGATGATCGGGCCATTGATCATCAGCCGGCCGAAGGTCTTGCCGTCATGCGGCAGGCGCTCACCTTCGTCGTTCACCAGCTTCAGATCGACGCCCAGCGGCACCCGGCCCTGCTTCAGGCGATAAGGCATCTGCTGGTCGAACGGCAGGGCGGAGACGTTCGCGTTCATAGAGCCAAGCGTGCCCAGGGGCGAGGTCTCGGTCATGCCCCAGGCGTGGATCACCTCCACCCCATAATCATCGTGGAAGGCGCGGATGATGCTTTCCGGGCAGGCGGATCCGCCGATCACCACCCGCTTGAGGGTGCTGGGCTTCAGCCCGGCGGCCTGCATGTGCTGGAGCAGCATCTGCCAGACAGTCGGCACGGCGGCGGAGAAGGTGACGCCCTCAGACTCCAGGAGTTCGTAGATCGCGGCGCCGTCCATCTTGGCGCCCGGCATGACCATCTTGGAGCCGACGCCCGGCGCGGAGAACGCCGTGCCCCAGGCGTTGGCGTGGAACATCGGCACCACGGGCAGGATGGTGTCGCGCGCCGACAGGCCCATGACGTCGGTCTGCAGGGTCAACAGGGTATGCAGGTAGTTGGATCGGTGGGAGTAGAGCACGCCCTTGGGATCGCCCGTGGTGCCCGAGGTGTAGCAGAGGCCGCAGGCGGTCTCTTCGTCGAAGCCGCCCCACTTCACGTCGGTCGAACCAGCCTCGGCCAGTTCCTCGAAGCAGAGCACCGACTTGAAATCGAGCGTCGGCATGTGTGCGCGGTCAGTCATGACCACCACGTGCTCGACCATCGGCAGCTTGGGTAGAATGGCCTGAAGGATCGGGATGAAGGTCAGGTCGGCGAAGATGATGCGGTCTTCGGCGTGGTTGGCGATCCAGGCGATCTGATCGGGGAACAGGCGCGGGTTCAGGGTGTGGCAGACCGCCCCGATCCCCATGATCGCGTACCAGGCCTCTATATGGCGGGCGGTGTTCCAGGCCAGGGTGGCGACGCGCTCGCCCGGCTTGATCCCCAGTGTGACGAGCGCGCTCGACACACGCTTGGCCCGGACCAGGATGTCGGCGTAGGTCGTGCGGACGATGGGTCCCTCGACCGACCGGGTGACCACCTCGCGGTCCCCGTGCCAGCGTCCGGCGTGCTCGATGATCTTATCGACCGTCAGAGCCCCATGCTGCATCAGACCAAGCATTCCCGCGCCTCCTCGTTATCGTTGTTTAGTCAACGGTAACCGGGGATGCTGCGGTGCGCAATCGGCGGCGCGGTTGAGCAATGTTACGTCACAGGAGCCGCGTCGCCCCCCCTTCTCCCATCAAGGGAGAGGGAGTTTATCGCAGCATCTCAGCCAACGCCTTGGCCTCGCCTTCGAACGCGGCGTCGGACTGGATGCGTTTCCAGGCGTCGAGGGCGCCGGGGTCGCGGGTGAGCTGAGCCTCCAGCACCGCCACGTCGGCGTCGGAGGCGTCGCCGGTGCGGGCGTCGACCCGCTGGCGCAGCAGCTCGGCCGGAGCCTGCAGCCAGACACCCTGGAATGGCACGCCGGCGCGCGCCGCGAGGTCGGCGGCCTGCTGGCGCTCCTCCGGCTTCAGGAACACGGCGTCGAGCACGACCGAAGCGCCGGTGGCCAGAACCAGGGCGGCTTCCTCGAACAGGCGGGCATAGACCTTGGCGCCGAACTCCGGCGTGTAGGCCTCAGCCGGCAGCTTCTCCAGCGGGGCGGCGCCCCATAGGCGCTTGCGCAGTTCGTCGGAGCGCAGGACCACCGCGCCCGGCGCGACGCCCAGGCCCGGCGCGGCGGCGCGGGCGAAGGTGGACTTGCCCGAACCCGACAGGCCGCCCACCGCGACAAGGCCGGTGCGCTTCGGCTCCAGATGCGCCAGGGCGGTGGCGAGATAGGCGCGGGCGGCCTCGTCGTCGCCGCTATAGGCCTGGACGTGGCAGCGCACGGCGGCGCGCACTGAGAGCATCAGCGGCAGGGCCGACAGGCCGGTGAACAGGCCGTCGCCGAAACTGCGGGCGGCCTCGTCCAGATAGGCGTTCATCACCCGGTTGGCCGCGTCGCGCCGTCGGCGAAAGTCCAGGTCCATCAGCAGGAAGGCCAAGTCGTACTGCACGTCGATATCCGACAGCACGTCGTTGAACTCGATACAGTCGAACAGGATCGGACGCCCGTCCTCCAGCAGAATGTTCCCCAAGTGTAGGTCGCCGTGACAGTGGCGGGCGAAGCCCTGGCCGGCGCGGGCGTTCAGCAGGTCGCCCTTAGCGGCGAAGGCGCGGTCGGTCTCGGCCACCAGACGGGCCACGGCGGTTTCGCCGAGGCGCGGGCCAAGCCCGGTCAGCAGGCTGGCGTTGGAGCGGATGGTGTAGCCCAGCGCGGCGACGCCTCCGCCTTTCGGACGCAGGGCCGAGCCCAGATGGAAGGCGGCGATGGTGCGGCCAAGGCTTTCCTCAACCGCATCGTCCACGGCCCAGGGCTGAGCGGCGAGAACGGCGTCCTCGTCGAAGCGACGCATCTCCAGGGCGTGCTCGACCACCTCGCCCTCCCCGCCCAGGCTCAGGGAGCCGTCGGGCAGGCGGACGATGGGCGTGACCTGGCGATAGATGTCGGAAGCCGCGGCGCGGTTGAAGGTCAGCTCCCGCTCCAGCGCCCAGCGCCGCAGTTCGAGCGTGGAGTAGTTGAGGAAGCCGAAGTCCACCGGGCGCTTCACCTTCCACGCGCTGTCGCCCAGCAGGAAGACGCGGGCGCAGGAGGTCTCGATGACCCGCTCCGCCTTGTCGCCGAACCATTGGGCGATGTCAGCCTCGTGGGCCAGCTCGGAAGGCGTCGTCATGGGAACAGCCGGCGCGTGGTCCAGGCGGCGTCGGGCGAGGTCCGCTCGAACACCAACCGCTCATGCAGGCGGAACGGGCGGTCGCGCCAGAACTCGATGGCGACCGGCTTGATGCGGAAGCCGGACCAGTGCGGCGGACGGGTCACCTTGCCCAAGCCGAAGCGCAGGCCGACCTCGGCCACACGCTTCTCCAGCGCGAAGCGGTCCGGCAGGGTCCGCGACTGGTCGGACGCCCAGGCGCCCAGCTGGCTGGGGCGGGCGCGGGTGGCGAAATAGGCGTCGGCCTCGGCGTCGGTCACACGCTCAGCGGCGCCGCGCACGCGCACCTGACGGCGCAGGGACTTCCAGTGGAACAGCAGGGCGGCCTTAGGATTGGCGGCCAGCTCCCGCCCCTTCGCGCTGTCCAGGTTGGTGTAGAAGACGAAGCCGGAGGGATCGACGTCCTTCAACAGCACCATGCGCAGGTCCGGCAGGCCGTCCTCGTCCACGGTGGCCAGGGCCATGCCGTTCGGATCGTTCGGCTCGGACTTGTCGGCCGCCTTCAGCCACTCGGCGAACAGGGCGAAGGGGTCCGCTTCCGGCAACAGGGGCAGAGGCTCCGCGCTGGTCACCTGACGGACGTATTCGTCCTCGGTGGGGCTGTGCGGGATCAGGGGCTCGTCGGTCATGTCCGCCCTATAGCGCGCCTTGGCTTTCGGATCAGCCTTAACAGGAAATTGACCAAAACAGCCGAGGCTCCCTCGGTGACTACTCGCGCTGTCATAACCCCCGCCACAGCCCGCGCCCTTCTGGGCGTGGAGCGCGGCGCTGACGCGCAGACCCTGCGAAAAGCCTTTCGCGAGGCCGCCAAGCGGGCCCACCCCGACCGTCCTGGCGGCAGCCCCGCCTTGTTCCGCGACGTCCTGTCGGCGCACCGCGTGCTGCAGACCGACCTCGCCTCGCCCATCGCCTTCCCGCCCGCCGTGCAGGAGCCCGCCGCGCCGCCCGCCACCGGCGTGACCATCACCCCCCTGATCGCCGTCGAGGGCGGACAGGTGGAGATCGAGCACGAGGGCCGCCGCCTGCGCGTCACCCTGCCGCCCGGCCTGCGCGAGGACGACCGGATCCGCGTGGACGGCGTGGTCCTGGCCGTGGCCATCAGCGGCGACGCCGAGGCCCTGGTGCGCGGCGACGACCTGTGGCTGACCGCGGCCATCGATCCGCAGCTTCTGGCCGACGGCGGCCGCGCCGTCATCGACACCCCCGTAGGCCGCCGCAGCGTCTGGATCACCCAGAAGGCGGCCGAGCGCGGCCTGATCCGCGTGTCCGGCCAAGGCCTGCCGGCGCGAGGCGATCACGCGCAAGGCGACCTGTTCCTGCGCGTGGAGCGTGCGGCCGAACGCGGCGAGAGCGCGGCCCGGACGCTGTTGAAGCGGTTCACCGCCGCCTGGGCGGCCTAGCATCTCCCCTCGCCCCCGCTTGCGGGGGGAGAGGGTTGGGTGAGGGGGCTGCTGAGTTTCAGTCAACGAAGCCTTAGAAGCTGATCCGCCGAAGGCCCCTCACCCTTACCCTCTCCCCACACGTGGGGAGAGGGGATTGGTCGCGCTGGCGCCTTCCGCTACAAGCCCTGCCATGTCGCACAACACCTTCGGCCACCTGTTCCGCGTCACCACCTGGGGCGAAAGCCATGGGCCCGCGTTGGGGTGCGTGGTGGACGGGTGCCCTCCCGGCGTCGGGCTGACCGCGGCCGAGATCCAGGTCTGGCTCGACAGGCGCAAGCCCGGCCAGGGCAAGTTCGTCACCCAGCGGCGCGAGCCGGACGAGGTGAAGATCCTGTCGGGCGTGTTCGAGGACGAGCGCACCAACGGCCAAGTGACCACGGGCACGCCGATCAGCCTGCTGATCGAGAACACCGACCAGCGGTCCAAGGACTATTCGGAGATCGCCCAGGCCTTCCGCCCGGGCCACGCCGACTACGCCTATTTCGCCAAGTACGGCGTCCGGGACTACCGCGGCGGCGGGCGTTCCTCCGCCCGCGAGACGGCGGCGCGCGTCGCTGCCGGCGCGGTGGCCCGCAAGATCCTGGAGGGCGTGACCATCCGCGCCTGCCTGGCGCAGATCGGCCCGCACGCCATCGACCGTTCGCGGTTCGACTGGGCGGAGGTCGAGAACAATCCCTTCTGGTCCCCCGACGCGGCCATCGTGTCGGTGTGGGAGGAGCACCTGGAGACGATCCGCAAGGCCGGCTCGTCCACCGGCGCCGTGGTCGAGGTCGTGGCCGAGGGCGTGCCCGCCGGCTGGGGCGCGCCGATCTATGGCAAGCTGGACAGCGAACTGGCCGCCGCCCTGATGTCGATCAACGCCGCCAAGGGCGTGGAGATCGGAGCCGGCTTCGCCTCCGCCGCCTTCACCGGCGAGGAGAACGCCGACGAGATGCGGATGAAGGACGGCCGGATCGCGTTCCTGGCCAACAACGCCGGCGGCGTGCTGGGCGGCATCTCCACCGGCCAGCCGGTGGTCGCCCGCGTGGCGTTCAAGCCCACTTCCTCGATCCTCACCCCGCGCCAGGCGGTGAACGAGAAGGGCGAGGAGGTCGACCTGCGTACCAAGGGCCGCCACGATCCCTGCGTCGGCATCCGCGGCGTGCCGGTGGTCGAGGCCATGACCGCCTGCGTCCTGGCCGACGCCTTCCTACGCCACCGCGCCCAGACCGGCGGCGGCGCCTTCACGCCCGGAGCGAGCGGCGAATAATCCGCTCCAAAAGCAGGCGATGGGTAGCTCAATCGCCGCCCGCGTTAAGCCTAACGTTGTTTTTCGCGTTGACCGCCAAGGATTTAGGCCATTATGGAGCCTGCGCGCCAAAGGCATATACTGCCTTCGGCGGGGGGACACAGGGGCAGCAATCCGGTCGTGCAATTCGGTTTCCTGAAAGTTCTTCTGGTTGATGACAACCAGAACATGCTGCTTTTGCTCACGGAGATTCTCCGGGCGATCGGCGTGCGTCAGGTCTATGAGGCGCTCGACGGCGGCGAAGCCTTCGAGGTCATGCGCCGTAACGCCATCGACATCGTGATCACCGACCTGACCATGTCGCCGATCAACGGCATCGACTTCGTCAACCTGCTGCGCAACAGCCCTGACAGCCCCAACCAGCTGGTGCCGATCATCATGGTCACCGGCCACTCCACCCCCCGCGCGGTGAAGGAAGCCCGCGACGCCGGGGTCAACGAGTTCCTGGCCAAGCCGGTCACCGCCCGCAGCGTGATCCACCGCATCGGCCTGGTCATCGAACAGGCCCGCCCGTTCATCCGCTCCCACGACTATTTCGGCCCCGACCGCCGCCGGCGCGACGACCCGAACTACACCGGCCAGAAGCGCCGCGAGACGGACCAGCTGTCGGACGAAGAGCTGTACTAGCTCCCCGCTCATCCCGGCGAAGGCCGGGAACCAGGTGAAGCCCCGCTGAGGCTCTGGATGAATCTGGGTCCCGGCCCTCGCCGGGATGAGCGGTTGATATTGATAATGCAGAGCGCCCCCTCCACCGCTTCGTGGTCCCCCTCCCCCGCTGCGCAGGGGAGGAGAAAAGGCCGCACATCGCGGAAATCTTGCGGTCAGAACTTTGTGGCATGCTCCGAGCCTCAAGTCGGAGTTCTTCCCATGTCCTTCTCCCGTCTGGCCGCCCTGTCGGCCGTGATCGCCAGCGCGCTGGTGCTGCAAGGCTGCCTGGCCGTGGCGGCGGGAGGCGCGGTGGTCGGGGCCGGGGCGGCCGTGGTCGGCGGCACCGCCAAGGTCGCCGGCAAGGCCGTGGTCGGCACGGGGAAGCTTATCATCCCGGGGGATGGCGAGGACGACGACCGCCGCTGATTAGAGGCTCAGCTCACACCGCTCGCCGATGGTCGGGCGGGAGACCACCACGCGCGACAGGCCGGGGAAGCGGGTCTTCAGCTTGCCGGCGAAGTGTAGGCAGAGGTTCTCGAGCGTCGGGACCTGCAGGCCCGGATGGTCGTTCAGCAGGCCGTGGTCCAGCTCCTCGGCCACGCCTTTCAGGGCCTTGTCGAGGACGTCGAGGTCCTCGACCCAGCCGGCGTCCTGGGCGGCGCCCTTCACGCTGGCCTCCACCTTGAACGAATGGCCGTGCAGGCGGCGATAGCGATGCTCGGCGGGGCCTTGCTCGATGTAGTGGGCGGCGTCGAAGGTCGCGGCCTTCGTGATCTCGAAGACAGGCTCGGTCATGGCTCGAAACTTTTGTGGCGGGGCCTGGGAGGGCTGCACGTCCTCGGCGTAACGGCCGAAAACGCTCCTCAGGGCAGGCCCAGATATTTGTGCGTCTGGACGCTTAAACGCCACTTGGGGTGGGAAAGGCAATAGGCGACGGCCTTTTGCGTGTTCTCAAGCTGGTCCGGCCCGTCCATGGGCTGGAGGTAGAAGCGCTCGAAATCCAGGTCCGCGAACCGCGCCGGATCGGCCAGGGGCTGCGGATAGACCAGCTTCAGTTCCTGGCCCCGGGTCTGGACCACGGGGGCGTCGGCCTTGGGGCTGACGCAGATCCAGTCGATCCCGTCAGGCGCCGGCAGGGTGCCGTTGGTCTCCACCGCGATCATGAAGCCGCGCGCGTGCAGGGCGTCGATCAGGGACGCATCTAGCTGCAGCATCGGCTCGCCACCGGTGATGACCACCAGCCGGTCGTCCGGCCCGCCGGTCCAGGCGGCCGCCACCGCATCGGCCAGGGCGTCGGGCGTGGCGAACTTGCCGCCGCCCACGCCATCCGTTCCCACGAAATCGGTGTCGCAGAAGGTGCAGACGGCCTTGGCCCGATCCTGCTCGCGCCCGGTCCACAGGTTGCAGCCG
This sequence comes from uncultured Caulobacter sp., assembly GCA_913776195.1. Classification (GTDB taxonomy): domain Bacteria; phylum Pseudomonadota; class Alphaproteobacteria; order Caulobacterales; family Caulobacteraceae; genus Caulobacter. The sequence continues at coordinate 38,805 of CAJYMH010000035.1, forward strand.
GCAAACCGGCAGAACACGGCGGCCTTGCCGGCCTGGCCGCCCTCACCCTGGAGGGTGAGGAAGATCTCCTTGACGCTGTAGGTCATGCCAGCGCCCGGCGACCGTCGCCGACCCAGGCGTTCCAGCCCATGGCCCGCAGGTCGCAGGCCGGGCACGCGGCGCAGCCATGGCCCCAGTCGTGCAGCACGCCGCGCTCGCCGCGATAGCAGGTGTGGCTGTCCTCGACGATGATCCGCACAAGGTCCTCGCCGCCCAGGCTCTTGGCCAGGGCCCAAGTTTCAGCCTTGGTCAGGCGCATCAGCGGCGTCTCGATGGAGAAGTCGCGGTCCATGCCGAGGTTCAGCGTGGTCTGAAGCGCATCGAGCGTGTCGCGGCGGCAGTCGGGATAGCCGGAGAAGTCGGTCTCGCACATGCCCCCCACCAGGGCGCGCAGGCCCCGACGATCGGCCAGGGCGGCGGCGTAGGTCAGGAACACCAGGTTGCGGCCGGGCACGAAGGTGGTCGGCAGGCCGCGCTCGTTGATCTCGATCTCGCGCTCGGCGGTCAGGGCGCTCTGCGCCACCTCGCCAAAGCCGCGGATGTCGAGCACGTGGTCCTCGCCCAGGCGCGACGCCCACTGGGGAAAGGCCTCGATCAGGCGGGCGCGCACCTGCTGGCGGGCCTGCATCTCGACCGAATGGCGCTGGCCATAGTCGAAGCCCACGGTCTCGACCCGCTCATAGCGCTCAAGCGCCCAGGCGAGGCAGACGCTGGAATCCTGGCCGCCGGAGAACAGGACCAGGGCGCCTTGGGACGGCGGGGAAGCGGGGGCGATCGACATGGCGCCTGCTCTACATCAACCGCGCGCCGGGCGGAACGGCGCAGGGCGTCGCGGGGTGGCGGTGGGCGATGAGATGTCTCCCCTGTCTTCAGTCGCCGTCGTCGCGCCGCCGGGTGACTTCGAAGACGGCGCCGGAGACGACGGCGACTCCATTGTCGCTCCACTGGCCGGGGTGGGGATAGGCGGCTGAAACTCGCCGTGACGGCGGGATTGCGGGCGGGGATTGAGGGTGTGAGGCGGGATCGAGGGGTGGTCGGCGGAGGCGGGACCGGAATGTCTCCAGAGTCTCGCGGAAGGGTCCTGGAGTAGCGGGAGTATCGGTCTCGGGAATCTACTGTGATGGAGGCCGCTTTTGGCGCAAAGCTGCCATCCACGCGTGAGTTCGAACTCCTCCCTACAACCTCACCGCCCTCCCCTCCCGCGCTGACAGATAGATCGCCTCGATGATCTTCATGTCCCGCAGGCCTTCTTCGCCGGAGACGATGGGTTCGGCGCCGGTGCGGATGGACTGGGCCATGTGGTCGAGCTGGCCGGCGAACTGGGTCGGGGCGGGGCCGGGCGGGGGCGTGATCTCCTGGGCGCGGCCGTCGCGGCCGGTCCACATGCGGTTGCCGTCGTAGCGGGTGGCGGGCTCCAGCTCGATGCGGCCCTTGTCGCCCATCAGCAGCACGTGGTTCTGGTTGGCGCTGTACATGGACAGGCAGCTGGCGATGGCGCCGGAGGGGAATTTCAGCAGCCACTCGATCATGTCCTCCACCTCGGCGAAGCGGGGGTCGGAGCGGTCGGTGGACTCGCGGGCCGCGACCTCGATCGGCTCCTCGCCGGTCATGTAGCGGGCGGCCTGGAGGCTGTAGACGCCCATGTCCATGAGCGAGCCGCCGCCGGACAGGGCGCGTTTGAGGCGCCATTTGCTGGGGTCGCTCTGGATGAAGCCGTGCTCGGACCGCAGGTAGCGGATCTTGCCCGCCGCGCCGGCGCGGGCCAGGCGCATGGCTTCGAGGTTGTAGGGCTCGAAATGGCAACGGTAGCCGATCATCAGCTTGCGGTCGGCGGCCTTGCAGGCGGCGATCATGGCCTCGGCCTCGGCCACCGAGACGGCCATGGGCTTTTCGCACATGACGTGCTTGCCGGCCTTGGCGGCGCGGATCGTGTACTCGGCGTGCATGGAATTGGGCAGGCAGACATAGACGATGTCCACGTCGGGGTTGCCGGCGATCTGGTCGAAGGTCTCGTACGAATAGATCGAGCGCTCGGGCACGCCATAGCGGGCGGCGGCGGCGCGGGCCTTGGCCGGATCGCCGCTGACCAGGGCTGTAAGGCGGCTGTGACGGCAGTTGGCGAACTGGGGCGCGATGACGCCCAGGCCATAGGTCCCCAGGCCGACGATGGCGTAGCCCGCCGGGCGGTCGGCGGCGAGCGCCCTTCCCGCCGCGGAGGCGACGGCGAGGGAGGCGGCGGCGAGCAGCAGGTCGCGGCGTTCGATGGGCATGGTCGTCTTCTCCGGAAGCCGTCTGGGAGCGGTAACCTTAGAGAGCCACGCGGCGGACGGCGTGGCAAAAGCGGATATTTTTGACAACCTAGCCAAAACTACCGTCCACTTCCCCTACGTCACGGTGAAAAGGCGTAAGTTATCGCCGTTATCTTACAGCGTAGCCGATTGACAGCCCTCTGTGTCGCGTATGCAATTCCCTTATGGCGTGTGGGGAATGCCGAGATTCCGACACGACTGACAAAAAAATCTCGGCGCTGAGGAACGACGACGTCCGCAGGTCAACCGCCGCGGCGTTGGGAGGGAAAACAAATGTCTCAATCTTCGCGCCTGCGGAGACTGCTCGCCATGGGTGTGTCCGCCGCGGCCGTCACGGCCGTCGCCGGGCCCGCCTTCGCCCAGAGCGTCATCGAGGAACTCGTCGTCACCGCCCAGAAGCGCGAGGAAGCGCTGCAGGACGTGCCGATCGCTGTCTCGGCCTTCAGCCAGCAGAGCCTGGAGGCGCAAAAGATCGACGGGGGTCCGAACCTTCAGACCGCCATTCCGAACGTCACCTTCTCGAAGACCAACTTCACCAGCGCCAACTTCCAGATCCGCGGGGTCGGCTCGAAGGTGGTGTCGGGGGCGTCCGACCAGGGCGTCGGCGTCCACCAGAACAACGCGCCGCTGACCGCCAACCGCCTGTTCGAGGCGGAGTTCTACGACGTGGAGCGGGTCGAGGTGCTGCGCGGGCCGCAGGGCACGCTTTACGGGCGCAACGCCACGGGCGGCGTGGTCAACGTGATCACCGCCAAGCCGACGGACCTGTTCGAGGCCAGCATCCGGGGGGAGCTGGGCAACTACAACACGCGTCGCCTGCGCGGCATGGTCAACCTGCCCATCGTCGAGGACAAGATGGCCCTGCGGGTGGCCGGCTCGATGATCAAGCGCGACGGGTTCGGCGAGAACCTGACCACCGGCAACGACGTGGACGACCGCGACCTGTGGGCGGCGCGCGCCACCCTGTCGTTCAACCCGACCGAGGGCATCCGCTCCTGGCTGTCCTATGAGCACTTCGAGGAGGACGACAAGCGCGCCCGGGTGGGCAAGCAGCTGTGCGTCAAGGACCTGGGCCCGACGTCCGTCGGCCCGGTGCCGGTCAGCAACCCGTTCGCCCGCATCCTGCTGAGCCAGGGCTGTAAATCGGCGCACGTGAACGATCCGTCGTCGCTGGGCACGGTGAACGGCGGGGCGACCCTGGCGGGCATTCCGTCCATCGTCACCGGCATCCTGTCGGGCGATCCCTATGCCGGGAAGGTGCAGAACCCGGACCTGCGCAAGATCGAGTCCTTCCAGGACCCGCAGTATCGCGCCAAGGCCGATGTGTGGATGTTCAACCTTGAACTCGACATCACCGACAGCCTGACCCTGACGTCGCTGACCTCGTACAACAAGGACAGCTACTTCACCTTCCAGGACTACAACCGGATCACGCCGGTGACGACCTTCAACCCGTCGCCGCTGACGCCGGGCGGGTTCTTCACCGACCCGCAGCTGGGCCGCTTGAACCAGCTGGCGACCTTCGACATCTCGTCGTCGGACAGCGAGCAGTTCAGCCAGGAACTGCGCCTGCAGTCGAACTTCGACGGGCCGCTGAACTTCAACGTCGGCGCGATCCACCTGAAGCTGGACCAGGACACCAACTACTACGTCATGTCCAACGGCCTGACGGCGGCGGCGGCGGCGGGCTTCCCGGCGCCGGGGGTCTATATCGATCCGAGCTTCCCGCCGGCCGGCGACGGCCACAACTACTACCGCTCGGCCGGCCCGTACTTCCTGAACGCCACGGCGGCGTTCGGCGAGGTCTACTGGCAGGTTCTGGAGAACCTGAAGGTCACCGGCGGCCTGCGCTACACCAGCGACGAAAAGCGGGTGGACAGCCTGCCCAACGTGCTGCTGTCGCCCGGGCGCGGCGGTCGTCCGACCATTCAGCGCGTGCATTTCAAGGAGACCACGGGGCGCCTGGGCTTCGACTGGAAGCCGGACCTGTCGTTCACCGAGGACACCCTGGTCTACGCCTTCTATTCCAAGGGCTATAAGGCGGGCGGCTTCAACCCCGCCTCGGCGGCCGGAATCTCGGGCATCGAGACGACCTTCGCACCGGAGTTCGTCAACGCCTATGAAGTGGGTATCAAGAACACCCTGCTGGGCGGCAGCCTGCTGCTGAACGCCACCGGGTTCTATTACGACTACCAGGGGTACCAGATCTCCAAGATCGCGGCCCGCACCTCGGTCAACGAGAACATCGACGCCAAGATCAAGGGCGTGGAGCTGGAGTCGATCTGGGAGCCGATCCGCAACCTGCGCTTCAACGCCACCTTCGGCTATCTGGACACGGAGATCACCGGCGGCTCGTCAGTTGACACCCTGAACCGGACGCAGGGCAACCCGGCCCTGACCCTGATCAACGGGGCCCTGGTCGGCGCCAACTGCGTCGCCCCCACCGCCCAGGTGGCGGCGGTGATGAGCCTGATCAACAACGGCTTCCCGGCCGCCGGCATCCCGCCGGTGAACCCGGCCTATCTGATCAACGCCTGCGGCGGCGGCTATCGCACCGGCTCCACGGCGGCGACCAACCCGCTGGCGCCGCTGGGCATCTTCCTGGACACCACCGACGGGGTGGCGGTGAGCCTGGACGGCAAGGAGCTGCCGAACGCGCCGAAGACCACCTTCTCCATCGGCGCCCAGTACACCTGGGAGTTCGGCAATGCGTGGGAGGCGGTGATCCGCGGCGACTACTACCGCCAGGACGACGCCTTCGCGCGGATCTACAACACCACGGCCGACCACCTGCCGGCCTGGGAGAACGTGAACCTGTCCCTGCGCCTGTCGAACAACGACATGGGCCTGGACGTCGAGGCCTATGTGAAGAACCTGACCGACGAGGAGGCGATCACCGACGCCTATCTGACGGACGACTCCTCGGGCCTGTTCCGCAACATCTTCCTCAGCGAACCGCGCACCTATGGCGTGGCCGTGACCAAGCGCTTCTAAGGCGCGGGCGGAAGACCGAACTATCGGACGGCGGGGAGCGATCCCCGCCGTTTTCTCATGTGCGCCGCTTTCTTATGCCTAACAGCCTGGTGACTCTGTTGCTTAACGGGGCCGCAAGCGTCGGCGCCAATAGTCGGCCGACGTGCAATTGTCGGCTGGACCCCTTTCCGCATGACCAAGAAGACCGCCTCCTCCGCGGCCCCCGCGGTCTCGCTCGGCCTTGTCGAGCGGCTGGGCGCGGACGTGTCACGCCGCCTGGAGGGACTGGCCAGCTTCGTGGACCGGTTGGGCCAGGAGCCCCTGGGTCCTGACGGCCAGGCCTGCCTGCGGGCCATCGACGAGAGCCTGACCGACGTGCGCGAGCTGCTGGCCCGCGCCACTGACCTGAACGCAGCCCGCGTGGGCGCCCTGGCCATCGAGCCGCGCCCCCAAGCCCTGCGCCTGCTGATGGATGATCTCGAGGCCCGTTGGGCGGTGGAGGCCGCCGCCGTGGGGGCCACCCTGCTGGTCAGCTATGACGGCCAGCCCGACGCCGCCGTCATGGCCGACCCCCGCCGCATCGGTCAGATCTTCGACGCCCTGATCGGCCGCGCCCTGGGCGACGCCGGCCGCGGCGCCGTGGAGGCCAGCCTGAAGGCCCGAGAAACCGCCGACGGCATGGTCATCGAGGGCCGCGTCCGCGACAACGGCGACTGGACCCCCGACCAGGCCGCCGGCGTGTTCCGCGCGCCCATCGACAATGAGGCCATGAACCTGTCGGTCGGGCTGGGCATGGCCCTGGCCCGCCGTCTGGCTGAGGCCATGGGCGGCAAGGCGACCGCCGAGGCCAATGTCGGCCCCGGCGTGACCATCACCTTCGAGGTCACCCTGCCCGTTGCTCTGCTGGCCGAGGAGCCGGAGCCCGCCGCCGGCGCCGACCGCGTGGCCCATGTGCTGATCGTCGACGACAACGCCACCAACCGCATGGTGGTCGAGGCCCTGTGCGAAACCTTCGACTGTACGTCCGAGCAGGTTGAGGACGGCGTTGAGGCGGTCGAGGCCGCCCGCTCCGGCCGGTTCGACATCATCCTGATGGACATCAAGATGCCGCGCATGGACGGCGTCGAGGCCACGCGCGCCATCCGCGCCCTGCCCGGCAAGACCGGTCAGACCCCGATCATCGCCCTGACCGCCAAGGCCGCCCCGGCGGACATCCAGTCCTACCTGGCGGCCGGCATGCAGAACCTGGTCGAGAAGCCCATCGCGCCCGACCGGCTGCTGGAGGCCATGAACACCGCCCTGGCGGCGGCCGAGGACGCGGCGAACGATCGGGCTGTGGCTTAGCCGTAGGAACAAAGGCCGGTCGATCCGGTTCTCCAGCCCGTCACCGCCCCCGAGGTGACAGGCCCCAGGAGAACCGCCATGACCGACGTCCAATCCAGCAAGCTCAGCGGAAAGAAGGTGGCGATCCTCGCCGCCGACGGCTTTGAACGCTCAGAACTCTTCGCGCCCCTAGAAGCCCTTCGCGGCGCCGGCGCGACCGTGGACATCCTGTCGGACAAGACTGGCGAACTGCAGGCGTTCGAGCACCACGACAAGGCCGACACCATTGCGGTCGACAAGACCTTCGATCAGGTCAGCGCCGCCGACTACGACGCGATCCACATTCCCGGCGGCCTGTTCAGCCCAGACAAGGTGCGGGTCACCGAAGCCGCCCTCAAACTGGTCCGAGAGGCCTTCGACGCCGGCAAGCCGATCGGCGCGATCTGTCACGGCCCGTGGGTGCTGATCAACGCTGGCGTCGTCGCCGGCCTGACCGTGACCAGCGTCAAGAACATCCGTGAGGACCTGAAGAACGCGGACGGAGAAGTGGTGGACCAGGAAGTCGTTGTGGACGACGGCGTGGTCACCAGCCGCACGCCCGAGGACCTGGACGCGTTCTGCCGCAAGCTGATTGAGGAAGTCGCCGAGGGCCGCCACGATCCCCGAGAACGCCGAGCCGGCAGGACCACCATGGCCAGCCCGCCGGACGAGCCGCGGAACTTCGCCTAAGCGCCCCGCAACATGAGTCCCAGCGCCGTCCGGAGACTGCGGTCGCGCAGAATCTCGCGGGCGGCGTTGCGGCCGGGATTGCCCGACACTCCGCCGCCGGGGTGCGTGCCTGATCCGCACATGTAGAGCCCCTTGATCGGCGCTCGGCAGCTGGCGCTGCCGACGAACGGCCGCGCAGCCCAAAGCTGGTCCAGGCTCATGCAACCGTGGAAGATATCGCCGCCGGTCAGGCCGAACTTGCGCTCCAGGTCCAGGGGCGACAGGGCGGTGCGCCCGACGACCGAGGCCTTGAAGCCCGGGGCATGGGTCTCGACGGTATCGAGGATCAGTTCGGCGGCGGCGTCCCTCTCATCATCCCAGGAGCGGCCGTCGGGCAGCGTCGGTGCGAACTGCTGGCAGAACAGGCTGGCCACATGCGCGGCGGCCGGCGCCAGGCTGTGGTCCAGGGTCGAGGGGATCAGCATCTCGACGATTGGCTGTTTCGACATGCCGGTCGCCTTGGCGTCCCCATAGGCTCGGTCCATGTAGTCGAGGCTGGGGGCGATGATGATCCCGCTCTGGTGATGCTCGGCCAGTTCGCGGCCCGGAAGGGCGGAGAAGCTGGGCAGCTGGCTGAGCGCCACGTTCATGCGGAACGTGCCTGAGCCGTTGCGATAGGCGGCCACGCGGTCGCGGAAATCCGGCTTCAAATCCGCCTGGTCCACCAGCTTGCGGAACAGCAGGGATGGGTTGAGGTTGGAGGCGACGATGAGGGCGGCGAACGTTCGGCCGTCGGCGAGCTCCGCCCCCGCCGCGCGGCCGTTTTCGGTCAGCACTCGGGCCACCGGGGCGTCGGTGAGGATCTCCACGCCGAGCTTCTCGCACGCCCGCGCCATGGCCTGGGTGATGGCGCCCATGCCGCCGACGGCGTGCCCCCAGGCGCCCTTCTTTCCGTTCACCTCGCCGAAGGTGTGGTGCAGCAGCACATAGGCCGATCCCGGCGTGTCCGGACTGGCGAAAGCGCCGACCACAGCGTCGAAGCCGAACACCGCCTTGACCGGGTCGCTTTCGAACCAGCGGTCCAGCACGTCACGGGCGCTTTCGGTGAAGAAGTCTAGCAACTGTCCCTGGCGTTCGCGGGACAGGCCCAGCAGGGTCGCCCCCTGGCGCAGGGCGCGGAGCAGGCCCGGCAGGCCGTCGCCGAGGTTCGGCGGCGTCTGGACCGCCAGCTTGCGCAGGACGTCGCCGATCTCGTCCAGCATGTCGAAGTATGAGGGCAGTCGGTCGGCGTCGTTCCGCGAGAACCGGGCGAACTCGGCTTGCGTCCGCGCCAGCCCGCCGCCGGACTTCAGATAATCGCCGTCCAGCGGGAGGAAGTTGGCGATCGGCCGCTCGACGATGCGCAGGCCGTGGCCGTGCAGGTCCATCTCGGCGATGACCGCAGGGTTCAGCAGGCTGACCGTGTAGCTGGCGACGGAGTTGCGGAAGCCGGGGTGGAACTCCTCGGTCACCGCCGCGCCGCCGACCACGCTGCGGGCCTCGCACACCGTGACCTTTAGGCCCGCCTTGGCGAGATAGAAGGCGCAGACGAGGCCGTTATGGCCGCCGCCGATGATCACCGCGTCGCGCCGTTCAGTGCCCGCCATATCGCCTCCGCCGCCGAGAGGCTGCAGCCTAGAGCGACGCGGGCTGAGGCGCAGCCTTCACATCGGCAAGGTAACCGGTATCATCGTATAAAATTCGACGGGCAGGACACGACGATCCGGCCGAGGGGAGAGAACCATGGACCATCTTGATCGCCGCACTCTGCTGTCCGCCGGCTTGGCCGCGGCAACCTTGGCGCCCCTGCCCGCCTTCGCCGCGGCCAAGGGCGGATCACCGGTCGCCCGCACTACGGCGGGTCAGGTGCGGGGCGCGACCGATCAAGGCGTGGCGGTGTTCAAGGGCGTCCGCTACGGCGCCGACACAGGCCCGCGCCGGTTCATGGCGCCCGTCGCCCCGACGCCATGGAAGGGGATCGCCGACGCCACCGCCTATGGCCACGCCGCGCCCCAGCGGTCGGATCAGCCGAGCCAGAGCGAGGATTGCCTGTTTCTGAACGTCTGGACGCCGGGCCTGCGCGACGGCGCCAAGCGGCCGGTCATGGTGTGGATACACGGCGGCGCCTATTCCAACGGCTCGGGCGCGCATCCGACCCATGACGGGACCCTGCTGGCCAAGCGCGGCGATGTTGTGGTGGTCAGCCTGAACCACCGCCTGAACGCCTTCGGCTATCTCTATCTGGAGCGGATCGCCGGGACGGCGTTCGCCGACAGCGGCAGCGCCGGTCAGCTGGACCTGATCCTGGCCCTGCAGTGGGTGCGCGACAACATCGCCGAATTCGGCGGCGATCCCGGCAACGTCATGGTCTTCGGCCAGTCGGGCGGCGGGGCGAAGATCGCCACCCTGATGGCCACTCCGGCCGCGCGCGGCCTGTTCCACAAGGCGGCGACCATGAGCGGGCAGCAGGTGACCGCCCAGGGGCCGCTGAACGCCACCACCCGCGCCCACGCCCTGCTGGACGCCCTGAAGCTCAAGCCGGAACAGGCGGACCAGCTGCGGACTGTTCCCATGGCCCAGATTGTCGAGGCCTTGAACGCCCGCGATCCGGTGATCGGGGCTGGCGGGCTCTATATGGGGCCGGTGGTGGACCGCACCCTGCCCCGCCATCCGTTCTATCCGGACGCAGCGCCGCTTTCATCGGACATCCCGATGATCATCGGCAACACCAAGGGCGAGACGCGCGGCCTGATCGGGGGCGGCGATCCTTCGACCTTCGCCCTGACCTGGGAGCAGGTTCCGCCGCTGCTGGCGCGCAACCTGCGGGTGGATATCGCGCCTGAAGCGGTGGTGGCGGAGTACCGCCGCCTCTATCCCGCCTATTCGCCGTCGGACGTGTTCTTCGCCGCCACCACGGCGGGGCGGTCCTGGCGCGGGGCGGTGATCGAGCTGGAAGAGCGGGCCAAGGGCGCCAAGGCCCCGACCTGGGGCTATCAGCTGGACTTCGGCGCCCAGGCGGACGGCGGCAAGTGGGGCGCCAGTCACGGCTATGACATCCCGCTGGTGTTCGGCACCTATGCCGGCGAAGGCTCGCGCTACGCCGACACCGCCGAGACCCGCGCCGCCTCGGGTCATATGAGCGACGCCTTCATCGCCTTCGCCCGGACGGGAAACCCGAACGCCAAGGGGCATCCAGAATGGCGCCCCTATGGCATGGAGAAGCGCGAAACCATGGTGTTCGACGCCGTCTCGCACCTGGAGTCCGACCCGCGCGGCGCCGAACGCCGCCTGTTCGCCGCCGTCCCCTTCGCCCAGCAGGGCGGCGAGATCAGCGTGGCGCCGCAGCGCTGAGCGCCGAAAGCCCCGGTCGAGAGGCCGGGGCGGTCAGGTTTGAAATTCGTGAAGGGCGAAGGGCCTCAGGCGCCTTCGCGCTCGGCCCAGACTTCGCCGATGGTCTGGGCGGCGCCCAGCCAACCGAGGGCGCCGAGGAAGGCGTTAGCCACAGCCACCACCAGAATGACCGGCTCGAACAATGCGCGCATGCGAAAGCCTCCCAGACGTTTCCGGACTGCATAATGCTACCGCTTCTGTTTCGTTCCCGGAATGACGAAACGGTGACGCTTATGTGACACCGGCCGGTTTTGTGACGGAAGCGCGGTTCTCCGCGACGCCGCGCCGCATATTCCGCCCGTTACGGCCATGCTTATTGAGTTTCATCGGACTGCGGCGAACGAGCCGCGGGCCGGGAGGCCGGGCGGGCGTTCCAGGACCCCGCCCGGCCCGACTGGGGGGCGTTTATCCCAGGGGCCGCGGACCCAAGGCTTTGCAAGAGCTCGATCCCCGCGGCCCGGCGCCGCGATAAATTCAAAAAAACTTCAAAGGCTTGAAGGCTTCGTGCTGGTAGCTGGAGGCGGGATCGAACCGCCGACCTGTGGGTTATGAATCCACCGCTCTAACCATCTGAGCTATCCAGCCATAAGGCGTTCGCCCAGCACGAAGAGGCGGCGTTATAGGTTCGGTTTTTTCGAACTTCAAGCGACTTGGGAAACAGAGGCGCAAAGGCTAGGGTCCGCGCCGATGAGCACCCTGCATCTTCTGGGTTCCGCCGCCGACGGCGGCGCGGAGACGTACTTCGTCAGTCTCGTCGGGGCCCTGCGCCGCGCGGGGCTCAGCGAGGCGGCCCTGATTCGCCCCCACCTCCACCGCCAGGCGGCGCTGGAGGAGATGGGGGTTTCGGTGAAAACCCTGGATTTCGGCGGGCCGCTGGACCTGTTCAGCAAGCCGCGCGCGGCGGCTTTCGCGCGACAGCAAGACGCACGGGTGATCGTGGCCTGGATGAATCGCGCCGCCCGCCATGCACCCAAGGGGCCATGGGCGCGGGTCGGCCGTTTGGGCGGCTACTACAAGCTGAAATACTACAAGGGCTTCGACGCCCTGGTCGGCAACACGCCCGACATCGTGCGCTGGGCCATCGGCCAGGGCTGGCCGGCCGACAAGATTCGCTGCATCCCCAACTACGCCGCCCCCGGTGCGGGCAAGCCGCTGGACCGGGCGCAGTTCGATACGCCGCAGGGCGTTCCCCTGCTGCTGGGCATGGGGCGGCTGCATACGTCAAAGGCGCATGACGTCAGCCTGAAGGCGCTGACCCAGATTCCCGACGCCTATCTGTGGATCGCCGGCGCCGGGCCCCTGGAGACGCAGCTGAAAGCCCTGGCCGATGGACTGGGGGTTTCGGACCGGGTGCGGTTCCTGGGTTGGCGCAACGACGCGCCGGCGCTCTACAAGACCGCCGACCTTTGCCTGTTCCCCTCGCGCTACGAGCCACTGGGCAATGTGGTGATCCAGAGCTGGGCGCACGGCCTGCCCATCGTGGCGGCCGACGCGCGCGGCCCGGCCGACCTGATCCGCCATGAGGAGGACGGCCTGCTGGTCCCCATGGACGAACCCGACGCCCTGGCCGAGGCGGCGAAGCGTGTGCTGGGCGATCCCGTCCTGCGCGCCGGCATGGTCGCGGCGGGCAAGCATCGCGTGAAGGACGAGTTCAGCGAGGCCGCCGTGGTCGGCCAGTGGCGGACCCTGTTCTCCGAACTGGGAGCCCGCTGATGTGCGGGATCGCCGGCGTGCTGGGCAGCGAGGTCTCGGCGGCCCCGCTGATCGCCAACCTCGCCCACCGGGGACCGAACGGCGTCCGCACCGAAGATGGGCCGGGCTGGTCCATTGGCCACGCGCGGCTGTCGATCATCGACCTGGAGGGCGGCTGGCAGCCGCTGCATGCGGCCGGCGGCACGGTGATCGGCAACGGAGAGATCTACAACTACGTCGAGCTGACCGAGGCATTCGGGCTGAAGGACCGGCTGACCACGGGCTCGGACTTCGAGCCGCTGCTGCATCTCTATGCAATGGAGGGGCCGAAGGCGTTCGAGCGCCTGCGGGGCATGTACGCCTTCTGTTTGATCGGCGGGGACGGCCGCACCTGGCTGGTCCGCGACCGGTTCGGGATCAAGCCGCTGTACTACACGGCAGGGCCGGACGGGCTGCGGTTCGCGTCCGAGCCCCGGGCGCTGACGCGGGGCCCTATGGTCCAGGAGCGGGCGCGGGAGCTGCTGGCGCTGAACTACACGCTTGGCGAGGAGACGATCTTCGCGGGAGTGAGGCGGCTGGCGCCGGGGGCGGTGGTGGAGGTGAAGGATGGGCGGCCTTCAAACACCGCTCACCCCCGCGAAGGCGCGGGCCCATCCGACGGTTCAGCTTGGGTCCCCGCCTTCGCGGGGATGAGCGGAAGCGAAACCAAGGCGCTCCAAACCCTCGACGCCGTCCTCGAGAACAGCGTCATGGTCCACCAGCGGTCGGACGTGCCCTATGGCCTGTTCCTGTCGGGCGGCATCGACTCCACGGCCATCGCCACCCTGATGAGCCGACTTAACGCGCGGCCGGTGACCGCCTTCACCTGCGGGTTCGACGTGGCCGAGGCTCGGGATGAGCGGTTGCAGGCCGAGAAGGTGGCGCGGGCCCTGAACCTGGACTGGCGCGAGACCACCTTCACCGAGGCCGACTTCTGGCGTCTGGCGCCGCAAGCCGCCTGGGCGATGGACGATCCCACCAGCGACTACGCCATTCTGCCGACCCTGAAGCTGGCTGAGGCCGCCAAGGGGACCTTGACCGTGGTGCTGAGCGGCGAAGGCGGCGATGAGCTGTTCGGCGGCTATGGCCGCTATCGCCGCGCGCTACGCCCGTCCTGGCTGGGCGGGCGGGCGGCGGAGCCGCAGGTGGACGCGCCGATGCTGGCGGACGGCGGGAGGAGCGCCCTGACACGCTGGCGAGCATCCACGGCGGGAATCGAGGGAAGCCTCCTTAAGCGCTCGCAAGCCGCGGACATCGCGACCTGGCTGCCCAACGATCTGCTTCTGAAGCTCGACCGCTGCCTGATGGCGGTGGGGCTGGAGGGGCGGACGCCTTTCCTCGACCGGGAAGTGGCCGCCTTCGCCAACGCCCTGCCGGACCGGATGAAGGTGCGGGGGCGGTACGGAAAGTGGATCCTGCGCAAGTGGCTGGAGCGCGCCTGCCCGGCCGCCGATCCGTGGGGCAAGAAAAAGGGCTTCACCGTGCCCGTGGCCGCGTGGATCGCGCCGCGCGCGGCCGACATCGGCCCTCGCCTCGCACAGCTGAAAGCCGTGCGGGAAACCTGTGACGTGGATGCGGTCCGCTCGGTCTTCGCCGACGATGCGTACGCCGCCAAACGCTGGTCGCTGCTGTTCTTCGGCCTCTGGTCCCAGATTCATCTGGAAGATCTGGAGCCGACGGCGGCCCTGAAAACCCTGCTCGACGACTAGGAGGATATCCCCAATGCGCCTGATCGCTCTTTTGGCCGCCTCGACCCTGATCACCGCCTGTGGCGGGGGCGGGGAGACCAAGACCGCCAACGCCGCCGCGCCCAAGGGCCCTCCGGTCCAGACCGGCCCGGCCAACACCACCTACAAGCCGGCGTTCGAGGGCCAGACCCGCGCGCCGGAGGTGAAGTCCGACGTGGCCCTGAAGGTCGAGGTGGTCGCCGACGGCCTGACCAACCCCTGGGGCCTGGCCTTCATGCCCGACGGCCGGATGCTGGTGACCGAGAAGCCCGGCCGGCTGATCATCGTGTCGCGCGACGGCCGCAAGAGCGCGCCGATCACCGGCCTGCCGCCGGTGTTAGCTGAGCGCCAGGGCGGGCTGCTGCACGTGGCCATCGACCCGAACTTCTCGTCGAACCGCCTGATCTACTGGACCTATGCCGAGCCGCGCGACGGCGGCAACGGCACGGCCGCCGCCCGCGGCCGGCTGAGCGACGACGGGACCAAGGTCGAGAACGTTCAGGTCATCTTCCGCCAGACCCCGACCATCCAGTCCGGCCTGCACTTCGGCAGCCGCCTGGCCTTCTCGCCCGACGGCAAGTTGTTCATCACCCTGGGCGAGCGCTCGATCATGGAAGGCCGCATGCAGGCCCAGCGCCTGGACGGAACGATCGGCAAGGTGGTGCGGATCAACGCCGACGGCTCGATCCCCGCCGACAATCCGTTCGTGAACACCGCCGGCGCCCGGCCGGAAATCTGGGCGATCGGCCTGCGCAACGTCCAGGGCGCGGCGATTAATCCCAAGACCGGCGAGCTTTGGACCGTCGAGCACGGCCCGCGCGGCGGCGACGAACTGAACATCCCGCGCAAGGGCAAGGACTACGGCTGGCCGACCATCACCTACGGCATCGAGTATTCCGGCGGGCCCATCGGCGAGAGCCAGACCCAGAAGGCCGGCATGGAGCAGCCGATCTACTATTGGGACCCGGTCATCGCGCCGGGCGGCATGACCTTCTACACGGGAGAGATGTTCCCCGCCTGGAAGGGCGACGTGTTCATCGGCGGCCTGGCCTCCAGCGCTCTGGTGCGCCTGGTCATGGACGGCGAGAAGGTGGTGGGGGAGGAGCGCCTGCTTACCGACCAGGACAGCCGCATCCGCGACGTGGTCCAGGGGCCTGACGGGGCGCTGTATCTGCTGACGGATGATCGCGGGCAGGTGCTGCGGGTTTCGCCGCAGTAGAGACCGGGTTCAACTCGCCTCTCCCCGCTTGCGGGGAGAGGACAAACGTGAGGGGTTCGGCGCTTCAGCCGGCAAGGGGTTGCAAGCTGACGCTCCGCAGCCCCCTCACCCAACCCTCTCCCCCTGAGGGGGAGAGGCGAAGTTTTAGCTGGCCTGCCCCTCGACGTCCCAGCGCGCCCAGAGCGGGCCGACCTCTTCGAGGGCCTTCTCCACCGAGGCGTCCTTGATGTGGCCGAAGCCGCGGATCATCTGCGGGAAGCTGGCGATGCGGCTGGCCAGGGTGATGTTGCTGTTGCTCAGGCCGCTGGCCAGGCGGTCGACGCCGGCCAGGTAGTCGTCGCGCAGCTTGCGCTCCATCCGGCGCTCGGCGGTGTACCCGAACACGTCCAGGGCGGTGCCGCGCAGGCCCTTCATCTTCGCCATCATCGGGAAGGCGGAGGACAGCATCCAGCCGCCGAAGACCATCTTCCTGGGCTTGCCGTCGTCGCCCTTGCGGGCCAGGAGCGGCGGGGCCAGCCACAACTTCTTCTTCCCGCCCTTGAAGGTCTGGCCCAGGGTCTCGGCGAAGCGGCCGTCGGTGTAGAGGCGCGCGACCTCGTACTCGTCCTTGTAGGCCATCAGCTTGTAGAGGTTGATGGCCACGGCGCGGGTGACGGCCTCGGAGCCGAACGGCGCCTCGGCGGCGGCGATCTTCTCGACAGCCCTAAGGTAGCGGGCGGCGTAGGCCTCGTTCTGATAGCCCTTGAGGTCCCCGGCGCGCTTGGCGATCAGGTCCTGCAACGGCATGGATTCCGGCATCACCGCCTCGGGCTCGCGGCGCTTGCGGAAGCCCGGCTCGTGGGCGGCTTTGCGGCCGACCTCGAAGGCCTGGAGGTTGGCCTCGGCGTCCACGCCGTTCAGCTTGATCGCGCGATAGACGGCCCGGCTCGAGATCGGGATCAGGCCCTTCTGCCAGGCGAAGCCCAGCATGATCATGTTGGCGTAGATGGCGTCGCCGAACTCGGCCTCGGCCAGGTGCTGCGCCGGGCAGGCGTCGAAGTCCTTGGACGCCGCCTTGATCTTGCGGCTCATGGCGTTGGAGTCGAACACCACGTCGCGGCTGGTGACGAAATCCGCCGTGGGGGCGAAGTCCGAATTGCCCAGCGCGTATGTGCGGTCCTTGGCGTAGAGCGACAGAGCCTCCGGGCTGGCGGCCACCAGCACGTCGCAGGCGATCAGGACGTCGGCGCTGGCCGCCGGCACGCGGCCGCCGACCACGGTCTCTTCCGTCTCGCCGATCTTCACGTGCGAGAAGACCGAGCCGCCCTTCTGCGCCAGGCCGGTCATGTCGACCACGCTGGCCGAGCGGCCGTCCACGTGGGCGGCCATGGCCAGGATCGAGGCGACCGTGGTCACGCCCGTGCCGCCGATGCCGGTGAACAGGATCTTGCGCGTGCCTACCAGCGGCAGGAATTCCGGCAGAGGGGTGGAGTCGGCGGTCAGCGCCGGCATGCCCTTGGCCTTGGCGTTCTCGGCCCCCGTCAGAGTGACGAAGGACGGGCAGAAGCCCTCCAGGCACGAATAGTCGGCGTTGCAGCTGGACTGGTTGATCTTGCGCTTGCGGCCGTACTCGGTGGCCAGAGGCTCGACCGAGACGCAGTTCGACTTCTTCGAGCAGTCGCCGCAGCCTTCGCAGACAAGCGGGTTGATGAAGACCTTCTGCTCCGCCTTGGCCATGGAGCCGCGCTTGCGGCGGCGGCGCTTTTCGGTGGCGCAGGTCTGATCGTAGAGCAGGACCGTCGTGCCGGGCGTCTCTCGCAGTTCGCGCTGCACGGCCATCAGGTCCGAACGGGGGCGGACCACGACGCCGGGGGCCAGGTCGTTGACGCCCTCGTAGCGCTTGACGTCGTCGACGACGATGACGGTCTTGGTGACGCCTTCCGACGCCAGCTGGCGGGTGATCTGGGCGGGGGTGAAGCCGCTTTCGGCCCGCTGGCCGCCGGTCATGGCCACGGCGTCGTTGAACAGCAGCTTGTAGGTTATGTTCGCGCCGCTCGCGACCGCGCCGCGGATGGCGAGCGAGCCGGAGTGGTTGTAGGTGCCGTCCCCCAGGTTCTGGAAGATGTGCTTTTCACTGGTGAACGGCGCCGCGCCGACCCAGGTCAGCCCCTCGCCGCCCATGTGGGTGTTGAGGTCTGTGTTCGGGTCGTTGAAGGCCGCCATGTAGTGGCAGCCGATGCCGGCCAGGGCGCGCGACCCCTCCGGCAGCTTGGTCGAGGTGTTGTGCGGGCAGCCCGAGCAGAAGAACGGCTTGCGCTGCTGGTCCGAGGCCAGGGACACGGCGGCGACGCCGGCGGCCGAGACGCGGTCCAGATAGGCGCGGGCGCGCTCCATATGAGGGCCGTCGGGCAGGCGGTCGGCGATGGCCAGGGCGATTTCGGCCACCGACAGCGAGCCCAACTCCGACAGCAGGGGCAGGCCGCGCTCGTCGGTCTTGCCGATGATCTTCGGGCGCGCATGGTCGGGCATGTCGTAGAGGGCGGCGCGAGCCTGCGGCTCGATCATCGCGCGCTTGTGCTCGATGATCATCATGGTCTCGAGCCCGCCGGCGAAGGCGCGAATGCCCGTCTGCTCCAGCGGCCAGGGCATGCCGACCTTGTAGACGGCGACGCCGAGGGCTGCGGCCTCCTCCAGGGAGATGTTCATGGCCCCGAAGGCTTCCAGCACGTCCTTGTAGGCCTGGCCGGTGCAGACGATGCCGAAGCGCGGGCGGGCGGCGTTGACCACCACGCGGTCGATCTTGTTGGCGCGGGCGAAGGCCAGGGCCGCCGGGATCTTGTGGAGCCGCATGCGCCGCTCCTTCTCCATCGGCTGGTCCTTGGTGCGGATGCCGAGACCGCCGGGCGGCATGGAGAAGTTGTCGGGGGTGACGATGCGGTGGCGATCCAGCGAGACGTCGATGGTAACGCCTGAGTCCATGGTGTCGGCCAGGGCGATCATCCCGACCCACAGGCCGGAGAAGCGCGACATGGCTATGCCCATCAGGCCGTAGTCGAGAACCTCTTGCACGTCGGCCGGCGACAGCACCGGAATCTCGAAATCCATGAAGGCGAAGTCCGACTGCGACGGCAGGGTCGAGGACTTGCAGTTATGGTCGTCGCCGGCCACGGCCAGGACACCGCCCTTGGGGAAGACGCCGGCGAAATTGGCGTGCTTGAACACGTCGCCGGTACGGTCGACGCCGGGCGCCTTGCCGTACCACATGCCAAAGACGCCATCATAGAGCGCGGTAGGGAACAGGTTGGCCTGCTGGCTGCCCCACACGGCGGTGGCGGCCAGGTCCTCGTTGACGCCTTCCTTGAAGGTGACCTTGGCCGCGTCGAGGAATTTCTTCGCCCGGCCGGCCTGCTGGTCCAGGCCGCCCAGGGGCGAGCCGCGGTAGCCGGACACAAAGCCCGCCGTATTCAGTCCGGCCTTCTCGTCGAGGCGACGCTGATCGAGCATCACGCGGATGAGCGCCTGCACGCCAGTTACGAACGCACGGCCATCCTGGAGCAGATATTTGTCGTCGAGCGTCACTTCAGCGTGCCGCATTGAAATATCTTTCCTTC
Organism: uncultured Caulobacter sp.; assembly: GCA_913776195.1. Lineage (GTDB taxonomy): Bacteria > Pseudomonadota > Alphaproteobacteria > Caulobacterales > Caulobacteraceae > Caulobacter. The sequence goes on from CAJYMH010000035.1 coordinate 57,853, forward strand.
CCAGTTTTCTTTTTGTATCTGCACGATCATACAACCGTGGGGGAAATGCTTGCCAAAGCCATGCCCGCCACGTGGGCTTTACAGGCAAGAAGAACGCCCGAACGGGCGAAATTGGGGGAGTAAATTTTGTCCGAAGCGCTCGATGCCGTTGACGCCAAAATTCTAGACCTGATCCAACACGACGCCGCGCTGTCGGTTGCTGAGATCGCCGAACGGGTCGGTCTTTCGTCCAGCCCCTGCTGGCGCCGCATCAAGCGCCTGGAAGACGCCGGCATCGTGCAGCGCCGGGTGACCATCCTGGACCGCGAGCGCCTAGGCCTGAATTTCGAGGTCTACTGCACGATCAAGCTGTCCCTGCCGAGCAAGGACAACCTCGACCACTTCGACGCCGCCGTTCAGAAGTGGCCGGAAGTGGTGCAGTGCGCCACCGTCACCGGGGCCGCCGACTACGAACTGCGCATCGTCACCCGCGACATGCACGCCTTCGACGAGTTCATGCGCGAGAAGATCCTGTCCCTGGGCCTGGTCTCGAACATCGAGAGCCGGATCGTTATCCGCCCGGTGAAGAACAGCACCGCCGTACCGCTCGGCCTAGTCAGCCCGTACGTCAGCCCGCACTCCTGAGGCGATGAAGGCCTACCGCTACATCACGGGCCCTGATGACTCGGCGTTCTGCCACCGGGTCACCAAGGCGCTGAGCGAGGGCTGGTCCCTTTACGGCGGGCCGACCCTGACCTTTGACGCGCTGCAAGGGCGGGTCATTTGTGGGCAAGCGATCATCAAGGACGTCGACGGCGTGGACTATTCGCCGGAGATGAAGCTCTCGGAGCTTTAGGCTCCAAGACACGTCGCAAAAACCCAATATCATGGCGGTCTAGCTTAAGAGGGCCTCCCCATGATCGAACTTGTCATCGACCAGCGCCGCAAGGATCTCGGGGGTTTCGAGGTCGGGCGCGTCCTGCCCTATGCGCCGCGCCGCATGGTCGGCCCCTTCATCTTCTTCGACCACATGGGCCCGGCCAGCTTCGAGCCCGGCTTCGGCCGCGAGGTGGACGTGCGCCCGCACCCGCACATCGGCCTATCGACCCTGTCCTACCTGTTCGAGGGAGAGATGACCCATCGCGACAGCGTCGGGTCGGAGATCGACATCCGCCCGGGCGAGGTGAACTGGATGACCGCCGGGTCGGGCATCACCCATTCGGAGCGGTTCGAGACCCTGCGCCGCGACGGCGGCAAGATGGACGGCATCCAGACCTGGCTGGCCCTGCCGACCGACAAGGAGGAGATCGACCCGGCTTTCTCGCACCACTCGGGCCAGGATGATCTGCCGTTCTACGAGTCCGGCGGCCTGTCGGCGCGGCTGGTGGCGGGCGAGGCCTTTGGCGCCAAGGCCAAGGTGCCGGTCTATTCTCCCACCTTCTACGTCCACTGGGAGATGGCCGCCGGGACCAAGGCCGGCCTGCCCGCCGAGTACTCCGAGCGCGCCGCCTATGTGGCCAAAGGCCAGGTCGAGATCGCCGGCCAGACTATCCATACCGGCCAGATGGCCGTGTTCGCGCCGGGCGACACGGTCACCTTTCTCGCCATCGAGCCGTCGACCGTCATGCTGCTGGGCGGCGAGCCGCTGGGCCCGCGCTTCATCGAGTGGAACTTCGTCTCGTCGTCCAAGGACCGCATCGAGCAGGCCAAGGCGGACTGGCGGGCCGGGCGCATGAAGCTGCCGGACCTGGACCACGACGAGTTCATCCCCCTGCCCGGCGACCCGCCGCCGCCGGCCAATCCGATGTCTTGATCCATCGCAAAGCTGCGCCGAAGAAGCCGCTTGCCGACTCCATACTTGCAAGTCATTCTCAATATCGACTTGAGAAGGAGATGGCGATGGTCCTTCGAACGGTGGGCGCAGCCGCCCTGGCCCAGCTGATGAAGACGGATCGCGAGGTCGATCTGGACAGCGAATGGCTGCTGTTCGGGCCGACCGATCCTGAGATCGTGGAAGAGCCGGAGAGGGTGCGGCTGCTGCTGGCGGCGGAGTAGCTCTCCCGCCCCGCAAGGGGCAGGAGAAGCACTACTTCGCGATCAGCGCCTTGTGCGCGGCGTTCCAGTATTGGACGCCGGTGATGATGGTGACGATCGTGGCCAGCCACAGCAGGCTGTGCGCGGTCAGGGTCACCGGATTGAGAATTTCCGGCTCCGACGACAGGTTGAAGCCGGGCCAGGCCATGACCAGCATCTCGGCCGCCAGGGCCGTGATCTGCAGGGTGGTCTTCCACTTGGCCAGCAGGGTGACCGGCAGCTTCACGCCCTTGCCGGCGGAAATCTCCCGCAGGGCGCTGACGGTGAATTCCCGAAACAGGATCAGGCCGATCGGCAGCACGATCATCGGCTGACCGCCCAGGCCCAGAAGGCCAAGCGCCGCGCCACAGACCAGCACCTTGTCGGCGATGGGGTCGAGGATCGCCCCCCACACGCTCTCGGCGTTCAGTTTGCGCGCCAGCCAGCCGTCGAAGAAGTCCGTCACCCCGGCGACCACGAAGGCGTAGAGCGACCACCTCAGCAGCGCGAACTGCATGTCCGGCGTGAGTTGATCGGAAAGGCCAGGCACGCCCCCCGCCGCCGCGGTCAGGGCCGCGAACATGAACAGGCAGAGGACCAGGCGAAGGCCGGTGAGGATGTTTGGCAGCGACTTCATGAAGACTCCTTAGCCCGTAACGCATGACAACTGAAAGCGGCGCTCCGCGTCCAGTAGTTACTGACCATCTCGCCGAACGCTGCTAAGGGGGCCTCCTTCAGGGGAAGTCACGAATGACCAAGAAGAACCGGGCGGCGTTCAAGCTCGACACCAATCTCGCCGGGGCGGACGCCGGCTTCCGCGGCGCCGTGGGCGTGGCAGCCCTGATCGGCGTTATGCTGTTCGGCTACATGTTCGGATTCGACCTGCCGCTGGCCAGCGCGTCGTTCTGGTCCATGCCCAAGAGCGACATGGTCGCCATGACCGGCGGCTACGAAGCGTTCATCCGCGAGCCCTGGGCCTTCCCCCTCACCATGGTGTCGGGCCTGACGCCGGAGCCGACGCCCATCGTCTTCACCGACAGCATCCCCTGGCTGTCGGTGCTGCTGAAGGCTGTGGGCCTGGGCGGGGTGTTCAACACGCTCGGCCTGTTCCTGCTGATCTCCTATCCGCTGCAGGCCATCGCCATGGGCGCCCTGATGCGCGCGCTGGGCGTCACCAAGCCGCTGCCGGTGCTGGCCGCCTGTCTCCTGGCCCTGATGTTCCCGGCCTGGATTATCCGACAGTTCGGCCACATCGCCCTGTGCGGCCACTGGATCCTGCTGTTTTCGCTGGCGCTATCGGTGAGCATGGCGCGCAACGGCCTTCAGCGCCGCCACACCCTCGGCTTCGTGGCCGTCGGCGTGCTGGCGACCGGCATCCACGCCTATCACCTGGTCCCCGTGGCCGCCTGTCTTGGCGCGGGCCTGCTGTCGGTGTTGCTGCAGGAGGGGCCGCGCAGCCTGCCCCGCGTGCTGATCAGCGGCGGCGCCGTGTCGGCTGGCATCGTGATTTCGGCCCTGATCCTAGGCTACCGCGAGGGCGCCGGGGCCACCGGCGGCGCGGACGCCCTAGGCTTTTATTCCATGAACATGGTCGGGCCGTTCTGGCCGCAGGCCTCGAACCTGTGGGGCCAGGACTGGACCGGCGCCTGGTTCCTGGGCTCGCTCGATCCCAATGGCGGCCAAGTGTTCGAAGGCTTCCAGTATCTGGGGGCGGGCGTCCTGCTGCTGGTGGTTCCCCTGTCCATCGCCTTCATCCGGGCCGATCTGCCGACGCGGGCGATCCTCAAGCGTTGGGGGCCGCTGGCCTTCGCCATGGCGGTGCTGACCCTTTGGGCCATCGGCTGGAACGCCTATTTCGGCTCGCTGAAGGCCTGGAGCCTGCCCAAGCCGAGCGGATCAGTCGCCGACATCCTGGGCGGTTTCCGCGCGCATGGGCGTTTCTTCTGGGCGTTCGGCTATCTGCTGATCGCCCTGGGCGTAGCCTGGGCCGCGCGTCTGCCGCGCTATGTGGCGGCGGTTCTTCTGATCTCCGCCGTGGCGCTGCAGGCCTATGACACCGTCCAGATGCGCATCGGCGTGCGATCCAACTATGAGCAGCCGGGCGATAAGCTGTACCCAGCCGGGCTGGATACCGCCGTCTCGGTGCGGGGCCGTCCCTGGGTGTTCACGCCGTCCTACTTCTGCAGCCCGTCGGGCCAAGATCAGCAGGTCATCAGCCAGATGAATCTGATGATCGTCCGCACCGGCGGAACGACCAACACCTACGCCACGGCGCGTAGCCGCGACGCCGCCTGCGACGCCCTGCCCGCCGGATACGCCAAGGACGCCGCGCCCGGCGACCGGCGGATCATGGTGATCACCAGCAACGACCAGTTCGAGGGCGGCGCCCTTCAGCTGATCGCCGGCCGCAACGACTGCTACCGCTTCAAGCGCGGGGCGATCTGCGGTCGTGACCTGGATGGCGTCGCTGGCCTGACCAAGGTTCGCGCGGGCGAGTTCTCGTCGGCCTCGCGTCAGGAGGTCTTCGTGGCGCGCATGGATCAGGGCTTCAAACCGGCTAACCTGACGTCGGGCTGGAGCGCGGCCGAGCCGGGCGCCAAGGGTATATGGTCCATCGGCCCCAAGGCCGAGATCGCGGTGAACGCGCCGCCGACGCTGCAAGCCGGCCGTCCGCTGGTGGTGGAGATGACCATGATCGGCTTCTCCGACGCGCCGATCCGCCCGCAGGCGGTCGCCGTCTCCGTCGCCGGCCGCAAGATCGCCGACCTGTCGGTGGACGCCGGCCTGTTCACGGCCCATCGCGTCGAGGTTCCCGCCGATCTGATCAAGCCAGGCCAGCCGATCACGCTGACGCTGGACATGCCTGACGCTCGCGCGTCGGCGGCGGACCCGCGCGTGCTGGGCGTCGCCATGCAACAGGTCCGGGTCCTGAACTGAGTTTAGCCAGCCGCCGGCCTCACCGGCCGGCGGTCGCCTCAGGCCGCAACGCGCGCGGCCGGGAACACCCAGTAGCGGCTGAGCACAAACAGCACGACCGTGTATACGCACATCCCCGACAGCTGGGCTGTGATCTCCGCCAGAGGGCCGTCCGGCAGCACCGCGTGGGCCAGGAAAAGCACACCCTGGTTCAGGGCGAAGCTGAACAGCACTGAGGCCAGATAACGGGGCCCCGCCTCGCGCACCGAACGGCCCTTGCCGAAGACATAACGACGCTTGAGCACGAAGCTGACCATCACGCCCACGGCGTAGCCGCCGGCATTGGCCAGATACGGGTTCACCCCGAAACCCTGCTCCAGACCGATGATGATGCTGAGGCCGACAAGCGTGTTGACCACCCCCACCAGTCCGTAGCGGAAGGCGTCGCGGACGAAATTCCGAAAGCTCACGAGCGGGCGTCTTTCCGGGCGACGACCGCGATAGACATGCCGAACGGAAGACCCGAACGCGCCACGACCGGCGCCTCCAGGGCGAAGATGGACTGAAGCATTCGGTTCAGGAACTTGGGAGGCATGGCGTCGTCCGGACTGTCGTCGCCCCGCCAACGCTTCACCTGACGTTGCGCGACCGCGGCGGGAAAGAGGAGCGTGTTGAAATAGGTCGCCCCCTCGATCGTCAAGCCCGCGCCTTCCACGAGGGCGCGATACTCGGGCAGGACATAACGCCGCTTGTGGTGGTGCAGCTCGTCGTGGCGGCTCCATAGCCATTGATAGGCGGGGACCGTCGTCAGCACCCAGCCGCCGGGTTTCGCCAACTGGGCCAGCGCCCGCAGGGCGCCGCGATCATCATCCACATGCTCGACCACGTCGAAGGCGCAGACCAGATCGAAGGTCTCGGGCGCAAAAGGCAGGTCGTCCGGCAGCAGGCCGCCATGAACCGGCACACCAGTCCGCTGGGCGGCGCAGTCGCGGCTTTCGGCGTCAGGCTCGACCGCTTGCACGTCGCCGAACTGCTTCAGAAGGGGGATGTTGCCCCCTGCCCCGCAACCGACCTCGAGGATGCTGGGCTGGGCTGGAAGGTCGAGGGTCTGGATCAGGCGGCCCAGAATCCGCCGCCGGGCCGCAAACCACCAATGCTCGCCATCAAGATCACGGAGGTGGTCGTAGATGGCGCGTTCCATATCAGTCGAACCCGTATCGCCCGGCCACGATGTAGAGCGGGCGCCCCTTCACTTCCTGATAGATGCGGGCGACGTACTCGCCGAGCGTGCCGATCGCGAGCATCTGAACGCCGAAGCTCAGCAAGAGGATCACGACGATGGAGGGGTAGCCGGGAACGTCGGCTCCGAACAGCAGGGTGCGACCAATGATGGTCGCGGCGAAGATGAACGCCAAAACCGCCGCCGCGAAGCCCACGTAGCTCCAGATGCGGATCGGCACGCTGCTGAACGAGGTCAGGCCGTCCAGGGCGAAGTTCCAGAGTTTCCAGTACCGCCAGGTGCTGGATCCCGCCGCTCGTTCGGGCCGCACATAGTCCACGCCCACCTGGTTGAAGCCGACCCAGGCGAACAGCCCCTTCATGAAGCGGTTGCGCTCCGGAAGCTGCTTCAGCACCTCCACCACCTTGCGGTCCATGAGGCGGAAGTCGCCAGCATTGTAGGGCAGCGGCACATCCGAGATGCGGTTGAAGAAGCGGTAGAAGCCTTGGGCGCTGACCCGTTTTGCGGCGCTGTCTGCGCTGCGGTCCACACGGACGCCGTAGGCGACATCCGCGCCCTTCTCCCACTCCGTCACGAAGTCGGCGATCAGTTCGGGCGGGTCCTGCAGGTCCACGTCGATGGGCACGATCATGTCCCCGGTGGCGGCGTCTAGCCCGGCGGACAGGGCCGTCTCCTTACCGAAGTTACGGGACAGGTCGATGACCTTGATCCGCGGGTCACGCTGCTGGGCGGCGACCAGCACGGCCAGAGTGGCGTCGCGGCTGCCGTCGTTGACGCAGATGATCTCGTAATCCAGGCCGAGCCCCGACAAGACAGCGTCCATCCGGCCGAAAAACAGCTCCAGCACCTCCTGCTCGTTGTAACAGGGCGCGACGACGGACAGACGCTTGCCGGCGCGGGAACGGGTCAGGGCGGGAACGGAAGTCATGACTAGTCCTGCGTAGCCGTCAGCGCGATCCGTGGAAAGTCCGATCGTGCGGCGCACGTTCCGGTTCGAGCTCAAGCTTACGTCGGTTTCACGTGACTGAAAGATCGACGTTCTGTAGACGGGGCGAAGATCGGAGACTTCACATGCTAACCCTGTTCCGGCTCGCGGTTTTCGGAGCCGCCCTCACCGCCGCCGCGCCGGCTCTGGCCTACGATCCGGCGCCGTGGATCGAGGACCTGCGGCAGGTGAAGTCGATCCTGACCAGCAACCGTTACGCCAATCTCGAATGGCTGATCAGCGAGCGGGAGGCGAACCTCGACGCCCTGTTCGCGACCGGCGAGCAGAGGCTGACGGCGGCGACCAGCGAAGCCGAAGCCAAGGCGCAGTTCGAGCGCACCCTCCTGAACCTCGGCGACGGCCATCTGGAGGTGCAGTGGAACGCCGACCGCACGGCGCTGCATGCCGGAGACTCCAGCCGCCCCTGCGGCGACATGCGGAAGATCACGCCGGCTCACCCCGTCGCCGCCCGCATCCCCGGCTGGCGGCCGGTGGACGGTGAAGCCGCCGCCGATTTCCCCGCCGGAATCGTCGAGTCGGGCGGCAAGACGGTCGGGGTGCTGAAGATCAGCCTGTTCATGGCCGACCCGGCGGTCTGCGAGGCGGCGGCGAAGACGCTGAATCTGCCGCCGGACAAGCCCTGCGATCAGGATTGCGGCGACCTCCTGGACCGCGCGACCTATCAGCTGCTGACCGACCGTTTCGCAAGCCGCCTTCGAGACCTGAAGGCGGCCGGGGCCGAGGTGCTGATGGTCGATCTGGCCAGCAATGGCGGCGGCCGAGAATGGGCTGAGGTCGTTGCTCGCATGGTCACCGCCAAGCCCGTGAAAGGCGCCCGCGTCGATCTGGTGCGTGCCGAGGCGACCGCAGAGGCGCTGGAGGAGCGCGCGGCCGATCTGGAAGGTTACGCCCGCAAGGCCAAGGGGGCCGACAAGGTCATGTTGTCGAAGGCGGCTTCCGAACTGCGGGCGACGGCGGCCGAGGCGCGTCGCCCCTGTGCGGCCGCGCCGTTCCTGAAGCGCGAAGCCTCGGCCTGCGCCTGGCTGGTCAAGGGCGGCTATTCCACCGGGCTGACGGACCAGCTGGACCCCGCCTGGGCGGACCGTCCGTGGGCGGGGGACCTCTATGGTCCCGCCAACATGAAGCACGAGGCGGGCCTGTGGTCGGGACCGCTGATCGTCCTCGTCGACGCCGGCTCGGCCTCGGCTTCCGAGGAGATGGCGGCGGAACTGCAGGACGCGAGCGCGGCGGTGATCCTGGGCTCGCCCACTTTCGGCGCGGGCTGCGGCCACAGCACCGAGGCCAGGCCAATCCCGTTGAAGAACACCGGCGGCTTCCTGTCCCTGCCCGACTGCGCCCGCATGCGCGCGGACGGGTCCAACGAGATCATGGGCGTGGAGCCCGACATCCTGATCGGCTTCCGCCGCAGCGACAGCCCTGGCCGCAAGGCGCATCGGCTGGCGGCCAAGCTGCCGGAGGCGGTGGCCGCTGCGGCCGCTAGGCCCTAACCCTTCCGGAAGAAGGCGTGGATGCGTTCGGCCAGAGGGACGCTCACGCCATCGACCTTGACCAGATCCTCGACGCTGGCGCGGGAAACGCCGCGCGCCGAGCCGAAGGCGTGCAGCAGGGCCTTCTTGCGGCCGGGACCGACGCCCTCGATCTCATCGAGGGGGTTCTTCTTGATGTCCATGGCCCGACGCGTGCGGTGGCTGCCGATGGCGAAGCGGTGGGCTTCGTCGCGCAGGCGCTGCAGGTAGTAGAGCACGGGTGACTTCGGCTCGAGCATGAAGGGGTCGCGACCCGGGATGAAGAACCGCTCCAGCCCCGCATCGCGATCCGGCCCCTTGGCGACGCCCACTACCGGGATGTCATCGACGCCCAGGTCGGCCATGACCTCCAGCGCAGCGTCGAGCTGGCCCTTGCCGCCGTCGATGAGGACGAGGTCTGGGCGGACGGCGTTCTCGCCCTCCTCCTCTTCCTTGACCAGGCGGGAGAAGCGGCGGCGCAGCACCTCCTTCATCATGCCGTAGTCATCGCCGGGGGTGAGCTCGGCACCCTTGATGTTGAACTTGCGGTACTGGCTCTTCTGGAACCCTTCCGGCCCGGCCACGATCATGCCGCCCACGGCGTTCGTGCCCTGGATGTGGCTGTTGTCGTAGACCTCGATCCGCTCCGGCTGGCCATCCAGTTGGAAGGCCTCGCAGACCCCGGCCAGCAGTTTCGACTGAGCTGAACTCTCGGCCATCTTGCGGCCCAGCGCCTCGCGGGCGTTGGTCAGGGCGTGGCCGACCAGGTCGCGCTTCTCGCCGCGCTTTGGGGTGCTGATCTCCACCTTGCGGCCGCTCTTGATGCAGAACGCCTCGGCCAGCAGGGCGCACTCGTGCGGGTCGACATTGGTCAGCATCAGGCGCGGGATCGGCTGGTTCTCGTAGAACTGGCCCATGAAGGCGCCGAGGATCAGGGCCTCCTCCGAGACCCCCTCCTCTTCCGCCGCGGTCGAGACGCGGGGGAAGTAGGCCTTGTTCCCCCAGTTCTGGCCGGCGCGGAAGAAGAACACCTGGACACAGGCCTGCCCCCCCTCGACGTGCAGGGCGAAGACATCGGCCTCGTCCACGGTCTCGGGATTGATCTGACTTTCCTGGGCCACGGCGGCCAGGGCGCGGATGCGGTCGCGCAGGCGGGCGGCGCGCTCGAATTCCAGGTCGTCGGAGGCGGCCTGCATCTCAGCCGACATGCGGCCCATGACCGCCCGGCTTTTGCCCCGCAGAAAGGCCTCGGCCTCGTCCACCAGCAGGTTGTAGTCGGCCTTGGAGATCAGGTCCGTGCAGGGCGCCGAGCAGCGACGGATCTGGTGCAGCATGCAGGGACGCGTGCGGCTGTCATAGACGCTGTCCGAGCATGACCGCAGCAGGAACGCCTTCTGCAGGGTGTTCAGCGTGCGGTTCACCGCCCAGGCGCTGGCGAAGGGACCGAAATAGTCGCCCTTGATCGTGTGCGCCCCGCGGTGCTTGCGCAACTGGGGCGCGTCGTGGTCGCGGCGGATGACGATCTCGGGGAAGCTCTTGTCGTCGCGCAGCAGGACGTTGAAGCGCGGCTTCAGCTGCTTGATCAGATTGATCTCGAGCAGCAGGGCGTCGGCTTCGGTCCGCGTGGTGACGAACTCCATCGACCGCGTGGCGTCGACCATGTGGGCGATGCGGTTGGTGTGAAAGCGGCCCTGCGCGTACTGCACCACGCGCTTCTTCAGGCTCTTGGCCTTGCCGACGTACAGGACCTCGTCGTCCTCGCCGATCATGCGATAGACGCCCGGCCCGTCGGGCAGGCGCTTCACCTCGTCCTTGATCAGGGCGGCGCCGGTCAGTCGTGTGGCGGTCGTGTCGGTCACGGGGGCAGATATAGGGCGGTTCGGGGCGTTTTGTATTCCTCGCGATGTCTGGGTTAGAAGGCCGCATGACCCTGCGCCCGCTCTTCGTCACCCACCTCTACGAGGCCACCCTGGCCGGCGACAAAGGCTTCGACGCCTTCAACGCCGAGCTGGAGGACGCCTGCCGCATGATCGCCGACGAGGACCGGGCCGGCCGCGCCTGGGCCAAGCAGAAGGGCTATCCCGGTTACACTTCCTACGCCTCGCTGGACGACCTGCCGATGCGGGCGACGGTGTTCGAGGATCTGAAGAAGAAGCTGGACAAGCACGCCGCCGCCTTCGCCCGCGACCTGATGCTGGACCTGGACGGCAAGAAGCTGCGGCTCGACAGCCTGTGGATCAATATTCTCAAGCCCGGCGGCGGGCACAGCGGCCACATCCATCCGCATAGCGTGCTGTCCGGGACGATCTACGTCTCCACACCGCCCGGCGCCTCGGCCCTGAAGCTGGAGGACCCGCGCCTGGCGATGATGATGGCCGCGCCCCTGCGTGACGCGGACGCGCCCGAGGAGCGTCAGCCCTTCGTCTATGTCCAACCTGAGCCGGGCGCGATCCTGATGTGGGAAAGCTGGCTGCGCCACGAGGTGCCAGCCAACGCCGCCAAGCAGGAACGCATAAGCGTCAGCTTCAACTACGGCTGGCGATAGGCGCACCCCCCAATTGGGGGTCTCTTCCGACCATGGTTCGCTCTACCTAGGCTCGACGTGAATCGCGTGAGTTTGAGGGGACTGACGATGGCGACCATCACTGGAACGAACGGCGACGACGAGCTTGCGGCGAACACCGCGGCGGGCAATGTCTATGAAGGCCTGGGCGGCGACGACTACATGCGCGGCGCCGACGGCAAGGACACCTACAACGGCGGAGACGGTTTCGACCGGGTCAGCTTCGGGGTTCCGCACGCCACCCAGGGGGTGATCGCCGACCTGCGGACGCAATCGGTGACCAACGACGGGTTCGGCAACGCCGAGACCATGACCTCCATCGAAGGCCTGGGCGGCGGGACCTATTTCGCGGACCTTTTCGAGGGCGACGACAAGGTCAACTTCTTCCTGGTCGGGCTCGGCGACACCGCTCGGGGACGCGGCGGCGACGACACCTTCCAGATCGACGATGCGCCCGCCCTGATCGACGGCGGAGAAGGCGTCGACGGCATCACGCTGTTCGCGCTTCGCCGCTGGGTGAAGGGCGCAGACGGGACGGTGAGCTTCGTCTCAGGGGCCTCGAAGGGGGTGATCGTCAGCCTGGCGACCGGCTTTATCGTTGATGACGGGTTCGGCAATACGGGCCGCATCGCCAACATCGAGAACCTTGGGGGCAGCACCAAGAACGACGAACTAATCGGCGACGCCAAGGACAACGTGCTCAGCGGCTGGGAAGGCGACGACTATTTCCGCGGTGGGGCCGGCAAGGACACCTTCCACGGCGGTGACGGCTTCGACCGCATCAGCTTCGCCGAGGCGGACGCCACTCAGGGGGTTATCGCCGACCTGCGCACCCAGACCATCACCAATGACGGCTTCGGCAACGCCGAGACAATGACCTCCATTGAGGCGCTCGGCGGCGGTACGCGCTTCGCCGACCTGTACGAGGGGGACGACAACGCGAACTTCCTGGTCGTGGGCCTGGGCGACACCGCCCGCGGACGCGGCGGGAACGACACCTTCCAGATCGACGAAGCCCCGGCCACGCTCGATGGCGGAGATGGGATCGACACGATCAGCGCCTTCACCTTGACCCGCTGGGTGGAGAAGAACGGCGCCATCACGCGAGAAACCCTGACGACGCCAGGCTCGTGGGGCGGAGTGAACATCGACATCGGACGGCGCGGCTACATCTACGACGCCTGGGGCAACAGCGGCAGGGTCACCAATATCGAGAACGTCAACGGCACGGCGTTCAATGACGTCATCTTTGGCAGCAACGGCGCCAACATCCTGCGCGGCGGTGATGGCGACGACATCCTCATCAGCATGAGCGGCGACGACATCATCGAAGGCGGCGCCGGCAAAGACATGATCTTCAGCGGCGGCAACGACGGCCAAGGCGAGGTTGCGGTCACCGGGAACGACACCCTTCGCGGCACGATCGCGGAGTTAACCGGCGACACCTTCATCCTCGACGCCGGGGACAAGGTCGAAGTCACCGGGGCGACCGTAAGCAGCGCGACCCTGGCCAACCAGACGCTCACCATCAACACGTCGGCCGGCGCGGTGACCATCGGCACGGGCGCGGCCGTTCGAAGCGGCACGGTGTCCATATCGGGCTCGACGGTGACCATCACGGCGGTGTCCAGCAACTGGACCCCAACCGCCGCAGAACTGGATGCCGGGTTCGGCAAGGTGGTGGGCGTCTCGCCGACCTCGGCTAAGGCCACCGCGCAGACCGTGACCCTAGCCGACGGACGGGTCGTGGAGAACACGCTCCACGCCGACGCCCAGCAGCTAACGACGCTCAAGAACCAGTACGCCGCCGGCAATATCAGCAGCGCCGAGCTGTCGCAGAAGGTGGCGGCCATGGCCTCGGACACTACGGCGGTGGCGGTACAGGCCTATCAGTTCTTCACCGGCAAGACCCCGCTGGCGGCCGGGATCACCCACTTGGTGGACAGCCCGGACAATCCCAACGACCTGACCGATCCCTATTACGCCACGTTCAACGAGGCGAACCGCTACATCAACTTCGCCGTAAACCTGGGCAAGCTGGGCGAAGGCAAGGAAGCGTTCGCGGCCGGCTATGGCGCGTTGTCCTTCGAGGCGGCGATCCGCAAGGCCTATGACGTGGTCATCGGCAACAGCGTCGCGGCCGCCAACGGCGTCAACGTCGACGCCGCCGTTGCCTATGTGGCGGGGCGTCAATCCTACTTCGCGGCCTATGGCGGCGACGACATCGGGACCAAGGCCGCCATGGTCGGCTACCTGATGCAGGCGGGCCTGGAGGCGAAGTTCGGCCATTACGCCAAGGCGACGACCGCCTTCCTGATCGACGCCATGGACGGAACCGCCAGCTACAACGTGCCGCTGCTGGGCGTATACGGGGACGGCTCCAGCCTCACCCCTGGCGGGTGAGCCGAGGCCGCCTGGCGATGCAGCGCCCAGGCGGCGATCCCCAGCCACAGGATGCCGAGGAAGGCGTGGGCGCGCTGCCAAAGGCCCACGTCGGAGCCCGTACGGACGTTCCAGACGCCGATCAGCAAGGCCAGGACCAGCAGCAGGCCGCAGAACCAGACGACAGACAGGGCGGTGAGCAGGCCGTAGCCCGGTCGGCGCCATAGGGCCCAGGCGGCGAACAGCGGCGCGAACTGGATCGCGAGCCCTACACCGCAGGCGCGGTGCATGGGATCGGGCCAGTGGAAAAGCCCGCCGAACACGGCGCCCAGCCCGGTCAGAGCCACCCACAGCCCCGCGAAGGCGGAAACGATGCGCCGCCCGCCCGCCGCCTCCAGCGCGTGGGCGAAGCCGCCGCCGGCGAACATGCCGGCCACGCCGCCGACCACCATGCCGATGTTGAAGATCAAGGGGAACGGCGCCTTTGGTCCGCCCAGCTCGCTGATGAACTGCGAGCCGGCGTCGAAGCCGGGGAACAGCGCCTGGGCGATCAACACGTCGGACACCAGCACGCCGGGTGCGAACATCCCGATCTTGAGAAGCTGGTTGGTGGTCAGCACGCGTGGGCCCTCGGACAAGTCCCGGCACACTTCCCGAAAGCCCGACCGCCGGTCAATGGGGCGAGACGCCGCCATCGAACGATCCACAAGCGAAAGCGGCCCCGTTAACCGGACTTTTACGCGATGCCTTAACCGCGATGTGCGATTCGACGTCCAGGAGCCAAAGACCATGGACGTTTACGCCGTCGCCGCCGCAGGCATGCAGAACGCCTTCAAGCGCCTCGATTCGAGCGCTCAGCGAGTCGTGCGCTGGTCCTCGCCCGAAGGCGAGGATGTGGATCTGGCCGAAGAAGCCGTAGAGCAGATCAAGGCCGAGACCGAGCTGGCCGCCAACGCTGCGGTGGTCAAAACCGCCGACAAGATGATGGGCTCGCTGCTGGACATTAAGGTCTAGCCCCCCCTTCTCCCTCGATGGGAGAAGGTTCTCGTCCTTACTTCCCGAACAGCTGCCCGAAGAAATCGCCCTGGTTCCACTGGGGACGCTCGTCCATGTCGGCGAGTTCGCGGGCGATCTCGTAGTTCAGCTTGGCGAACTTGGCGCCGGCCGCGTAGTCGATGCCCTGGTCCAGGTCGTCGTTCGGCTTGTGGTAGCGCTCGGCCAGGAACTTGGTGAAGGCCTCGCGGCCCGGTCCTTCGAAGCCGGTCATCAGGAACACCGACGGCACGCCCTGCTCCACGAAGCGGTAGTGGTCGCTGCGGGTGAACAGGCCCTCTTCCGGCAGGGGATCGGGCGACAGCTTCACGCCCATGCTTTCGGCCGCGCGGCGCACCGCCGGGCCGAGGTTCGAACGCTCGGCGCCGAAGGCGATCACGTCGCTGAACGGATAGGTCAGGACCGGCATGTCGAGATTGACGTTGGCCGCCATAGAGCCCTTGGGCACGGTCGGATTGTTGGCGAAGTAGTCAGCGCCGACGAGGCCCTTCTCCTCGGCGGTGACGGCCAGGAAGACCACCGAACGGCGCGGGCGATCGGGGCTCTGCGTGAAACCACGGGCGACTTCAAGCATCGTTGCGATGCCCGAGGCGTTGTCCATGGCGCCGTTGTAGATCTTGTCGCCGTTCTTGTCGGCCTTCTCGGAAACACCCTCGTGGTCGAGGTGGGCTGACAGGACGATCACCTGATCGCGCAGCGTCGGGTCGGAGCCCTCGATCACCCCGGCGACGTTGGCGCTCTGCACGCCCGCGATTTTCGAATCGACGGTCGCCTGCATCTGTTTCGGCAGGGCGAAGGTCGGGGTGCGGCCGTCCGGATCGGCGGCCATGCGCATGATGTCCTCATAGCCGTAGGGCGCGCCAAGCAGCAGCTTCTTCGCGCCGTCCAGGCTGAGGGTGGCGATGGGCGGGGCCGAGGCGCCGGGGAAGAACACCGCGCCCGACTTCTCGCGCCAGCTCATGGAGCTGCCCTGCCAGGTGTTGAGGCCGCGAGCGAAGGGGCGGACCTTTTCGCGCATGGGCGTCTGCAGCGTGATGACGCCGATCGCGCCGCGCTTGGCGGCCTCGATGCGCTTGGTCTTGCCGCCGGCGTAGTGGGCGCGTTCTTCGGTCTGGAAGCCGCTGGGCGCGCCGGTCAGGACAACGACCACCTTCCCCTTCACGTCGAGGCCGGCGTAGTCGTCACGGCCGCGTTCCGGCGCGACGACGCCATAGCCGACGAACACCATCGGCGCGTTCACCGCCACCTTGGCCGCCACCGGCTGGGCGCCCGGCAGATAGTCGGTCCCGAAGACCAACGGGACAGCCTTGCCCTTCGCGCCCGCGCGCAGGGCCAACTTGCCCTTGGTCGCCGAGGCGTAGGAGACCAGCGGCGTCTTCTGCAGGTAAGAGGCGTAGTCGCCGGCCGGCTTCAGGCCCAGCTCCTCGAAACGGCCGGCCACATAGGCGGCGGCGACATCATAGCCGCGCGTACCGGCCTCGCGCCCTTCCAGCAGATCGCTGGCCAGGAAGGTCATGTGCGCCTTCATCGCCTCGGCCGACGGTTCGAACATCGGGGCCGGCGGCGGAAGCGGCGGCAGGGGATCGGACGGCGGAAGCGGCGCCTCTGCGGTGGTGATCGAGACGCAGGCAGACAGGACAAGGGCGGCGCTGCTCAGGGCGGCGGCCTTCAGGAATTTCAGCGCCACGCGGCGACTCCCCCAGACAAGAACTCGGGGGACTAGGCCCGCCTCGTCATCGTTCCGTCAAGCACGGGTACGTCGGTTTGGGGTCGACCTGAGCGTCTAGGGCGTTAGGCTGGGCCTATCCAAAATCAGCAGAACACCGGAGGACCTCCATGATGGAGTTCGTCGACGCGTCCTTGCGCGCCCTTGGCTGGGCCCCGCCCTGGGCCGTAAGCCTGATCGTGTTGGGCGTCGCCGCGGTCGTCGGCCTGACCGCCCATGCCGTGGCTGAGAAGGTCGCCGCCAGGGTCGTGCGCGGGCGCGACGAGTTCTGGCGCTCACTGGTCGCCCGGATCGCCAAGCCGAGCCGCCTGGCCTTCCTGATCGTCTTCCTGGGCGTGGGCGCGGGGCTGGCGCCGCTCACGCCCGGCCAGAAGGACCTGCTGGGGCACAGTCTGCTGATCGGCTTCATCGCCTTCCTGGGATGGGCGGCGCTCACCGCGCTCGACATCGCCGCCAGCCTCTACATGCGCCGCTTCCGCATCGACGAGGCCGACAACCTCGTCGCCCGCAAGCATCTGACCCAGGTGCGCATCCTGCAGCGGGCCTGCGCCACCCTGATCGTCGTCCTGACTCTGGCCTTCGCCCTGATGACCATCAGCAGCGTGCGGCAGTGGGGCGTCAGTCTGCTGGCCGCCGGGGGCGCGGCGGGGATCATCGTCGGCCTGGCCTTGCAGCCGCTGCTGACCAATCTGATCGCCGGCCTGCAGATCGCCATGACCCAGCCGATCCGCATCGACGACGCAGTGATCGTCGAGGGCGAATGGGGCCGCGTGGAGGAGATCACCGGAACCTATGTGGTGGTGAAACTGTGGGACTGGCGACGCATGGTCCTGCCGCTCAGCTACTTCATCCAGACCCCGTTCCAGAACTGGACGCGTGAGAGCGCCAGCCTGATCGGCACGGCCATGCTCTATGTGGACTACAGCGCCCCGGTGAACGTGCTGCGCGCCAAGCTGGAGGAGATCGCCAGGGCGTCAAAGCTGTGGGACGGCCAGGTGGTCAATCTGGCGGTGACGGATGTCCAGGAGCGGGTGATGCAGATCCGGTGCCTGGTCAGCGCCAGCGACGCCGGCCGCGCCTTCGACCTACGCTGCGAGGTGCGGGAGAAGATGATGGACTTCCTGCAGGCCGAACACCCCGGCGCCCTGCCCCGCACCCGTCTGGACATGCCGTTGGGGGCGACCTAGCCCCCGAAGACGAAGTCGGCCTTCCAATAGCCGTTCAGGGCGTTCAGCAGATCAACGCCATAGCCGGCGCTTCCATCAGCCAGGTCGGTGAGCCAGGCGGTGTTCGAGCGGGCCATGACGCCCACATCGCCCTTCACGGCCTCGGCCAGGAGCCAGCCGACCATGGCCGCCTTCGTGCCGATGGCGTCGGCGTCCTTGGCTCCGCCATACCAGGCGAAATAGTCGATGCGGGTGTCGATCAGCGTGTGGATCTTCTCGTCCGTGGGAGCGGCCCCGAAGATGGTCTTGTAGGCCTCTCGCGTCGCGTCGAAGAGACTAAGCGCACCATAGGTCGTCTGGAAGGCGGCCTTGCCCTCTCCGTCCCGGCCCAGGTTCACCGCGAAGTTGATGTAGCGGTTCTCGAGCCCGAAGTTCTGGAAGTAGGGGCTGTTGAGGTTGTTGGGATTGGGGCCGTCGGCGAACACCAGATAGTCGAGTCCGTCGCCGCCGGGGACCTTACCGGTGAAGAACTGATAGCTCATGGTCGCGACCGAGGTCGTCTTTCGCGCCTCGGTCACCACCTCGGCGATGGCCGCCTCTGTGGAGAGACCGCCCGCGACCTTGGCCGACATGTCCCGAGCGAAGGTGAGCGCCGCGCTGCCCTCGGTCCAGGAGTCAGCGCGAAGAATGTTGTCCAAAGCCCGGTGAACCGGATTGCTCAGGCCGACGTCGATCACCACGGTGCGGTCGCTGAACTGCAGCTTCTCGATGCTGTAGAACGTATCCACGCCGTCAGAGGTCTTGATGTCACGAATGCTCCAGCCGTCGGCGCCCAAGGTCCAGCTGTAGTTGCGCGACGCCCCGGCATACCGCGCTGTGTCGACCCCCGCGCCGCCGGACAGGATGTCGTCCCCGCCCAGTCCCATCAGCACGTCGTCCCCGCCTTCTCCGTAGAGCGTATTGGCGATGCTGGAACCCGTCAGGGTATCCGCGAACGCGCCGCCGAGCAGATTCTCGATCGACTTCAGAGTGTCGCTGCCCTCCCCCGTATTCTGCGCGCCGGTCTTGGACAGATCGACGATCACTGCGTTCGTCGCGCGGGAGAAGTCAGCGGTATCGACCCCGTCGCCGCCGTCTAGGGTGTCCGCCCCCTGCCCGCCGATGAGGAAGTCGTCGCCTGCGCCTCCCTGGATGATGTTCGCCCCCGCATCGCCTATCAGGGTGTCGTTTCCGGCGCCGCTGATCAGATTCTCGATTCCGATCAGGGTGACCGTGAAGCCGTCGGCGACCTGCTGCGCGCCGCCGGCGCCCATGTTCACCTGCACGCGGCCCGTGAAAGCCGCGAAGGTGATGGTGTCGACGCCCTCTCCGCCCTCGTAGCGATCAGAACCGGCCGAGACGATGAACATATCGTCGCCCGCGCCGCCGAACAGGCTGTCATTGCCGTCGCCCCCGTCCAGGGTGTCCTTGCCGGCGTCGCCATGCAGGGTATCGGCGCCCTCGCCGCCGCGCAGGACGTCGTCGCCCGCCTCGCCGTAGAGGATGTCGTTGCCGGTTCCGCCCTCCAGCGTATCGTTGCCATCGCCGCCATAAAGGGTGTCGTTGCCGGCGTCGCCGTAGAGTAGGTCATTACCCGCGCGGCCGTTCAGCTCGTCGTCGCCGGCGTCGCCGTGCAGTTGGTTGACCTTGGCGTCGCCCTGGATGATGTCGGCGAACAGGGAGCCCACGGCGCCCTCGATGCCGATCAGGGTGTCCATGCCCTGGCCGGTGTTCTGGGCCGTGGTGACGGCCAGGTCGATCCTGATCGACGCGGTCGCCGAGTAGAATACAGCCAGATCGTTCCCGGCCCCGCCATCCAGGATGTCGTTCCCCGCGCCGCCGTCAAGCTGATCGTCGCCGGCGGCGCCTTTGAGAGTATCGTTCCCGGCACCGCCACGAATAAGATCGATGGCGGCCGTCCCATCGAGGGTGTCAGCGCCGGACGTGCCGTCAATAATGCTCGCTGGCTCGGAGACGGCCGCCAGACTGCCCGACAACAACACCGCCAGGTTCTCGTCGCTCACCACATCCCCCGTTACGCCAGCGGCCGCGACCGCTGGGCAAGCATGGTGAACGAAGGTTAACGGCCGCCTAGCCGCCCGGACGGAGAGCTCACCAGCCATAAAAAAGGCGGCGATGATTTCACCGCCGCCTTTTCCAGCAAGGGATTGCGCCGCGGTTAGCGGGCGAACTTCTGGAACTTGATCCGCTTGGGGATCAGGCTGTCGGCGCCGAGGCGGCGCTTCTTGTCTTCCTCGTACATTTCGAAGTTGCCTTCGAACCATTCGACGTGGCTGTCGCCTTCGAAAGCGAGGATGTGGGTGGCGAGACGGTCGAGGAACCAGCGATCGTGGCTGATGACCACGGCGCAGCCGGCGAACTCCTCAAGCGCCTCTTCGAGGGCCTGCAGCGTTTCGATGTCCAGGTCGTTGGTCGGTTCGTCGAGCAGGATCAGGTTGCCGCCGGTGGCCAGGGTCTTGGCCAGGTGGACGCGGTTGCGCTCACCACCCGACAGCAGGCCGACCTTCTTCTGCTGGTCGGCGCCCTTGAAGTTGAAGCTGCCGACATAGGCGCGGGAGTTAATCTCGCGCTTGCCGACGACCATGATGTCGGTGCCGCCGGACACCTCTTCCCAGATGGTCTTGTTGGGATCGAGGGCGTCGCGCGACTGGTCGACATAAGACAGCTTCACGGTCTCACCGACCTTCACCGTGCCGGCGTCGGGCGTTTCGCGGCCCGTGATCAGCTTGAACAGGGTCGACTTGCCGGCGCCGTTCGGGCCGATGACGCCGACGATGCCGTTAGGCGGCAGCTTGAAGTTCAGGTCCTTGAACAGGACCTTGTCGCCGTATTCCTTCTCAAGGCCGCTGACTTCCAGCACCACGTTGCCAAGGCGCGGGCCTGGCGGGATCTGGATGTGAGCCTGGGTCTGGGCGGCGCGGGCGTTCTCCTGCGCGGCGACCATTTCCTCGTACGACGCCAGACGCGCCTTGGACTTGGACTGACGGGCCTTGGGCGAGGAGCGGACCCATTCCAATTCGCGGGTGAGCGCGCGCTGACGGGCTTCGGATTCGGACTGCTCCTGGACGACGCGCTTCTGCTTCTGCTCCAGCCAGCCGGAGTAGTTGCCCTCGTAGGGGACGCCCTTGCCGCGGTCGAGCTCCAGGGTCCACTTGGTGACTTGGTCGAGGAAGTAGCGGTCGTGGGTCACGAGGATGACGCAGCCTGGGAACTCTTCCAGGTGATGCTGCAGCCAAGCCACGGACTCGGCGTCAAGGTGGTTGGTCGGTTCGTCGAGCAGCAGCATGTCGGGCTTGCTCAGCAGCAGGCGCGCCAGAGCGATCCGGCGCTTTTCACCGCCCGACAGGCTTTCGATATTGGCGTCGTTGGGCGGGCAACGCAGGGCGTCGATGGCCATTTCGATCTTGGAATCGATGTCCCACAGATCCTTGGCGTCGATGATCTCCTGGAGCTTGGTCATCTCCTCCATGAGCTCGTCGGAGTATTCCTCGCCCAGCTTGGCGGCCAGCGCGTTGTACTGGTCGAAGACGTGCTTGTCCTCGCAGTCGGCGATGACGTTGCCCCAGACGTCCTTGTTCGGGTCGAGCACCGGCTCCTGGGGCAGGTACCCGCGCTTGATCCCGTCGGCGGCCTTGGCCTCGCCCTGGAATTCCTTGTCCAGGCCGGCCATCACCTTCAGCAGGGTGGACTTACCCGAGCCGTTGACGCCGACCACGCCGATCTTGGCGTCGGAATAGAACGACAGCCAGATGTTCTCGAACACCTTCTTGCCGCCGGGGTAGGCCTTGGTCAGGCCCTGCATCTGGAAAATGTACTGCTGGGCCATGAGGGCGCCGCGCTCGCTTTCGGATGATTTTCGGAGTTGCGCTCAGATAGCGGTGCGGAGCCGCGAGTGCAACGGATGCGGCGCTTTGGACACAGGGAACAACTGTCGCCCACGCATGACGGATGGGTCGTAAAAGCATAGCTGTACCGTCACAGACCGCTGATAGCTCACGGGTCCCATAGGCGGCGCGCCTCCCTGCGTCGTTCTGAAATCGGGGATTCCATGAAGAACCATCTGATCGCCAGCGCCGCTGTCGGCGCCCTGCTGAGCTTCGCCGCTACCGGCGGCTACGCCGCCGAAGCGGCCGACGCCTCGGCCGAAGTGGACGCCGTCGTCGTCCTGGGCCAGGGCCAGTCCCGCCAGGTCCAGACCGTGAAGGAAGAAGAACTGGCCCTGGAAGCGGCCGGCACCAGCCCCATCAAGGCGCTGGAAAAGCTGCCCGGCGTGAACGTGCAGTCGGCGGACGCCTTCGGCGCCTATGAGTGGTCGACGGGCATCTCGATTCGCGGCTTCAACCAGAACCAGCTGGGCTTCACCCTGGACGGCGTGCCGCTGGGCGACATGAGCTACGGCAACCACAACGGCCTACACATCAGCCGCGCCATCACCAACGAGAACATCGGCCGGGTCGAGCTGGCCCAGGGCGCCGGCTCCCTCGAGACGGCCTCGACCTCGAACCTCGGCGGCACGCTGCAGTTCTTCTCGCGCGATCCGTCGGAAACCTTCGGCGCCCAGGCGAACGGCACCTATGGCTCGGAGAACATGCACCGCGTGTTCCTGCGCATGGAAAGCGGCGCCATCGAGCCGCTGGGCGGCCTGCGCGCCTACGCCTCGGTCGTCGATCAGAAGACCGACAAGTGGAAGGGCGGCTCCGAGCAGAAGCAGCGCCAGTACGACATCAAGGCCGTGCTCCCGATCGGCGAAGGAAAGCTGAGCGCCTTCTACACCCGCTCGGAACGCCGCGAGCAGGACTATCAGGACATGTCCTATGACATGATCCGGCGCCTGGGCCGCGACTGGGACAACACAGTCCCGAATTGGGGCCTCGCGATCGCGGCGGCCACGGCCTACAACACCGGCCGCCCCCTGCCCGCGCCGTTCGCCACCGTGGACGACGCTTACTACGCCGGCGCCGGCATCCGTGACGACAACCTCTACAGCGTCAGCTTCGACACCCCGATCGGCGAGAACTTCGACGTCCACATCCAGGGCTATGGGCACACCAATGAGGGCCAGGGCCTGTGGTACACGCCGTACCTGGTGTCGCCGGGCTTCGGCACGCCGGGCTCCAACGCCGCCCCCCTGTCGATCCGCACGACCGAGTACGACATCGACCGCAAAGGCGTCATCGGCGGCCTGACCTGGCGCTTCGCCGGCCACGAGATCAGCGCCGGCGGCTGGTACGAAAAGAACGACTTCAACCAGGCTCGCCGCTTCTACGCCGAGACCCTGACCCAGTTGCGCGACGCGCTGGACTTCCAGTCCAATCCGTTCGCCACCCAGTGGCAGTACAAGTTCGAGACCACGACGACCCAGGGCTACATCCAGGACGTCTGGACCGTGAACGACGCCCTGAAGATCAACTTCGGCTTCAAGGCCGTGAAGGTCGAGAACGAGGTGGCGACCGTCGTCGGCTCGCCTCTGGCCGGCACGATCGAGTCCAAGGACAGCTTCCTGCCGCAGGCGGGCGCCGTGTATCAGTTCACTCCGGACCTGGAAGTGTTCGGCGGCTACACCGAGAATATGGCCGCCTTCGTCTCGGCCGCGACCTCGGGCCCGTTCGGTTCGCAGAACCAGGCGGCGGTGAACTACATCGCCCAGAACCTGAATCCGGAAACCTCGAAGACCTTCGAGGGCGGCCTGCGCTATCGCACCAGCCGCTTCCAGGGCGTGGTCGCCGCCTACAAGGTGGACTTCAACGACCGCCTGGTCAGCGCCCAGACGGCCTCGCCGATCCTCGGTCTGCCGGCGGTTCTGTCGAACGTGGGCTCGGTGGAGACCAAGGGCGTCGAAGTCGCCGGCGAGTTCCGCCTGACCGACGAATGGAGCCTCTACGGCGCCTACAGCCTGAACTCGTCGAAGTATCAGGACAACGTGATCAACGCCAACGGGACCATCGCCTCGGCGACCATGGGCAAGACCGTCGTCAACACGCCGCGCAACAGCGTGAAGGCCGAGCTGTCCTATGACAACGGCGGCTTCTACGCCAAGCTGTCGAGCGTCTATACGGACGAGCGCTACTACACCTACGAGAACATCGGCGGGAAGGTCGACGGCGCGCTCGTGGCCGACCTGGTGTTCGGCTACCGCTTCTCGGGCGGTCCGCTCTTGGAAGGCCTGGAAATCCAGGGCAACGTCACCAACCTGTTCAACAAGGACTACATCTCGACGGTGGGTTCTGGCGGCTACGTGAACCGCGACGTCGCCGGCACGACCATGACCCTGCTGCCGGCTCCGCCGCGCCAGGGTTTCATCACCATCAAGAAGAGCTTCTGATCCAAGCGATCAGAGCGAAGGCCGGGGAGTTCGCTCCCCGGCCTTTTCCTTTGGAGAAACGCCCATGTCCGATCTGAACCGCCGCGCCGCCCTGGGCCTGGGCGTCGCCGCCGCAGCCGCCGTCACCGCCCCGGTCCGCGCCGCCGACCGCACGGACGGCAAGCTGCTGACCCGCATCGCCTTCGGCTCCTGCGCCAAGCAGGACAAGGAGCAGCCGATCTGGGACGCGGTCCTGGCGGCCAAGCCTGACCTATTCGTTTTCCTGGGCGACAACATCTACGCCGACACCCGCGACCCCGCGGTGATGGCGGCCAAGTACGCCGCGCTGGCCGCCAAGCCGGGCTTTCAGAAGCTGAAGGCGACCACGCCCCTGATGGCGATCTGGGACGACCACGACTACGGCGAGAACGACGCCGGCGCGGACTATCCGATGAAGGCGGAGTCGCGACGGCAGTTCTGCGACTTCTGGGGCGAGGCGGCGACTTCTCCCCGCCGGACGCGGGACGGCATCTACATCGCCGCAATCTTCGGACCGGCCGGGCGGCGGGTGCAGGTCATCCTGCCCGACCTGCGCTGGAACCGCACGGCGATCCAGAAGCTGGACCTGGCCGGAGCCGACTATGAGGCCTGGGCAAAGGCGAAGGCCCAGAAAGGCGCGCAAGTCCCCGGCCCCTACGCCCGCAATCCCGATCTGACGGCGACCATGCTGGGCGAGCCCCAATGGCGATGGCTGGAGGAAGAGCTGGCGCGGCCGGCGGACCTGCGCATCTTCGGCTCCAGCCTTCAGGTGCTGGCCGACTTCGCCGGGTGGGAAAGCTGGCCGAACTACGCCAACGACCACCAGCGTCTGTTCGAGACGATCCGCCGAACGCGGGCGGAGCGGCTGTTCTGCATCAGCGGCGACACCCACTACGCCGAGATTTCGCGGCTCGACGTCAACGTGCCGTACCCAATATGGGACGTGACCTCGTCAGGGCTGACGGAGACCTGGCCTGTGAGGCCGCCCAACGCCCTTCGCCGCAGCGCTGTGCTGCAGGAGCAGAACTTCGGCCTCATCGAAATCGACTGGTCTGGGTCCTCGCCCAAGGTGCGGATCGAGGTGCGCGATGTGACGGGAAAGCCCCGGCTCTGGACCGTGATCGACAGCGCGACCCTGCGCATCGCCTGAGTTTTCGGGGAACGGCCTAGCGCCGGGACCGTTTGAATCTCTGAGTTTTCACAAGGAGATGCCGTCATGCACAAGGACGAAGTGAAGGGCGCCGCCAACGACGCCAAGGGCAAGATCAAGGAAGCCGCCGGCAAGGCGACCGGCAATGAGCGCCTTGAGGCCGAGGGCTTAGGCGACCAAGCCAAGGGCAAGGTCCAGAAGGGCGTCGGCTCCATCAAGGAAGGCGTCCGGGACGCTCTCAAGCACTAAGACCTAAGGGCCCCTTCGGGGGCCCTTTTTCATTCGTGCGGGGCCTTGCGATAGGCCTCTACGTCGATCTCATTCTCGAACCGCGCGACCGTGGTCGCCACCGCCAGGTTGCAGGTTGCGTTCGGCACCGTGCGGATCATGTCCAGCAACCGATCGAACGGCAGGATGAAGCCGACGATCAGCGCCGTGCGCTCGTCCGGTATGCCCAGGGTCGACAGCACCGCCGCCAGCATGAACAGCGACGCGCTGGGCACCGGCGCCGTGCCGAGGGCCACCAGCGTCGCGGTGATCAGGATCATCACATACTGCACCGGGCCAAGCTCCACCCCCAGCACCTGGGCGGAGAACATCGCCAGCAGCCCCACATAGAGCGCCGTGCCGTCGCGGCCGATACTGGCCCCGAGCGGCAGCACGGTGGAGATCACCGGCTTGCCCAGCTTGAGGTTCCGCTCCGCCACCTGCATCGCCACCGGCAAGGTGGCCGAACTGGAGGCGGTGGAGAACGCCACCACGATGGCGTCGAGGATGCTGAGATAGAACGGCGTCACCGGCAGTCGCGCCACGACGCGCAGCAGCAGGCCGTGGACGATCAGGCTCTGCGCCGCCGAGGCGATGATCACGCAAAGCGCCAGCAGGCCGATGTTCAGGAACACCGCCGGACCATTGGCGCCGATAGCCGTGGCCACCAGGCCGAAAACGCCGAAGGGGGCCACCTCCATCACGAACTTGACGATGTGCAGCATCACCGCCGAGGCGGCGTCGAGCATGGACGCCAAGGGCGCGGCGCGAGGCCCGGCGGCCAGGATTCCGGCCCCTACGAAGATCGCGAAGACGATGATCGCCAGCATGTCGCCGTCGGCCAACGCCCGGATCGGGTTGATGGGGATCAGGCCTAGGAGCTGTTCGCCCATGGTTCGGCCCGGGTCGATCAGCTGGGGAGACGCGTTGGAGATGTTGGCCCCGAAGCCGGGCTCGAAGATCGAGCCGACGCCCATGCCCACGGCGACGGCCGTGGCGGCCGTGCAGACGAAAAGCACCAGCGTCTTCACGCCTAGAGAGCCGAGCTTTCTGGAGTCCGCCAGGGAGGCGACGCCGGCGGCGATGATCGTGAAGACCAGCGGCGCGACGACCATCCGGATCAGTCGCACGAAGATGTCGCCCAGCACCTTCACGTGCGTCGCCTGCTCGCGGAACACAAGCCCGACCGCCACGCCCAGCACAAGGAAGGCGAGGATGCGCTTCCAAAGAGGAATCGCGAACCACCACTTCAGCATCGGCCTAGACCCCCGACCGTCTGCACTACACGCGATTCAGTAGCGGTTGGTTTTGCTCGCGAAGCAAGCGGCAAGCGTGGTTACCCACAACTTGCCGCTGTAAATATCAGCGCGTCGGACAGGCCACGCCGCCGGGGCTGGGCGCCAGGGCGATCTTGGAGAACGAGAAGGCGAACTTGCCCTCGGCGTTCACGAACAGCGGCGTCGAGACCTTGGACACGTCCAGGCCGATGTCGCGGAAGCAGGACAGCTTGATCGCCGTGGTTGTCCACTGGCCCACCGGGGCGGCCTTGGCGGCGGCGGTGAAGTCGAAGCCCGCGCCGCAGTTGTCGCCGCAACCCATGCCGACCACGACCTTGCCTTCCGGCTTGGCGTCCTGGCGCCAGGTGATGGCCAGGGCCAGGTCGCCGTTGGCCTGACGCGTCAGATCGACCGGCGGACCGGCAAGGACCAGACGCCCCTCGCCCGGGCCCTCGAAGGTCACGCCCCGCGCCGACTCTTGGGCCGCGCCATCCACCGGCTTGATCTCCGACAGGCCGCCCGGGCTCTTGGTCGCGCCGACGGCGTTGGCCGTGGCCAGACCCGACGGATCGCCGATCTGGACGATCCACGGCGTCATCACGCGGCCGGCGTCGAAATAGGCGTCGGTGTTGATCTTCACGTCCGGCACGCCCGAGACCTCGGACAGCTTGGCGACGGTGGCCTTGGACGCATAGGTCAGGCCGTAGCCATAGGCGAACTGCGGGTCGTAGCCCGGCTCACCCACGTTCGGGATCTGGGCCGCGGTCTTGGGCCATGAGAACGACAGCTTGCCCTTGAAGTCGTGGTTCACCGCGCCGTCCGGCTTGCGCAGCAGGACGTCGGCCACGCCGCCGCCCTCCGTACCCGGCAGCCAGGCGGCGACGAAGGCGTCGGAGGCGTTGATCTCCGGGTTGGTCCACAGCGGACGGCCCGACAGGAAGACCGAAACAACCGGAATGCCTTGAGCCTTCAGCTTCTTCAGCAGGGCCAGGTCGCGCGCGTCGCCGGGCTGATAGTCGAGGGTGGCGATATCGCCCTGGAACTCGGCGTAGGGGTTCTCGCCGAACACCACCACCGCCACATCAGGCTTGGTCTTGAAGGCGCCGTCGACGCTCAGCTCGGCCGAGCCGCCGGCGGCCTTGGCCGCCTCGGCGATGCCGCCGAAGATCGACTGTCCCTGCGGGAAGTCGGTGTTGGTGTTGGCGGCGCCCTGCCAGTCGATGGTCCAGCCGCCGGACTGCTTGCCGATGTTGTCGGCGCCGTCGCCGGCCACCAGGATCCTGGCGTTCGCCTTCAGCGGCAGGACGCCGCCGTTATTCTTCAGCAGGACCAGCGATTTGCGCA
The DNA here is from genome assembly GCA_913776195.1 of uncultured Caulobacter sp. Taxonomy (GTDB): domain Bacteria; phylum Pseudomonadota; class Alphaproteobacteria; order Caulobacterales; family Caulobacteraceae; genus Caulobacter. The sequence continues at coordinate 85,900 of CAJYMH010000035.1, forward strand.
CCGCCTCGCGGGCGATGGCGCGGTGTTCAGGCGCGGCGAGACGGTCGAACTTGCCCTCGACGCCGTCGTAGTGACCCGCGTCGAACAGACCCGACTTCACCTTCACGCGAATGATGCGCCGGACGGCGTCGTCGATGCGCGCCATGCTGATCTCGCCCGACTTCGCCTGGGCCAGGGTGTTGTCGTAGAGCTCCTTCCAGCTGTCAGGCGCCATGAACATGTCGAGGCCGGCGTTGATCGCCTGCGGGCAGTTGGTGGTGGTGCAGCCGGCCACCTGGCCGTGTGCGTTCCAGTCGCCGACGGTGAAGCCCTCGAAGCCCATCTGCTTTTGCAGCACATCGGTCAGAAGGCTCTTGTTGCCGGTGTGCTTGACGCCGTTCCAGGACGAGAACGAGACCATGACGGTCAGGACGCCCTCGTTGATGGCCGGCACATAGCCCTGGACGTGGTCGCGGATCAGCTCGGCTTCCGTGCCGACGAAATCGCCCTGGTCCTTGCCGTCCTTCGTCCCGCCATCAGCCAGGAAGTGCTTAGCCGAACCGGGGATATGGCCCTTGGCCAGGGATTGGCCGGCGACCAGCTTGCCCTGCAGGCCCAGGGTCATCGGGCCGGCGTAGGAACGGACGATCTCCGGGTTCTCGCCGTAACCCTCGTAGGCGCGGCCCCAGCGGTCATCCCGCGGCACGGCCAGGGTCGGGCCGAACGTCCAGTCGGCGCCGGTGACGGCGACTTCCTCGGCGGTCGCCTTGCCGATGCGGCCGATCAGCTCCGGATCACGGGCGGCGCCCAGGCCGATGTTGTGCGGGAAGACGGTGGCCCCGACGACGTTGTTGTGGCCGTGCACGGCGTCGATGCCGAACATGATCGGGATCGGCACGTGGCCGTCGCGCTTCTCCAGCGCCACGGCGCGAAACTCGCGCAGGAACTCCACCCAGCGCTGCGGCGCGGCGCGCTCATTGGCGTCAGGGGCGGAGTTGCCGCCGGCCAGGATTGAACCCAGAGGATACTTGCGAAGATCTTCCGGTTTGATCCAGCCGATGTCGGCCTGGACCAACTGCCCGACCTTTTCCTCGATGCTCATCTTCGACATCAGGTCGGTGATGAAGGCCTCGGTCTTGGCGTCGGTGATGGCGGCAGGGCTATGCGCCTTGGGCCAGAGGGCGGGATTTGCGGTGGCGGGGCCGGACGGGGTCAGCTTCTCGGCGGCGGCCGCGGCGGAGCCGGCGGCCAGGACAAGCGCGATCGCGGTAAGGCTGGGGGCGAGCTTCATGAACGTATTCTCCCACATCAGCCGGCGACCCGGCTTTTTCATTGGACGCCAAGCTATCTGCGCAATGACAACGCTGTCAATGCGAACCGACGCTATCGTTCGGATTGAGGGGTATCAGCCCTTCAGCGGCTTGGTGGAATCACGGACCACCAGCTCGAAATCGAGCATTCGGCTAGCGGGCGCGCCGTCGTCGGTGGTCATCTCGCCGCTGATCAGCAGGTCGGCGGCGGCGGCGGCCATGTTGGCGATGGGCTGACGAATGGTGGTCAGCTGCGGCCAGACCATGCGAGCGCTGGGCGTATCATCGAAGCCCACCACGGACAGGTCGTCCGGCACGGTCAGGCGAAGCTGGTTGGCGGCGGCGATGACGCCCAGAGCCATGTCGTCGTTGGAGGCGAAGACGGCGCTCGGCCGTTGCGGTCGCGCCAGCAAGTCCTTGGCCGCCTCGAAACCCGACTGGAACGAGAACCAGCCCTGCACGACCCAGTCCTCACGGACGGTGACGCCGTGGTCCTTCATCGCCTCGCGGAACCCCTCCTCGCGCAGGTGAGAGGCGCCGTGGTCGGGGTGTCCCTTGATGAAGCCGATCTCGCGGTGCCCCAGGTCGATCAGGTGATTGGCCATCTCCTGGGCCGCGCGGCGGTCGTCCATGCGGACGTATGCGGCGCGGTCGAGCTGGCCATCCGGCGCCACGCGGACATAGGGCACCTGCGCCGCCTCGAGGGCGTCGAGCAGCACAGGATTGTCGCAGACGGGCGGGGTCAGCAGCACGCCGTCCACGCGCAGGGTCGCCAGCATGGGAATCAGCTGGGAGGCGAAATCGGAGGCGGTGGAGTCCAACGGCTCGACCAGCAGATGATAGCCGGCCTCACGGCAGCGCAGAACCGCGCCCAGGTGGACGTCGGCGTTGTAGGCCGGGCTGGGGTTGTCGAAGAACACGCCGATCAGATAGGAGCGCGACCCGGCCAGGCTTCGCGCCGAGACGTTGGGCTTGTAGTTGAGCTCCTGGACAGCGGCGAGCACCCGCTCGCGCGTGTCGTCCTTGACGTTCGGCTCGCGGTTCAGGACCCGCGAGACGGTCTTGATCGAGACGCCGGCCTTGGCCGCCACGTCGTTGATGGTGATCGACCGCACCGCTTCAAACGCCCCCTGACCTCAAACGCGCGAAAGCTATGGAGGTCGGCCCTCCCCGTCAATCGGCTGCGGTCCAGCTTAGCCCAGGGCGAGCAGGCGCGGGGCGTGAGCCGCGCCCAGCAGCGCCGCGTAGGGCCGCAGGATGACCTTGACCGGAATGGCTTCGACATAGCCGCGGAAGCGGCCCTTGTCCTCGAACCGCTCGCGGAACGGACTGGCGTCCAGGATGTCCAGAATGCGCGGAGCAATGCCGCCGCCGATATAGACGCCGCCTCGGGCGCCCAGGGTCAGGGCAAGGTCGCCAGCCACCGAACCTAGGATAGCGCAGAAGCGGTTCACCGTTCGCAGGGCGGAGGCGTCGCCTTCGACCGCGCGGCGGGTGATCTCGGCCGGATCACGATGATGTGCGCCCTTGCCGTCGATCTCGCACAGGGCGTCATGCAGGTCGCACATGCCCGGACCGGAGAGGATCCGCTCGATCGACACACGGCCGAACTTGCGGGTCAGGATACGCAGGATTTCGATCTCGGTTTCGTCCACAGGAGCGAAGGCCACATGGCCGCCCTCGGTGGCCATGGCGGCATGCCCCGTGCCGTCCCGCGCCAAGGCGGAAACGCCGAATCCCGTGCCGGGGCCGAGCACGGCGATAGACTTCTGCGAGGAGACAAAAGACGGCCCGCCGATCTGATGCGTGTCGCCGGCGTCCAGCAGAGGCGCGGCGAGCGCCAGGGCGGCGTAGTCGTTCAGCAGACGGGCGCCGTCGAAGCCCATGCCGACCAGGGCGGACTCCGAAAGCTCCCAATCCAGATTGGTGAAGCGAATCGCCCCATCGACGATCGGGCCAGCTACAGCGATCACCGCCAGGTGCGGCGGGCGCTTCAGGCCGACACGTTCCAGATAGGCGGTCACGGAGTCGTAGGACCGCGGATAGTCGCTGGTCAGATAGCCATGGGCGTCCAGAATCTCGGGCTTGTCGACGCTGAGATCGACAAGCCCGTAGCGGGCGTTGGTGCCGCCGATGTCGCCGACCAGAGCCAGGTGCTCCGGGGCGCGGTCAGCCAGGGTTTCACGAACGCGATCAAGCATGGCGGAGGGCATTAGAACTGGTCGGCGAGACGTCGCAGCCAAAGGCGGCTTTTGAAAGGACTCTCGGACACAGTCTTGGCATTCATCATGGACGCTCCCCGCTGTCTCGTCTTCTCATGATTATGACAGCGCTGTCACCCATAACCCGGCGACAGGATGCTAGGCCAGCAAAACTTTCACCGGCTCCGTACGATCGGCACGACATTGCTGTCCGGCGCCGCAGTTCCGAGCAGCGCCTCCACCTTCGCGGCGAGTTCATTCTCACGGTACGGCTTCTGGACGATGCGGTCCTCGCCCGCCTCCTTCAGCGCCGCCAGGTCGGCAAAGCCCGTGATGAACAGGACCGGCAATTCCGGACGTAACCGGCGCGCGGCCTTGGCGGCCTCCATCCCATTCATGCCCGGCATGGCGTAGTCGGCCAGCAGCATGTCGATCTCAGCGTCCTGCTCAAGGATGTCGAGGGCGGCGCGGCCGCTTCCCGCCTCCACGACCGTGCAGCCAAGGTCGCGCAGAATGGTGGCGGTCACCTCGCGCACGGCGCTGTCATCATCCAGCACCAGGATGCGGCGCCCCGCCAGCCCGCGACCATCGACCACGGCCGATTCCGGCATAGCCGCGCGGGCCGCCTTGGAGGCGCGGGGCAGATAGACCTTCACGGAGGTCCCCTCTCCCACCCTTGTCTCGATGCGCACCCCGCCTCCCGACTGCTTGGCGAAGCCGAACACCTGCGCCAACCCGAGGCCCGAGCCCTTCCCGACCTCCTTGGTGGTGAAGAACGGCTCGAAGGCGCGCGCCAGAACTTCGTCGGTCATGCCCGTGCCGGTGTCCGACACGGAGACCATGACGTACTCCCCGGCAGCCGGCTCTTCCGGACGGGCCTGCTCGCCGGTCAGGGTGACGTTGGCGGTCTCGACCGTCACCGCGCCTCCGACCTCCATAGCGTCGCGGGCGTTGATGGCTAGATTCAGCAGGATCATCTCGATCTGGGTCGGATCGACCAGGGCAGGCCAAAGGTCGGCCTTGAGAACGGTCTCAAGCCGCACGCTGCCGCCCATGGTCGATTGCAACAGCCCACGCATGTTCCTGGTCGTCTCGTTCAGATCGACCGGCTTCGGCTCCAGTTTCTGGCGGCGTGAGAAGGCCAGCAGCTGGCTGGTCAAGGTCGCGCCCCGTTCGGCGGCGATCCGCATGTCGTTCAGGCGGCGGCGGACCTTATCGTCAGCCCCCGCGCCAACGGCCCGCTCTACGAAGCCCAGATTGCCAAGCACCACTGTCAGCAGGTTGTTGAAGTCATGCGCCACGCCGGCCGTGAGCTGACCCACGGCTTCAAGGCGTTGCATCTGACGGAGCGTGTCCTCGACCCGTTCGCGCTCGGCGATCTGTTCGGACAGTTCGCGGGTGCGGGTGCGCACGGCGCTCTCCAACGCCTTTGCATGATCCTGCAGCAAGTGCTCGCTGAGCTTCTCCTCGGTTACATCGCGAACGACGCCCAGGAAACGCTCACAGACTCCATCGACGAAGACGGCGTTGCCGCGCGTGCTTATCCAGCGCTCCTCACCGGAGGCCGTGACCACGCGGTACTCGTCGGCGAAGCCAGTGTCGCTCTCCACCGAAACCGCCTGATTGACCGCCGCATCCATGCGGGCGCGATCATCTGGGTGGACTCCGTTGAGAAAGGTCTCGTAGGTGATCTCGGCGTCGGCCGGCTGGCCGAACATCGCCTTGCAGCGCACGTCCCAGTGAAGCTCGCCGGTCTTGGGATGGAAATCCCAAAGGCCCAAGCCTGCCACCTCGACGGCCAGGCGCATGCCCAACTCGCTCTTTTGCAGCGCCGCCTCGGCCCGGCGACGCTCGGCGCGCTCATTGGCTTCCTTCAGCGCACGATCCACGGCGGTGGGCAGGCGCGAGAGGTTGCGCTTCATCACATAGTCTGTGGCGCCGCGTTTGATCGCGTTGGTGGCGAACTCCTCGCCGACGACGCCCGAAACGAAGATGAACGGGATGGTTGGAACCAGCTCGCGCGCGATGGTCAGGGCGGACAAACCGTCAAAGTCCGGCAGCGAATAGTCTGCCAGGATGATGTCCACCTCATCGACCAGGGCCAGCTTGTCGACGAAGGCCCGCCGGTTGACGACCCGTATGATCTCGAACGCGAACTCGGCTCGCTCAAGATGGCTCGCCAGCAGTTCGGCGTCGATCTCGCTGTCCTCCAACAGGAGGATGCGCAGGTTCTGTGGCCGGGTTCGGCTTCCGTCAGTGGGCATTGACACCCCGCGGCGGCGGCTCGTTGAGGATCGCCCAGAACATGCCAAGGTCCTGGATCGCGTCGAAGAAGCGGTTGAAGTCCACCGGCTTGACCACGAAGGCGTTCACCCCGAGGGCGTAGGAGCGAATGAGATCCTTCTCCTCACGGGACGAGGTCAGCATCACCACCGGCACCTGACGCAGGGTGGCGTCGCTCTTGATGCGCTCCAGCACCTCGAGACCGTCGATCTTGGGCAGCTTGAGATCCAGCAGCACCACCGCCGGATCGCCCGGCTCACGATCGGCATGGACGCCGCGTTGATGGATGTAGTCGAGCGCTTCGGCGCCGTCGCGAGCGACGACGATCTCGTTCGCCAACTGGCATTTCGCCAAGGCCGCGAGGGTGAGCTCTAGATCCTTGGGATTGTCTTCAACCAGCAGAATGGGTCGCAGGTCGGCCAAGTTTGTCTCCGCTTAGCGCTTTGGCAGAACGAATGTGAATGCGGCTCCCCCGCCAGGGGTTCCTTCGGCGAAGATGTCGCCGGCGTGGCGGTCGATGACCCGCTTGCTCAGGGCCAAGCCGATGCCGGTGCCTTCGAAGTCCTCTACCCGGTGGAGGCGCTGGAACACGCCGAACAGCTTGTCCACATAGGCCATGTCGAAACCCACGCCATTGTCTGCAACGCGATAGAGGGTGTCGCGGGCGCGCTCTTCGCCGGTGATGGTGATCTTCGCCGGCTGAGCGTCGCGCGTGTACTTGATTGCGTTGTCGAGCAGATTGGCGAGCACCTGACGCAGCATGGCGCCATCGCCCCAGGCCGGCGGCAGACGCTGAATGTCCCATTCGATCGCGCGCCCCTCGGCGTCGGGCTCCAACGAATGACGGACTTCGCGGACCAGCTTGTCCATATCGACCCGTGTCAGGTTCAGACTGGTGCGCCCCATGTGCGAGAAGTTCAGCAGGTCATCGACCAGGCGGCCCGCCGACAGGGCGGCGTCCTTGATGCTGTCCAGATAGTGACGGGACTTTTCGTCCAGGCTCTTCTCCCGCTCGCCCAGCAGTTCCGAGAAGCCGACGATATGGCGGAACGGGGCTCTAAGGTCGTGTGAAACCGAATAGGAGAAGGACTCCAGCTCCTTGTTGGTCCGCTGCAGGGCCTCGGTCAGCTCGGCCTTTTCCTCCGCGCGCTTGAGGACGAAGCTTATGACCGCGTTGCGAAAATCGCGGGCGGTCTCTATCTCGGCCTCTCTCCAGGGGTTTGAACGCAGGCGCACCTGCTCCTTCCATCTCTCGAACGAGGCGCGCGGCGACAAGGGCTGTAGCGGCGTCCCGACGTCGCCTTTGCGGGGGTCGCCGCCCCAGGTCACGGTGCGCAGGACCTCGGGCCGGAACCAGACGATATAGCTGGCGTGAATTTGCGAGATAGAGATCGCAAGGATCCCCGCCGCCGTATCAGCCAGCATCTCGCCGTCGGGCCAGTGCTCGGCCAGGTTATCGCTGGCGAAGACCTCGTCGACCTTGTGATTGTGCAGCCAGGCGGCCAGGCGGCTCAGATGCTCAATCGGCGGCGTGGCTCCGACAACCTTGATCTCGCCCTCCGCGATCACCGCCGCGCCGGACGCGCCCGCCATGCCCAGCCAGTCCGCAGGGTGCTCGATCAGGCCGTTGCGGTAGTTGTCGGCCCGCGCCAACTCCGCCAGCAGTCGGGTTTCGGTACGCTTGAGCTCGATGCGTTCGGCGGCGAATGCGGCCCGTTCGCGGGCCCCGATCTGCAGCGATATGATCTGGCCCAGGAAGTCGCAGACCGCCCGCACCTGGGCGTTCACGCGTAGGGGCTCGGCGCTATGGCAGGAGATCAGGCCCCACAGCCGGCCGTCGACCAGGATCGAGATCGACATGGATGCCAAGGTGCCCATGTTGCGCATGTATTGCAGATGGATGGGCGAGACGCTGCGCAGGGCCGCGAAGCTGAGATCCAGCGGCCGCCCATCGGTCGGGCTCATCACCGGCTCCAGCGGCACAGGCGTATAGTTCGCGTCTGGGATCAGGCGCAGACGGTTGAGACGATAGAGCTCCCGCGCCTGGGCGGGTATGTCGGAGGCGGGAAAACGCAGGTCGAGATAGGACGGCAGGACGCCGTCGCCGTCCTCAGCGATCACCACCCCGTTCCAATCCGGGTCGAAGCGATAGATCATCACCCGGTTGAAGCCCGTCAGCTCCCGCGCCAGGCGAGCGGCGGAGTTGGCGATGAGGTTGACGTCGTCGGTGGGCGCGATGTCGTCCATGAAGCCGCGAAGCAGCGGGTAGAGCGCCTCGAAGGTCTCGCGCTCCGACGCTGGCGGATTTTCGAACTCGAGGATCGCGCCCTGACTGTTGCGATGGCCGAGCACCTGCAGAACACGGCCGCCCATGTCGCAGGTCCGCAGGAAGGCGCCCTCCTCGCGCGCCAGCCAGTCCTTCAGATCGCGCGCGAGATGGTCCCCTCCGACGAAATCTTCCAGCCGCTCAGCCTTAGCGACACCGGGCTTCAGGGTCAGCAGGCTGGAGACGTTGGCGCTGGCCTGCAGCACGGACAGGTCGGCCGGCGCGAGGGCCAGCAGCACGCCGTGCGGCTGCACGCCGCCGGGGATGCGGATCGGCTCCTGGGCGCAGGCGTCGAGATCGAGAGGCGTGTTCATCGGCGAGTCAGCCAGGACAGAAGCAGATCGAAGGACCGAGCGGCGGCGGCGGTCACCTCATCCTGAAGATGGGCGCCCTCGCGTTCGATGAAGGCGCGGGTCTCGCGCCAACGGACGCCGGTCTGGTCGCCATATGGATTGAAATGGGCGAAACCGCCCTCCGGCAGCCAGGCTTCGCCGGACAGGGCCCGGGTGATCACCGCGCCGCCCAGGCTGGAGCCTTCGAGCACATAGGATGCGCCCAAAACGCCCGCCGATGTAGCGGCCAGGTCGGCCGCCGCCTCGCAACGCGGCAAGGCGTCGATGTCGGCTTGGGCCAGACCCATAGAACGCAAGTCGCGCTCCACGCCGGCGAGCCGGCGACGGGGCATCAGAAATTCGGCATAGGCGCTTTGCGCGGCGGCCGGCTCCCATGCGGCATGGAAACCATGGAAGCCCTTCAGGACCCCGAGGAAGCGATTGCGGGAAAACGGACGATCTAAGAGTGCGAGACCCGCTTCGAGCGCGTCGTGCTGAGCGGCGGTTTCGATTCGGAGTCGGTCAAGGAGCGGGTGCGCCCTTTCGATGACTCCATGCATGCTCGCGTCTCCTGATGAGCGCGAACCCTAATGACCTCGGGCTTCGGAGCCAAGCTTGACCAGAGATTATTCAGGTTGGTCATCAGGCGTTTCCCGCCGGCCCCATCACCGCGCAGACCTCGCGGAGCCGCCGCTCAACGGCTTCGGCGCCATCGCGGCGTTCAATCTCCACCAGACGCCGCGTGATGCTCAGCAGGATCGCGCGCTCGCGTCGGCTGAGGTGGGCGTTGTATTCAGCCAAGGCGCGCAGCTCGTCGCTGCTGATCGCCTCCGGGTGATTCACGACATTGGCCGCCAAGCGCGTCATCGCCATGCCGGAGTAGGTGCCGCGGACAGCCATCAGCTAGCCTCCATCAGGAATGGGGTTCGGGCCGGCTCACGCAGACCAGGCAGCAGGCCGCTGTCGATTTCCGGGTCCTGAAGCTTTCCGTTGGGCGCCCCAAAGGCGGCCTTCATCCGCTCCAGCCCCTCGGACGAGGCGGTCATCAGATAGGGGTAGGAGAACGGATCACCCGGCGCGAAGCGGATCGGCGCGCCGAGCGCATCGACGGCGAAGCCCTGACGGATCAGGGCTTCCAGCGAGGACTGGTAGTAGACGCCGAGGGTTTGGGTCCAACCCATCTTCGCGGCCAGTTCGCCGTGTGAGATGTAAAGGTCTCCCATCACCGCCGTGCGCTCTTCCCGCGACATGGTCAGGTCAACGCAGAACCGCGAACTTTCGACGATCGTGGATGAACGCGGCAGCGGGGCGCCGATCTGCGCCTGCAGCACATCGCAGGTCACATTGGGGGCGTCGGACGGAGTGAGGCGGCAGGTCCCCACGACGCGGCCCGCCGCATTGACCGCGACCAGATGATGCACGGCGGGGGTGAAGTCGAACTGATCGATCTCCCGCTCGCCGTCGCCGGCCAGGTCCGGCAACTCCCAGCCCAGGGTTTCCATGAAGATGCGGCGGCGAAGACGGAAAGCCTCGTCCATGAGCCCGCTCAGGGCGGTTCGATGATGCGCGCGAATGACGATGGCCATGGCCTGCTCCCGTTCGGTCGAAATCCGACGAGATGCAGGATGAGACGCCCTCTTCCTCGGCGGCAGTCCCCGGGAACGGGGACAACCGCACCCACAGGTTGCTACCGGTGGCGCCTTAAGGAGCGATCTGGCCCGACCAGATGCCGACAGCCACCGCCTGGGCCCGGTCGTCGGCCTGGAGCTTGGCGAATATGCGCTTCCAGTGCGTACGCACGGTTTCGGGCGAAATCTCCAGATGCAGGGCGATGACCTTGTCGCTCTGCCCCTGCGAGGCGTGGTTCAGGATGCGGCGCTCCTGGGGAGACAAGGTCTTCACCGCCGGCTGCAGCCGCACCTCGCGCAGGTGCAGCAGGCGCTGCATGAAGGTGCTGGCGACAAAGGACATCACGCCCTGGTCCATGTCGGTCCAGTGGATGGTCGGGCCGGAAACGTTGACCACCGCCGCGTTGAGCAGGCCGCCGGTCCCCACCGGCTGGGTGAAGCCGTCCGCCAGACCGAACTGCCGCGCGTCTCGGAACAACTCTGTGCTGGCCTGGGAGGTCGTGCGCGAGATATCGGCCCAGGTGAAGCCGCCCGGCTGGGTCAGGGCCCGCTGCACCACCGGATCGACCAGGTACTGCTGCTTGGCGAGGTAATACTCGGTCCACTCGTCGGCCCAGTTGGAGACCATGCCCAGGCGCGGATCCATGCGCTCGGGATTGGCCAGGACCCATGTGGAATAGGTGCGGGCGCCGAAGGGCTCGATGGCGCGTTCAAATGCGCCGATGGCCGCGCTCACCGACTGCGCGCGCGTCATCACCCCGATCTGGGCCAGCGCTTCTTCAACCCGGCTCATGTCACCCTCACAACCCAGGCGACGCTAGACCGCAAAGCACCACCGGAAAAGGTCACCCGTTGTCACAGTGGCTCGACAGCACGAATTCCAGGCCCATAAAGGGGTTTTCATGAGCGAAATCGACCTTCTGATCATCGGCGGCGGCGTCAACGGCGCGGGCATAGCGCGGGACGCCTCGGGGCGTGGGCTGAGCGTCGTGCTGTGCGAGCGGCAGGACCTGGCGGGAGCTACCTCCTCCGCGTCGTCCAAGCTGGTGCATGGCGGGCTGCGGTATCTGGAGCAGTACGAGTTCCGGCTGGTTCACGAGAGCTTGGCGGAGCGCGAGATCCTTTTGGCCGCCGCGCCGCACGTGATCTGGCCGCTGCGGTTCGTCCTGCCCGTTCACAAGGGCCTGCGTCCGCCGTGGATGCTGCGTATCGGCCTGTTCCTTTACGATCACATCGGCGGGCGGCGCAGCCTGCCGGGGACAAAGACCGTGCGGCGGACATCGTCGAAGCTGCTGGACCCTTTGCAGGACCGCTATCGTCTGGGCTTCGAGTATTCCGACTGCTGGGCTGACGACGCGCGTCTGACCGCCCTGTGCGCCCGCGACGCGGCGGACCACGGCGCCGAGATCCTCGTGGGCTGGGAGGCGACCGCCGCCCGCCGCGAGGGCGGGACCTGGATCGTCGACCTGCGCTCCGAAACCGGCGAGGCGCGGCAGGTAAGCGCGCGGGCCGTCGTCAACGCCGCCGGCCCCTGGGTCGGCGAGGCGCTGAAGCTGTCAGGCGCGCGGGCCGACCATGCGCCGCGACTGGTGAAGGGCAGTCACATCGTGGTCCGCCGCCAGCATGACGGCGATCAGGCCTTCACCTTCCAGAACGACGACGGCCGCATCGCCTTTGTCATTCCGTACGAGCGCGACTTCACCCTGATCGGCACCACCGACATTCCGTACGACGGCGATCCGGCGGCGGTTCACGCCGACGATGACGAGGTCGCGTATCTGTGCGAGCTGGTGTCGGAGTACCTGAATACGCCGGTCACCCCAGCCGATGTGGTCTGGCGCTATTCTGGCGTCCGGCCGCTGTATGACGACGGCGGGGTCAGCGCCTCTACCGTCACCCGCGACTATGTGTTCGACATCGACGCGCCGGAGGGCGAGGCCCCGATGCTGTCGATCTTCGGCGGCAAGCTGACCACCCACCGAAAGCTGGCCGAGCACGCGCTTGAGAAGCTGCAGCCGCTGATGGGCTTCAAGGGCGAGCCGTGGACGGCCAAGGCGATCCTTCCGGGCGGAGACATCACCGATTTCGCTACCTTCGCTGAGGGTCAGGTGCGGAAGCACAGCGCCCTGCCCGAGGCGGTCGTCCGCCGCATGTGCCGCGCCTATGGGACCCAAATCGACGCGATCCTCGCCGACGGGCCGGGCCGCGAGATCGCTCCGGGCGTCTTCGAGGCTGAACTGCGCCACATGCGCGATCACGAGTGGGCGCGGCGGGGCGAGGACGCCCTGTGGCGTCGCTCGAAGCTAGGTCTGCATCTGACCGAGGCTGAGCGCGCGGCGGTGACGGCGTGGTTCGGGCGTTAGGTCGTCCGCACCCGCGCCAGGGCTTCGCGCCAGCCGGCGATCTCGGCGTCTCGCGCTTCGCTCTTCATCTTGGGCCCGCACTCCACGTCCGCCTTCCAGAGGCTGGCGATGTCGTCCAGCGATCCGAATAGGCCCGCGCCCAGGCCGGCCAGGGCGGCGGCGCCGAAGGCGGTGGTCTCGGTGACCTTGGGCCGGATGACGGTGAGATCGAGCAAGTCCGCCAGGCGCTGCAGGAAGAAGCCGTTTTCGGCCATGCCGCCGTCCACCCGCAGGCGCGCCGGCGCCACGCCGTCGGCGGCCATGGCGTCGAGCAGGTCGCGGGTCTGGTAGACGGCGCTGTCCAGGCCGGCGCGCGCGATCTCCGCCCGACCGCTGGCGCGGGTCAGGCCGACGATGGCGCCCCGCGCGTCCGGGTCCCAGTAGGGCGCGCCCAGGCCGGTGAAGGCCGGCAGCAGATAGACCCCGCCGGTATCGCTGACCGATCGGGCCAGAGATTCAACCTCCGGCGCGCGGGAGAACAGGCCCAGGCCGTCGCGCAACCACTGGATCGTCGAGCCGGCCGACAGGATCGAACCCTCCAGCGCATAGGTCGGTTTGCCGCCGATCTGATAGGCGATGGTGGTCAGCAGGCGATTTTGCGACCGCACCAGTTCTTCACCCGTATTCAGCACCAGGAACGCGCCCGTTCCGTAGGTGCTTTTCACGTCGCCGGCGGAGAAGCAGGCCTGCCCCACCAGGGCCGCCTGCTGGTCCCCCGCCACGCCGCGGATCGGCAAGGCGACGCCAAGCACGGCCTCGTCGCTGGTTCCGAAATCGCCAGCGCTGTCGCGCACTTCCGGCAGCACCGCCATCGGCACGCAGAACAGGGCGCAGAGGTCCTCGTCCCAGCGACCCTTGCGTATGTCGTACAGAGCGGTGCGGCTGGCGTTGGTGGCGTCGGTAGCGTGAACCTTGCCGCCTGTCAGACGCCAGATCAGGAAGCTGTCGACCGTGCCGAACGCCAGATCGCCGGCCTCCGCCGCCGCCCGCGCGCCGTCAACGTGATCGAGAATCCAGGCCAGCTTGGTGGCGGAGAAATAGGGATCTAAGCGAAGGCCCGTGCGCTCGGCCACGATCGCTTCGTGGCCCTTGGCCTCCAGGTCACGACAGATCTGCGCGGTGCGACGGTCCTGCCAGACGATGGCGTTGTGGATCGGCGCGCCGGTGCGGCGATCCCAGACGATAGTCGTTTCGCGCTGATTGGTGATGCCGATGGCCTTGGGCGCGCGAGACGCGCCCGCCTTGCGCAAAGCTTGGCGGGCGGTGGACAGAGTGGTGGCCCAGATGACCTCTGCGTCGTGCTCGACCCAGCCGGAGGCGGGATAGATTTGCTCGAACGTCTGCTGGCCCACGGCCACGATCTCGCCCGAGACGGAGAAGACGATGGCGCGGCTGGAGCTTGTTCCCTGATCAATCGCCAGCAGCGTGTCCGTCATCGGAGTCTCCTCGTATCTAACTGACTGATTTAGGGCCTAACGCCGCGCAGCGACACAAGGTCACGCGTATTTAACCCGTAGTCGCCGGGGCTCGCTTTCAACAGCGAGCTTTGGCATAGGGGATTGAACACGCGTTTAGCGTCCCTCCCCCAAGATCTGACGTCTGGAGTTGTGTGTGTCCGTTTCTGAAGAAATTCTCGGTCCCGATCCGATCGATGTCGCCGTCGGCGCCCGCATCCGCGCGCGCCGCAAGGTTCAAGGCTTCAGCCAGAGCCATGTCGCCCAGCAACTGGGTCTGACCTTCCAGCAGATTCAGAAGTACGAGCGCGGCGTGAACCGCGTTTCGGCGTCCAAGCTAGTGCAGATCGCCGGCCTTCTCGGCACCAGCGTCGCCTGGCTGGTCGGCGAGGAAGACAAGAACAGCTCGGACGACCAGTGGTCGATCCTCGGCGAAGCCGGGGCGATGGAGTTGCTGCAAAGCTTCTCCGAACTGAAGTCGCCGCGCGCGCGCAGCGCTCTGGTCCGCCTGGCCCGCGCCATGGCCGCCGAAAACGAAGACGCCGCCTGAAAGAAATCCGCCGCCCTCCCGACTATCCCATCAGACGATGGTCGGGAGAGACTCGGATGAACTGGAAGAAGATCGTCCTTGGCGTGGTGGGCGCGGCCTGCCTCGTCAGCTGGATAGGCCTCGGCGCAGGCCTGGCCATGGGCGTCGACAAGGGCCCCCGCATCGCGTTGGCGATCGCCGCCGCGCTGACCACCGAAGGTTTGATGTGGAGCGTCGCCCTAGTGCTGGGCGTCAGCGTCTTCCAGGCTCGTCGCCGCATCTGGGCGAAGATCACGCGCACGCCGTCGCACGACTGAGACGGTCTTGAGCTCGCCCACCCTTGAAGCGCTGTTCGACGAGGTCGCGGGCCTGCATGGCCCGATGATCCGCCGTATCGCGGCCAGCTATGAAGCCGACCCGGAAGTCCGCCGCGAATTGCAGCAGGATATCCTGATGGCGGTCTGGCGCGCCCTGCCGTCCTGGCGAGGCGAGGCGTCCGTGCGCACCTTCGCCGCCCGCGTAGCGCACAATCGCGGAGTCGATCATGTGGCAAGACACGCCAAGGCGCCGCGCACGGTGGAGTTGGATGAAGCCCTGCCCCTGGATGCGCCATCGGCGCAGGAGGTGGTGGAGCGCGGCGAGCAGCGCGAGCGCCTGATGCGGGCCGTGCGCGCCCTGCCTTTGGCCCTCCGCCAGGTGACGGTGCTGACCCTCGAAGATTTCACGCCCAGCGAGATCGCCGACGTCCTGGGCGTCGGTGCGAACGTGGTCTCGATCCGCCTTACCCGGGCCAAGGCGGCCCTGCGCCAGGCGATGCAGGAACAGGAGCGGACATGACCTCCGATCCCGAATGGAATGATCTGGCGAAAGCCTGGCGGGATGAGCCGGAGGTCAGCGAGACCTTTGACCTCGTCGGCATGCGGCGGCGGCTGAAACGCCGCGCGATGATCGCCCGGTTGAAGGCGGCGTCGGACATCATCCTGTGTCTGGCGGTCGGCGGCATCGCCGTCTCTGCTCTCGCCCGCGGCACGGCGGCGGGCGTGATCATGGGTCTGGGCGGCCTGGCCTTCGTCCTGCTCGGCATGACGGTCGCCCTGTGGGTGGCGCGCGCGCCGTGGGAGACGCGGGCCGACACCGTGGACGGGGCCTTGCGGTCAGAGATCATCCAGACTCGCAGCGCCATCCGCCGGGCGCGATCAGGCTATATCCTCGCCGTGGGCGCCATCGCCTTCATCGTCCTGACCGCCATCACCGCTCACGTGGATATCGACACCGCCGGCGAGGATGCCCGTTTCGCTATCGTGCTGAGCCTGTCAGTGGTTTTGGCATCACTGGCTTGGGGCTTCTGGACCGATCGGCGATACGCAAAGCGGCTGGCGCGGCTGGAAAAGCTGCTCGCTGAACTAAGCCAGGAGGAAGAGAGTTAGGCCAGCGCCGTCGGCCGCAGGATTTCGCCGGTCAGGGCGTAGCGCGAGGCCGGATAGATCAGACGCACGGCCGTGACCACCTGGCCATCAACCCGCGTCAAGCGCTCGACCTCGATGCACGGCTCGCCCTCGCTCATGGCCAACAGGTCACGGGTGCGGGCGTCCGGCGCGACGGCGCGGATGGCCGCCGCCCCCTCTGGATAGGGGAATCGCGCCATCAGGTGGGCGAAGTAGGTCTCGCGGTTCAGGTCCGCGCCTCCCACGCCCGGGGCCAGGGCCGGATTGACCAGCCGGTCCTCCAGCTGGATCGGCGCGCCGTCCTCGCTGTGCAGCACCACGGCGTGGAACAAGACCAGGCCAGCCGAGGCGCCGAACAGGGCCGCCTCGGCCATGGTGGCGGGACGCGTCTCGCCGCTGACCATCCGCGCCTCGTGGCGGCCGCCGCGCCCGGCGATCTCGTCGGCGATATCGAGCAGCTTCACCGCCATGACATGCGCGCGGGCCGGGGCGACGAAGGTGCCCCTGCCCTTGGCGCGGGTCAGATAGCCGTCGCCCTGCAGGTCGCGAACCGCATGGTGGACGGTCATCCGGCTGGCGCCGAATTCATCCGCCAGCTCGTGTTCGGACGGGATGCGGTCGCCGGCCGCCCAGGCGCCGTTGCTGATCCGCTCCAGGATATGGCGGCGGATGCGGGCCTTCAGGCTGTCGTCGCCAGCGCTCAAAGCGGCTGCCCGCCCTTGATCGTCATGGCGCAGCGATTATCGCCGGGAGCGTAGGCGATCTCGCCCGGGGACTCGACCTCCCACACCGCGAAGTCGGCGACCTTGCCAACCTCCAGCGTCCCGTGCGTGGCTTGGAGGCCCAGGGCCGCCGCGCCGTGACGGGTGACCGCAGCCAGCGCCTCGGCCGGCGTCATGCGGAACAGGGTGCAAGCCATGTTCAGGATCAGCGGCATGGACGTGATCGGCGAAGTGCCGGCGTTGCAGTCGGTGGCCAGGGCCATCCGCACGCCGTGCTTGCGCAGCAGCTCGATACGCGGCGCCACCGTCTCGCGCAGGAAGTAGTAGGCGCCCGGCAGCAGCACCGCGACCACGCCGGCCCGGCCCATGGCGGCGATGGACTCCTCGGACGCATGCTCCAGGTGGTCCGCCGACAGGGCGCCCAGCTCAGCCGCGAGGCCGCCGCCGCCCAGATCGCCCAGTTGGTCGGCGTGCAGCTTCACCCGCAGGCCCAACTTGGTGGCGGCCTTGAAGATCCGGCGTGTCTCGGCCGGGGTGAAGGCGATGCTCTCGCAGAAGGCGTCCACGGCGTCGGCCAGACCTTCGGCCGCCACGGCCGGCAGCATCTGGTCGATGATCAGCCGGACATAGGCGTCGCGGTCGTCCTTGTGCTCCGGCGGCACGGCGTGGGCGCCGAGGAAGGTGGTGACGACCTCGATCCCTCGCTCCTCGCCCAGGGTGCGGGCGACGCGCAGCATCTTCAGCTCGCTGTTCAGGTCCAGGCCGTAGCCGGATTTGATCTCAACCGTGGTGACGCCGCCGGCGATCAGCTTTTCGGCGCGGTCGTGGGCGAGATCCAGCAGCTCGTCTTCGCTCGCCGCGCGGGTGGCGCGCATGGTCGACAGGATGCCGCCGCCTGCGCGGGCGATCTCTTCATAAGTCGCGCCCTCGAGCCGCATCTCGAACTCGCGGACGCGGCTGCCGGCATAGACAAGATGGGTGTGGCAGTCGATCAGGCCGGGAGTCATCCAGCGGCCGCGCAGGTCTTGGGTCTCCGCCGCCTGACGAGGCATGTCGGCCGCGCGGCCGACCCAGGCGATCAGGCCGTTCTTCACCGCCACGGCGCCGTTCTCGATCACGCCGTAGCCGGACTCGTCCGCCATCGTCGCCAGATGGCCGCCGGTCCAGACCGCGTCGAAATCACCCTGCATTGCCGCCGCACCCGTCCTGCGCCATTCTCTTGTCTATACAAGCAGGGTTCAGACGGGTCGTCCATGCAGCACAACTACGAACGGGCGCTGACCGCCCAGGGCTGGCGGCGGGACGTCCTGGTGACCACCGACGCTTCTGGTGTGATCACAGAAGTGGCGCCCGACCGCCCCGGCGTCGGTGAGCGCGTGAAGGGCGTTGCAGTCCCCGGAATCGCCAACGCTCACAGCCATGCCTTCCAGCGTGCGCTGGTCGGCCTGACCGAGCATCGAGGCGAGACGCGCGACAGCTTCTGGACCTGGCGCGACGCCATGTACCGGCTGGCCGCCGCCGTCACGCCGGAGGACCTGAACGCGATCGCCGCCCAGCTTTATGTGGAGATGCTGAAGGGGGGCTACACCGCCGTTTGCGAGTTCCACTACCTGCACCAGGCGCCGGTCGGCGGACGGGCCATGGGCCAGGCGGTCATCGACGCGGCGCTGCGGGCGGGCATCGACATGACCCTGCTGCCGACCCTGTACATGACCTCCGACTTCGGCGGCGCCGCGCCCAATGAGGGGCAAAAGCAGTTCGTCCATTCGGTCGGGGATTTCCTGCGCCTTCGCGCCGACTTGAAGACCGACGGCGTGGTCATGGGAACGGCGATCCACAGCCTGCGCGCCGTGCCGCCGCCGGCCCTGTCCGAACTGCTGGCGGGACTGGAGGGCGGCAGCCCGATCCACATCCACATCGCCGAGCAGCGCAAGGAGGTCGAGCGCTGCCTGGAGGTGACCCGTGCGCGTCCGGTGGAATGGCTGCTGGCCAACGCCGCCGTCGATGAGCGCTGGAACCTGGTCCACGCCACACATGTGATTGAGGCCGAGATGGCTGGCGTCCGCGCGGCGGGGGCGACCGTCGTGCTGTGCCCCACCACGGAGGCCAACCTGGGCGACGGCATCTTCCCCGCTGAAAGCTTCCTGGCGGCGGGCGGGTCGATCTCCATCGGGTCGGACAGCCATGTGAGCGTGAACCTGGCGGAAGAGCTACGGCTCCTCGAATACGGACAGCGGCTGGTCACCGGCGAGCGCAATGTCCTGGCCGGAGCGCGCGAGACGCACACGGGCGTGCACCTGCACAGCGCCGCAGCGGCTGGGGGGGCAAGGTCCAGCGGCCGCGCCACGGGCGCCATCGCCCCCGGCCTGCGGGCCGACATCGTGGTGCTGGATGATCAGGCCCCGGCCCTGTTCGGTCGGCGGGACGGCCATCTTATGGACGCCTGGATCTTCGGCGGGTTCGCCAGTCCGGTGACAGACGTGATGGTCGGCGGGGCCTGGCGCGTGCGTGATGGCCGACACACACAGGAAGACGAGATCGCCGACGCATACCGGGCGGCGATCCGCCGCCTCAAGTCCGTTTGACAGGTTGTATATACATTTCTAGCTTTCAACCTCGCATCCGAGGGAGATTCCGATGAACACCCGCTTCGCCAACGCCCGCCGGGTGACCGCGCCACGCGGTTCCCAGCTGAACGCCAAGTCGTGGCTGACCGAGGCGCCGCTACGGATGCTGATGAACAACCTCGACCCCGAGGTGGCCGAGAACCCGGACGAACTGGTGGTCTATGGCGGCATCGGCCGCGCCGCCCGCGACTGGGACAGCTTCGACCGGATCGTCGAGACCCTGAAGACGCTGGAGGATCACGAGACCCTGCTGATCCAGTCAGGCAAGCCGGTGGGCGTGTTCCGTACTCACGCCGACGCCCCGCGCGTCCTGCTGGCCAACTCCAACCTGGTCCCCAAGTGGGCGAACTGGGAGCATTTCGGCGAGCTCGATCGCAAGGGTCTGATGATGTACGGCCAGATGACGGCCGGCTCGTGGATCTACATCGGCAGCCAGGGCATCGTTCAGGGGACCTACGAGACCTTCGTCGAGATGGGCCGCCAGCATTTCGGCGGCGACCTGACCGGCCGCTGGATCCTGACCGCCGGCCTGGGCGGCATGGGCGGCGCCCAGACCCTGGCCGCGACCATGGCCGGAGCCTCGATCCTGGCCATCGAATGCCAGCCGAGCCGCATCGAGAAGCGCCTGGAGACGGGATATCTCGACCGCTCCGCCACGACGCTGGATGAAGCGCTGGCGATGATCGACGAGGCGACGAAGAAGGGCGAGGCCGTCTCCGTCGGCCTGCTCGGCAACGCCGCCGAAATCCTGCCTGAACTGCTGCGCCGGCGCGTGCGTCCCGACGCCGTCACCGACCAGACCAGCGCCCATGACCCGCTGAACGGCTACCTCCCCGCCGGCTGGACGCTGGAGCAGTGGGCGCAGCGCAAGGTCAGCGATCCGGCGGGCGTCCGCGCCGCCGCCCGCGCCTCGATGGCGCAGCATGTGAAAGCCATGCTGGCCTTCCACGCGATGGGCGTGCCGACCTTCGACTACGGCAACAACATCCGGCAGGAGGCCAAGGACGCGGGCGTCGAGAACGCCTTCGACTTCCCCGGCTTCGTGCCGGCCTATATCCGCCCGCTGTTCTGCCGCGGCGTCGGGCCGTTCCGCTGGGCCGCCCTGTCCGGTGATCCGGAGGACATCCGCAAGACAGACGCCAAGGTGAAGGCGCTGATCCCCGACGATCCGCACCTGCACCGCTGGCTCGACATGGCTGGGGAGAAGATCCAGTTCCAGGGCCTGCCCGCTCGTATCTGCTGGGTCGGCCTGGGCTTGCGCGACAAGCTGGGCCTGGCGTTCAACGAGATGGTGGCGAACGGCGAGCTGTCGGCCCCGGTGGTCATCGGCCGCGACCACTTGGACAGCGGCTCTGTGGCCAGCCCCAATCGCGAGACCGAGGGGATGAAAGACGGATCGGACGCGGTGTCCGACTGGCCGCTGCTGAACGCCATGCTGAACGTAGCGGGCGGCGCGACCTGGGTGTCGCTGCACCACGGCGGGGGGGTCGGCATGGGCTATTCCCAGCATTCCGGCGTGGTCATCGTCTGCGACGGCACCGAGGCCGCCGCCCAGCGTATCGGCCGCGTCCTGTGGAACGACCCGGCCACCGGCGTCATGCGCCACGCCGACGCCGGCTATGACGAGGCCCTGGACTGCGCCCGGGAGAACAACCTTCACCTGCCGATGCTGACCCGATGATCGAACTCACCATCTCCGAGGCGGGGTTCTCTCTCGCCGATCTGCGCGCCATCCATGACGGACCGGTGCGCCTGACCCTGGACGCGGCCGCCCGCAAGCGGATCGCCGCCAGCGCCGCGACGGTCGAGGCGATCGTCGCCAGCGGCAAGACGGTCTACGGCATCAACACGGGCTTCGGCCTTCTCGCCTCTGAACGCATCGGCGACGAAGACCTGGCTCAGCTGCAGAAGAACCTGATCCTTTCGCACTGCTCAGGCGTCGGCGAATTCATGCCGGACGAATGGGTGCGCCTGATGATGGCATTGAAGGTGATGAGCCTGTCGGCCGGCGTCTCCGGCGTGCGGCTGGAGGTGATCGACACCCTGCTCGCCCTGCTGGCGCACGAGATCTATCCCTGCGTGCCGGCCAAGGGTTCGGTCGGCGCATCCGGCGACCTGGCGCCCCTGGCCCATATGTCCGCCATCCTGATGGGTGTGGGCGAGGTTCGCCGCGGCGGCCACATCATGACCGCCGCCGAGGGCCTGAGCCTGGCCGGCGTGCCGCCCGTGGAGCTGGCCCCAAAGGAAGGCCTGGCCCTGATCAACGGCACCCAGGCGTCCACCGCCATGGCTCTGTCGGGCCTGTTCAAGACCCTCCGCGTGTTCGGCGCTGCATTGGTGGCCGGCGGCATGAGCGTGGACGCCCTGAAAGGCAGCGACACCCCTTTCGATCCTCGCATCCATGCCGTGCGCGGCCATGCGGGCCAAAAGGACGTGGCGAGCGTGCTGCGCCAGCTGATCGCCGGCAGCGACATCCGCAACAGCCACGTGGACTGCAGCCGGGTTCAGGACCCCTACTCCCTGCGCTGTCAGCCGCAGGTGATGGGCGCGGCCCTGGACGCCATCCGTTTCGCCGCCCACACCCTGACGGTCGAGGCCAACGCGGTCACCGACAATCCGCTGGTGTTCAGCGATCCAGCCGAAGCCCTGTCGGGCGGCAACTTCCACGCCGAGCCGGTGGCCTTCGCCGCCGACCTGCTGGCCATGGTGCTGTGCGAGATCGGCAACCTGTCCGAACGCCGCCTGTCGATCCTGGTCGATCCGAAGATGAGCGGCGGCCTGCCGGCGTTCCTGGTCAAGGACGGCGGCCTGAACAGCGGCTTCATGATCCCGCAGGTGACCGCGGCCGCCCTGGCCTCGGAGAACAAGGGCCTGGCCCATCCGGCCAGCGTCGACACCATCCCCACTAGCGCCAACCAGGAGGACCATGTGAGCATGGCCGCCCACGGCGCGCGCCGCCTGTCAGACATGGCCTGGAACGCCGCCAACATCGTCGGGATCGAAATGCTGGCCGCCGCGCAGGGGCTGGACTTCCACCGGCCGCTAAAGTCGTCGGCCGCCCTGGAGGCCGCGCACGCCGCCGTCCGCGAACAGGTCGCGCACTACGACCAGGACCGCTACTGGGCCGACGATCTGGAACGAGGCGCGGCCCTGGTCCGCTCCGGCGCCCTGCTGCCGGACATCGACTGGCCGGCTCCGCTGGATTGTTTGAAGGCCTAAAAAAAGGGCGCCGGATCACTCCGGCGCCCTTCGTCTTTCAAACCTCGCGGCCTGATCAGTAGGTGTAGCGTACCCCGAACAGAACCTCGCGGCCGGTGTGGTGATAGACCGACATCCGGTTGGTCGAGTCGTTGAACTGATCGGCGTATTCGTCGGTCAGGTTCACGCCCTCCAGGCTGAACTTCACGCGGTCGTTCAGGGTGTACTGGATCGAGGCGTCGACGTTCAGCGTCTCGTTGGTGCCGTCATAGACGGTGCCGCTTTCCTGGCCCGGGACGCGGGTCAGGTACTTGTCCCGATAGGCCACCGAGACACGGGCGCTGAACTTGCTGTCTTCATAGTACAGCGTCGCGTTGTAGCTGTTGCGCGACAGGCCGGTCAGGTCGTTGGTCGCCACCACCGCGCCGGCCGCGTTCACATAGTCCGCTTCCGACTTCACATAGGTGTAGTTGACCAGCGCGCCCATCTTGTCGAACGGGCCCGGCAGGAAGGTGAACGGCTGCTGGTAGTTGATCTCCAGGCCCTTCAGGTTCGCGCCCTCGGTGTTGACCGGGGTCGTGAACACCCAATCCAGCGACGGATTGCACTGCGACACCGGCAGGGCGCCGCAGGCCGCCGTGGCGACGCTGTCGGGAATGCCGAACGGGTTGCCGGTGAACGGCACCTGTTGCTGCTGGTTCTGAACCAGGGTGTCGATGTCCTTCTTGAACACCGCCAGCGACAGCAGGGCGCCGCGCTGGAAGTAGTATTCGAAGGACAGATCGTAGGCCTTGGCGCGGAACGGCTGCAGAGCCGGGTTGCCGGCGCTGACGGTGCGGTTGGCGCCCGAGACGTTGACCGTGGCGCCCGGCGTCAGGCTGCCCAGATCAGAGCGCGCCATGACCTTCGAAGCGCCGAAGCGAATCAGGAAGTTCTCGCGCGGCTCAAGCACCAGGTTCATCGACGGCAGGGTGTCGTCGTATTTCTGCTCGGACCGGACCAGTACCGGGGCGCCGCTGAGGTACGAATAGCCTTGCGACTCTTGCTGGGTCTCGACGTAGCGGACGCCGAAGTTGCCGCGCAGCGGCATGTTGGCGATCGTGGTTTCGAAGTCCGCCTGGACGAAGCCGCTGGTGGCTTCTTCCGTCACGCCGCGGTTGTTGCCGAGCGACGGCTGGGCGCCGAGGGCGAACAGGTTGCGGTCGTTCAACGACAGGGCGTTCACCGCGGCGAAGTAGTCCGGGATGATCGTGTTCACGCCGCCGAGGTTGACGGTCTTGCTGAAGCCGCTGCGCGACAGCGCCGCCAGGGAAGCCGGGATGGAGGCTTCCAGGTTGGCGTTGGTGCCGTTGGAACGACGCAGTTCGGTGGTCTCGAACTCGTACTTCTTCCAGTTCACGCCGGCGCTGAACTTGAACGTGTCGTTCAGGTCGTAGCCGACTTCGAACTGGGCGGTGTCGTAGGTATTCTTGGACGTCTGCGGACGCAGGCGAATCTGGGTCAGCGTCCAGGCGTCCGGCGACGTCAGGTTGGCGTTGCCGTAGGCCAGGGTCGGCATGCGGCTGGTGAAGTCGTAAGAATAACCATCAACGTTCAGCTGGTCGAAAATGACCGTGGTCTGGATCGGGTTTTTGTGATCCGAGACGGAATGGCCGAGCACGCCCGACAGCTTGATCTTGTCGGTCAGCTCATGCTCGCCCGACAGGGTGAACTGGCTGAACTCGGTCTTTAGCACGTCGTAGCGGTTCTCGGTCCGCAGATCGACGTCGTTGAACGTGCCCGACACCAAGGTGTTCTGGTTGTTGATGACGCCGCTGATCAGATCCACGTCGCCCATGCCCTGGGCGCCGGCGGTGCTGAACACCGGGGCTTCCAGATATTGCTCTTCACGGGTCTGGTCGAACTTCGCGTACAGGGCGTCGAAGCTGACCAGGGTGCGCTCGGCCGGCCGCCATTGCAGCGAGCCGGTCAGGCCCAGACGCTCATTCTCGCTATAGAAGCGGTCGAAACGCGGGAAACGCGGGCGGAAGGCGGCGTTGGCCTGGGCCAGGCTGATGCCCGGCGCGCTCGACGACTGAAAGCCAGTGTTGGCGGCCAGGCCGTTCATCCAACGGACAGTGCTGGCGCCTTCTTCAACCAGCTGACGCTTGTTGTAGGCCACCGACAGCAAGGCGCCGAAGGTGTCGTCGGCCCAGGTGTTGGAGATCATGAAGGCGCCGCGCGGGCTGACCTTCTCGGACAGGTCGTTGTAGCCGGCCAGGGCCGAAGCGGCCATGGCGAAGCCGTTATAGTCGAACGGGCGAGCCGTGCGCAGGTCGACCGTCGCGCCGAGCGAGCCTTCTTCCGTCGAGGCCTCGGCCGTCTTGCGGACCGTGATCGAGTTGAAGAGGTCCGATGCGAAGACGTTGAAGTCGAACGAGCGGCCGCGGTTGGTGCCGCCCGAGCTGTCGGCCGAGCCGCCCGTGGTCAGGGCTTCCATGCCGTTGATACGCACGCGGGTGAACTGCGGGCCGAGGCCGCGCACCGAGATCTGACGACCTTCGCCGCCGTCGCGCGTGATGGCCACGCCCGGGATGCGCTGGATGGATTCCGACAGGTTCAGGTCCGGGAACTTGCCGATGTCTTCCGCCAGGATCGAGTCCACGGCGGCGGCTTCGGACCGCTTCACGTTCAGGGCCTTGTCCAGGCTGCTGCGGAAGCCGGTGACGACGACGGCTTCGACTTCTTCGCCGTCGGTGGTGGTTTCTTGTGCTTGGGCCTGGCCAGCGATCATCGCCATGGTCAGAGCCGTGATAGACGCGCCAAGGCGCAAGCTGCGGGCAGCTTTCTTCATCTTCCCCTCCAAGGTTCTGCGCCGACCCGATGAAGGTCGCAGCCGTCTAAACCGCGGCTTTCAGCAGATAGGCGCTTCCTAGTGATACCGGTGTCATTTTTTTGTCCGGCTTACAGGCCGGTTATTGTCAGGTTTTGCTATTTCCGCAAGCTTTCATCCAAGCTCGGTATGAATCGATGCTTGTTTTGTACTTTTGAGTCAAAAAACTTGGCTTGGCGAAACGCTTATTTGACGGAGGCCAGATAGGCGATGACGTCCGCCCGGTCCTTCGGATCGGCCAGGTTGATGAACATCGAGGTGCCCGGCACCGCCTTGCCCGGCGCGGCGAGGAAAGCGTCCAACTCCCCCGCCGACCATGTCTTGCCGGAAGCGCTCATGGCCTTGGAATAGCGGAAGCCTGGCGCGGCGCCGGCCTTGCGACCGACAACGCCGTTCAGGGAAGGCCCCATGGGGCCCGTCGCGGGTTTGTGGCAGGTAGAGCAGCGAGCGAACACCACCTTGCCGCGAACCGCGTCGCCGGCCGCCAAGGCGGGCGTGGCGGCAGCGGCGAGGGCCGCCGCCACGAGGGCGGCGGCGATACGCGGAGTGGTCATACTCAAGCCTTCAGCAGTTCGGCGTCGATGGGCAGGCTGCGCACGCGCTTGCCGGTGGCGGCGAAGATCGCCCCGCACAGGGCCGGGATCACCGGCGGCAGCGCCGGCTCGCCCAAGCCCGTGGGGTGGTTGTCGGTGATCAGGAACTCGACGTCGATCTCCGGGATGTCGGCCATGCGCATCAGCGGGAACTCGTCGAAATTGCCCTGCACCACGCGGCCGTTCTCCAGCGTGATCTTCTGATAGAGCGCCTGGGCCAGACCATCGAGGATCGAGCCTTCCACCTGGTTGCGGGCGCCGCTGGGATTGACGATCTGGCGGCCGACATCGCCGACGGCCCAGACCTTGTGAACCTTCACCGCGCCGTCGTCGGCGACGGACGCCTCCACCACATGCGCGAAGTAGCCCATGTGGCTGAAGTAGAAGGCGATGCCCAGGCCCGTGCCTTTGGGCGTCTTGCGGCCCCACTTGGCGCGCTCGGCCACGCGCTTCAGCACGGCGATGGTGCGCGCATTGTTGTAGGCTGGCGGCTGGAAGGCGCCGGGGGGCGGCGGATTGGCCGGCGCGGGAGGCGGCGGCGGGGCCACACGTGACGCCAGGACGTCCAACCGAAACTGCAGCGGATCCTTGCCGGCCGCCTCCGCCATCTCGTCCATGAAGCCCTGGATCACGAAGGCCAGGGCGTTGCTGCTCGGCGCCCGCAGCCAGCCGGTCGGCATGCCCAGCGGCATCTTGGAGACGTCGATCCGATAGTTTGGCGTGCAATTGGCCGGGAATTGAGCCGGCTCCATGGCGGCGCTGCGCGAGTAGCCCTCGCCTTCCCCGAAGGTGACAAAGTGATCGCGCCAGGCGATCAGCTTGCCGGCCTTGTCCACGCCGCCTGTGAACTTGTGGAAGCCGCCAGGACGGTAGAAGTCGTGGCGGACGTCGTCCTCGCGAGTCCAGATCAGTTGGACCGGCACGCCGACCTGCTTGGCGATCCAGGCCGCCTCGACCATGTAGTCATTCATCAGGCGTCGGCCGAAGCCGCCGCCGCCGCGGATCATATGGACGGTCACCGCCTCCGGCGGCAGGCCCAGCACGCGGGCGGTGAGCAGACGGCCGGGGTCTGGCAATTGGGTCGGCGCCCAGATCTCGACCTTGCCATCCTTGAAGTGCGCCGTGCAGTTCTGCGGCTCCAGGGGAGTGTGGGCCAGGAAGGGGTAGCTGTACTCAGCCTCCACCACCTTGGCCGCGCCCGTGATGGCGGTGTCGAAGTCGCCGTCCGAACGCTCGGCCTTGTGCGGAGCCTGCGTCCAGAATTCCTTGGCCTTGGCGGCGAAACCGTCGGTGCTCTGATCCGCCCATTTCCCGTCGTTCCAGACGATGTTCAGCTGCTCGCGGCCCTTTCGGGCGGCCCACCAACTGTCGGCCACCACGGCGACGCCGCCAGCCAGGCCGTCAGGAGCGCTGTTGGGCTCGACGATGAAGGCGTGCTTGACGCCCTTTACCGCCTTGGCGGCGTCCAGGTCGGCGCTCTTCACCGTACCGCCGAAGACAGGGCACTTCTCGAAAGTGGCGTAAAGCATCCCCGGCAAACGGGTGTCGATACCGAACAGGGGCTGGCCGGTGACGATCCTCGGATTG
This sequence comes from uncultured Caulobacter sp., assembly GCA_913776195.1. GTDB lineage: Bacteria > Pseudomonadota > Alphaproteobacteria > Caulobacterales > Caulobacteraceae > Caulobacter. The sequence goes on from CAJYMH010000035.1 coordinate 113,388, forward strand.
TCGACACCGCCGATCGGTTTGCCGACGATGCGGTAAGCCTTGGCGTCCTTCAGCGGCAAGGTCGACAGGTCCGGCACGGCGATGGCCGCGGCCTTGGCGGCTAGCGAGCCGTAGGTCGCCTTGCGGCCGCTGGCCTTGTGGACCACCACGCCGGGCTCGGTGACACAGTCGGCCGGCGAGACGCCCCAATCCTTGGCCGCCGCAGCGACCAGCATGGACCGGGCCGCCGCGCCCATACGTCGATGCGGGTCCCAGTTCATGGGGGTGGACGTGCTGCCCCCCGCCGATTGCCGGCCGAAGGCGGCGGTGTCGACCCGCGCCATCTCGATCCGGACCTTCGACCAGTCGGCGTCCAGCTCCTCGGCGATGATCTGCGGCAGGGAAGTCTTCACTCCCTGCCCCACCTCGGGGTTCTTGGCGCGGATCACCACCGTCTCGTCCGGCATGATCTCGACGAAGACGTTGAGCACGCCACCAGCCGCAACGGCCGAGGCCGGCAGCTTAAGGTTCAGTAGAAGACCACCGCCCGCCGCCAGACCGGCGGTGAGAAAGGCGCGGCGCGAAGGGGCGGGCATGTTTCCGTCAGCCATGATCAGACCCCCGCCGCTTGTTTGATGGCCGCCTTGATGCGGAGGTAGGTGGCGCAGCGGCAGAGGTTGCCGTTCATGGCCGCGTCGATGTCGTCGTCGGTCGGCTTGGGCGTCGCCGCCAGCAAGGCGGCGGCGCTCATGATCTGGCCCGCCTGACAGTAGCCGCACTGGGGCACGTCATGCTCGATCCAGGCCTGTTGCAGCTTCTTGCCGATCTCCACGGCGCCGATGGCCTCGATGGTGGTGACCTTCGACTCGCCGACGCTTTCCACCGGGGTAAGACAGGCGCGCACCGGCTGGCCGTCGATATGAACCGTGCAGGCGCCGCACTGGCCTACGCCGCAGCCGAACTTGGTCCCGACCATGTCGAGCTTGTCGCGCAGAACCCACAGCAGCGGCGTGTCGCCGTCCACATCCACCGTCTTGCGGTTTCCATTGATCGTCAGATTGATTGGCATGTCGTCCCCCAGCTCTGGCCCAGCTTGCTGACAGCATCCCAAGCTTAGTGGCGAATATGCGGCTCGCAACGCTCGTCGTGCTTGACCGCGCGTCCGGGCGGCAGAAAACGTACCGCATGACCCAGGACCTGAACGCCTTCATCGCCGGCCTACCCAAGGCCGAACTGCATCTCCACATCGAGGGAAGCCTGGAGCCCGAGCAAATGTTCGAGTTCGCCAGGCGCAACGGCGTCACCCTGCCCTTCAATTCGATCGAGGCGGTGAAGGCGGCCTACGCCTTCTCGAATCTGCAGGACTTCCTGGACATCTACTACGCCGGGGCCAGCGTCCTGCTGACCAAGACCGATTTCCACGACCTGGCCATGGCCTATTTCCGACGGCTGGCGGCGGACGGCGGCAAGCACGCCGAGATCTTCTTTGATCCGCAGACCCACACCGATCGCGGCGTCCCGTTCAGCGTCGTCGCCGATGGCCTGCTGTCAGCCATGGATGAAGCGGAGAAGACCCTGGGCGTGACCTCGAAACTGATCCTCTGTTTCCTGCGCCATCTGGACGAGGACGCCGCCTTCGAGACCTTGAAGCAGGCCGAGCCCTATCTGGACCGCATCGCGGGGGTCGGGCTGGACTCCTCGGAGGTGGGACACCCGCCGTCCAAGTTCGCGCGCGTGTTCAAGGCCGCCGCCGACAAGGGCCTGAAGATCGTCGCCCACGCCGGCGAGGAAGGCCCCCCGGAATATGTCTGGGAGGCGCTGGACCTGCTGGCCGTCGACCGCATAGACCACGGCAACCGTGCGCTTGAGGACGAGGCGCTGACGAAGCGGCTGGTGTCGGAGGGCAAGACCCTGACCGTCTGCCCCCTGTCGAACCTGAAGCTGTGCGTGGTCGACGACCTGACGACGCACCCGATGAAGCGGATGCTGGACCTGGGCCTGAAGGCGACGGTGAACTCGGACGACCCGGCCTATTTCGGCGGCTATCTGAACGACAACTGGCTGGCGGTGGCCAAGGCGACCAACCTGACCCGCCAAGACCTGATCACCTTGGCTAAGAACAGCTTCACCGGATCGTTTTTGCCCAAGGATCAGGTGGCCAGGCATCTGGCCGCCATCGAGGCCTACGCGACAGCCAACTGAGCGCGCATTAAGACCCGAATGATCAGGCTCGATGAGCCGCAGTCTATGCGGGTCCCGTGCAAACGATCACCGGATTCTGCTTTCGTCATATGCCGCGTCGCCGGAGCATTCCGCGAGCCTAAGGGCTTGCCTCATCTTAGCTCACCGACACGGAACAACGACATGACGACCGCGCCGAAAGCCAAATCCAGCATCCTGCCGACGGGCGGCGGCGCGGCCCTCATGGATCCCGCTGACACGCTGATCCTGCTGCTCGACCATCAGTCCGGGCTGTTCCAGACCGTGCGCGACATCCCGGTCGCCGACCTGAGGCGGAACGTGGAGATGATCGCCAAGCTGGCCACGCTTTTGAACATTCCAGTGATCACCACCGCCTCGGAGCCTGGCGGCTCGAACGGCCCGCTCATGCCGGAGATTCATCACTATGCGCCGCACGCCGTTTACGTCCCCCGTAAGGGTGAGGTGAACGCCTGGGACAACGAGGACTTCGTCGCCACCGTGCGGGCGACCGGTCGCAAGACCCTCGTCATGGCCGGTGTGTGGACAAGCGTCTGCGTGATGTTCCCGGCGCTGGACGCACAAGCGGCTGGCTATGATGTCTACGCCGTCATCGATGCATCGGGCGATCCAAGCGAAATGGCGTCGCGCACGACGCTGGCGCGCTTCGTCCAGGGCGGCGTCAAGCCGACCTCCACCAATGCGCTGCTCTCCGAACTCCATCGCACCTGGGCCCGCCCCGAGGCGGCGGAACTCGCCAAGCTCTATGCACTGGCGGCGCCCAATTACGCGGCCGTGATCGAGAGCTTCGTGAAAGCGCAGGAAGTCGCAAAAGCCCCAACTTAGGATTACCTCTACGGCGTCGTGTTTAAGCGGCCCATGAGGAGCGTCATGTCCTACGGCTTTCTCGATATCGCGATCACGCCCGCCGTCCGCGCGGCCCAGGCCAAGATGGGGGCGGACCGGATCTGGTCGAACTTCGAGGGCGACCGAAGCTCCGACCGGTTCACCGAGAACGAGGCGGAGTTCATCGCCGAACGCGACAGCTTCTATATGGCGAGCGTGTCCGAAACCGGCTGGCCCTACGTGCAGCATCGTGGTGGGCCGCCGGGCTTCCTGACGCTGATCGACGACCGGACCCTGGCCTTCGCCGACTATCGCGGCAACCGGCAGTACATCAGCACGGGCAATCTGGCGGCTAACGACTGCGCTTGTCTGTTCCTCGTCGATTATCCGCGCCGCGCCCGGCTCAAGATTTATGCAAGAGCGGAAATCCTGGATCTGGACGCCGATCCGGCGCTGACGGAGGCCGTCACCGCCCCGGACTACCGAGCCAAGCTGGAACGTATCTACCGCCTGCGGCTGGAGGCGTTCGACTGGAACTGCCCGCAGCACATCACACCGCGGTTCACCGAGGCGCAGATCGCCCAGATGTTCCAGCCCGTCCGTGAGCGGATGGCGCAGCTGGAAGCGGAAAACGAAGCGCTACGGGCTCGGCTCGCGGACCCGCCTGGCCCGTTCTGACGCGCGCTCAGCCGACGTAGGCGTCCCTCAGTTCGCGCTTCAGCACCTTGCCGATGTGACTCCGCGGCAAGGCGTCGATGATGCGGACATCGGCCACGCGCTGCATCTTCCCCAGGCGCTCGTTGGCGAAGGTTTTCAGCGCTTCAGCGTCAACCGACGCGCCGGACTTCAGGGCCACGAAGGCCACGGGCGTCTCGCCCCACTGGTTGGAGGGGGCGGCGATGACGGCAACCTCGGCCACCGCCGGGTGCTCGACGATCACCGCCTCCAGATCGCTGGGATAGATGTTGAAGCCGCCCGAGATGATCATGTCCTTCTTGCGGTCCATGAGCGTCAGGAAGCCCTCGGCGTCGAAGCGGCCCACATCGCCGGTGCGGATGAAGCGTTCACCGTCCGGGCTGATCCAGGTGGCCTCGTCCGTCTTGTCCGGGCGGCCGTGATAGCCGTTCATGGTCGCGGCGGAGCGGCCGACGATCTCGCCGATCTCACCGGCCGGGACCTCCTTCCCCTCCTCGTCGATCAGGCGGATGTCGCAGCCCGGCGCCGGCACGCCGACCGTGTGCAGCTTGTCGGGGAAGGCGTGGCACATGAGGATGCAGGTTCCCCCGCCCTCGGTCATGCCGAAGTACTCCACCAAGCCGCCGGGCCAGCGGTCCAGCACCTGCCGCTTCAGTTCGGCCGAGAACGGCGCGCTCGTGCAGAACTTGATCTGGAAGCTGCTCAGATCGGTCTTGTCGAAGTCGACGTGCTCCAGGATCCGACGGTACTGCACCGGCACCAGCATGGCGTGGGTGACGCGGTGGGCCTGCGCCAGCTTGAGGAAGCGACCGGCGTCGAACTTCTTCATCAGCACCACCGTGCCGCCGCCCGCCAGGGTCGGGAAGAAGCAGACCAGCGTGGTGTTGGAATAGAGCGGCGTGGACAACAGGCTGATCGGCGCCGGGCTGAAGCCCACCCCGCCTTGCAGGGCGATGTGCCGCCAGCGCATGCCGTGCGACTGCACGATGCCCTTGGGCGCGCCCGTGGTGCCCGACGAGTAGATAATGTTGAAAGGATCTCGCGGCTCGATATCAGCTTCCGCCGGGCGAGCGCCCTCGTCCGCCAGCCAGCCGGCGAAGGCCTCGCCGGCGCCCGAGCCGTCCAGCGCCACGCGCGGGACGTCCATCCCGTGGAGCGCCCCGCCCATGGCCGACGCCACGCCCTCGTCCAGGAAGAACAGCCTGGCGCCGCAGTCGGCGACCATGCCGGCGATCTGCTCCGGCGAGGACGACGGCGCGATGGGCGCCACCGCCACACCGGCCCGCAGCGCGCCGAGGAACAGCGCCGCATAGGGGATCGAGGCCGTGGCGCAGATGGCCACCGCCTCGCCCTGGGCGATCTCGCCCCGCTGAAGCGCGGCCGCGACGCGATCCATCAGCAGGTCGAGACCGGCGTAGTCGACGGCCTCTCCGCTCTCCATCACCACCGCCGGCCGGGTCGGCGCCTCCAGGGCCCGCTGGCGCAGGATGTCGCCGATGGTCCCGAAGTCCGCCGTGATCATGGCGTCGAGGGTCTGGGTCACGCGTCGTCTCTCCAAACTCGGTCTTTTAAAGCTCAATCCCGCACAAGGCGGACCCTCACAGGTCCTTGAAGCCCTTGCCCTCGGCGACCAGCTTCTCCAGCAGGGCGGAGGGCTTGAAGTCGTCACCCATCTCGTTCTGGAACTGCTTCATCCGGGCCAGGATCTTGTCCAACCCGACGCTGTCAGCCCAGTACATGGGACCGCCGCGATAGACCGGCCATCCGTAGCCGTTGATCCAGACGATATCGATGTCGGAGGCGCGGATCGCCTTGCCTTCCTCGAGGATCTTCGCCCCCTCGTTGACCATCGGATAGAGGGTGCGCTCGAGGATCTCCTGGTCGTCGATGTGGCGCTGATTGACGCCCTTCTTGGCGGCGAAGTCACGGATCACCTGTTCGGTCACCGGCGACGGCTTGGCGATGCGGTTCTCGTCGTAATCGTAGAAGCCCGCGCCGGTCTTCTGGCCTCGGCGGTCCATCTCGCAAAGCACCTCGCGCACGGTGGACGAGCTGGTCTTGGCCGGGTCCCAGCCGATGTCGAGACCGGCCAGATCGCTCATGGCGAACGGCCCCATGGGCAGGCCGAAGTCGTACAGCACCCGGTCCACGTCCCAGGGCATGGCCCCTTCGAGGATCAGCTTCTGCGCCTCGCGCTGGCGCTGGGCCAGCATGCGGTTGCCGACGAAGCCGAAGCAGTTGCCGACCAGCACCCCGACCTTGCCGATGGTCTTGGAAAGCTTCATCGCCGTGGCGATCACCGGCTTTGCGGTCTTCTCGCCGCGCACGATCTCCAGCAGGCGCATGACATTGGCCGGCGAGAAGAAGTGCAGGCCGATGACGCTTTCCGGCCGGCTGGTGGCGGAGGCGATCTCGTCGAGATTCAGGTAGGAGGTGTTGGACGCCAGGATCGCGCCGGGCTTGGCGATCTTGTCCAGCTTGCCGAAGACGTCCTTCTTGATCTCCATCAGCTCGAACACGGCCTCGATGATCAGGTCGCAATCGGCCAGGTCGTCCAAGCTCATCGAGGGCGTGAGAAGACCCATGCGGGTCTCCACGTCCTCCGGCTTCAGGCGGCCCTTCTTGGCGGTGTTCTCATAGTTCTTGCGGATGATCCCGACGCCGCGGTCCAGGTTCTCCTGCTTGGCCTCGATGATCGTCACCGGGATACCGGCGTTGAGGAAGTTCATGGAGATGCCGCCGCCCATGGTGCCGGCGCCGATCACCCCGACTTTCTTGATCGGAAGGACCTCAGTGTCCTCGGGCACGTCGGGGATTTTGTTCGCCTGACGCTCGGCGAAGAAGACGTAGCGCTGGGCGGCCGACTGCGGGCCGGTCATCAACTCCATGAACAGACCGCGCTCGGTCTTCAGTCCCTGATCGAAGGGCTCGTTCACCGCCGCCTCGATGGTGCGGATGTTGTACTCCGGCGCCAGGAAGCCGCGGAACTTGCGGGCGTTGGCCTTGCGGAAATCGGCGAAGATCTCGGGCTTGCCCCTGGCCGCCTCGATCTTGTCGTTGAGGTCGCGGACCTTCTTCAGCGGCCGGCCCTCCGCCACGATCTTGCGAGCGAAGGCGATGGCGCCGGCGCGCAGGTCGCCGTCGATCAGTTCGTCGAACAGGCCCATGGCGTGCGCGGCCTTGGCGGGGACGTGCTGGCCGCTGGTGACCATCTCCAGCGCCTTATCCACCCCGACGATGCGCGGCAGGCGCTGGGTGCCGCCAGCGCCCGGCAGCAGGCCGAGATTCACCTCCGGCAGGCCGGCCTTGGCGGTAGGGACCGCCACGCGATAGTGCGCCACCAGCGCCACCTCGAGACCGCCGCCCAGGACCGTGCCATGGATCGCGGCGACCACCGGCTTGGACGCGTTCTCGATGCGGTTCTGCACGTCCTGCAGGCTGGGACCGGTCATGGCCCTGCCGAACTCGCTGATGTCGGCGCCGGCGATGAAGGTCTTGCCTTCGCAGATCAGGACGATCGACTTGACCGAGGCGTCCGCGTCGGCGGCCTCGAACGCCTTGTCCAGCCCCTCGCGCACCTTGGCGGACAGGGCGTTCACCGGCGGCGAGTTGAGGGTGACGACGGCGACGTCGCCTTCGTTGGTCAGGTCGGTGACTTCGTTGATGGCGGCCATGGCGCTGCTCCCCGGTTCTTTTGAACACTTGTTTGGATAGCGTGCATGGCTGGGCGCGGGAGTCCAGCCTTCCCTTGGGGGATATGGGATTAGGCGTTCGACTCCGTCACGGCCGAATAGACCAAGGTCCGCAGTTCGCGCCGCACCGGGTATGCGCTGGACGGCATCAGCTGGGTCATGAACACCACCGCGATTTCCTCGACCGGATCGCACCAGAAGGCGGTCGAGGCCATGCCGCCCCAGAAGTACTCGCCCAGGCTTCCCAGGTTCTTGGTCCGCGCCACGTCCACCGTCATGGCGAAGCCGAGGCCGAAGCCCAGCCCCTCGAACACCGCCTCGCTGAACAGGGAGGTCGACACCTGGGTCAGCTCCTTGCCGCCCGGCAGGTGGTTCATGGTCATCAGCTTCAGGGTCTTGGGCCCGATCAGCCGCGCGCCGTCCAGTTCCCCGCCGTTCAGCAGCATGCGGCAGAAGCGCATGTAGTCGGCGGCGGTGGAGACGAGACCGCCGCCGCCGGATTTCAGCGACGGATCGGACAGGTACGGGCTCTTGGCCGGGTCATCCTGCAGCACGACCTTGCCGGTCGGCGTCAGGGCGTAGCAGGCCGGCAGGCGATGCGCCTGCCCCGGCTGCACGAAGAAGCCGGTATCGACCATCTTCAGCGGGTCGAAGATGCGCTCCTTCAGGAAGGTCTCGAACGGCTGGCCGCTGACCACCTGGACCAGATAGCCCAGCACGTCGGTGGCGACGCCATAGCTCCAGCTGGTCCCCGGCTGGTACTCCAGCGGGATCGTCGCCAGCTTGGCGATCATGTCGTCCAGCGTGCCGTCATTAGGCAGATCGTCCAGCTTCAGCTTGCGATAGGCGGCGTCCACATTGCTGCGTTGCTGGAAGCCGTAGGTCAGGCCGGCCGTGTGACGCATCAGGTCGAGAACCCGCATGGGTTCAGTTGTCGGCTTGGTCTGCCAGGCGCCTTCGACCCCGGCGGCGTAGACGGCCTGGTTCTTCCACGACGGGATGTAGCGATGGACCGGATCGTCCAGCGAGATCTTCCCCTCCTCTACCAGCATCATCAGGGCGATAGAGGTGATCGGCTTCGTCATCGAATAGATGCGGAAGATCGCGTCGTCCTTCAGCGGGATCTCACGCTCGCGATCAGCCAGGCCCAGGGCGCTGTTGTGAACCAGCTGACCGCGCCGCCAGACCATCGTCTGGGCGCAGGGAAGCCTGCCGGTGTCGATGTAGCGGGACTGCAGATGCGCATCGATGCGCGCCAGACGCTCCGACGACATGCCGACCGATTCCGGTTTCCCCATCTGTGTCTCCCTTCTTCTTGCTGGACGTATTTTGCGGACGAAGCTTTATAGCGCTGTGCGCCGCGGGCAACCGCCTTGGCGCGGACGGGACGTTCACAACCATGGCCGCAACCGCTCGACAGACCGCCGCCACGGCGCGCTATGAGGCCAAGAAGGAAGCCATCCTCGCCGCCGCCACCGCGACTCTAAACCGTCAGGGCGTGAAGGGCATGACCATGGCCGGCGTCGCCGCCGAGGTCGGGCTGATAACCACCAGCGTCACCTACTACTACCGCAAGAAGGATGATCTTGCGGCCGCCTGCTTCCTGCGAGGGATCGAGCGGTTCACAGCCTTGGTGGACAAGGCGGCCGGCGCCGCAACGCCGCAGGAAAGGCTGCTGGTCTTCCTCGACCAGTTCCTCGATCTGCAGCGCCGGGTGCGAAAGGGCGAGGCCCCGCCCCTGGTCAGCTTCACCGAGGTGCGGACCCTGAACGAGCCGCACCGCACCCCCGTGTTCGAGGCGTTCAGCAACCTGTTCCGCCGGGTGCGCGAGCTGTTCGACGCGCCGGAGCTGTCGAAACTCAGCCGGGTCGAGCGCAACGCCCGCACCCACCTTCTGCTGGAGCAGGTGTTCTGGACCGGCACCTGGCTGCGCCGGTACGAGACCGAGGATTACGAGCGCGTCCGCGACCGGATGTTCGACATCCTGACCGGCGGCCTGGCGGCCCGGACGCGGGACTGGAATCCGCCGATGCTGACCGTCGGCCAGCTGACCGCCGACCCGCAGGAAGCCTCGCGCGAGACGTTCCTGGTCGCCGCCACGCGGCTGATCAACCAGCGCGGCTATCGCGGCGCGTCGGTGGAGGACATCTCCGCCGCGCTGAACGTAACCAAGGGCTCGTTCTACCACCACAACGACGCCAAGGACGGTCTGGTGGTCGCGTGCTTCGAGCGCACTTTCCAGGTGATGCGCGAGGCCCAGTCCGCCGCCCGCGACCTGCCCGACGATCAATGGAGCCGGCTGGCGGCGGCTGCCTCCGCGCTCGCGCGGCACCAGCTGTCGGAGCACGGGCCGCTGATGCGCGCCTCGGTGATGACGGCCCTGCCGGCCGATCTGCGCCACGACATGTCGGAACGCTATGTGCGCGTCTCCGACCGCTTCTCCGGCATGGTGTCGGACGGCGTGGCCGAGGGCTCAATCCGCCCCGTCGATCCGATGATCGCCGCCCACATGCTCAACTCGCTGCTGAACGCAGCCGCGTCCCTCGCCGCCTGGGCCGGCGACACCAAGGGCGAGGACGCGGCCGCCCTGCTGGTGCGGCCGCTGATGGTCGGGATTTTTCGGCCGTAAAAAGCGCCCTCCCTCGTCGGGACGAAGGAGGGGCGAGGTAGGACTTGTTCCCGAGGTTCGGGCGACGGCGCCGAGGCCGTCGCCCTTTTCTTCAGAAGGACTTGCGGACGCCGATCTTGATCGTCCGGCCCAGCGCGTCGGCGGTGAACGGGTCGTAGTTCAGATCGAGGCGCGCGAACGGCGGGTTCTCGTCGAACGCATTGTCCACGTTCAGCGTGATGATGCTGTCCCACGGCGCCTGCATCCGCCAGGTGACGTCCACGGTCTTGTAGCTGCCGATGGTCTTGCCGCCGGCGATCACCGTGTTGTTGGTGTTCGGCGTGGCGATGAACGGCGTGGTCCGCTGGTCGGTGTAGCTGTCGATGTAGTTGAAGGTGACCCGGATCGTGTGGCCGCCGCGCTCCCACTCGGCGAAGGCCTGACCTTTCCACTCCGGGACCGGCACCACCGTGGTCTGGTAGTTGAGGAAGCCCACGGCGTCGAAGGCCGGGGTCACCACCGTGCCGGCCACCGGCTGGGCGTCGACGCTGTAGTCGCGGATCCAGGTCGCGGTGCCGCCGATGGTCAGGTCGCCGCCCGCGAAGTCGTTGAACTCGTAGGTCCCCATGAAGTCGAGGCCCGAGGTCTTCACCGGCGCGCCGTTCACATAGAAAGTCTGCAGGCGGGCGATGTTGGCCGCCGAACAGGTCCCGCCATTGAAGGTGAAACGCGACACCAGTTGAGCGAAGGCCGGGTTGGCGCAGTTGTTCGTCCCCCCCGCCCCATTGGGGAACACGGCGTTGACGATGCCGGCCACCGGCTCGGCGACGATCGGGTTGTCGAAGTCGAAGCTGAAATAGTCGATGGAGCCGCGGAAGCCGCCGGTCTCCAAGATCACCCCGAGGCTGTAGGTCGTGGCGCTTTCGGGATCCATGTTCGGATTGCCGCCGATGTCCACCGCCCGGAAGGTGCCCAGGATGGACTGCAGCGACGTGATGTTCCCGGGCGCCAGCTGCGCCAGCGGCGGGCCGCGGAAGGTGGTGCCGACAGAGCCGCGCAGGGCCAGGAAGTCCGTGGCCTGCCAGCGCACCGACGCCTTGGGATCGAAGGTCGCGCCGACCGCGCCGCCGTAGTCCTCGTAACGGGCCGCCAACTGGAAGTTCAGGCTTTCCAGCAGCGGAACCTGAAGCTCGCCGAACAGGGCGTAGACGTCGCCCATGGTGTCATTGGGCGTCCCTGCGCCAAGGAAGCCGAACGGCCCGCTGCGCTGGCTGACCGGGCAATTGTTCACCCCGAAGTCCGGCGAGGCCAGGCAGGGGTTCACCAGGGTGTTGCTGATGTCGTTGTAGTCGGACTTGAACCAGTCCTTCCGGTACTGGGTTCCCAACGCCCATTTGACGTCGCCGCCCTTCAGGCTGATCCCCAGGTCGCCGTTGATCACGGCGTCGACCACGAACAGCCGCGCCTTCTGGGTGGTGCTAAGCTCCTGGAAGAACCAGCGGGTCACGTCGGCGCTGTTGGCCACGGCCGCGTTGTACTGCGGGTTTACCTGGCCGGTGATCATGTTCTTTTGGATGGCGTTGGAGAACGGGTTGTACCAGAGGCAGCCGTTCTGGCCGGGGGTGTTGGCGGCGCGGTTGCAGTTGGGACCGCCAAACCCGCGCAGGGCCGATTCCAGCCGGTTGACGATGGTGTCGTAGCCGGTCCGCGTGCCCTTCTGCTCGCTGTAGGTGACGGCCAGGTCGTAGCCGATGTCCGGTCCGAACACGCCGTTCAGCCCGCCGGAGAAGCGGTAGAAGTCGTAGTAGCGCTCGCCCCGCGACGGCCCATTGTCGAACATCGGATTGCCGCCCACCAGGAACGGTCGCGCCGCCGGCGCCAGATAGGCCGCGCCAAACGTGGTCAGGAAGCTGTACTGCGGATTCTTGGCCGCGAAATCGACCAGGCCCGGATTGTTGGTCGGGACAAAGAAGCGCCCGGCATAGAGCGCTCCCGCCAGCGCGCCGGCCCCAGCCAGGGCCTCCGGCGTCGGATTGGCCAGCAGGGCGTAGGAGGGAGTCGTCTCCCACTTCGGCACCTCGGTTCGGCCGTAGAGCCCCTCGAAGTGGAACTTGTGATTGTCGGACAGCTCGTAATTGAACTGGCCGTAGACCTGGTAGTGCTCTTCCTTCTCAACCAGGTTGTCCCACTCGATGTAGTGCTCGTAGCAGGCGGGCGTCGTGCCGCTGAAACCCGGCGTGCCGCCCAGCACGGCGCACTGCGGGTCGCGAAACAGGGTGGCGCCGCTAGCCGCGGGCGCGGTGAAAGACAGGAAGGTCCCTGGGTTGCCCGCCGCGGTCCAGCCGCCTTCCGGGTTCTCCAGATAGGGACGGTTGGCCCATCCCCGCTCGATCACGTCTAGCTCGCCCCGGTGCTGCCAGCCGGCCGACAGCATCACGTCCATGCGATCATTGGCCCAGCCCCAAAGGGCGCTGAGGGAGTAATCCCCGCCGTCCGAGCCGTCCACATAACGATAGTCGGCGGCGAACTCCGCCCCGTCGAAACGATTGCGGGTGATGAAGTTGACCACCCCGCCGATGGCGTCGGAGCCATAGGTGGCGGCCGCGCCGTCCTTCAGAACCTCGACCCGGCCGATGGCGGCGCTAGGGATCATGTTGGTGTCGACGATGCCCGCCCCGGCCTGCGCCAGCGGGTTGATCGCCATGCGCCGGCCGTTCAGCAGCACCAGCGTCCGATTGGAGCCGAGACCCCGAAGGTTGACCGAGCCGGAGCCTTCAGATCCCTGGGCGCGGCTGTCGAACTGGTTGGTGTCGCCCAGCACCCCGTTGCTGACCGCCAAGGACTTGATCAGCTCCACCGTCGAGGGCGAGCCTTGTTTTTGAAGTTCTTCGGCGGAGATCACATCCACCGGCAGCGCGGCGTTCTCGGGCGTGCCCCGGATCAACGAGCCGGTGACGACCACCTCCTCGACCACATTCTGCCCGTCCTGCGCCGCCGCGCTCATCGGCGCCGTCGCGGCCACGGCCAGGAGCGAGACTCCCGCCAGGAAACCCGTTCTCATCATTACAATCCTCCCTTTTTTATTGCGCGTAACTGCTTTTGTTCTTGTTACGTACGACCGGACTCAGGCGGCGGAGCCTCCTGTGAACAGAATGTTTGGTATCTTTTGGGGGAACGAGGTTCGGCCTTGCGGCGCGGGGTTTATGGCCCAGATGCGTCCAATTAGCCGCGCACCGCGCCAAGGCGCAGCTTTCAATCGCGACGAATAACGCGCACGCATCACGCCAGACCCCTCCTGACGAACACTTGTTTCGATGATGCGGTATGTTTTGAAGCGCCGTCAACAGCGGCTTGTCGAAGCGGTCAGCCTGCGGCGCGGCGGACACAATTGCGAGCTGCTGTCAGGAATCGGCGCGGGCGGTATGGCAAGCGTCATCGACCAAGACTATTTTCCGGCCGTAATGCGTAGCGCTGCTTGGTCGAGGGACCGTCATCGGCGCATCAGGCGGGGAGCCGATGAGAATTAGATTACTGGGCGTTGCGGCGCTCGCTCCGCTGGTGCTGGCCGCATGCGGCACGCCCCCGCGGAAGCCCGACCTTACCCTTCCGACCGCCTATCAGGCGCCGGCGGCGACCGCCCCGGCGGATGCGATCGCGCTGGACCAGTGGTGGACCGCGTTCAACGATCCGGAACTGACCGCCCTGATCCAGATGGCGCTGGAGCGAAGCCCCGACGCGCGCACCGCGGCCGCCCGACTGGACGAGGCCCGCGCCACGCGTCGCGGCACGATCTGGGACATCTATCTTCCCGACGGCGAATTGCAGGGCAACGCGCGCCGCACCGACAGCAAGGTGCTGGACGGCACGCAACTGGACATTCCCGGCTTCGCCAACAGCGGGGTCCAGAAGAACTACGGCCTGAATTTCGACGTCAGCTGGGAGCTGGACTTCTTCGGCGCCCGCCGCGCCGCCCGCCAGGTGGCCGACGCCGACTACGCCGCCGTGCGCTTCAACTACGAGGCCGCCCGCGCCAGCTTGGCCGCCAATGTGGCCCAGTCCTATTTCGAGGCGCGCGGCCTGGCCATCCAGCTGGAGGACGCGCGCCAGACCGCGCGCCTGCAGAACGATCTCTATCAGGTGGCGTCCAAGCGCGCCGCAGCCGGCCTCGCCGCCTCGTCGGAGGCTGACCAGTCGGCCGCCTCCCTGGCGCAGTCCAACGCCCAAGCGGCCAATCTGGAAGCCGAGCTTCAGGCCGCCAAGCGCACCCTGCTGATCCTGGCCGGACGCGGCGTCGATCCGGTGGAGAGCCTTCCGGCGCCCGCCGCCGTCCCCACGGCTCCGCCCGTGCCCGCCGCCATCCCTGGCGAGCTGCTGGAGCGCCGCCCGGAAGTGCGTGAGGCGGAAATGCGCGTGCGCAGCGCCGCCGGCACCCTGCGCGGGGCCGAGGTCGCCCTCTTCCCGCGCTTCACCCTGACGCCGGGCATAGGCCTGACCCGCAGCGAACTGCCGGGCTTCGAGAGCACAACGCGCGCCTGGTACATCGGCGGCACGCTGATGCAGCCGATCCTCGACATCCCGCAACTGCTAGCCCAGGAAAAGGCGACTCGCGCCCGCGCCGAGCAGGCCGTCATCGCCTACGAAAAGGCGGTTCAGGACGCTTATGGCGAAGCGGAGAACACTCTCGTCCGCCTGGCCGCCGATCATCGTCGCGTCGACCTGCTGACCGCCGGCGAAGCCCGCGCCCGCAAGGCCTATGACGCGGCGCGCAAGCGCTACGACATGGGTTTCGACGACCTGACCGCCGCGGTCACCGCCGAGACCAACTGGCGCGCCGCCCGCACGGCCCTGACCAGCGCCCAGGTGCAGTCCCTGACCCGCACCGTCCAGGCCTACAAGGCCCTCGGCGGCGGCTGGACTCCGATCAACGACAAGGCCGCTACGGCCGCCAAGACCCCCGCCAAAGAGCCCCAAGCATGACGAACCTTCGCCCCTGGACGACCGCCGCCCTGGTCATGGCCGTCGGCCTCGCCGCCTGCGGCAAGAAGGAGGAGAAGGCTCCGGCCAAGGCCTCGGACGATGCGCGCACGGTCACCGTGACGCGGGTCGAGAACCGCTCCATCGGCGCGGGCCTCACCGCTTCCGGCCGCCTGATCCCGCGTGAAGAAGCCGCCGTCGGCTCGGAGCTGAGCGGCTATCGTGTCGCCCGTGTCCTGGTCGAGGAAGGCGCCGTGGTCCGCGCAGGTCAGCCCCTGGCCCAGCTGGACGACACCCTGCTGCGCGCCCAGGTCGACCAGCAGGCCGCCGTGACCGCCCAAGCGGAAGCCGAGGCTCGCCGCGTCGCCGGCCTCGACGGCCAGGGCGTGCTGTCCCAGGAGCAGATCGAGACCCGCCGCTATACGGCGAAGGCCCAGCAGGCGGCGCTGAAGGAGCTGCGCACCCGATCGCAGCGCATGACCATCACCGCCCCGGTCAGCGGCGTGGTGCTTGAGCGCACCGTGCGTCCGGGCGACGTCTCGGGCGGCGGCACGACCCCGTGGTTCCGCATCGCCCGCGACCAGCTGATCGAGCTGGACGCCGAACTGAACGAAGCCGACCTGTCCAAGCTAGCCGTCGGTTCGCCGGTGACGGTGACCCTGCCGGGCGGCGCCCAGGTTCAAGGGACTGTCCGCCTGATCAGCCCGCAGATCAACGCCACGACCCAGCTGGGACGCGTGCGCGTGCGTCTGCCGGTCCGTTCCGACCTGCGCGCCGGCGGTTTCGCCCGCGGCGTGTTCGGCGGCGGCGGCCGCCAGGTCCTGGCCGTGCCGGAAACGGCGGTCCGCTATGACGCCGAAGGCGCCTCGGTCGCAACGGTCGGCGCAGACAACAAGGTCAAGCAGGTGCCGGTGAAGACCGGCCAGCGCGGCGGCGGCTATGTGGAGCTGGTTCAGGGTCCGCCGGCCGGCGCCCGCGTCCTGCTCGGCGCGGCGGCCTTCGCCCTGGACGGCGATGTCGTGAAACCCGTCGAAGGCGGCGCTCCCGGCGCGGCGAACCAGAAGGCGGCGCGCTGATGGCTCCCGAAGGATCGCAACTTAGAATATCAGCCTGGGCGATCAAAAACCCGACGCCCGTCGCGCTGCTGTTCATCGCGCTGATCATCGTCGGCATCGGCGCCTACCTGTCGCTGCCGATCAAGCAGTTTCCGAACGTCACATTCCCCGCCGTGACGGTCACCGTGACCCAAAGCGGCGCAGCACCGGGCGAGCTGGAGACCCAGGTCACGCGTCCCGTCGAGGACGCCCTGGCCGGCATCTCGAACATCAAGACCATTCGCTCGTCGGTGGTTCAGGGCGCCTCGACCACCACGGTCGAGTTCGAACTGGGCGAGGACCTGCAGAAGGTCACCGACGAGGTGCGTTCGAAGGTCGATCAGGCGCGGGCCCAGCTGCCGCGCGAGATCGATGAGCCGATCGTTCAGCGACTGGAGATCGACTCCGCCCCGATCCTGACCATCGCCGTCGCCGCCCCTTCCATGGCGCCGACCGAGCTGTCGTGGTTCATCGACGACACCGTCACCCGCACGCTGCAGGGCGAGAAGGGCGTCGCCCAGGTCTCCCGCGTCGGCGGCGTGAACCGCGAGATCAACATCATCGCCGACCCGGACCGCATGGCGGCCCTGGGCGTCACCGCGCCCCAGCTGAACCAGGCCCTGGCCTCGTTCAGCATCGACGCCCCCGGCGGCCGCGTCCGCATCGGCGGTCGCGAGCAGACCCTGCGCGTCCTCGGCGCCGCCGAGACGCTGGAGCAGCTGCGCGCCTTGACCATCCCCACCGGCGCCGGCCGCTTCGTGCAGCTGACCGACGTGGCCGAGATCGGCGACGGCGCTGGCGAAGTGCGCGGCTTCGCCCGCCTCGACGGCAAGCCGGTCGTCGCCTTCCAGGTGATGAAGACCCGCGACAGCTCCGACGTCGAAGTCGAGGACCGCGTCGCCAAGGCCATCGAGAAGCTGGGCGAAACCCATCAAGGCGTGACCTTCACCAAGATCTTCTCGACCGTGGACGACACCCGCGCCAGCTTCACCGCCACCGAGCACACCCTGCTTGAAGGCATGCTGCTGGCGTCCCTGGTGGTGTTCCTGTTCCTGCGCGAATGGCGCGCCACGGCGATCACCGCCCTGGCCATGCCCGTCTCGCTGATCCCCACCTTCGCCTTCATGGCGATGGCCGGCTTCTCGCTGAACGTCGTGACCCTGCTGGCCCTGACGCTGGTCATCGGCATCCTGGTCGATGACGCCATCGTCGAGATCGAGAACATCGAAAAGCGCGTCAGCCGCGGCCAGCGCCCTTACCAGGCGGCCATGGAAGGCGCCGACGCCATCGGTCTGGCGGTGGTGGCCACCACCTTCACCATCGTCGCCGTGTTCGTGCCGGTCTCTTACATGCCGGGCATGCCGGGCCAGTTCTTCAAGGAGTTCGGCCTGACCGTCGCCGTGGCGGTGCTGTTCTCGCTGGTGGTGGCGCGCCTGCTCACCCCCCTGCTGGCCGCCTATTTCCTGAAACCGAACACCCAACCGCATCCGCGCAAGCCGTTCGAGGGTCGCTATCCGGCGGTCCTGAACTGGGCGCTGGATCACCGCATCCTCAGCTGCGTCATCGGCGGGGTGATCTTCATCGGCTCGATCATGCTGGCCGGCCTGCTGCCGACGGCTTTCCAGCCGGCCGGCAACGCCAACTACTACTATCTGAAGGTGCAGGGCCCACCCGGGGCCACCGCGCCGCAGATGGAGCGCACCGTCGCGGCCGTCACCCGCATGTTCGAGCAACGCCCTGAGACGGCGCACGTCTTCGCCCAGGTCGGCTCCAACATCGCCAGCGGCTGGGGCGGCCAGAGCGGTTCGGACCTGCGCGACGCCACAATCACGATCGTACTGAACGACAAGCGCGACCTGACCGTGACGGAGATCAAGCAGGTTGTCCGCGCCGGCCTGCACGACATCCCCGACGCCCGGGTGAACCTGCTGGGCGACTGGGGGACCTCGGAAGTGCAGACCATCCTCACCGCCGAGGACGGCGACGCCCTGGAGCGCGCCGCCTTGCAGGTGGAGCGTGAGATGCGCGGCCTGAAGACCGTGGCCGATCCGCGTCCCTCCTCGCCCCCCAGCGGGCCGGAGATCGTGATCCGACCGCGTCCGGACGAAGCCTCGCGCCTGGGCGTCAGCTCTGCCGACATCGCCGCCATCGCCCGCGTGGCCACCGTGGGCGACATCGACGCCAACGTCGCCAAGCTGACCGACGGCGAGCGCCGCGTGCCGATCCGCATCCGCCTGCCGGAGGAAGCGCGCCGCGACCTGGAGGCCATCAAGGGCCTGCGCGTGCCGACCGCCGACGGCTCCACCACCCGCCTCGACACCGTGGCGGACGTGGAATTCCAGGCCGGCCCGGCCAAGATCGACCGCTTCGCCCGCAAGCGTCAGCTGACCATCGAGGCCGACCTCGACAACGGCGCCCAGCTCGGCCAGGCGATCGCCGACGTCAACAACCTGCCGACCATGAAAAAGCTGCCCGCCGGCGTGACCCCGGCCTCGGCCGGCGATCAGGAGGCGTTCGTGGAGCTGTTCACCGGCTTCGCGGTCGCCCTGCTGTCGGCTATCGGCCTCGTCTATGGCGTGCTGGTTCTGCTGTTCAAAAGCTTCTTCAAGCCGATCACCATCCTGTCGGCCCTGCCCCTGGCCATCGGCGGCGCATTCTTCGCCCTGCTGATCACAGGGCAGTCGCTAAGCATGCCGTCGCTGATCGGCTTCCTGATGCTGATGGGCCTGGCGGCCAAGAACTCGATCCTGCTGGTCGAGTACGCCATCGAGGAGGAGCGCGCCGGCAAGAGCCAGCGTGACGCCATCATCGAGGCCTGCCGCGAACGGGCGCGGCCCATCGTCATGACCACCCTGGCCATGATGGCGGGCATGCTTCCCACGGCGATGGGCATCGGCAAGGGCGCGGAGTTCCGCCAACCCATGGCCGTGGCCGTGATCGGCGGCCTGATCACCTCGACGGTCCTGTCGCTGGTGCTGGTCCCGGTCGTCTACGAGATCGTCGATGATTTCGAGGCCTGGCTGCGGCCGAAGCTCGCCCGGTGGGTCACCCCCCGTCAGGCTCCGGGCGAAGCCGCCCCGGCCGATCGGCTCTAAACAAGAGGCCCCGGAGCGATCCGGGGCCTCTTTCTTTGAACTTCCTGCCCCGTAGCGAAGCCTACGGCGAGAAGAAGAGCACGCTCACTTGATCGCGGCGATCTCGTAGAGGAAATCGACATAGCCCATGGTCGCGCCGATCAGGCCCTCGACCTTGGGGTTGCTGCTCTCGATCACATAGTACTCATTCGGCGCATGGGCGCCGCTGCCGTGGCCCAGGCCGAACTGGCCGGCGGGCAGGCTGACCGGCGCCGAAGTGAACACCGCCCCCGGCCACGATCCCGCCAGACGCGGATAGACTGAGGTGACGACGCCGCGCTTCTGATAGGTGGCCAGCTCCGCCCGGATCAGGCGGCTGTTCTCGTCCGTCTCGGTCGGGTCATAGCCGCCGCTGACATTGACCTCGATGTCCTGGAAGCCGCGCTTGTCCAAGTGCGCGCGGATCTTCTTCACGCAGTCGGCCATGGTCTGGTTCGGCACCAGGCGCAGGTCGATCTTGGCCACCGCGCGGCCGGGCAGGACGGTCTTGCCGCCGACGCCGGTATAACCGCTGACCAGGCCTTCAATATTCACCGTCGGCTGCGAGGCCAAACGCTCCAGCGCCTTCTCCCAAGGCAGGTCGTCGATCCACTTGTCGACGCCCAGAGCCTTCTTGGCGTCCGCCTCGCTCATGCGCTGGGCGGCCAGGGCGATAAGCTCTTTTTCGCGCGCGGTCAGCGGACGCACATGCTCGAACCAGCCATCGATGGCCGACGAATTGCCGTCCGGCGTGACCAGGGTGCCCAGGGCCTGGACCAGGCGCCAGGCCGGACTGTCCACGCGAGCCTTCTCGCTGGAATGGATGTCAGTCTTGGGTCCCCGGCCCCACTTGGCGCCGCTGGAGACCAGCTCGAACTCGACCACGCCCTTGGCGCCCAGGTTGACGCTGACGCCGCCGTTGCTGGGCGCCTGCCAGCCGGCCGGGATGACCACGCCCTCGCACTTCTTCAGGGCGGCCAGCACATGCGGCTTGGTGACGATCTGATGGAAGTTCGGGCTGCCGATCTCCTCCTCGCCTTCGCAGACCAGGACGATGTTCACGGGCGGCTTCTTGCCTGCCGCGCGGATGGCGTGAAGAGCGGCCAGGAAGGTGGCCTCGGGCCCCTTCTGGTTCACCGCGCCGCGGCCGACGATCACCTTGCCGAAGCCCGGCTTGTCGACGATGCGCGCCTCCAGCGGCGGCGATGACCACTCGGCCGGGTCGTACTGCTTCACGTCGTACATGAAGTAGATGCCGATCCAGCGCTTGGCGCCCACGTCCAGGGTGGCGAACACGCCGGGATGGCCGTCGGTCGGAACCTTCTCCACGTGCTGGAAGCCGGCGTCGCGGGCCAGGGCCATCATGTAGTCGGCCCCCTTGTCCATGTCGCGGTTCTCGGCGGCGATGGAGGGCAGAGCGATCCAGTCTTGGATGCGCTTGACCGAAGCGTCGTAGCCGGCCTCGGCGGCCTTGCGGATGGCGGCGATGTCGCCGCTGGCGGCCAGGACGAGCCCCGGCGTGAATAACCCCGCGGCGGCGGCCCCGGTGAGCAGCGTGCGGCGGTTCTGGATCGTGAAATCGGACATGCGGTCCCCCAAAGAAATCTCCCACCGGGATTAGGAGGCCGAGAGCCGTTGTCGGACAAGCAATTCCGACTGAGCGCCGTTCGCCAAAGCAAAAGGCCCCGGAGTTTCCTCCGGGGCCTTGGCTAGATCAGCTGGTCGCTTGGACCGTCGAGATTACTCGACGATCTTGGCGACGACGCCGGCGCCGACGGTGCGGCCGCCTTCGCGGAT
>CAJYMH010000036.1 GCA_913776195.1 uncultured Caulobacter sp.
TATCACACCGAGCTGGAGCCCGCGCTCGGCCAATGAGAAAGATTCTCGGCGTTCTCGGAGGCATGGGCCCTGCCGCGACGGTGGATTTCCTGGGCAAGCTTCAGGCGGCGACGCCGGCCGCACGGGACCAGGATCACATCCGCGTGCTGATGGACCTGAACCCCTATATCCCGGACCGAAACACGGGCGGCGAAGCCGGTCCAGTCCTTCGCGACATGGCTGCGCGCCTGCGCGATGCGGGAGCGGATGTTCTGGCCATGCCGTGCAACACCGCCCACGCCTTCTCCGAGAACATCAAGGCCGCGGGGCTGCCGCTTATCGACATGATCGAGACGGCGGGCGAAGCCGCTCGCACCGCAGGGGCCAAGCGTCCAGGCGTGCTGGGCACCGCATCGGCCGTTGCGCTCTATCGACGGCGTCTGAGCGACATGGGGCTGGAGCCGGTGTTCCTGAACGAGGAAGCCCAGGCGGCCTTCATGGCTCTTATCTATCGCATCAAGGCTAGCGATCTGTCGGTCGGCTTGGAGATGGCGGGACTGGCGGCGCGCCTGCTGGACAACGGCGCGGACGCTGTGATTGCTGGCTGCACCGAGGTTCCGTTGGTGCTGAATCCCTCTGAGCTGTCCACGCCGTTCATCGACGCGACGGAAGCCCTCGCACGCCGCTGCGTCGCGATCTGTTCGGACTGACGCCGAGCGCGGATAGGTGACAGCGAGGTCACAGGGGCGATCGAAGCACGCACGCGTCGCTAAACCTTCACCAACTCGTCGCCGCGCTGTCACGCACATAGGTCATTTCCGCCCCGGGACACCACCAACGGGGCGACGATGTCACACCACAATTTCCGCGCACGCACCTGGCTCATGGCCACCACGGCGCTTCTGGCGATCTCAGGCGCGGCTCAGGCAGATGAAGCGGCGGACGCCGCTGGTGACGCCACCACGGTCGAACAGGTGATCGTCACGGGGGACATCGCGTTCCGCAACCGCACTAGCGATCCCAACCCTGTCCTGTCCTACGACCTTGAGTATTTCCAGCGGTTCGAGCCGGTCTCGGTCGGCGAGATGCTGAAGCGCGTTCCGGGCGTGACATTCACCTCCGACGTGCTGGAGTTCGACGGCGTCTCGATGCGCGGCCTGCCGCCGGGCTACACGCAAGTCCTGATCAATGGCCGTCGGGCGCCGGGCGGCGAGGCTGACCGAAGCTTCTTCGTCGATCGCATTCCCGCCGAACTCGTGGAGCGCATCGAGATCATCCGCTCGCCGCGCGCCGACCAGCCGAGCGAAGGCCTGGCCGGTTCGCTGAACGTCATCCTGAAGGAAGGCGCTCAGCTTGAGGGCGGATTCGTGAAGGCTGGCGCCCTGATCAACGAAGACGGCAAGGTCCGCCCCTCGGGCGCGGTGGCCTATGCCGGCACGGTCGGCGACACCAGCTTCTGGGGCGCGCTCAACTACCAAGGCCGTCGCAACCCAAAGAAGAAGACCAGCTGGCGCTATGACGGCGCCTTCAGCGAACTCGACAACATCGAGCGACAGGACGACACGCGCGACGGCGTGGACCTCTCGGCCAACGCGGAACTGACCCATCGCTTCGATGCCGGCCAAATCCGCCTGAGCGGCCTGGTGGTCGATACGGATCGGGACGAGGACGAAACCTCGCTCACCTACGTTGACGCCGGCGGCGGACGCTTCACCGCACTGGACGAAGCCGAGGTTCAGGCCGAACGCATCTCGCAGCAGACCTATCAGTTCAGCGCCGAGGGCAAGTTTGATCTGCGGGGCGGCGTGCTGACCGCGAACATCGGCTGGGCCGGCTTCCGCGAGGACACCAACTCCCGTCTGGTCGTGGGCGGTGACCTGAGCGAACTGGAGCTCGACGAATACACCACTCTCGACATCACGGATGACGAGTACTCCGGCGGCGCAGCCTACGCCTGGGACTTCTCCACCTCGAAATTGAAGGTCGGTGTCGATCTGCTGCGCAAGGAGCGTGAGGGCGCCGAGGTCGAGTATGACATCGATGACGGCGAGGTCGGCGAGGCCGATCCGGCGCCGGGCGCCGTCTACGGGATCAAGGAAACGCGGATCGACCCGTATGTCCGCTACACTTACACGCCCAATGACCAGTGGAACTTTGACGCCGGCCTGCGCGTGGAGAACACCGACCGCGATGTGACCAGCGGCCTGGGCAAGGTCAACTATAACAAGACGCAGTGGAATCCGTCGTTCCACCTGACCTATACGCCCAACAGCCAGGACCAGTTCCGCGCCTCGCTCGCACGGACCGTGCGGCGCGCCGGCTATGACCTGATCATCCCCTACCTCGCGGAAGAGGAGCCGACGGACGATGACGATCTGCGCGGCAATCCGAACCTGGTCGATGAGACGGCCTGGGGTCTGGACGTCGGCTATGAGCGCCGGCTGGGCGCTCAAGGCATCTTCGGCGTCAACGTCTTCTACCGCGATGTCAGCGACCTGATCGAACTGGTCGGCACCAGCGAGACGTCGTCGTCCGGCCTCGGCAACATCTATGAGCCGCGAAATATCGGGTCGGGCCAAACCTGGGGCGTGGAAGTCGATTTCTCGTCGCCCCTGACGATCATGGGCCTGCCGGACACCGGCCTGTTCGCCAACTACACCTACATGGACAGCTCGGTAGAAGACCCCTTCACCGGCGCCGACCGCCGGTTCACCAACCAGCCCCACCACGTCTACAATGTCGGCTTCATCCACACGGTGCGCGACTGGGGCGTCAGCTTCGGCGCCAGCGCCTACAGCCGTTCGGCGGGCTACGAGTCGGCGATGGATGAGACCATCAAGGTCGCCTACACCACCGACATGGAAGCCTTCATCGAGAAGCGCATCGGCGATAAGGTCGTCGTCCGCCTCGCTGGCATGAACCTGCTGGACAAGAAGAAGAAGGAAACCTTCCGCAAGTATGACGGCGACTCGGTTGAGGAGATCCTTGAGAACCGGGCCAACGGCGATATCGACGAGGGCGAGCTCGAAAGCGAACGCTCGGGCGCGCTGTATCAAGTGACCCTGCGGGTGGCCTTCTGATGCGCAATATCCTCCTCATCGCGGCCTCGGCGGCGGCTCTAGCCGCCTGCGCCACCGGCCCGCGCCCCGACAAGTCGCCGACCGTCAACGTCGCCATGGTCCGCGAGACCGATCCGGTTCTGTCCGTGGACGATGCCGCCGACGATCCAGCCATCTGGCGCAACGCCGCCGATCCGGCCGCCAGCCTGATCGTCGCCACCGACAAGAAGGCCGGCCTGGTGGTCTATGGCCTCGACGGCAAGCGTCGCGATTTCAAGCCTGCCGGCCGGGTCAACAATGTCGACCTGCGCGGCGCTGTGAACATCAACGGCAAGCCTGGCGTCCTGGTGGTCGCCAGCGACCGCAACGATCCGCTGAACGGCGCCCTGGCGCTGTTCAGCCTGGCGCCGACCGGCCTGCTGACCGAGCTGGGCAAGCTTCCGGGCGTGGCGGGCGAAGCCTACGGCCTGTGCATGTGGCGAGCGCCCGATCAGGCGATCTACGCCTTTCTGGTGATGAAGGACGGCACGATCGCCCAGGTAGCCCTGGACGCCTCGGGCGCCGCGCCGACGGGCAAGGTGGTTCGTACCCTGAAGCTGAGCACGCAATCGGAAGGCTGCGTGGCCGACGACCGTACAGGCAAGCTGTATGTGGGCGAGGAAGACGTGGGTGTTTGGCGCTTCGACGCTGGGCCGACCGCGTCGATCACCGCAACGGCGTTCGCAAAAGTGGATCGCATCAAGCAGTTCGACGATGTCGAGGGGCTGGCGATCGCACCACAAGGCGCGACGGGCGGCTGGCTGATCGCATCGAGCCAGGGCGACAATGCCTTCGCGGTCTACAAGCTGGAGGACGCGACCTATGTCGGCCGCTTCCGCATCGGCGGCGAAGGCTCTGAAAGCGTTCAGGAAACCGATGGATTGGAGCTGGCTGTCGGCGACTTCGGCGCGGACTTCCCCGGCGGTATCTTCGTGGCGCAGGACGGCGACAATCGACCCGATCCGCAGAACTTCAAGCTGACGTCCTGGGACCGCATCAAGACGGCCTTGGGCCTCTAGGAATTCGAATACGGCGGCGGAGAGAATCCGACTACGAATTCGGATATTTCGACAACGAAATGGAAAGGGCCGCCGGTATTCCCGGCGGCCCTTTCTCTTACTTCACGCCGATCGCGATAGCGTCCGGGCGGCGGGTGTCCGCCGCGCCGTAGAACAGCCCGTTCTCGATCATGATCGACTGGGTGCTGCCCATGGTCATCGACCTGGTGACCTTGTGGCCCTTCGCCTCCAGCAGCGGGACGAGGTCCTGCGGAATCCCCTCCTCCAGCTCCAGCGGACCGTCGATGCCGGACTGGTTGATGCGCGGGCGCATGGCCGCCTCGGCGATGTTCAGCTTGTGGTCGATCACATTGACCAGCAGCTGCGCCATAGTGGCGATGATATAGCCGCCGCCCGGCGTGCCGGTGACCAGCCACGGCTTTTCATCCTTGAAGACGATCAGCGGCGTGATGGTCGAGCCGACCCGCTTGCCCGGCGCCGGGCGGTTGGCTTCGCTCGCCTCGCCCCTCGCGCCCCAAGCAAAGTTGCCCATGGAATTGTTCAGCAGCACGCCCGTCCCCGGCGCCACCACGTGCGCCCCGTAGGAGGACGAGATCGTATAGGTGTTGCTGACGGCGTTGCCCTCGGCGTCGGCCACCGAGAAGTGGGTCGTGTCCGGGCTTTCGTGCTTGTACGGATCGCCGACCTTGAAGGTCTCCGTGGTCAGGGACTTGTCCATGGAGATCAGCTTGGCGCGCTCGGCGGCGTAGGCCTTGCTGGCCAGGCCGTCGACCGGCGTCTTCCACTGGGGCGGGCCGCCAACAAAGGCGCGGTCGGCCCAACCGATCTTCATGGCCTCGGAAATCACGTGCATGGAGGCGACGCTGTTCCAACCCAGCTTCGGCATGTCGAAGTGTTCGAGGACGTTCATCACCTCCGCCAGGGTCACGCCCGAGGCGGTTGGCGGCATGTAGGCGATCTTCAAGCCGCGATAGGACGACCAGATCGGGTCGGAGACATTGGCCTTGTAGGACGCCAGGTCCTCCATGGTCATGACGCCGCCGTTGGCCTTCATGGCGTCGACGATCTTCTTGGCGACGGCGCCCTTGTAGAAGGCGTCCTGACCGCCGTCGCGGATCTGGGCCAGGCTCCAGGCCAGGTCCGGCTGCTTGAACAATTCCCCCGCCCGGTAGGCAGAGCCGTCGGCCTTGAAGAACGCCTTGGTCGCGCCCGGGTCGCGGGCCATGGCCTTCTGACGGGCGGCGGTGGCCTGGGCTTCGTCGTCGGTGAGGATCACGCCGTCGCGGGCCAGTTTCACCGCCGGCTCGACGACCTTCTTCCAAGGCAGCTTGCCGAAGCGGCTGTGCGCGGCCCACAGGCCGGCGACGGTGCCGGGGGTGGAGACGCCCTTGAAGGAGGCGATCTTGCTGGGGTCTGAGCGACCGTTGGCGCCCAGCAGCAGGTCTGGCGTCGTCGCCTTGGGCGCCTCGCCATAATACTCGATGGTGATGGTCTGGTTGGTCTTGGCCGTGTGGACGACCATGTAGCCGCCGCCGCCGATGTTGCCGGCGCGCGGCAGGGTCACCGCCTCGGCGAAGCCGACGGCCACTGCGGCGTCCACCGCATTGCCGCCCTGGCGCAGGATTTCGGCGCCGATCTTCGCGGCGATGGTGTTCTGCGCCACGACCATGCCCTGACGGCCGATGGTCGGATTGTGAATCTGGCCGTAGCCGACGATGTCGCCGCCCGTGGTGGCCTGGGCGAGGACGGGCAAGACCGCGGCGGTCTGCAGGGTGATCGCCGCCACGCCGGCGACGAACATTCGGCCGAAATGACCAGGCTTCATGGGGTTCTCCCGGATACGCGAAGCATTGAAACAGAAACTCCCGCCGGCTGGGCCGGCGGGAGCATTGCAGTCCCTTAGAAGCTCTTGCGGACGTTGACGTACCAGTAGCGCTGGTAAGGCGTGTACAGGTTGCCAAGGTAGCCGTCGGACGACAGGGGGGGCTTCTCGTCAGTGATGTTGCGGGCGCCGATCCGCAGGCGGGTGTTCTGCGCCCAGCCGCCCTCGAACTCGTATTGAGCATAGAGGTTGGCTGTGATCTGCGAGTCCACGACCCACGGCATGCCGACGGAATCCAGCAGGTCGGTGTCGTTCACGTCGTCGATGTACTGGCTGAAGGCGCCGACGGTGAACCGGTCGTAGCGCCAGGTCGCCGAGGCCGACAGCTTCCACTCCGGACGGCCGCGACGCTTCAGCAGATCGCCACCGCCCGTGAGGGTCGTACCGGCGTTGATCTGACCGCCAGCCCGGGCGGCGATGAGGGCCGCCACATCCGGCGACGGCGACTGGTAGAACTTGATCAGGTGGGCGGCGTTGAAGTTGACGTCGAAGTCGCCGAACTTGGTGCCGTACAGGCGGTACATGACTCCGATGTCGAGGCCGCGCGCTTCCTGCGGCAGCAGGTTCACGTACTGATCCTGAACACCCAGGACCTGACCGACCGGGGCCAGACCCGTGCCGGCGAAAGCCGCTACGTCGTCAGCCGTCGGCGCGGCGCGGATCACGTTCGGGTTGGACTGCCCCTGGGTGCGCAGCAGGTAGTCCAGCACCAGAGCGTTGCCGCCGCCGAACAGGCCGACGATGCCCTCCTGCTTGATGCGCCAATAGTCGGCCGTGAAGGTGAAGCGGCCGATCTCGCTGGGCAGGAAGCGCGGCTCGAACACCACGCCGACGCTGGTGTTCTCGGACTCTTCCGGCTTCAGGTTCTGGTTGCCGGAGCGCAGTTCGGCCGTCGGGTTGGCGCGGGCGCAGCTGGCGAAGTTGGCGATCCGCCCGGCGCGCAGGTCGGCCTCGCAGCGGACCCAGTCGGTGCGGGAGTTCGAGCGGGTGACCACGGTGGCGTTCACCTGCTCCAGGTTCGGGGCCTTGAAGCCCTGGGCCCAAGAGCCACGGAAGCGCAGGCCGTCGAACACATCCCAGGCCACGGCGATCTTCGGCTTAGCCACGTCGCCCACGTCAGAGAAATGCTCGAAGCGGCCCGCGAATTGCGCCTCGACGCTGCGGACCAGCGGGATGTTCATCTCGGGCGAGATCACCGGCACGGCGAACTCGATGAAAGCGGAGGCGACTTCGCGCGATCCTTTAGTGTCCGGCGACGGGCTCGTGCCGATCAGGTCGCTGTCATAGACGAGGCCGGTAATCGGGTTGGTGAACTTGGTCGTGCCGTCGACGCGGGCGTCGCGGTCGTCCTTCTGGGTTTCACGACGCACTTCGACGCCGGCCGCAATGCCGACGTCTCCGCCCGGCAGGGCGAACAGGTCGGCCTTGGAGACCTTGAAGTCCCAGAGCGCTAGGGTGCTCTTGCTGGTGCGCTGGCTCTTGACCTTGATGGCGTCGATGGCCGCCTGGCTGCTGGGCGTGGCGTCGCCGACGCTGGTCCGGGACGGGTCGGCGCCGTTGAACGGGTTGTAGGCGTCCGGCGTCGACAGGCCCAGCTGACGCTGGACAGCCGTGGCCGACAGGCCGTCGGAGACGTCCTCGACCTTGGCCGACGAATAGAGGACGGCCGTTTCCCAGTTGAAGCCGAACTTCTCGCCCTTCAGGCCGCCCAGATAGCGGTTTTGGGCGTTGGAGACCTCGACCTTCGCATTGCCGGTGTCGACGAAGTTGTAGGCGGTCAGGGTGACGCCCACGCCGGCGGCCGGGGCGTCGATGCCCGCCAGGCGTCCCGGCAGGCCGACAGCGCCGAACGGATTGTAATAGTTCGAACCCGGAGCGGTGATGACCTGGGCGGTCGTCGTATAGACCGGGGTCTGCCAGGCGTCGGTGTCAGCGCGGTAGAGACCCAGTTCGCCGAAGGCGGTGACGCCCTCGGTCAGCTCGTAATTTCCTGTCAGGAACAGGTTCGAACGCTTCAGCGCCGGCATGACCGACACGCCGGCCGCGCCGGTGTCGAAACGCAGATCGCGTTCAGCGCCGGCCGTAGCGAGGGCGGCGTCGTCGAGGCAGGCTTGGCCCGTGATGTTCGCCAGGCAGCCGGCGTAGCTGGTCGGCTGGATGTGGAAGGCGCCGGCGGCGGAGGTCAGCAGCGCGCCGTTGCGGCGGACGGCCGAACGGGCGGTGAAGTTGCCCCAGGCGGTCTGGGTGGTGCGGCTGTCGAGGCTTGCGGCGCCGTCGAAGCGCGTGCCAGTGAACAGCGGGCGACGGTCGGACGAGGCGGTGAAATCCTGGTCGGTGGAGCGCAGTTCAGTGCGCTTGTCGTAGGTGAAGAAGGCCGTGACGTTGCCGCGATCGAAGTTCCGACCCAACAGAGCGGTGAAGTTGTACTCCTCCATATTGGTGCCTTCGGCCGCGCCGTAGGTCGCCTCGACCTCCGCGCCGTCGTAGTTGTCCTGCAGCACGGTGTTCACGACGCCGGCCACGGCGTCGGAGCCGTAGAGGGCGGCGGCGCCGTCACGCAGCACTTCAAGGCGCTTCAGGCCCGAGGTGGGGATGGCGTTGGTGTTGTAGGTGATGGTCGGCACCAGGCTGAGGCCGTCGGCCTGGCTGGTGGGGTGGGCCACGACGCGGCGGCCGTTCAGCAGCACCAGAGTGTTGCCCGAGCCCAGGTTGCGCAGGTTCACCGAACCGATGTCGCCGCGGGCCGAGTTGGAAGAGTTCGGCAGGTAGGACGAGTTGTAGTTCACGTCGCCCATCTGCGGGATGGCGCGGAACAGCTCGTCGCCGGAAACGGCGCTGATCGCGTCCAGCTCTTGCTCGCCGACCACGGTCACGGGCAGGGCCGCGGTGACCTTAGAGCCTTCGATGCGGGTACCGACGACAACGATCTCTTCGACCGCGGCCTCGTCCTGGGCCCAAGCCTGGCCGCCAGCCAGAACGGCGACGCTGAGCGCGGTGCTCATCAGCAGGAGCGCGCGCCCCTTGTGATTGGTGTTCATAGTATCCCCTCGACTTGTACTCTTGTTTGCAAGCCGCTGGTTCGCCCCCTTTAAGCGGACCAGCGCTCGGTATGACCGAGACGCAAGCTCGCCCACCTCCCACATCCGATTTGGTGAACATCCGAGCGCCGCGCCCACTCGAGGTTGCAAGTGCGTCTTTTCGGTCACCATTTCCGCCACCCCTGGAGATATCGCTCAAGATAATACAATTAATAATTGTATTCAGTGGCGCGCGCTAAAGCTCCAGAACAAGTTCGTCGCTCAGCGCGCGGGAACAGCAGGGCGTGAAGCAGCTATTCGCCGCGCGCTCGCTGGCCGTCTGGAACGCGTCTCTATGGTCCGGCACCCCCTCGATCACAGGGGTCATGCAAGTCCCGCAGACCCCCTCCCCGCACGAGGTCGGCACGAAGACGCCCGCGGCCTCCAGTGCGTCGGCAGCTGTCTGATCGGCCGCCACCTCGATGACGCGGCCGTCTCTCGCAAGACGGATCCGGAACGGGCGATCGTCGGCTGCGGCCGCCGCCACCCCCACGAACCTTTCCGTGTGCATCCGGTCTTCCGGCAGCCCCCGCCGTCGTCCTGCATCCAGCACCGCATCGATGAAGCGAGCAGGTCCGCAGACATAGAGATCCCCGCCGTCGGTCGCGGCCTCAACTAGCGCGTCCAGGCTGGGGCGAGGCTCGTCAGAGCCGTAGAAGCGACAATGGGGATTTAGCGCCCCCTGCTCGATCTCAGCAACGAAGGCGGCCGCCGCTCGCGACCGAGCGAAATAGTGTAGCTCGAACGGCAGATCCAACGTCTTCAGGCGGTAGGCCATGGCCAGGATCGGCGTAATGCCGATACCAGCCGCCAAGAGGATCGCGCGGGGCCCTTGCTCCCTGAGCACGAAGTGATTTCGCGGCGGAGAGATGCGCAGGGTCGCGCCGACGTCGAGCGCGTCATGCATCGCCGAAGAGCCGCCTCGCGACGCGGCTTCACGCAGGACGGCCAGGCGATAGCGATGCGACTCCCCGGGGTCGTTGCAGAGGGAGTACTGACGAAGGAGCCCGCCGGGCAGCTCGACATCCACATGAGCGCCGGCGCTGAAGGCGGGCAAGGGTTCGGAGGTCGCCGAAACCAGTTCGATCTCCATGACGCCGTCGGCGCAGAGCTGTCGCCGGGAGACACGAACAGCGATCATGGCGCGATGGAAGCGGCTTCGGCCGCGAGCGCCTTGTCGATGGTCATGCGCGACCGCACGCCGCCAGCGTCGATATTCAGCTTAAGGAGCTTGCGGTCTGGAAAGCGGGTGAGGTTCTGCTGTTGCTGCTCAAGGATTTCCATGTCCTCGGAGAAGATGCGCCCCTGCCCTTCGCGGATCTTGTCGGTGAGAGCCGCATCGTGAGCCGCGAAGTTCCGCGCCATGCCCCAGAAGTACCAGTGGGAGGTTTCGGTCTCAGGCGTCATGAAATCGACGACGACGCTGGAGACCTTCACCGCGGGGTCGGCTTCGCGGCCGCCATGCCCCGCCAAGGCGACGCCCACCTCGATCATCACATGGCTGGGCAGGTTGAAGCGGCAGATCTGCCATCGATCGACGTCGGCGTCCTGGGGCAGACCCGCCCCCTCCAGCGCCATGCGCCAGAATGGCGGCGCCTTGATATTCTCCATGAAGCGGCTGGTGACGACCTCTTCGCCCTCCAGCCGTGTGGCCACGGGCGCCTCGTCGATCTCTTTCTGGCCGATGCTGGAGGCGTGAACGTAGGTCTCGTGGGTGAGGTCCATGAGATTGTCGATCATCAGGCGATAGTCGCAGCCGACGTGATAGAGCCCGCC
Organism: uncultured Caulobacter sp.; assembly: GCA_913776195.1. Lineage (GTDB taxonomy): Bacteria > Pseudomonadota > Alphaproteobacteria > Caulobacterales > Caulobacteraceae > Caulobacter. The sequence goes on from CAJYMH010000036.1 coordinate 10,832, forward strand.
GCCATAGGCCCAGCAGTCATCCTCCGCCCAGGGCAGGTGGTGCAGTTTAGCCGGGTCGGCCTGGGCCGGATTGCCTGGCCAAATCCAGATGAAGCCGTAGCGCTCGATCACCGGAAAGGCGCGGACGCTCGGGAAGGCGGCGACGCGCTGGCCCGGCATTGAATGGGCCTTGCCGTCACAGGCGACACCAAGGCCGTGGTAACCGCAGACGAGCACGCCCTCGCGGACTGAGCCAAGCGAAAGCGGCGCGCCCCGGTGAGGGCAGAAATCCTCCAGCGCGGCGACCTTGCCGTCCGCGCCCCGGAAGAAGACGAGCTTCTCGCCGCAGATTCGCCGCCCAAGCGGCCCCTGAGCGATCTCGTCCGGCGTGCAGGCGACATACCAAGTGTTGCGCAGCCAGGGCGTGGCGTCCGAGGGGGTGGTCATCCATTTCCTCCGTCAGCGCTATCTTGCGCTATTGGATCCAATCTTTTGGATCCAATTCGTCGAAAGTCAACCGATCACGACTTGCGACGTGGATTCTCTCGGCTAGGGTCCCGGCCATGCAGGGTCGAATGATGAAGCCGGGCCAGCGGGTGATGGTGGCGCTTCGAACCATGATCGCCTCGGGCGAATTGAAGGCGGGCGAGCGCATCGCCGAGATTCCCACAGCGGAGGCGCTGGGCGTTTCCAGGATGCCGGTGAGGACGGCGCTGAGAGCGCTTGAGCAGGAAGGCCTGGTCATCAAGCTGGGCAAGCGCGGATACGCCGCGCGCAGTTTCACCCTGGACCATATCATCGGCGCCATAGAGGTTCGCGGCGTGCTGGAAGGCTATGCCGCGAAACGCGCTGCGCAGGCGGGCCTGTCCGATAAGGTCGAGGCGGCGCTGTCAGCCTGCCTGGCGGTTGGAGACGCCATCTTTGAAAAGGGTTCACTGACCCCTGGCGATCTCGAGCGCTACCACGCGTTCAATCTTCAGTTTCACGAACTACTCATCAGCGCCGCGCAGTCGCCTGCCCTGGCCCTGGCTCTTGAGCGCAACAACCAGCACCCCTTCGCCAGCGCCGCCGCCATGGCCGCTGACTGGCGCGATTCCGGCTCGGAATTCGAGCGCCTCTCGAAGGCCCATCAACAGCATCACGCGCTGCTGGACGCGCTGCGGGCGGGGGACGGCGATCTTGGCGAGAGGATCATGCGCGAACACGCCCTGGCGGCGCTGGAGGCCCGTCGCCTGTTCGCCGGTGCTGACAAAAGCCCTGACGCGATCAGGGCCGACTAGCCGGCGCGATCCCGGAAGGCGCGCGGCGAACAGCCGGCGTGGCGAGTGAAGAAGCGGGAAAAATAGGCCGGATCTTCGAAGCCGAGATGGAAAGCCACCTCGGAGACGGTCATGTTCGAGTAGAGCAGCGCCCGCCTCGCCTCCAGCATCACCCGGTCGTGCAGCAGCTTCAGCGGTGAACCGCCAGTGACCCGTTGGCAAGCGTCGCGCAGACGCCCGGACGTGACGCCGAGCGCGGCGGCGTAGGCGCCGACATCGTCGCCCCGGCGATAACGCTCCTCCACGAGCTGCCGATAGCGGGCGATCAGATCCACATGCGGCCCTTCAGGTCCACGCTCCCTTTCGTCGCGCAAGCGCATCAGGCGCAGGAGATCGGCAAGCAGGCTCAGCAGCAGCCCCTCGACCGCCGCGACGTGCCCGGGCGCGCGCCAGTTAAGCTCCCGCTCCAGCAGCGAAAGACGCAGGGCGAAATCGCCCTCCTCGAACGGGGCGCATGTCGGGCCTCGGAATACCGCCGCCAAGTCGCGGTCACGCAGGGCGAGATCGTCCAGATAGTCCGCTGAAAGGGTGAGGACCTGACCCGTGCTTTCAGCCCGCAGGGACAGGCCGTGGACGACGCCCGCCGGCACGACGATGAGGCATGGCGCGCTGAAGGGAAGCGGCTCGCCTTCCGCCGTCATCACCCCCTCCCCGGTCGTCATCAGGAAGACGTGGCACAGACGCTCATGCGCGTGCGGGCGAATGTTCCACTCGTTGGGCCGGCTCCGATCGTCCAAGGCCTCGATATGCAGAAACCGGTGGTCGATGGTCTTCGGTGCTTCTCCGAACAGGAAAAAGCTCGGGATGGCAGCACCCATTCGGCCCTCCTCCGTCGTCGCCGCCTCTTGTACACGCCGTAGGCTCATCGACGAAAAGTCCAACTTTTCCGCCGTCATGTCCATCGCCACACGGCGCCACGACGCTCAACTTCGGATCAACAACGCCGTGCAACGGCGGATCAGGGAGTCTCGTGCGATGCGCACCCAAGTCGCCATCATCGGCGCCGGCCCGGCGGGCCTGTTCCTCGGCCACCTCTTGAAACAGTCCGGCGTGGACGCGGTCGTCCTGGAACGCCGCGACCGCGACTATGTGGAAGGCCGGGTGCGCGCCGGCGTGCTGGAGCAGGTGACAGTGGACCTGTTGACGCGGTTGGGCCTCGATGGGCGCATGCGCAAGGAAGGCCTGATCCATGGCGGCACCAACCTGTGCGTCGATGGTGAGATGTTCCGCATCGACATGGCCGAATTGACCGGTGGCTCCACCGTGATGGTCTATGGCCAGCAGGAGGTCATGCGCGATCTGTTCGACGCGGCCGAGACGCGCGGCGTCCAGGTGGTCTTCGACGCCGAGAACGTGACGCTGAACGACACGACCTCGGACACGCCCTTCGTAACCTGGCGCAAGGACGGCCAGGAGCATCGCCTGGACTGCGACTTCATCGCCGGCTGCGACGGCTTCCACGGCGTCAGCAGGGCGGCCATTCCGGCTGAGGTGCTCAAGACGTTCGAGCGGGTCTATCCGTTCGGATGGCTGGGCGTCCTCGCCGAGGTCCCGCCATGTGATCATGAGCTGATATATTCCAACCACGAGCGCGGCTTCGCCCTGGCGTCCATGCGCTCCAGCACCCGTAGCCGCTACTACCTTCAGTGCGCCCTGGATGAGCGGATCGAGGATTGGAGCGACGAGCGGTTCTGGGACGAGGTTGCGGTGCGTCTCGGCCCGCAGGCCGCCGCCAAGCTGACGCGCGGTCCCTCGTTCGAGAAGAGCATCGCTCCGCTACGCAGCTTCGTGACAGAGCCCATGCGCCATGGCCGCCTGTTCCTGGCCGGCGACGCCGCCCACATCGTGCCGCCGACCGGGGCGAAGGGCCTGAACCTGGCCGCATCCGACGTGGTGATGCTGGCCGAGGCCCTGCTTGAGCGCTACCAAGAGCGCTCGGACGCCGGGATCGACTTCTACTCGCAACGCGCCCTGTCGCGGGTCTGGAAGGCGGAACGGTTCTCCTGGTGGTTCACGGGCCTGACGCACCGCTTCCCGACCCAGGATGCCTTTGATCGGCGCATGCAGGTCGCCGAGTTGGACTACATCCGCACCTCGCGCGCCGCCCAGCAGACCCTGGCCGAAAACTATGTCGGCCTGCCCATACGATAGGCCCCTATGCGGCGTCCGCCTAGGCGAACACCGTACCGTCGAAGAGCTTGCGGGCGGTGCGAAGCATCGCCGCGCCGACCACTTCGCCGCCGTCGTCGAGCTCCATCACGCAGGTGGTCTCGCCGGTGGGATGCTCCACCGAAACCGTATGCGGCGAGGTCTCGGAGAACCGGGCCGCCGCTGCGGCGGGAGAGCCCGGCAAGTAGCAGGCGGTCGCCACGCTCACAGCGCCGAGAACGCCGATGGAGGCATGCGCCCGATGAGGAATGAAGGAGCGAACCGTGATCGTCCCGCCATTCTTGGGCGGCGCGACCAGCATCATCTTGGGCACCGACTTTTCGGCGACGTCGCCCAGGTTCATCATCGGCCCGACGATCAGTCGTATGGCCTCGATGCGCGCCTTCAGCGCGGTATCGGCGTCCAGTGTCTGACGATCCTCATAACCGGTGACGCCCACGTCCTCGGCGAGCATGACCACGCAGGGCATGCCGTTGTCGATCAGAGTGCAGGCCACCCCATCGATCTCGTCCGTCACATGCCCGGTGGGCAACAGGGCGCCGCAGGACGAGCCCGCCGTGTCGCGGAAGGCCAGCGGCACCGGCGCGGCCGTGCCAGGAACGCCGTCGATGCGCGCGTCGCCGTCATAGCGAACCACGCCGCGAGGCGTCTGAACGGAGGCGACGGCCACCTGTTCGGTGTTCTCCATGAAGATCGCCACGGGAGTGACGCCGTCCTGCGCTGGAACAAGCCCCCGCTCGATGGCGAACGGCCCGACCCCAGCCAGGATGTTCCCGCAATTCTGGGCGTCCGTGACGATCGCCTGATCCACGAAGACCTGCAGGAAGAGGTAGTCGACGTCGATGCCTTCACGCTCGGAGCGACGGACTACGGCCACCTTGGACGTGAGCGGATCGCCCGCGCCAAGACCGTCGATCTGGCGCGGATCGGGTGACCCCATGACGCGAAGCAGGAACGCATCGCGGGCCGCCACATCGGCGGGAAGGTCGTCGGCCAGGAAGTATCCGCCCTTCGACGTGCCGCCGCGCATCCACATAGCGCGCACGCCGTCAGACATACTTCAGCCCCTTGGCCGCGAGCGTCTCGCGCATGTTGTAGATGTCGAGGCCCAGTTCGCCGGCGGCGAGGCGTTTGCGCTTACCTTCTTCGGCGGCTTCGCGGGCTTGGGCGGCTTCGAGCACCTTGGCGGCGTCCTCGCGGCGAACCACGCACACCCCGTCATCGTCAGCGACGATCACATCGCCTGCATTGACCAAGGCGCCGGCGCAGACGATCGGCACGTTCACCGAGCCGAGGGTCGCCTTGACCGTACCTTGCGCGAAGACCGCCGCGGACCACACCGGGAAGTTCATCTGCGTCAGGTCGCGCACGTCCCGCACGCCCGCGTCGATGACGAGACCCCGGCAACCCCGAGCTTGGGCGGACGTCGCCAGCAGGTCGCCGAAATAGCCGTCAAAACAGGGCGAGGTCGGCGCCAGAACGATGATGTCCCCTTCCCGAAGTTGCTCGATGGCGACGTGGACCATCCAGTTGTCGCCCGGAGGGGCCGAAATGGTCACGGCCGAGCCGGCGATACGGGCGCCGGAATAGATAGGACGAAGCGCGCGGCCCAAGAGGCCGATGCGCCCCTGCGCCTCGTGAACGGTGGCGACGCCGGCGGCGGCCAGCCCGTCGATGACCGCGGGGTCCGCCCGCTCGATACGCGTGTTGACGATCGCCATATTCAATCTCCAAGAGCTTGCGTCAGTTGCGCCTCAAGAGCCGACGATTGCAAAATCCAATCTCGCCGACACGCCATAGGTTTTTGCTATAGATCGTCAGATGACCAGCCCCTTCGATCTCAATTTGCGACATCTAGAAGCGGCGGCCTCCGTAGCCGAACTTGGCGGTGTGAGCGCCGCCGCGGAGGTGGTGAACCTTTCCCAGCCCGCGCTGACGCAGGGCCTAGCCAAACTCGAGCTTCGGCTTGGGCAGAAGTTGTTCGAAAGAAGCTCCACAGGTGCGACATCAACGGCGGCTGGCGCCTTGCTCGCCCTGCGGGTTCAACGGGCGCTGAACCTGCTGAGCGAAGGCGCGCGGCAGGCGCGGAGGGGATTGCGGTTGACGCCCCTTGGGCCCGTGGCGCGCCACCTGACCATGACGCAGTTGCGGGCCCTGATGGGGGTGGATCGCTTTGGAAGCTATGGCGCGGCGGCCAGGGAGGCAGGCGTCTCACAGCCGACTCTGCATCACGCGGTCCGCGAGCTGGAAGGCGTTATCGGGGCGCCATTGCTGGTGCGCGATGGCCGTGGCGTGAGGCCCACACAGGCCGCGACTCGCCTGTTGCGCCCGGCGCGGTTGGCCATAGCGGAACTGCAATCGGCCCTGGACGAACTGGCGGCGCTGCAAGTGACTGGGGCGGGACGGCTGGTGATCGGCGCCATGCCGCTGGCGCGCGCGGCCTTGCTGCCGGCCACCCTCGCGCGCTTCAGCCGGACCTCGGCCGCCGCTCGGATTCGGGTCATCGACGGGCCTTACGCCGAATTGCTGGGGGGGCTGTTGAACGGCGAGATCGACTGCCTGATCGGCGCGCTGCGCGATCCGCTTCCCTCGCCAGACATCGTGCAGGCACCGTTGTTCGTGGACCGCTTGCATGTGGTGGCGCGGATCGACCACCCACTGGGGGATACCCCAGAGCCCGCAGATCTCGCGCGCTATCCATGGGTCATGTCTTCGCCCGGTGCGCCGCTGTTCGCACGCTGGCGAGGGATGTTCGAGACGGCGGGACTGCAGGCGCCGAATGTCGCTGTGGAATGCGGATCGGTGATGGCGATCCGGGGCCTGCTGCTGGAAGGCGACTGGCTGACAGTTCTATCGGAGGATCAATTCCGCCTGGAGGAACGGTCGGGGCTTCTGCGACGCATAGGGCCGGCCATAGAAAATTCCGAACGCGCTATCGGCCTTACCACTCGCGCCAATTGGCGACCCACCGCCTTGCAGGAAGCATTCCTGGAGACCCTGCGCGCCCAGGTCGCCGAAACCAGACATCGACAAATCCAATAGCGTCGCAAGCAATCGAATTTGGGGCGGCGTGTCTCGCGCTCCTTAAGATGCCTGCATGACCGCGCCCAAACTCGCCTTTATCGGATACGGGGAAGCCGCCCAGGCCTTTGTCGAAGGCTGGGCTGGAGCGCCCCCCGCCGATCTCATCGCCTATGATCGCAAAACCGATGGAGCGGAGCGCGCCGACAAGCTGGCCCAGCTGAATGCTGGCAAGGTCCGCGCAGCGTCGTCGTCAGACGACGCCGTGCAGGACGCAGACTTCGTCATCAGCGTCGTTACCGCGGACCAGGCGCCCCTCGCCGCTGTAGCCGCAGCCGGGGCCATCCGCCCGCGGACGGTCTTCTTCGACTTCAACAGCGTCGCGCCGGGCGCCAAGCAGGAGGCCGCCCGGATCATCGAGGCGGCCGGCGGCCGCTACGTGGACGTGGCGGTGATGTCGCCGGTCCGCCCCGCCCTGCTCAAGACCCCCATGCTGGTGTCGGGTCCCGCAGCCGATGAGGCCGCCGGCCTGCTGACACGCCTTGGCTTCACAGCCCGCCCCGTGGACGGCGGCGTCGGCGGGGCCTCCGCGATCAAGATGATCCGCAGCATCATGATCAAGGGGATCGAGGCTCTGACCGCCGAATGCGTGCTGTCGGCCTACGCCGCCGGCGTGGAGGACGAAGTTTTCGCCTCTCTCGACGCCAGCTTCCCCGGCTTCGACTGGCCCAAGCGCGCCGACTACAACCTCGACCGGATGATCGTTCATGGTCGCCGTCGCGCCGCCGAGATGGAGGAATCCTCCAAGACGGCGGCGGCTCTGGGTCTGGGCGGAGAGACGGCCGCCGCCAGCGCATTGTGGCAGGCCAGGATCGGCGAACTTGACCTGCCGCCGCCCGAAGGCCTCGACGCCAAGGTTCAAGCCATTCTCACCGCCCTGGGAGTTTCCAGATGATCATCGACTGCCACGGCCACTACACCACCGCCCCATCCGCGCACGATGTCTGGCGCGACGCCCAGAAAGCGGCGTTCAAGGCTGGCGGCGACGTTGATCCCGCCTACCCCGACATCTCTGACGACCAGATCCGCGAAACGATCGAGGCCAACCAACTGCGCCTGCTGAAGGAACGCGGCGCGGACATGACGATCTTCAGCCCACGCGCCTCGACCATGGCGCACCATGTGGGCGACGAGGCGGTCAGCCGGGCCTGGACCCGCCGTTGCAATGACCTGATCAAGCGTGTGGTCGATCTCTACCCCGAGACCTTCATAGGGGTGTGCCAGCTGCCGCAATCGCCGGGCGTGTCGATTGAGAACTCGATCGGCGAACTCGAGCGCTGCGTGAGCGAGCTGGGCTTTATCGGCTGCAATCTCAACCCTGATCCGTCCGGCGGACATTGGACGGCGCCCCCGCTGACGGACAAGGCCTGGTACCCCTTCTTCGAGAAGATGGTCGAGTTGGATGTGCCGGCCATGGTGCACGTTTCGGGCAGCTGCAATCCCAACTTCCATGCCACGGGCGCGCACTACATTAACGCCGACACCACCGCCTTCATGCAATTCCTGCAGGGCGACCTCTTCGCCGACTTCCCGACACTGCGGTTCATCATCCCGCACGGCGGCGGCGCGGTTCCCTATCACTGGGGCCGCTATCGCGGTCTGGCCGACATGCTGAAGAAGCCCGCCCTGCGCGACCATGTGATGAAGAACGTCTTCTTCGACACCTGCGTCTATCATCAGCCGGGGATCGACCTGCTGTTCAAGGTCATCGACGTCGAGAACATCCTGTTCGGCTCGGAGATGGTCGGCGCGGTGCGGGGCGTCGACCCTGAGACCGGAAATTACTTCGACGATACAAAGCGCTACATCGACAAGTTAGACATCAGCGCCGAGGACAAGGCGAAGGTGTTCAGCGGCAACGCCCGGCGCGTCTATCCGCGCCTGGACGCCGCCCTGAAGGCGCGAGGGCTCTAGCCATGCCCCCCTTCCAGATGGACGCCAATTGGCTGTGCTTCGATCCCGCGCCTTCGAAGCCGGCCTTCACGCCGCCGCCGGGGGCGGTGGACGCTCACTGCCACGTCTTTGGTCCCGGCGATCAGTTCCCCTATGCGCCGGAGCGCAAGTACACGCCCTGCGACGCCGGCCGCGACACGCTCTACGCCCTGCGCGATCATCTCGGCTTCGCGCGCAACGTGGTGGTGCAGGCCACGTGCCATGGCTCGGACAATCGGGCCTTGATCGACGCCCTGGCGCACTCCGAGGGCAAGGCGCGCGGCGTCGCCACCGTGAAGTCGGACATCAGCGCCGAAGAGCTGGGGCAGATGCATGAGGCCGGCGTCCGCGGCGTGCGCTTCAACTACGTGAAGCGCCTGGTCGACCCGAAGCCCGACGCCTACTACCACGGCATCATCGACAAGATCGCGGCCCTCGGCTGGCATGTGGTCATCTACTTCGAGGCCGCCGACCTGGCGGAGAAATGGGATTTCTTCACCTCCCTGCCGACCACCGTGGTGGTCGATCACATGGGCAGACCGGACGTGACCAAATCCGTGGACGGACCGGAGTTCGCCCTCTTCCTGCGCTTCATGGAGGAGAACTCCAACGTCTGGTCCAAGGTGACCTGCCCCGAGCGCCTGTCGAAATCAGGGCCGCCGACCTATGAAGACGTGGTCCCCTTCGCCAAGGCGGTCGTCGATCGTTTCCCCGACCGCGTGCTGTGGGGCACCGACTGGCCGCATCCGAACCTCAACATGGTCGGCCACATGCCCGACGACGGCAAGCTGGTCGATATGATCCCCCGCATCGCGGTGACCGCCGAGCTTCAACGCAAGCTCCTGGTCGACAATCCGATGCAGCTCTACTGGCCGGAGGAGGCGAAATGAGCGAGCCCGAAGATCTGCTCGACATCCCAGGCACCACGGTATTCACCGCAGCCCAGTCGCGGCGCGGCTTTCACCTGAACCAGTTCTGCATGTCGCTGATGAAGGCCGAAAGCCGCGAGGCCTTCAAGGCTGACGAGCGCGCCTATCTCGACCGCTGGCCGATGACCGACGAGCAGAAGCAAGCGGTCTTGGATCGCGACTATAACCGCATGCTCGGACTAGGCGGAAATATCTATTTCCTCGCCAAGATCTTCGCCACGGACGGCAAGAGCTTCCAGTACGCGGCTAGCCTGATGACCGGCATGAGCCAGGAAGACTACGTGGCCATGATGATCGCCGGCGGCCGCTCGCCCGACGGCTTGCGCTCCATCAGAGAGGGAAACTGACCATGGCGCGCATCACAGCCGGCCTTGCCACCAGCCACGTGCCCGCCATCGGCGCGGCGCTGGATCTGGGCAAGACGCAGGACGACTACTGGAAGCCGGTCTTCGCCGGCTACGACTGGGCAAAGGCCTGGGTCAAGGACGAGAAGCCCGACGTCGTTATCCTGGTCTACAACGACCACGCCTCGGCTTTCTCGCTGGAGCTGATCCCCACCTTCGCCATCGGCTGCGCCGAGAGCTTCTCACCGGCCGACGAGGGTTTCGGACCACGCCCGGTGCCCGTGGTGGAAGGCCACCCCGACCTAGCCTGGCACATCGCACAGTCGACCATCCTTGACGAGTTCGACATGACCATCGTCAACAAGATGGATGTCGACCACGGCCTGACGGTCCCGCTGTCGCTGGTGTTCGGTCAGGTCGACAAATGGCCGGTCAAGGTGATTCCGATCGCCGTCAACGTGGTGCAATACCCGCCTCCCACCGGCAATCGCTGCTGGAAGCTGGGCGAAGCGATCGCGCGGGCGGTGGAAAGCTTCCCCGAGGATCTCAACGTGCAGATCTGGGGCACCGGCGGCATGAGCCACCAGCTTCAGGGGCCGCGCGCGGGGCTGATCAACCGCGAGTTCGACACCGCTTTTCTGGACAAGCTTACCGCTGATCCCGAGGCGCTTCGGGCCATGAAGCACATCGAGTATCTGCGGGAGTCGGGCTCCGAGGGCATCGAGCTGGTCATGTGGCTGATCATGGCCGGCGCCCTGGGCAGGGGCGCGCAAGAACTTCACCGTTTCTATCACGTCCCGGCGTCCAACACCGCCGTGGGCCACATCGTCCTGCGTCCGTCGCAGACCTGATTTCCTGGAGCATCCCATGACCCGCATCGCACTCGCCGGCGCCGGCGCGTTCGGCATCAAGCATCTCGACGGCCTCAAGAACATCGAGGGCGTCGAGATCGTCTCGATCATCAGCCGCACCCTGGAACAGGCCCAGGAAGTCGCCGCCAAGTACGGAGCCAAGCACGCGTCGACCGAACTGGCCGACGCCTTGGCGCGCGACGATGTCGACGCCGTGATCCTGTGCACCCCGACCCAGATGCATGCCGCCCAGGCGATCGCCTGCTTGGAAGCAGGAAAGCATGTGCAGGTCGAGATTCCGCTAGCCGACAGTCTGGCCGACGCCGAAGCCGTGCTGGCCGCGCAGAAGAAGGCCGGCAAGGTCGCCATGGTCGGCCACACCCGCCGCTTCAATCCATCCCATCAGTACGTCCACAACAAGATCAAGGCGGGCGAGCTGAACCTGCAGCAGATGGACGTGCAGACCTACTTCTTCCGCCGCAAAAACCTGAACGCCCTGGGTCAGCCGCGCAGTTGGACCGATCACCTTCTGTGGCATCACGCCGCCCACACGGTGGACCTGTTCGCATACCAGACGGGCGAGATCGTCGAGGCTCACGCCCTCCAGGGGCCCAAGCACCCGGAGCTAGGCATCGCCATGGACATGTCAATCCAGTTGAAGTCGGTCACCGGCGCGATCTGCACCCTGTCGCTAAGCTTCAACAACGACGGGCCGCTGGGCACCTTCTTCCGCTACATCGGCGACTCCGGCACCTACATCGCCCGCTACGATGATCTGGTGAACGGTAAGGAAGAGGCGATCGACGTCAGCAAGGTCGACGTGTCGATGAACGGCATCGAGCTGCAGGATCGTGAGTTCATCGCCGCCATCCGTGAAGGCCGCGAGCCCAACAGTTCGGTGGAGCAGGTACTGCCCTGCTACCAGATCCTGGACAAGCTCGACCGCCAACTGGAGGGCTGAGTTCGGCGCCCGCCTCAAACCTGGCTTGAGGCGGGTGACTTCCTAGCGTCAGGTCACTCGGTAAATTCGCAGGGCGACGTGGTCCGGGTGGCGTTCACCGGCGCATACGAATACGGACTCGGTCAGCCAGCGCAGAGCCGGAGCGCCCGTTTCAAAGACGGGAGAGGCGCGAAAATAGTAGAGCGCCGGGTCCAAATCCTCGCCCGCCGCAAGCCGTGCGGAAACATCAGCCGACGCCTTGCGCACACCGGGATTGGTGACGATCACCGCCGGCCCTCCGCCGTCCGGCTGGATTGTGTAGCGAGCCCAGATTTCCGTCAGGCCGTCCGGGCGAAGGGTCTGCCAATCGGCGCCGCCGGGAAGGATGCTTCCCTTCAGGTCGCCGTCCACTCGCCCGCCAATGATCGGCACGATGCGCCGACGGCCGCCCGGCACTTCACCGACCTCGATGCCGGCGCCGATCTGGACGCGGAAGGTCATCACCGGAATGAGCGACGGCGCCGCCGCCTCGGCCACAGCTTTTGGCGCGGCTGAGCTCGCCGCAACGGTTCCGACGGCGGCGCCGATCAATGAACGGCGGGAAGGTTGCGAGGGCATGCCAACGCTCCAATTGTTTGAACCCTTACGATTGCGCCGCGCATTGGCGGTCGCAAGGATTCAAAGAAGCGGCGTCGCACCGGCAAGGGAGCGACGCCGCGAGTATGAGGGGGGTTACCCTCGTCTCTAGACCAGCTTGAATCGCACGTTGCAGATGTCGGCGGTGCGTCCCGCGTTCGCTCGATCCGTCGCCTGCAGATCGAGGCCGACCAGGCCAAGCCGTTGCTGGCGAGGCGAGAACCGGACCGTCTTACCCGGAAATTGAACCGAGGTTCCCGAGACCGGACTCTGGAACAGGCGTCCGACCTGCTGGGCGATCTCGGTCGGGTCATGCTCCACCGCCACGTCAGCGGCGACGACGTCCTTGGCCAGCTTGCTCTTCTCGTACTTGCGACCCACCGGATCGCCCCACCAGCCGTTGGGCAGGGAGTACCGATAGGTCTCCAGGTGCGTGCCGAACCGCAGGGGATCGAACTGGATCATGTCCTGACCCCGGAAAAGCATGTCGCGGGTCAGGCGCAGCTTCTCGGCCGCCGCTCGCGCCCGGAAGGCGTCGGCGTCGAAGGTCTGGAAGACGATCATGTAGCCGCCCTCTCCGCCCTGCTCCTTGAACCAGCGGTGAAGGCGGTGATCGGCCTTGGTCGGCTGCACCAACTCCAGCATGGTGTCGCCGACCATCATCATCTCGTTTCGGAAGCCTAGCGCCTCGCCCATGTCGTGGCGATGGCCGGCCGGCGTCTCCAGGAAGGCCTGGAGCTTGGCCGAGACCGCGTCGATGTCGGGGCTCGTCAGCACGAAGTGACGGACGAGATGAGGTTTGTCCTGCGCCATCACTTCCCTCCTAGACGAACTTGAACTTGACGCCGCCGATCCGCGCCCAATCGCCCACACGCAGCTTGTCGCGGGCTTTCAGGTGCAGGGTGGTCAGACCGCGCCTGCCGCCTTGCACGGGCGTGAAATCGATAAACCGGTCATCGAGACGAACCTGAGTGCCGGTCTGCTGGCCGACGAACAGGCGTGCGATCTGGCCGGAAATGGCGGCGGGGTCTTCCACGGCGACCTCGCAGCCGATGATGTCCGTGGCCACGCGGGACTCGCCGTAGGGACCCGTGCGGGGATTGCCCCACCAGTCTTCCTCGGGGGTGTATTTATAGAGTTCGAAGTGGGTGGCGAAGTGCTTGTAGTCGAACTGCAGCATATGCTGGCCCTTGAACATCATGTCTCGTGTCAGGGTCAGGTTCTCGGCCTTGGCGCGCGCCTTTAGAGCGTCGGCGTCGAAGGTCTGCAGCACCACCATGAACCCGCCGTCACCGCCATTCTCCTCGAACCAGCGGCTGAGCAGGTGGTCGTTCTTGATCGGCTGAACCACTTCCAGCATCGTTGTCCCGACCCGGATCATGGTGCTGTAGAAGCCGAAGGCTTCGGTCACGCCGGGCCCCTCCTTCTTGGGCGTCGGCGGCAGGCCCAGCACTTCGTAGATCTGATCGCATACGAAGTTCATGTCGTGGGTGGCGATCACATAGTGGCGGATACGGATGGGGCGTTCGGCGGCGTTAGCCGCCCCCGCCCCCAGCGCCAGACTCGCTCCCGCGGCGCCGATGAGGGTGTCCCTGCGTGTCATTCGAAGATCGTTTCCGTGCATGGCTTTCCCAATCAGAATTCGGCGCGAAGCTCGGCGCCGACGGTGCGGGCCGGACCGAAGAAGGCGGAGTACGAGCCAGTCAGGCCGGGCGAGTCATAGATGCGCAGGGCGTAGCTCTCATCGAAGGCGTTCTCGATGAAGCCGGCGATCTCATACTTGCCGTCCTGGAAGCGGACGCCGGCGCGGAAATTGGCGATGCCGAACGCCGGCTGGCGCGTGGCGGGGTTGAGGTCGCCGCCGTAGATCACCTCATCGCGCCAGTTGTATTCACCGCGCACGAAGCCGATGACGCCGTCGTCGAGACGGAAGTCCTGCTGACCACGCAGAGTGACCTGCCAGCGCGGATTGTTGCTGAGGTCCTTGCCGGACAGGTTCTGGCCGCCCACCGGGCAGGTGCGCGTCGCCGTCTGCACGCTGGTGCAAGGAGCGCCCACATACTCGTCGAAGATGGCGTCGACAAAGGCCACGCCGAGCGAGACCGAACCGCCGTTCCAGGGACGCGCGGCCACATCCGCTTCAAAGCCCTGGCTACGCAGCTTGCCAGCGTTTCGCAGGATCTGAGACGAGGTGACGTTGTCGAACGACGACGCCTGGTAGTTGCTGAAGTCGCTGTAGAAGATCGTGGCGTTCGCGGTCACGCGGTTCTGGAACCAGCGCGTGCGCGCGCCCAGTTCGAAGGCCAGCACGGTCTCGGGCTTCAGCACGGCGCGGTCGGGCTGCAGAAAGAAGACGTTGCCGGTATTGTTGTCGATGGCCCGTCCCTTGTAGCCGCGCGAGACCGAGGCGTAGAAGTTCTGGCCGCTTTCCGAGGTGAAACGCAGGCCGGCGCGTCCAAGCCAGTTGGTGTCGTTGGTCTTGATGATCCCTCGGAACGTCCCGGGGGTGAAGGCGAAGTAGTTGCCCGACCGGAAGCTGGAGACCTTCAGGTCTTCATAAAGGCCGCGCACGCCGGCGAAGGCTTCGAAGCCGCCGCCAAGGCCCAAGGTGCCGTCCGCGAAGATGGCGTAGTTGTTGGTGAGGGTCGTGCCGATCCCCGTGGTCGAGCTTTGGCCCAGAATGGTGCCGCGACCGCCGGCGGTGATCGTGTTGCCCTTGATGACGTGGTGGTAGGCGTAGCCGCCGACGATCCACTGGAACGCCTCGCCAGGGGCGGAGATCAGCTGGACCTCCTGGGTGTAGACGGACAGATCGCGCTGCTGTCGGGGATCGTTGCCGATATTCACCGGCAGGCCGTCCACGTCGATGGTGTCCAGTTCTTTCCAGGTGCGATGACCGGTGATCGACCGGATGGTCAGGCCGTTTTCCAGCTTGTGATCGATAATGCCCGTCAGCTGCATCGTCCGGGTGGACTCGTTGAGCGGCCCGTCAGCCAGAGAGATGCGGTTGTCCGGTCCCGGCGTGACGCCCCAGGCGGCCAGCGCCGGCAGCAGATAGGTGCGGGTCAGCGCACCGTAGGCGATGGGCTCAAGCCCATAGAAGCTGGTGCGGCAGCACTGGTTGTCCTGCTCTTCGTACTGGGCGATCAGCTGGACGTTGGTCTGGCCCAGTTCGTAGTCGCCGCGCAGGCGGACGCCCCAGCGATCGCGGGTGTTCTCGCGCTTGCCCTGCACTGGGTTCCAAACCTGGCCGCGAGACTGGTCCATCATGAAGCCCGACAGGCGAGCCTTGAAGTTCTCAGTCAGGGGCCCGCTGACGCCGCCTTCTACACGGGTTTCCCCCAGCGTGCCGGCGTAGCGGCCGTTGACGTAGCCGCTGAACTCGTCCGTGGGTCCGCGCGTGACGATGTTTACGACGCCCGCCGAGGAGTTCTTGCCAAAGAGCGTGCCCTGCGGGCCCCGCAGCACTTCGATGCGTTCGATGTCGAAGAGGTCGACCAGCGCCGCACCGCCGGGGCCGGAGACGATGCCGTCGATGACGGTTGAGACGCTGGGCTCGGTGGCGGAGCCGAAGGCGGCGCTGCCGACGCCGCGAATCCGCAGCCCGGCGCCGGCCGACGACTGGCCTGGAGAGAACGAGAGCGACGGCGCGATGGCGTAAAGGTCCTCGACCCGGTTAACGCCCTGGCGACGCAGCTCATCGCCGCTGACCACGCTGATGGAGATCGGGACTTCAGCCAGTCCCTGCTCGCGCTTCTGCGCAGTGACGATGATTTCCTCGATCTGGGCCGCTTCTTGAGCCTGCGACTGCGTCGCCAAAGCTTGCGAACCGCCAACCGCGAGACACGCGGCAAGCACACCTCGAGCGCCTTTTGACCTGATCATGCACGCCCCTCCCTAGGGCTTCTGTTTTTATGGGATCAGTCTAGGTGCATCTTTTTATAAAAGTCACTAACTATTATAACCCAGATGCATCGTGTCGCACGGCTGGCGAACCGCCTTCGACATGAATTTCAGTCGATTTTTCCATCTATCAAGCCTTGCCATTGGCCTCCAGGCGGAGGATAGGGGCGCAGAAGAGGCTTTTCGTTATGGGGCAGATGATGTTGGCGGCCGCCGGAGACTTGAAGCAGGAGACGCAAGGGTGAGCCCGCGTCCCGCGAGGACGTCTGGGCCGCAACGTCCCCTGTCGATGGCGGGGCTGGACGGCGCGCTCGGCTTTCGGCTGCGCCTTCTAGAGCAGCATATCCTGCGCAACTTCGCGCTCCATATGGAGCCGCTGAAGATCAGCCCTACCCTGTATTCGATCCTCATGCTGATCGAGGCCAATCCGCGCTGCCGTCAGGCGGAGTTGAGCCAGGCCCTGGATATGCACCAGCCGAACTTGGTGGAACGCGTCGGCCTGCTGATCGAGCGTGGACTGGTCGCCCGAGCCGAGGACCCCGCGGATCGAAGGGCCAACATCCTGGAGCTGACCTTCGCGGGGCGTCACTTCATGGAGAAGGTGGCCGAGGCGCACGACCGCCATCTGGCCGACCTGCAGCGACAGCTAGGCGCCGAACGCTACGAAGCGCTTCTGGAGCTTTGCGCGCTAAACGACGCCGAAGACTAGCTCCAGACGCGCATCATGGTGGCGATGAGAGCCTGGCGCTCATCAGCCGAAAGCCAGGGCAGGACGCGGGTCTCGTGGTCGATGATCCGGGCCTCGACCTGGGCGACGACGGCTTGGCCCGCTTCGCTCAGCCGCAACCCCTGCGAGCGACCGTCCGCCGCGATGCGGTCGATCAGCCCGGCCTCAGTGAGTTCGGCGGTCAGGGGCGCCATGTTGGCCCGCTTGATTCCGAGTAGGCGACCCAGCTCACTTTGCGTGATGTCCGGCCGCTCGCCGATCAGCATGAGGATCGAAGCCTCGGTAATCTTCAGGTCCAGACCCTGAAGCGACTGAGCCAGATCCGCCAGGATGGCGGCCGAGGCCCGCCGGATTTGATAACCCAGAAAGCCTTCGAGGCGGTTGCCCGGCTGCGGGGCTGAGGATGTCGGCTCGTCGCACATCGGCGCGTTCAAGCATGGGGTCTCGGGCATGACAATCGCTCAGCCGACCGCCGAGTTCTTCGACGGAAGGCCCGCCAGGGCCGCCGCCGCCAGAAGCGAGCCCAAGGCCATCACTACGGCCACCAAGCCAAGGCCGAGCCCCTGCGCGAAGAGGAGCCCGGCGATGATCGGTCCAAGAACCGCGCCGCCCCTCCCGACCCCGATCGCGAACCCGGTTCCGCCGGCCCGGAGCGCGGTGGGAAAGGCCTGAGCCAGCAGGGCGTAGAAGCCGACCACGCCGGCGTTGGTGCAGAAGCCCGCGACGGCCGCCAGCAGAGCCAGCGTACCCAAGCCGTCCTGAACCTGGCCGAACAGGGTGACGAACCCGGCCGAGAGGATCAGAGCGCCGATGACGAGGGGCCGCAGATTGATGCGGGTGGTCAGCAGGCTGAGCAGAACCGCGCCGCTTAACCCCCCGACATTGGCCCACACTAGGACGCCGCCAGCGAGCGAGGGCGCATAGCCCATGTCGACCACGATCTTCGGGATCCATTTCAGGATGAAATAGAAGGTCATGATGTGCGCCGAATAGGCGAAGGTCAGCAGCAGGGTCGCCCGCGCCATACCGGGAGCGAAGAGCTGGGCCAGGGACGGCTTGATCGCCTTGGGCGGCGCCGGCGGCAGCGCCGTCACGGTCGGGTGCCCCATTCGGCCCAGCAGGCGGTTGACCCGATCAAGGTCCCCTGCCCTGCGCCGGCTGGTCAGGAAGCCGACAGACTCCGGCAGCAGCACCCAGGCCAGGGGCAGGCAGGCGGCGGTGCAGATGGCGCCGAAAACAAATACATGCCGCCATTCTCCGTTGGCCAACAGCATGGACGCCACCACGCCTCCCAAGACCGCGCCCAGGGGATAGCCGCCCGCCATAAGGGCCACCGCCAGATGACGACGGCGATCATTGGCGAACTCGGCGACCATGGCGTTGGTGCAGGCCAACATGCCGCCGATGCCCAGGCCTGTGGCCATGCGGATGGCGGAGAGCGACTGCAGGTCCCAGGCGAGCGGGGCTAGACCCATGCCCACAGCCATAAGCACCAGGCAGCCCAGGATGGTCGGCCGCCGGCCGATCCGATCGGCAAGGCCGCCGATGATCACCGACCCAGCCGCCATGCCGATCAACTCCATGGACAGGACGACGCCGAGGGCTGCCCGGTCGACGCCCCATTCCGCCGCGATACCCGGCGAGGCGAAGCTGATCGACAGCACGTCGAACCCGTCGAGCGCGTTGAGCAGGATGCAGGCGATGACCGCCAGCCACTGCGCCGCCCCCATAGGACGCGCCGACATGATCGCGCGCGGATCATCCAGGGCCGCGGAGCCTTGTGAACTGGTCATGCAGCCTCTCCGAACAGCAGGTTGAGCGCGTTGGTCTTGAGGATCGGCTCTCGCACCTTGGACGAAAAGCCGGCCTCGTCGAAGGCGGCGATCCACTTGTTGGGCGCGATCAGCGGATAGTCCGAACCAAACAGGAATTTATGGCCGAGAGCGCCGTTGGCGTACTGGGCGATCTGAGGTGGAAACTTGCGCGGGCTCCAGCCCGACAGGTCGATGAAGACGTTCGGCTTGTGCAGCGCCATCGACAGGGCCTCGTCCGTCCACGGCCAGCTGGGGTGGGCCAGGACGATGCGCATGTCCGGGAAGTCCACGGCCACGTCATCGACCAAGATTGGCTGGCCGTACTTCAGGCGCACGCCCCCGCCGCCAGGCATGCCTGTTCCCATGCCGCTGTGGCCGGTGTGGAAGATGGCCGGCAGTTTGTAGTGGTTGATCACCTCGTACAGCGGCCAAGCCATCCGGTCGCCGGGATCGAAATCCTGCAGCGGCGGATGAAACTTGAACCCGCGCACCCCGAAGTCCTCGATCAGCCGGCGCGCCTCAAGGGCCCCGAGCTTGCCCTTGTGCGGGTCGATGGAGGCGAAGGCGAGCATCATGTCGCTATTGTCGGCGGCGGCCTGGGCGATCTCTTCATTGCGGATGCGCCGAATGCCGCGCCCCGCCTCCATGTCCACAGTGAACATCACCAAGCCGATATTGGCCTCGCGGTAGTGCGCGATGGTCTCGGGGATCGTGGGGCGTCGCCGCTCGGTCTTGAAGTACTCGGTGCTGGCGTCGAGGAATTCGCCGAAGACGGGGTCTTCGGGGTCGTGACAGGAGACCTCGGCATGGACGTGAAAGTCGATCGCCAGGAGCCTTTCGAAATCGCTGCGAGCCATGACGGCGTCTCCTGGCGTCGAGGGGGCGACCGCTAGGGCCGGTCGACCAGCATGAGGGCGTCAAGCGCCACGGCGCCCTGCCCTTTTGGATAGACGACCACCGGGTTGAGATCGATCTCCCGGATCTGCGGCGTGGACAGCAGTGCCTGCCCCACGATCTCGACCATGGCCGCGACGGCGTCCACGTCCAGCGGCGCGGAGCCTCTGAACCCGGTGAGCAACGGCGCCTGCTTGAGGCCCAGGATCGCCTCGACAATGGCTTGTCGCGTCAGGTCGGCCGCCAGCAGTTTGACGTCCTGCAGGATCTCGGCCTGCACGCCGCCGAACCCGACCAGGATGACCGGCCCCCAGTCCGGATCGTTACGCGCGCCGATGATCAGCTCAGCGCCGCGCGCCCCCATGGCTTCCACCAGCACGCCATCGAGCGATAGACCGGGACGGTGGCGCGCGATGTTGTCGTGCAGGCGCGCCCAACCGTCTGCGACCGCTTGAGCGTCTCCGAGGCCAAGGATGACGCCGCCGGCGTCGCTCTTGTGCGACAGGTTGGCGGACTGCGCCTTGAGCACCACCGGATAGCCAAGAGATGTCGCGGCGGCGACCGCCTCATCCGCCGTAGCCGCCAGACGTCCCTGTGGAAAGCTCACACCCAAGGGCGCCAGGACAGACTTGGCTTCATGCTCGGGGATCACCCCTTCGCGGCTCGCCAGGGCCGACATGTCCACGCGCTTGCGATCCGCGGAGTCGAGGTTGCGGGCCGCATGGGCGTTGAGGCGCTTGATCGCGCGGAAGGCCCGTTCTGTGGATGGGAAGTACGCAACGCCCGCAGCGCGCAGTTCCGCCACGACGCCGTCGGGCAGGATGGCCCCTTCATCAAGGCCAGCGAAGATCACGGGTTTCGCAGGCTTGCCCTCCCTGACCGCGCGCAGGATCGGCGGCGCCTTGATGCCGACGGTCACCGGATCGGTCTGGATGATGCCGACGACGATGGCGCCGAAGCGTTGATCGTCGAAGAGCGCCGTCAGGGTGCGATGATAGAGATCGGGCTCCACCAGCCCCTGCGCCGTCAGGTCCAGCGGATTGCTGACGCCGACGAACTCGGGCAGCGCCGCGCGCAAGGCGGGGGAATCGTCATCGCCGATGGCCGGCAGCGGCAAATCCAGATCTTCGCAAAGATCCAGGGTCAGAGCCTTGAAGGCGCCGGATTCGCCCAGAACCACCGTGCCGCCGCTCGGAGCGACCGGGCAGCGCAGGGCGATTTCGGCGATGTCGCCGAGTTCCTCGAGCGTCTCCGCCATGACCACGCCGCAGCGCTCAACAAGCGTGCGCATGACCTGATAGTCGCCGGCCATGGCGCCCGTATGGGTGGCCGCCGACTGGCGCGCGGCCGCGCTCTTGCCCGGATGGAGAAGCACGATGGTCTTCCCGGCGGCGCGAGCGGCGCGGGCCGCCGCCATGAACCGCCGCGGCTTGCGGAACTGCTCGACGATCATGGCGATGACCCGCGTCGAAGGATCACTCACCAGATGCTCGACATAGTCCTCCACGCCGCTGGCGGCTTCGTTGCCGGTGGAGACGGAATAGGACAGACCAAGCTCGCGGCTGGCGATGGTCACCGCCAGCACCGCCGCCATGGCGCCGCTTTGCGACACAATGGCGATCCCTTCGCGTTCACCCAGCGGCGTCGCATTAGTCTCCACAAAGGTCAGGGGTACGCCGTCGACATAGTTGACCATGCCCAGGCAATTCGGCCCCTCGATCACCATGCCGGCGGCCTGGGCGACGCGGGCGATCTCCTGCTGCTCGGCCATGCCCGCCTCGCCGCCCTCGGCGAAGCCGGCGGAGAAAATCACGGCGGCTCCAACCTGACGCTCGGCCAAAGCCTTCACGGCGTCGAGAACGGCGGCGCGGGGAATGGCCAGAACGGCGGCGTCGACACCCGGCGGCAGGTCGGCGATGGACTTCAGGCACGGACGGCCGTCGATCTCATCGCGACGCGGATTGATCAGGTGGATGTCGCCCTTGAAGCCGTTGCGCACCAGGTTGGACAGCACCGAAGCGCCAAGCGCCCCGGGCGTGGGCGAAGCGCCGACGATGACCACCGAGCGCGGCGACAGCAGGCGCTGGATGGAGATGGCGGCGTCCCCCGACGAGAGTGTGGAAGCGATCGGCGACAAGGGCTGGATGGTCACGGTCGATCAGGCCTTCTGGCGGGACTTGTCATAGGCGCCGAGACCCGGCTTGTAGGTCTTGTCGTCGATGAACTGCTTGATGCCTTCCTTGCGGCCGTCGTTGTCGTAGCTGTTGGCCGCCTCCTGAGCACGGATGAGGAAGTCCTCGGCGTTGTCGTAGGTCATCTCGCGCACCCGGCGCACGGCGTCCTTGGTCGCCTTCAGCGCCACCGGGTTCTTGGCCAGAAGGACCTTGGCCACCTCGGCCACGCGGGCCTCCAGTTTGTCCAGCGGCAGAGCCTCGTTGACCAGGCCCCATTCGGCGGCGGTCTTGCCGTCGACGTTTTCGCCCATCATGGCGTGGTACATGGCGCGACGGAACGACAGGAGCTCCGCGGCGACCTTCGAGGCGCCACCGCCAGGCAGGATGCCCCAGTTGATCTCGCTGAGACCGAACTGAGCCTCCTCGGCCGCGAAGGCGAGGTCGCAGGCGAACAGCGGGCCGTAGCCGCCGCCGAAGCACCAGCCGTTGACCATGGCGATCGTCGGCTTCTGGTACCAGCGCAGACGACGCCACCAGCCGTAGCTCTCGCGCTGGGCCTGACGCACGCCGCCCAGGCCTTGAGCCTCGGTGTCGCGGAAGTACTCCTTCAGGTCCATACCCGCCGACCAAGCGGAGCCCTCGCCGCTCAGCACCAAGACGCCGACGTCCTCGCGGTACTCCAGCTCATCAAGCACGCGCATCATCTGCCGATTGAGCTTGGGGCTCATGCAGTTGCGCTTTTCGGGGCGGTTGAACTTCACCCACGCCACGCCGTCCTTGACGACAAAGGCGACGGTGTCTTGCTCGCTACGTTCAGTGGTCATGCTCAGTCCTTATGGGGCGGCGAGGAGGTGCGCCTGACACGTCAGGCCGCCCCGTCTCGATGATTAGATGGGGTAGTGGCCGGGCTGGGTCTCGATCGTGATCCAGCGCAGCTCGGTGAAGGATTCGATGCCGGCGCGGCCGCCGAAACGGCCGTAGCCGGAAGCCTTGACGCCGCCGAACGGCATCTGCGCCTCGTCATGCACCGTGGGGCCGTTCACATGGCAGATGCCCGACTTGATCTGGCGGGCGACGCGAAGGCCGCGAGCGGTGTCCCGGGTGAAGACCGCGGCCGACAGGCCGTATTCGGTGTCGTTAGCTAGGGCGACGGCGTGCGCCTCGTCCCGGGCGCGGATAACGCCCACGACGGGACCGAAGCTTTCGTCGCGGAACAGCTTCATGGACGGAGTGACCTTGTCGATCACGGTGGCGGGCATCAGCACGCCGTCGGCGCGGCCGCCATTGACCTGCACGGCGCCGTTAGCGACCGCGTCGGCGACCAGGCTTTCGACGTGGGCGACGGTTTTTGCGTCGACGACGGCGCCCAACGGGGTCTTGCCCTCGCGCGGATCGCCCACCGCCATGGTGGCGACCTTGGCCTTGAACTTCTCGACAAAGGCCTCGGCCACCGCCTCGACGACGATGATCCGCTCGGTCGACATGCAGATCTGGCCCTGGGTCATGAAGGCGCCGAAGGCCGCGGCCTTGACCGCTTCGTCCAAGTCGGCGTCCTCGAGGACGATCATCGGCGCCTTGCCGCCCAGCTCCAGAAGCACAGGCTTGAGGTGCTCAGCGGCGCGCTTGGCGATAATGCGGCCAACCGCCGTGGAGCCGGTGAAGTTGATACGTCGCACGGCCTCATGGTCGATCAGGGCGCCGACAACGTCAGCGGCGTCCTTGGGCGCATTGGTCACCAGATTGACGACCCCGTCGCCAAGGCCCGCCTCAGCGAACGCTTCGATGATCAGGGCATGGGTGCGAGGGCACTGTTCGGACGCCTTGAGCACCACCGTGTTGCCGCACGCCAACGGCATGGCCACGGCGCGCACGCCCAGGATGATCGGCGCGTTCCACGGCGCGATGCCGACAATGACCCCCACCGGCTCGCGCACGGCCATGGCGATGCAGCCGGGCTTGTCCGAGGGGATCACCTCCCCACCAATCTGGGTGGTCATGGCGGCGGCTTCACGAATAATCCCGGCCGCCAGCATCAGGTTGAAGCGCGCCCACCCTTCGGTGGCGCCGATCTCGTGCATCATGGCCTGGACGAACGCGTCCGCGCGAGATTCCAGAGCGCTGGCGGCGACCATCAGCTTGGCCCGTCGTGCATTAGGTCCTAGCGCGGACCAGGCCGGGAATGCGGCGGCTGCGGCGGCTGCCGCTGCGGCGGCGTCTTCGGCCGTGCCGGCGACCGCGCGGGTGGCCACCTCGCCGGTGATCGGATTGACGCGGTCGAAGCTGGCCGATCCTTCACGAGATTGGCCGCCGATGAAGAGGCTGACATTCGATTGCGTCACGTCTGTCTCCCTTTGATTAATTGTTATGATGCATATCAATCCCATCCGAGGTCCGCAAGCGTCGTGCTCAGGGAGCGGGCAGGAAATCGCGCGTCACGAGGACGCAAGGCCGGCGGAGCCCGACAACCAGGCTCCGCCGCCGAGATCAGAACTTCAGGCGAGCCTCGACGAAGATCTGACGGGGCGCGCTGGGAATCTCCACCTTGCTGCCGGTGGGGGCCAGGGTCGCCTGATAGATGTTGTAGCGGGTGTCGCCGAGGTTGGTCCCCTGCACCGCCAGCTCCAGCCCCTCGAAGGCGGCCGGCTCCCAGGCGAGGCGCGCGTTCACCAGGGTGTAGCTGTCCTGATACGACGTCGGGTCAGCTGCGGTGAGGAACATGTCGCCCTTGTAGGAGACATCCGCGCGCACGGTGATGTCGCCGATGGCCGGGTGGAACTGGTACTGGGCGCCGCCCGTGATCGACCAATCGGGAATCTGCGGCACACGGTCATTCAGCTTGAAGCCGCTGGTCAGCGCGCCCGGCGCCAGTTCGTCGAACTTGGCGTCCACGTAGCCGACATTGAGGTTCAGATTCAGGTCGGCGGTCGGACGCGCGACGAATTCAGCCTCGAAGCCCTGGATCTTGGAGCTGCCGGCGTTGCGGGTGGTGCGCAGGTTGGCGTTGGTGACCGGATCAACTGATTGCACTGTCAGCTGGATTTGGTCGTACTGGCTTTGGAAGACAGCCAGGTTGGCGGTCAGGCGGCGGTTGAACCAGTCGGTTTTCAGACCCAGTTCGTAGGCCGCCAGTTCTTCCGGCTCGTACTGAGGCGTGGGCACCAGCGCGTTGTTTGAGGCGCCGAAGCCCCCGCTCTTGAAGCCTTCCGAATAGGAGGCGTAGGCCAGGATGTTGTCGGCCGGACGCCAGTCTAGGCCGATACGCGGAGAGAAGCTGTCCCATTCGGCGCTGGCGCGGCTGAACGGCACCTGGCTAACGCCGCGCTGGGTGAAGAACACCGAATAGGCGTAGTCTTTCTTGTCCTTGTTCAGGCGACCGCCCAGCGTCAGGTCGAGCTTGTCGGTGAACGACCATGTGGCCTGACCGTAGGCCGCGTAGCTTTCTGCGTTCATGTAGAAATAGGTCAGGGTGTCGCCCGCGTCGGCGGGCGTGCGCAACGCCACGGGGATGTTCTCCCAGATCCCATGGAAGCTCTCGGTGTAGAGCACCGAGCTGCCCCGCTCCTTGAAAGCATACAGACCGACAATGAAGCTCAGCCGATCGTCGAACGCCCGTCCGGACAGCTGGAACTCCTGGCTGTACTGGTGCTGGTTGAGCTTGGTCTGCGAAGTCTGGAGCGAGAACGGGGTGTGATCCCCGTCGACGCCGATCTCCGCAGAAATGGTGCGCCCCGACGTGATCGACTTGAAGTTCAGGTTCTCGCCCAGACGCTGCTCGATCACCAAGGAGGCGCCGCCGATCTGGCTGTCGTCATAGTTGGGCTGACGGTCATAGGTCTGATCGACGTCGTTCGACACCCAACGGGCGTCGACGATGGTTCCAGGGGCCAGACCGAGACGGGCGGCTTCTGGCGCGGCGGCGTATTGGTTGAACCGCGCCATCTTGGCGATCGTGGCGCCGGTCGGCGCGAAGCCGGTGATGCGGCCCAGCGGCGGATGCTGGTTCTGTTCGGTGAAGTCGGCGTTCAAGCTGACCGTGGTATCGGCCGTAGGCGTCCAAAGAAGCGCGCCGCGAAGGATGAACCGCTTCTCGTCCGACAGCGGCGCGCCATCGAGGGTCTGCTCGCCCCAGCCGTCCGAGGTCAGGTAGGAGGCGGTAAGCTTGCCCCCCAAGGCGCCGTCGATCAGCGGGCCATTGATGCTGGCGATGTAGTCCCGACGGCCATACTCGCCCAGACGCGTCTTCAACAAACCGCCCACTTCGCCGCTGACGCGCGGCCGGGTGGTCACCACATTGATCGCGCCGCCGATCGTGTTGCGGCCGAACAACGTGCCTTGCGGACCACGCAGGACCTCGACGCGCTCGATGTCCTCAAGCGACAGAAGGCCGCCTACCGAGCGGGCCAGATAGACGTCGTCCACATAGACGCCGACGCCCGGGTCGGTGGGGAATTGGAAGTCGCCAGTGCCGACGCCGCGGATGTAGGCGGCGAACGCCGAGCCGCCGCCGGCCGGACGGTTGGTCTGGTGGATCTCCAGGTTCGGCGCGAAGTTGGTCATCTGGCCCAGATTGGTGACGCCGCGCTCCACAAGCGCTTCCGTGCCGAGGGCGGTGATGGAGACGGGCGTGTCCTGCAGGCGCGTCTCACGACGCTGCGCGGTGACGACGATTTCCTCGATGCCGTTGAAGGCTTCTGACGGCGCGGCTTCCTGCGCCTGAACCGACGTGGCGGCCAAGGCGGTCACGCCTGCGGTGGCGAGCAGAAATGCGCGCGCACGTGTGATCTTGGTGGTGTTGGACAAGGCCGTCTCCCTGATGTTCCCCCCGCCTTCAGGCGGTATGACGCGAGCCTTGATGGCTCCATTTTTGATATGAATCATACTGTTTGTAATGCAAACGATTGTCAATTAGTCCGACTGAGCCGCGGAGTTGGCGAGCGTGACCTTCAGTTGGCGGGACGGGCGGCGGCCCTAAGTCCCAGCACGAGAGCCGCGGCAATCGCGATGATCGCGCACAGCAGATAGATCGTCGCCGAGAAGTCGCCGGTCTGCTGGCGGATGATCCCAATGAGCGGCGTCATGATCATCCCTGCGGTGTTGCCGACCATGTTCACCACGGTGATTCCGGGCCCCGTATCCTCGCGTCTCAGCAGTGAGACCGGGATGGCCCAGAACACCCCCTGCGCGCCCCCTAGGCCGAGACCGCCGAGCAGCAGCAGGACCACAGCCTGCCAACCCGGTTCGACAAGAAATGCGCCCAGCAGGCAGACCCCGCCGAGGGCCGCTGCGGCGCCAAGGTGCAGGTGTCGCTCCTGAGTTCGGTCGGAACTCCAGGCGTTGAAGATCATGCCGGCCGCGACGCCGATCCACGGCAGGGCCGAGATCAGGCCGATCTGTAGCGGATTTCCGCCCGCGACCTGCTTGACCACCTGCGCCATCCAGAAGATCAGCCCTTGAGCGCCGGCCAGCAGGCAGAACCAGATCGCGCAGGCGGCCCAAAATGCGCCGCTCCTCAGGAACGTTAGGCGTCCAGCCGGACCGGAGCGCTCGGCCTGGTCGCCGGCGGCTTCGGCTACGACCAACGCCTTCTCTTCGTCGCTCAGCCAGGGAGCCGCTTCCAGGCGATCGATAAAGACGTAAAAGGCCACGACACCGCAGGCGACGGTGACCAGCCCCTCGACGAAGACCATGAAACGCCAACCTGAGAGGGAGAACAGTTGCAGGTCGGAAGTCATCAGCCAACCAGACAGCGGCGCACCGATCACCTGCGAGATGGGAATGGCCAGCATGGTGCCGCTGATCGCCGAAGCGCGGAACCGGCGCGGCATCCACAGGGCCGCCAGGTAGGCCGCGCCGGGTGCGAAGCCTCCCTCGGCGATCCCCAACAGGAACCGCAGGATGTAGAAATGTTCGGGCGTCCGGATGAAGGCCATCATGGCCGCCACGGCGCCCCAGACGACCACCGATCCGGCCACCCACCGCCGGGCGTGGATTCGGCGCAGGAGCGCCGTGTGGGGGTACTGCAGGGCGATGTAGCCGAGGAAGAAGAATAGCCCCGCCCCTCGACCGTACATCTCCGGCGACAACCCGATCTCCTGGTTCATCTCCAAGGCCGCAATGGCGATGTTGGAGCGGTCCAGGGAGGACATGAAGATCAGGAAGGTGAGCGGCGCGATCAGCCGCCAGAAGATCTTGTCGCGAAGGCGGCGCTCAACCGGTTGTAGGACGGCGGCCATCTAGCGATTCCGTTCCAACAGGCCGCGGCTCGACAGCGTCATCATCCTGCTTTCCTCCACAAAGACCCGGCTTCACGCCGATGTTTCTCGCGTCGTGATCGCCGACGCTGATTTCGTTTGCCACAAAAATAGTAAGCAACATATCGTATTTCGCATGGCACTGCTTCGCTCGCCCCTGCTCCGTTCGGCCACCTTCAGTCTCGGCGTGGGCGCCTGCGTGTTCGGCCTAGGTGTCGGCGCTTCGGCCGTGGACCGCGCCCAGGCGCCTGGCGTCGTCGGCGATGTCGCGGGACAAGTACCCGCGCAGCAGCAACAGGCCCAGACCGCGCCGATCACCGCTGTCGAAGATGGCCCGTCGACACGTGACTGGGCCTCACCAGGCGCCGGAAAGACGATGCCGGCGAGCGCTGACTATCCCAACGAGACGGGGCGCCTGGGCGTGATCAATCTTTCGGGTCCCGTAGTGACCAAGGGGCACCCCTTCTTCACGCCGCTGGGCGCCAACGGCCGGGCCTGCGTCACCTGCCATCAGCCAGGCGACGCCATGAGCGTGTCCGTGAAGACCATTCAGGAACGCTGGACCGCCACGGGTGGCAAGGATCCCCTTTTCGCGGCGGTGGACGGCTCGAACTGTCCCAGCTTGCCGCAAGGCGAGGCCAAGTCTCACTCGCTGCTGCTGAAGAGCGGCCTCTTCCGCATCTTCCTGCCCTTCCCGCCGAAGGCCGCGGACGGTTCGGCTATGGAGCCGGAATTCTCGATCGAGGTGGTTCGGGACCCTACCGGCTGCAACACCGATCCCGTCTATGGATTGGAGAGCGCCAATCCAATGGTTTCGGTCTTCCGCCGGCCTCGTCCGCTCGCCAATGTGAAGTACCTGTTGGAGCTGCCTCACGGGGTGCCGCCCAACGACAAGTTCTTCTTCAATGACAAGACCTTGCTGCCGAAAGATCCGGAGACAGGCAGGTTCGTCTCCATGCAGCTTCTGTCGGATGGACGGCAGCCCACCCTGCGCACCCAGGCGGTGGAGGCGGCGGTCAATCACCTGCAGAAGGTCGGCGTCCCAAGCAAGGCGGATCTTGATCGGATCATCGCCTTCGAGAAGCAGATCTATGTGGCCCAGGTGCAGGATATCGACGGCGGCGCGCTGACCGGCGCCGGCTCACCACCGGGCCTGGGCCCGCGCGCCCTGGCCGATGGTCAACCAGCGCACCTGGCCAACAACGCGGTCAATCGCATCTTCGGAACCTTCAAGCCCTGGCTAGACGAGGGGAGCCTGCCGGCCGCCACCCCGGCCGAGCGCAAACAGCGGGCCTTTCGCGCATCCGCCGCGCGTGGGGCCGACATCTTCTGGCGACGCCGGTTCGTCATCAAGGACGTGGGCAACTACAACTCCAAGGGACTTAGCAATCCGTTCAAACGATCCTGCGGGTCGGGCTGCCACAACACATTGCTGGCGGGCATGGACCTGGCGCCGGGCTTCATGGACCTGGGCCTCAACACTCATCCGACCAACGAGCGGCCGGACTTGCCGCTGTTCAGGGTGACCTGCAAGGCCTCGGCTCCTC
The DNA here is from genome assembly GCA_913776195.1 of uncultured Caulobacter sp. Taxonomy (GTDB): domain Bacteria; phylum Pseudomonadota; class Alphaproteobacteria; order Caulobacterales; family Caulobacteraceae; genus Caulobacter. Next base: position 40,322 of record CAJYMH010000036.1, read on the forward strand.
CCCAGGCCTATCTTGGCCGCACGATCTACACCTACGATCCGGGACGCGCCCTGATCACCGGCAAGTGCGTCGATGTGGGCAGCACCATGACCCAGCAAATGCGGGGCCTAGCCGCGCGCGCGCCGTATTTCACGAACGGATCGGCGGCGAACCTGCGGGAGCTGGTCGACTACTACGATCGCCGTTTCAACATCGGCTACAGCGAGCAGGACAAGCAGGATCTGGTCAACTTCATGAGGACGCTGTGAGCTGTCGCGCCCGCCTGCCCGTGCTCGTGATGGCGAGCGCGCTTGTCGCCGCCGCAGCCCAGGCGGCCCCTGCGCCTGGTGACGCTGTCTCCTTCATCGCGTGCCCCATCGCGCGCGACACGGGGCCGGAGACCGATCTCTGCTTCTTCGCCGAACATCGGGGAGAGCGCTTCGCCCTGCTCAACCCGCCGGACACGGGCGGCCCGGAGCTAGGCCACAAGGTGTTGGTGGAAGGCGTGGTGACCGACAAACCCCGTCTTTGCGGCGGCCTGCAGTTGGAAGGACGGTTCACGCCGCTCCGCGAACTTTCGCCCGAGTGCAACGTCCTGCTGCCCTTCGACGGCAAGACCACCATCGCCGCGGGATCGGCCTTCAGCGTGGTGCAGCGGCGCACGGGTCTTCAGGAACTGGCTGAACGCGCAGAACGGGAGCCCGCGATCTCGATCCTGCCGGTGACCCAACCGCCGGCGCCGGCGCCACCCTTGCCTCCTAAGCCCTATCCGTATCGCAGCCTGACGCTGGACTACCTGTTCGACAGCGACCGGGGTCAGGGTCCGCAGTTGAGCGAATTGATCGCTCTGGTCGACTACGCCAAGGCGATAAAGGCTCAGCGGTTGATCATCAACACCCGGCGCGCCGCCAGTCGTCTGGACGACGGCCAAGTGCTGACCGAGACGCAAGGCATGGGTCGCCGTCGCGCCGACAAACTGACAGCGATCATATCTGGCCTTGGCTTTTCCGAGGATCGCATAGTCGCCCGCGTCAGCGAAGAACCACCCGCTCCGGACGGACGGGACGACTGGCGCGCCCGCCGCGCGGTAGTGACCGTCGAGCCCTAGGGCCATCGACAGTCATCGCGGCCAGTCGCGATTGACAATTGTATATATCACAAACAGTATTTCTTCATAACAATCCAGCCGGGCGATCAACGCCTAGGCGGACCTGGGGAGATGCAGCGTGATCGACACCAATCCATCAGGGCTGGGTGCGGCCCCGCGCCAGATCAGGCGCCGCCTGTGACGACCGCTCGCTTCTATGCCGTCGCCGACATCGGTCCCGACCGCGACGATCCGCGTGAGTGCTTCGCCCTGGTCCGCGATGAGCTGCGGCGGGCGGACATCGCCTTCTGCCAGCTTGAAGTGAACCTCACAGAGCGCGGCGCCCGCCTCCCGCAGGTGCGGCACACCCATCGCGCGAAGGCGTCGAGCGCGGCGGCGATGAAGGACGCCGGTTTCACCGTTGTCTCCTTCAGCGGCAATCATTGCATGGACTGGGGTCGGGACGGCTTCTTCGACACCATCGACACCCTGAGGGGCGCTGGTCTGGATGTGGTTGGCGTCGGCGCCAACATCACCGAAGCCCGCACGCCGGTGATTCAGGAGGCCAACGGGGTCAGGGTTGCGTTCCTGGCCTACAACTCGATCCTGCCGGCCAACTACTGGGCGGAGGCGGACCGTCCCGGATGCGCGCCCATGCGCGCCTGGACGATCTACGAACAGATCGAGCCCGATCAGCCGGGCACCCCCTGCCGCATCCATACCTACGCCAACCGCGATGACCTTTCGGCCATGGCCGCGGACATCAAGGCCGCGCGCGAGAAGGCCGATGTGGTGGCCGTCTCTATCCACTGGGGCATCCATTTCATCCCAGCGGTGCTGGCCGACTACCAACAGGAGGTCGCCCACGCGGCCATCGAGGCGGGCGCCGATATCATCCTTGGCCACCACGCCCACATCCTGAAGGGCGTAGAGGTCTATCGCGGCAAGCCGATATTCTACTCGATGGGCAATTTCGCCATCGACCTGCGGATGACGCCCGAGCACGCCAAGGGCAAGGGCTTCCGGGAAATCCAGGCCCTAAGCCCCGGCTGGGAGCCGGACTTCGGCAGCCTCTATAACTTCCCGCCGGACTCGCGGATGACGATGGTCATCACCGCCGACGCCACGAAGCAGGGATTGGCCAAGGTCGGCTTCCTGCCGGCCTTCATCAATCGTGACGCCCAGCCGGAGATCATGAAGCCTGACGACGAGCGCTTCGGAAAGATCGTCGACTACATGCGCTGGGCTAGCGCTGCGGCGGGCCTGAACGCGCGGTTCACGCTCAGCGGCGAGGCCGTGCTGGTCGATGCGCAGCCGGACGTTTCATCCACCCCCTCGGAGACCGGTCGATGAACCTGATCAACCGCACGCCCCTGCTGATGGTCGTCGCCCTCTACATGCTGGCCTACATCCCCTACATGGTGATCACCAAACAGCTGTCGAGCAGCCCTGCCGCCGCTCTGGGACGGCCGCTCACCGGCCTTGAGATCCTACCGGCCTCCATGATCATCAGCGGCTTGTTCACCGCCCTGTTCGTCGCCTGGTCGGGCTGGTGGCGAGCCGCTAATCAGCGACGCTTGCTGGGGCTCAGCGTCCCCTTCCCTACCCGCTGGACCTTCCTGTCGGGCATCTGCACGGCGCTCGTCCTGTTCACGGTTCCGCTGTCGCTGACCTTCGAAGGAGTCAGCATCCCGTTCATCCAGCTGCTGATGCGCGGCGATGTGCTCCTGCTGGCGCCGCTGGTGGACATCGCCTTCCGCCGCAAGGTCGCTTGGTACTCGTGGGTCGCGCTCGGGCTGGTCGCGATCGGCCTGTTCTTCACCATTCGGCAGCGCGGCGGCCTGCACCTGCCACCCCTGGCGATCGGCACCATCGTTCTCTACACGGTCGGCTACTTCGGACGCCTAGCGGTGATGACCCGCGTGTCTAAGTCGGGCGATCCGGAGAGCATCAAGCGCTACTTCGTGGAAGAGAAGTTGGTCGGCATTCCTCTGGCCGTGGTCTTCCTCGCGCTCATTCCGCTGTTGGGCCTGGGGGGCCAGGCGTCCGAACTGGCCTTCGGCTTCTTCGGGGTTTGGAGCAGCGCCCAGATCTGGCCGGTCCTCATCCTGTCGGCCCTGCTGTTCGTGGTTTCAGTGTTCGCCGCGATCATCCTGCTGAACCCGCGCGAGAACACCTTCTGCGTGCCGATGGAGCGCTCGGCCAGCATCGTGGCAGGCATCGCCGCTTCCTTCATTCTGGCTCTGGGCTTCGGCCTCCCGATGCCCACTTCGGCCGAGATCGCGGGCGCCTTGCTGATGATCGCGGCGGTCGTCCTGTTGTCGGTCGCGCCCTTGCTCGAAAGGCGCCGGCCGCCGGTCTCGCCGCAACAGAAGGCCGCGGCCGAGGAGCCGTCGTGAGCCAGGCTCTGACCCGACACATCGCCCTCCATATCGCCACCAGCCGGTTCGAGCAGCTTTCACCGCTGGCGGTGAGCATGACGCGCCTGTCGTTGCTGGATGCGATGGGCGTCACTCTGGCGGCCAGCAGCCTCGGCGAAGGAGTCGAAGCCTTCGCCGAAACTGTCGCGGAGACAGGCGGAGCCACGCAGGCCAGTGTGGCGGGCTTCGGGTTCAGGAGCTCCATCCTGGGCGCGGTTCTGGTCAACGGAGCCGGGGCGCACGCCTTGGACTTCGAAGACGCCTACGACGGCGCACCGATCCACCCAAACGCCGCCTGCGTACCCGTCGCACTGGCCTTGACCGAGCATCTGGGTCTGTCCGGCAAGGACCTGCTGACCGCACTGGCGGTGGGGTGTGATCTGGTCTGCCGCCTGGGCCTCGCTCTACAGATCAACCCGGATGAAGCCGGCTGGTATCCCCCGCCGATCCTCAGCACCTTCGGCGCAGCGGCGGTAGCCGCCAGGCTGCTGGCCCTGGACGCCGATCAGACCGTCAACGCCCTGGCCCTGGCTCTGAACCAGGCGACCGCTACGGCGCAATTCAAGACCGCGCCGGGGTCGACCCTGCGTTCTGTCCGGGACGCCTTCCCCGCCCACGCGGGCCTGCTCGCGGCGCTTCTGGCCAACCGAGGCGTGAGAGGATTCGACGGCGTCTTTGAAGGGAAGGCCGGCCTGTACGCTCTATTCGCTCAAGGCCGCTACGATCCGAACATCATTCTGAAGGACCTGGGTGACCACTTTCACGGCGCGTGCCTAAGCTTCAAGCCCTGGCCCAGCTGTCGCGGCACGCATGCCTTCATCGAAGCGGCGTTGGTTCTTCAACGCAAGCACGGCTTCAGGGCCGATGACGTGCAGGAGATGGTCTTCACCGGCGGCAAGGTGCAGCAGATGCTGGCCGAGCCAGCGGCGCAGAAGAGCGCGCCCGAGACGGCTATCGACGCGAAGTTCAGCCTGCCGTTCTCCACGGCCGCGGCCTTGGTCGGAGGAAAGGTCGATCTCGCCACCTACAGCGCCGAGGGGCTAGCGGCGCCGCGGGTCTTGGACCTGGCCGCTCGTTTCTCTTACGTCCTCGATCCCACTGCCAGGCTGGTGGACGCGGCGTCGGGGGAACTCACCGTCGTGCTGCGCTCGGGCCACCGCCTGCAGACACGGGTGACGCACCCGTTAGGGGCGCCACAGAACCCCATGAGCCAGAAAGACATCGTCGCCAAGTTCACGAGCTGCGCCGCGTTGGCGCGGCAACCGATGGAGTCAGATCAGATCAAGGCTTTGGGAGAGACGATCCTTGAAATGGACCGTATCGATCGCCCCGCCGTCCACCTCGCCTTGATGTCCGGTGCAGCGCCAAGACTGTAGATATACAAACAGTTTGATTATTGACAATTTGTGCTCCCGCAATGACCTTGCATCAGAGACGCCACTCAAGAACCGCTGCTTGAACAGCGGTGAGGCGCTTGGGGAGAAGACATGAATCACCGGCTCATCGCGCCCGCTCGGCGCAAGACTCAATGGCTGTGCGCCAGCGCTCTGGCGGCGGTCGTCATCGCGCCTACGGCGGCTTGGGCGCAGGCGGATCAACCCATCGACACCGCAGTCGAGGAGATCGTGGTCACCGGCACCTCGATCCGCGGCGTGGCGCCGGTCGGCGCGCCCTCGCGTCCCATCGGTCAGGAAGAACTGCAAGCCTCGGGCGTGGTCAGCACCGCCGACATCGTGCGCGCCCTGCCCCAGTTCATCAGCCTCGGCGCCCAAGAGGGGCAAGGCGGCCTGACGCAGAACGCCGCCGCCAACGTCACCCAGGGCACGGGCGTCAATCTGCGGGGCCTCGGCACCGGCTCGACGCTCGTTCTGCTCAACGGCCGTCGCCTGTCTCCGAGCGGAGTGGACTGGCAGTTCAATGACGTGTCGATGTTCCCCAGCGGCGCCTTGCAGCGCGTGGAAGTGGTCGCTGACGGCGCGTCGGCCATCTACGGCTCGGACGCCGTGGCCGGTGTGGTCAACTTCATCTTCCAGAGCCGTTTCGACGGCGCACGGACCTCGGCCAGCGCCGGCTTCGCCGACGGGGTGGAGCAGTACCAGTTCGGCCAGACCTTCGGCAAAACCTGGAGCAGCGGCGATGTCTTCATCGCCTATGAGCATTTCGAGCGCACGCCGCTTGATGCGGCTGACCGAGACTTCTTGTCGGCGGATCTGCGCCCCTTCGGCGGGCCCGACCGCCGGGTGACAAACGCCAATCCCGGAACCATCGTGGTCAGTGGCGTAACCTACGCCATTCCTACCGGTCAGAACGGCGTGGGCCTGTCGCCCAGCCGCCTCGTGGCCGGCACATCCAATCTCGGCGACCCCGCCCAGAGCCGGGATTTCCTGGCCCGCCAGAACCGCGAGAGCGTGGTCATGTCGGTGCGCCAAGAAGTGACCGACCGTCTTTCGGTCTCGTACGAAGGCTTCTACGGCACCCGTGACTTCAAGAACCGCGGCGGGTCCGCCGCCGGCGCGGCCGGCGCCGTAGCGGCCCTGGTTGTGCCCAGGACGAACCCATTCTTCGTGCACCCCACCAACCCGGCCGCGGCCTCGGTTACGGTCAACTATGACTTCGTCAACGACTTCCCCTCGTACAGCCACGGGCGCGAGTCCGTGTTCCAGAACGCGGTGGCCCTGAAGTACGAGATGTTCGGCGACTGGCTCGCCGAGGCGTCCTTCGCCAACAGCCGCTCAGACTCGGGGCGACGGGCCGAGGGGCAACTGCGGACGGTGAACCTGCCCTCGGTCCTGGCCGACAGCAATCCGGCCACCGCGTTCAATCCCTTCGGCGACAAGGTCGCGCAGAACCCCGCCACCCTGGCGCGGCTGATCGGCTTCTCTGACCTGAAGACCAGCTACATCCTCGACGACTTCAATCTCAAGTTCAGCGGCACGCTGTTCAACCTGCCGGGCGGCGCGGTGAAGGCCGCAGTGGGCGCCGAGGCCTACTGGGCTAGCGGCCGCTCGAATCAGGTGCGCAACACGACCACCGCAGCGCCTGTCACTACGTTGCACAGCCGCGTGACGCGCGACGTGAAGGCGGTGTTCGGCGAGCTTTTCGTGCCCGTGATCGGCGCTGATAACGCCATGCCGTTCGTCCAGCGCCTCGTGCTTTCGGCGGCGGTCCGCTACGAGGACTATTCCGACTTCGGCGGCACCACCAACCCGAAGATCGGCCTGACCTGGGATCCCACCTCCTCGATCAGCCTACGCGGCAGCTACGGCACCTCGTTCCGCGCGCCGACCCTAAAGGACATCGACGCCGCCGGCAGCGGCACCTACAACGTGGTGGACTTCATTGACCCGCGCTCCACCCAACCCAACGGGCTGAGCCATGGCATCGAACTCCTAGGCGGCCGTCCCGGCATCGCGCCGGAAGAGGCGGAGACAATCTCGGTCGGTGGCGATTTCGCGCCGACCACGATACCGGGCCTGAAGCTGTCGGCGACCTACTACTCGGTCGACTACAAGAACCGCATCGACACGCTGCCCTACGCCACCACCCTGGCGAACCCGACGCTGCTGGGCCAATACATCACGCGTAACCCCAGCCCCGCCTTGCTGACAGAAATCTACGCCTCGCCGTTCTACAAGGGCACGCCGGAGCCGTTCGGCAACTTCGTCCTGATCGTCGACAGCCGCCGCAAGAACCTGGGCGGCTTCAAGCAGACGGGCCTGGACCTGTCCGCGCAATACGACTTCAGCAATGAGCTTGGCGACTGGCGCGTGCGCGGTGACTGGACCGAGATCCTAACCGCCAAGACCTCGCTCCTACCCGGCTCAGCCTTCATTGACGTGCTCGACACCATCAACAATCCGGTGAGCACCCGCGTACGCCTGTCGGCCGGGTGGAGCCGCGACGGCTGGTCCCTGGACGGCTTTGTCAATCATGTGGGGTCGTACACCAACACCCTGGCGACGCCGAACGCCAAGGTCGACGCCTGGACCACGCTGGACTTCACAGCCGCCTATGTCGTGCAAAGCGGCTCCAAGTTGCTGCAAGGCGTACGCTTGGCGGTCAGCGCCCAGAATGTGTTCGACGAAGACCCGCCCGTCGTGATCAACGGGCTGATGGCTTTCGACAGCGCCAACGCCAGCGCGATGGGCCGCTTCGTCAACTTCAGTATCGCTAAGCAATGGTGAGGCGTATCGCCTTGGCGGGAGCGGCGACAGCCGCTCTCGTCACCGCGCCATTTATGAGTGCGGCGGCCGCGCCGACGCTCGACGCAGCAGTTGCAGCTCGCGTGGACCGCTGCGCGGCCTTCGCGGCCAGCGGCTTCAAGGGCGTCCAGGTCGATAAGGCCGAAATCACGCCAAGCGTCTGGACCAGTCCCGCCGTCGAGGGCCGCAACGCTCAACCGGTAGCGGCGGGCGTATGCCGGGTGCAGGGTCGCATCGACGGCGACATCGGGTTCGAGGTGTGGCTGCCGGTCGATGGCTGGAACGGGCGGTTCCTGGGCACGGGGGTCGGCGGCAACGCGGGCTACCTGAACTACACCGATATGGCTCGCGGTGTTGAGCTGGGCTTCGCCGCCGCCTCCACCGACACCGGCCATGCCATAGAGGATGTCTCCTGGGTCGCCGATCCGCGAAGGGCGGCCAACTACGCCAACCTCGCGCACCACCGTCTCGCGGAGGTGTCCAAGGCCATGCTCGCCCGCTACTACGGCGAGCCGGCGAAACACGCCTATTTCATCGGCTGCTCTGGCGGCGGACGCCAGGCTCTCAAGGTCGTTCAGGACTTTCCTGCCGACTATGACGGCGTGATCGCCGGCGCTCCGGGTCTCGATCTCGTGACGCTGTCGGCGCGTCACTTGGGAGCCTCGCTGCACGCCTTGCGTGATCCGGAGGCCGCGGTCTCCCCCCTCGCATGGGATGCGATCGCGCGGGCGGCGGTGATGACGTGCGACGCCGATGACGGTGTGACCGACGGCGTCGTCGCCGATCCAGCCTCGTGTCGCTTTGATCCCGCATCCCTGGCTTGCGGGACCACCACATCATCGGTCTGCCTGACGCCCAAGCAGTTGACGACAGTACGGGCGATCAGCGCTCCGCTCACCGTCGGCGGCCGCGCAATGGACCCTGGTCTGCTTCCCGGCGTCACGCCTCGGCAGGGCCCGCCGCCGGCCCTTGCCCGATCCATCTTCGGCCATCTGGCGCACAACGATCCGAACTGGAATCCGATCGGCTTCGACCCCGACAAGGATGTGCCGCCAGCCTGGAAGGGCCTGCCCACCATGGCGGCCGAGAAGACCGACGTCAGCGCCTTCGCAAAGCGCGGCGGCAAGCTGATCGTCTATCACGGGCTCAGCGACCCCGCGACGCTGCCGCAGCCGACGACGGCCTATGTGGAAGCCGCCAAGGCCACTGTCAGCAAGGCTGGCGACCCTGACTTCGCCCGCCTCTATCTGGTCCCGGGCATGCTGCATTGTCAGGGCGGTCCGGGAGCCGACCGGTTCGGCCAAGCCGGAGACCGCGTGACCCCGCACGATCCCCAGTCCAGCGTTCTTGCGGCTCTGGTGCGCTGGGTCGAGCAGGATCAGGCGCCGCAGACCCTGACCGCCGCCAAGGTTGACGCCGGTCGCACAGTCTTCACCCGCAAGCTTTGCCCCCATCCGCAGGCGGCGATCTACAATGGCGTCGGCGATCCCAAAAGCGCCGACAGTTTCGTCTGCCGCGCGCCGGCGGACGGCGACAAGGAGTAAGCGTTTCCATGGCCGACGATGTCCACGCCACCTCTTCGATACCCCAGGATTTCGATGCGCTCGCACCGGAAACCTTCGACAGCGCGTGGGAGGAGTATGGGCGTCTTCGCCGGGGCTGCCCGGTGGCGCACAGCGACGCCTGGGGCGGCTTCTGGGCGCTGATGGGCTACCACGACGTCGTGCGGACGGCGGCCGACCACAAGACTTTCACCACCACGGTCCAGAACGTGGTGCCCAAGGTCGCTTTCACGGGCCGGCGCCCTCCACTGCACCTGGACCCGCCGGAGCACACACCCTATCGACGCGCGCTCAATCCGCTGCTGACCGAGGACCGGGCTAACCGACTGGAGCCGATGATCCGCCGCCTGGCCGGTGAAATGCTCGCCCCGCTGATCGCGGCGGGCAAGGCCGACATCTGCACCGATTTTGGCAGCTATCTGCCGGTGCGGGTGTTCGCCGAGTGGATGAACATGCCGGCCGAGGATTCGGTGCGCCTGGCCGCCGTCGGACGCGCCTTCAACCTCGCGGTCCAGTCCAAAATCGACGATGTGGTCAAGTCGACCAGCCTGGAGCTCTACGCTATCGCTCGCGCCCTGATTGAAGAGCGCCGGGCCAATCCGCGCGATCCAGAGCTTGACCCGACCTCCGCTCTGCTGGCCGCGCGCCAGGACGGCGAGCCGCTGCCGGACGACCTGATCTTGGGGACGATCCGTCAGGTGCTGGTGGTCGGCATAGTGGCGCCCATGGTCCATGTGGGCAGCATGTGCGTGCACCTGTCGCGCGACCAGGCGCTGCAGGACCAGCTGCGCACCGATCCGAGCCTGATGCCGGCGGCGATCGAGGAGTTCCTGCGGCTCTACACCCCCTATCGCGGCTTCTGCCGCACGGCGCGCCAGCCGGTCACGATCGGCGGCCGCGAGATTGCGCCGGAAGAGCCGATCGCGCTGGTCTACGCCTCGGCCAATCGTGACGAGACCGTCTTCGAGAACCCGGATCAGTTCATCCTCAACCGCCCCAACATCCGCGAGCACGTGGCTTTCGGTGTCGGCGCCCATCGTTGCGCGGGCAGCGCCCTGGCGCGCCTCGAACTGAGGGTGATGATGGAGGAGCTCTTGGCCCGAACCAGCCGCTTCGAAGTGGCGGGCGAGATCACGCCGACACGCTTCCCGGAGATCGGCGCGCTGTCGGTCCCGCTGGCGCTGACGCCACGCTGACCTCGCGGCGCGGGGGCCTCAGCCCTCGCGCCGACGCGCCTCCACGGGCCCTTCGATGAAGGCCGTCACGCGGTTCTCCAGAGTCTCGCCATCCACACTCATATTGCCCATCGGCAGCCGCAGAACGGGAACCCCCGCCCGCTCAAGCGCCTCCAGGACAAACGGATCGGCGTCGTCGATGGCTACCGCCCCATGGACCCCGTGGGTTCGAGCTTCCTTGACGTGCCAGGCTCCCGCCCAGGTGGGCATCCGAAGTTCGTCGCCCATCGTCACGAACCGCGCCGCCAGGGCGCGCAAGGCGTCCCGCTCCCCCTCGAAGGTACGCAGATAGCCGTCGGCGGCGAGGCCCAGATACATCGACCAGACGAAGACCGCTCCATGGCTTTCTTCCCAGCGCTGGTAGAAG